>VSNG01000005.1 GCA_009774175.1 Lachnospiraceae bacterium | reverse complement strand
CCCATGAGGAATATCTGAAGGAGCTGTTCTGCACCGAACCTTTCCGTTTCCTCTCAAAACCGATTGAAAGGAAGGACTTCCGCGAGGTTTTTCATTCGGCGTGCAGAAGGATACAAAGCAGGTCGGCATGATAAACTTGAACTGTTCATCGCCCCGATGATTTCCGTATACGTCATTTATGGTGCATACAGCCGTTCCCTGGAACACGGCTCCAACATCGGATTTGTCGTCGTCTCTCTGCTGGAATCCGGGCACAGTGATGAGGCTGTCGGGGAGATCGTGGAACATGGTGACGGCACCATAAGGAGCAGCAAGGGGCCGGGGGAACTGCATGGGTATGGCCTTGTATCCGTAAGAAAAGCTGTTGGGAAGTATAACGGGGATCTTGTCATCCGGCACGGGGATATTCCGGGCTTCAGCCATCCTGTATCCGAAGTGATTTTTACATTCTGAACCGTATTTTTGACATTTTGCAATATGAGGGGAAAGATGACTTAGACTTAAATAAAGCTGAGGGAATATATTATGGAAAAAATTGCTACGAGATTGGCGGGGTTATTGAGAGAAAGGCAGATTATTGATGATTCCATGTATGACATATATCATTATGGAATGTTACGAATGCTGGAAATTGGAACAGCATTTTTTTCAAGTCTATTGATATGCCTAAGTATGGGAATGATTAAGGAAGGGCTTATATTTTTTGCTTTTTTTATTCCGCTTCGTTCATATCTGGGCGGTGTGCATCTCAAAAAATTTTGGCAATGTTATATAGCCTCCTGCCTGATATTGTTTTTGACGCTGATAATGGTAAAATCTGTGGTGATCGATCTGAAATTTATAGGAATTATGACAGTATTTGGAGTGGTAGGCACAGTTTTTGAGGCTTTTGCAGATTATAGAAAGCAAAAAATCAATAAAGTATATTTTCTTATTATCTGTACGGTTTTGAGTTTGCTGATATTATTAGCGGGTTTATTTTATATAAAAGAGGACGCCTCCATGATATTTCTGCTCTGTTGCACGATTTTATTGGTGTTTGGGAGTAAGATGATTGAACAGTTCGGCCGAAGGCATTAAAAGATTGCAAATGAGGACGGTATGAGAATTACAGGATGTGATGATAAGCCGCAGGATATTGAGAGAATCAGGCTCTATGTCATGCGGATGATTGATTATGCGGTTGAATATAAATTGTATTCACAGGCAGACAAACTGGTTGAAGACAGCAAAGAATAAAAAAAATTTTATACCAAATATATGCCGGATGTTTTCGAGGCTGTTACCTTTGACTACATAAAGAAGCCTATTACGGAGGAACGACTACGGCTTCTGCTCTTAAAAGCGGAAACATATTTAGACATGACGGATCAGAGTTTTTTCTTTCAGTATCGCCGCAGCCGGTACAGCCTGAAGTTTGATGATATCCTTGTATTATAGAAAAACGGGGCGGCAGGCGGTTGTCCACACAAAAGAAACGGATTATAAGACGAATATGATACGCAGAGAGATATGGGATGGACTGGATGAGAGGGCGTTTGCCTCTAATCATGGTTCCTATATCGTAAATCTGAAGTATATCAGGAGTATCGCAGGTATTGAGCTTTTGCTGATAAATGGGAAGAACTGCCGGTTTCACGGGATACCGTAAAGAACTGATAGAAAAGCACATGGCATATGTGCATTGAGAATCTAACCGAAAACAACAAACTATGATAAAATTACAGTTGGCAGAGAATGCCGTAGTAAAGAGTAGATCACAAATCAAGTTGATTATTGCACACTCGAGAGGGGTGGAGGTAATTATGATGATGCAGCGTTGTGGAAAAGACAGGGAATGAAAGACTTTAAGATAAAAAGGGAATTGCAAACCGCCCGCACATACAGTAAGATAAAAGAAAGAGGCAGCAAAGGAGGAGCAGCGCGGTGCTGAATATACTGCGGCGTTTTGCGGCAGAGGAAGAAACGCAGGGCAGATCTGCCGTGAGAAACTACAGTCCATGGCAGAGGGACGCGCTTACGGGCGCGGCAAATAAAGGCGCATTTGAAAAGATAGTGGAAAATGCACTGACAGGCGGGCACGCGCATGGTTGCCTTCTTTTGGTGGATGTGGACTGCATGAAGGAGATCAACGAAAACTTTGGCAGGGAAACGGGAGACCGGGTTTTACAGAATGTATTCGATACATTGCAGAAAAATTTCAGGGGCGGGGATGGCATCGGGAGGCTGTCGGAGGATTCCTTCGGAATCTGGATCGAGGGGCTGTCCGCCGATCAGGTGAGCGGTATCCGCCGCCGGATTGCGGTGGTGAACGATAAGCTTCTGCATGGCGGGAATGAACTTCCCCGTGTGACGCTCAGCGCGGGAGCGGCCCTTGGCGAACCCGGCGAGAGCTATAAGGAAATTTACAGACAGGCACAGAAGGTACTGCACCGCGTTAAGGAAGGCGGCAGGTGCGGTTGTGAAATATATACAAATTAGATGGAGGAAAATATGGGCGGCTTTTTTGGAGTGGCATCGAAGGAAAACTGTATCTTTGACTTGTTTTTTGGGACGGATTATCATTCCCATCTGGGGACCAGACGGGCCGGTATGGCGCTGTATGATGAGAAGGAGGGTTTTAACAGGGCAATCCATAATATCGAAAATACGCCTTTTCGCACGAAATTTGACAAGGACGTAAACAAGATGAACGGCACGCTGGGAATAGGCTGTATTTCGGACTATGAGCCCCAGCCGCTGATTATCCGCTCTCACCATGGCACCTACGCCATCACCACTGTGGGTAAGATTAATAATAAGGATGAGATTGTGGCGGAGATTTTTCAACACGGCAAGGGCCATTTCCTTGAGATGAGCGGAGGAGACATTAACGCCACGGAGCTTGTGGCGGCGGTGATCAATCAAAGGGACAACCTGATCGAAGGCATTCAGTATGCACAGGAGCTGATAGACGGCTCCATGACTATACTGCTCATGACGCCGAAGGGTATTCTGGCGGCCAGAGACCGGCTGGGGCGCACGCCGGTTTCTGTGGGGAAGAAGGAGAATGCTTTCTGCGTATCCTTTGAAGGCTTTGCCTATTTGAATCTGGGCTACGTGCCGGAGCGGGAACTTGGCCCCGGAGAGATTGCCATTGTCACCCCGGAGGGCGCGCAGACGCTGGCGGCGCCGGGTAAGGATATGAAGATCTGTACCTTTTTGTGGATTTACTATGGATACCCCTCTTCTTCCTACGAGGGAGTGAGCGTGGAGGAAATGCGTTATCGCTGTGGCGCTATGCTTGCCAGACGTGATGATGCGAAGCCGGATATCGTGGCGGGCGTTCCGGATTCGGGCACGGCCCATGCCATTGGGTACGCCAATGAGTCGGGTATTCCGTTTTCACGGCCTTTTATCAAGTATACTCCTACATGGCCGCGTTCCTTTATGCCCACCATTCAGAGCAAAAGGAACCTGATCGCAAAAATGAAACTGCTTCCCGTGCATGATCTGATTAAGGACAGAAAGCTTCTCTTGATAGACGATTCCATTGTGCGGGGTACACAGCTTAGGGAGACTACGGAGTTTCTCTATCAGAGCGGCGCCAGGGAAGTACATATCCGGCCTGCCTGTCCGCCTCTTCTCTATGGCTGTAAATACCTGAATTTTTCTCGTTCTACCTCGGAGATGGAGCTGATTGCCCGCCGGGTGATCAGCGAGATAGAAGGGGAGAACAAATACCCGAATCTGGCGGTCTATGCGGATCCGGACAGCACGGAATACGCGCAGATGCTGGAAAAGATCAGGGAAAAACTGAATTTCACCACGCTTTGTTATCACCGTCTGGATGACATGATAGAGTCCGTCGGGATTGATAAATGCAAGCTTTGTACCTACTGTTGGGACGGGAGAGAATAGACGGCTGCGCTGTGCGTGTGCCTGATTGAGCAGGAACAGGGATAGATACCGTACAGGGTCTGTCCCTTTTTATGCGCCCTGCAAGGCAGGCGGGGGGAGATGGCTTTGTGAAAATGTGGAAATACTGAGGATAAAACAGGAGGGCTCTGAAATGATGATTTTTCTGACGGCGCTGGCGACTATCTTTATTGCGGAGATGGGGGACAAAACACAGCTGCTTTTAGTGGCGATGGCGGGAAAGTATAAGATTCCCCACATTCTGACGGGTACATGGCTGGCTACGGCAGTTCTGAATTTGCTGGCTGTCGGATTGGGCGCCGCTCTGGGCAGTTATCTGGATATGCGGCTTATCAAGGCGGCGGCGGCTCTTGCCTTTTTCTGGTTTGCCTACAGCACCTTAAAAGAAGGAGAGGAAGAGGAGACAAAGAAGGATGTAAAAAGCAGGTTTGGCCCGATTATCGCTATTTTTCTTTCCTTCTTTATCGGGGAACTGGGAGACAAAACACAGCTCTCCGCGATTACACTGGCAGCGGCCTACACCAATCACAATATATATAGCGCGTGTTATGTATTTCTGGGATGTACGCTTGGCCTGATTCTGGCGGATCTGCTTGGTCTGATTGCAGGAGTGGTTTTGAAAAGCCGGATACCGGCCGGTATTCTGAAAAAGCTGTCTTTTCTGATTTTTGCCTTTTTCGGGGTAGAAAGCCTGCGGGCGGCTCTGGGACTGATTTTTGGGGAGGGGAATCCGGCGGCGGCAATTCTTCTCGTGGGCGTTACGGCGGTATTTGTTTTGTTTTGTCTTATGACGATCATAAAAAGACGCAACGCAGCCCGGGATGAGGCGATACCGAAATAAGGATATCAATTCCAGCTCATATCTGATAGAATAGTAAAAGAAAAAACAGGGGGAAGCTTTAAATATGCTGTTTAAATGTAAAAATTGCGGCGGTAACACGGTGTACGCGCCGGACAAGGGAAAAATGTACTGTCCTCACTGCGAGAGCATCGACAGCGAGGAGAAGGTCGGGGGAAACTCGCTGGTGCAGTGTGTGAACTGCGGCGCGCCCATACAGCTGTCAGAGTACACTTCCGCATGCAGATGCGAACACTGCGGCACCTATCTGATATTTGACGAGAGGGTGGAAGAGCCGTTTAAACCCGGCCTGATTCTTCCCTTCCGTGTGAGCAGGGAACTGGCGGTGGCGCATCTGGAGAAGGAATTAAAGAACCGTCTCTTTGCGCCGGCGGATTTCCTGTCTGCGAAAAGTCTGGAAAAGATGGAGGGCGTCTATGTGCCTTTCTGGCTCTATGATTATGACGCGAACTATGATTTTGCCGGGGAAGGCACCCGAATACGAACCTGGAGAAACGGGAATATGGAGTATACGGAGACTTCCTATTACGAGGTTGGCCGTAAGATGGAGGCCGACTTTGAGAGGGTTCCGGTGGATGCTTCCTATGTGATGGAAGACGGCGTCATGGATCTGATGGAGCCCTATCGCTATCAGGAGCTTACGGACTTTGAACCGAAATATATGTCGGGCTTTCTGAGCGAGAGGTATAATCAGCGCGAGGATGAGCTTGCGGACAGAGCGGAGGGTAAGGTCAGAGAAGCCTCGGAGAATCTTTTGCAGGGGTCGCTGACGGGATACGCTACCGTGCGTCCTTATCATAAAAATCTGCGAATCCATAAAAAAGATACCTGTTATGCACTGATGCCTGTGTGGCAGTATGTGTATCGCTATCGGGATAAAACATATCAGTATCATGTCAACGGGCAGACGGGAAAGGTAGTCGGCGTCACTCCCGTCTCCAGAGCAAAGGTGCTTGCCTATGGCGCGTCGGTATTTGTCATGGTGACGGCAATATGCTCTCTGGCGGTTCATGTGCTTGAGATTTTGTAGAAAGGAAGGGCGTTGACGGTGAAAGATTACCTTTGTTATTTTAAATGGATTTATATCATATTTGCAGCGGTCGGCCTTCTTGCCATAGTGCTTCACGCCGGACACTGGAGCATTGCAAAGGCAGTGGATTACCAGAGGACAAATACGGCGTGTCAGACGAAGGAACGGGTCTTTGATTATGCGGATGTGCTGTCCGGTGAAGAGGAGGAGAAACTGCGCAGCCTGATTGCCAGACGGGAGAAGCAGACGGGCTGCGACATAGTGCTTGTTACCCTGAACGAGCCGTTGGAGGAATATGCGAGGGCTGTCGAGCCCGGGGTGGACTCCAGCGAGTATGTGAGGGTGTATGCGGAGCGGCAGTGGGAAGAGAAGGGATTTGGATACGACAGGCCGGACGGGGACGGCGTGATGCTGGTGGATAACTGGTCCAGAGAGGACGACGGCCGGATACATACATGGCTTTGCACTACCGGCAGAGCGAGGGACGCCTATTATACCGACGATATCGACCATCTGTTGGACAATGTATACCGGTATGTGGAGGAGAACCCTTATCGGGCCTACAAAACCTATGTCAATGATTTTTACCATGATATGTTGGGATGGCGGTTGTTTCATATGAATGTGCCTGGATTTTTGCCTTTACTGGCCGGAATCATATCATGTGTTATATTTATTGCTCTTAACTGGAGCTCCAAAGGGGGAAAAAAGACAACCACTGCCGTTACCTATGTGGCCGGGCGGCAGCCCCGTTTCCCGGTGTCTGAGGACAGATTTTTGCGAAAGACCGTAACAAGCCGCAAGATTGAATCTACCAGCGTTTCAGGCGGAGGCGGCCGCAGTCATGGAGGCGGAGGAGGCCATCACGGCGGAGGCGGTCACAGCAGGTAGGCATGCAGCCATGCAGGCTCTGAACGCTTTGCCGTTTTCACGAAAAAAGACCCCGCAGAACATTCTGCGGGGCTTTTACTGCGCGTTCATTCTATTCATTTATACAGTCAGGAATCCTTACGCCATCTTGTTTACGGCAAGGGTCATGCGGGAAACCTTTCTGGCAGAGGTATTCTTGTGATAAACGCCCTTTTTGGTTGCCTTGTCAATCGTGGAAATAGCGGCGCGCAGCGCGCTCTGTGCAGCTTCCTTGTCCTTTGCTTCGATGGCAGCGTATACTTTCTTGATCGCTGTCTTAACGCCGGACTTGATGGACTTGTTTCTGTCAGCCTTGGTTCTGTTTACCAGAATTCTCTTTTTTGCAGATTTGATGTTAGCCATAACTTCCTCCATTCAAAACAATAACGTTTTACTTTTAAAATGACTCTATTTCCTCTTAATGTATAAGGATATATAAGGACGTGTCTCATTAAAACCGGACACGGACGATTTAATGGAAAGACACGCATATTATTTTAGAATATGGAAATGGGGATGTCAATACATATTTTGTTTATTTTTGCAAAAAATAGAAAAGAAAATGGGCAGGCAGAAAAAAGGCGCATAAAATATAATAGCTGCAACAGAAAAGTAAGCGGCTGTAGTATGGAATGCAGGCTTGTCAGGACGGAAAGGAATGGATATCGGTATGGAAAGCTGGTCGAATGTCAGGACGGACTTGGCGTTGGAAGCCAGAGAAAGTGTCGGAGAAAGTGAGTCCGGACTTCACGGGGTTGCCGTGGAGGAACGCTATGATGAGGAGAGTGACGTGCACATTACCCGGGTGGTGATAGAGACGAAGAACGGCGCCAGGGCGCTTGGGAAGCCCATGGGGACCTACATCACGCTGGAGGCGCCCGCCATGACTGAACCGGAGGAGGATTATCATCAGGAAATTTCCGGGATTCTGGCGGAGGAAATCAGAAGCATTTTGCCAAATCCCGATAAGGAACAGTCCATTTTGGTGGTGGGACTTGGAAACCGGGAGGTGACGGCGGATTCCCTCGGGCCCAATGTGGTGGATAATCTCTTTGTAAACAGGCATATTGTGATGGAATACGGAAAAGTGGCTTATAATCGGACAAAAATGCATCTGGTCAGCAGTCTGGTGCCGGGAGTTATGGCAAAGACCGGCATGGAGTCCGCGGAAATTATCAAGGGGGTAATCGGGGAAACAAAGCCCGATCAGGTAATCGTGATAGACGCGCTGGCGGCCCGTTCCACCAAGCGGCTTAACCGTACGATCCAGATTACCAACACGGGGATTCATCCCGGCTCCGGTGTGGGCAATCACAGAAATGCCATCACGGAAGAGACGCTGCACATTCCCGTGCTGGCGCTTGGAGTGCCGACGGTGGTGGATGCGGCTACCATTGTGGGGGACGCCATGGGAGAACGCCCGGCTACCCTTAAGGAATTGAATAATATGTACGTCACAACCAAGGATGTGGATCAGCAGATTCGTCAGATCAGCCACATCATTTGCGACGGCATTAACGGCGCTTTGAATTTCTGAGAAGAAGAGATGGAATGAAGTCCCGTCCGCGGCGCATATATCTTAATATGTGCAAGAGTGGAAAGGGACTGAAAATAATATTAATAACAATTGTTATAATATCTTTTGTATGCGGATGCATGGAGCTTTTCCGGGAGAAGGAGAAAACGGAGACTTCCCTGCCGTTTCTTGAAACGGCGCAGCAGCTTGTCATGGAACCCTACCTGCCCGGTATCCGCAGAATGTGTGAAGGAAGCCGCCGGATGTCCGGGGACAGCTTTTTTTTGAAAGGCCTGCTCTCTCAATATCCGGGGCTGCTTTTTGCGTGGGAAAACGGGGAGGAGAGCGTGACGGAAAGCGATTACGATAAAATTTTCCTGTCGGAAGGAAGCGACGAGGATCACAAAGGGCTGCCGGAGGAGGCGTTGGACTATGGAGATGACGCCATGCATCTG
This sequence comes from Lachnospiraceae bacterium, assembly GCA_009774175.1. Taxonomy (GTDB): domain Bacteria; phylum Bacillota; class Clostridia; order Lachnospirales; family Lachnospiraceae; genus UBA3282. The sequence continues at coordinate 152,508 of VSNG01000005.1, read as the reverse complement.
GAAAAAAACCTGGAATCCGCTTTTTTAAAAGAAAACAGCAGCTATTTATCGGCGCAGGAAAAGGAGCAGGAGCAGGAAGCGGAAGCGGAGGCGGAGGAGGTACAGGAGCCGACCTTTACGCCGGTAGAGGAAAAGAGCTACCGCTATCAATGGGAAGAGCTGTCTGACTATGAGGCGTTAATTAAGGCGTTCTATGCCGTAGACAGCACAACTGTGGCGGGAGAGGAGCTTTTGCGGGCGGATGCGCTGCGGGAAAAAGACATGCGGATACAGGGAAGCGCGGATGAACCGCAGATCCTGATTTACCACACCCATTCCAGAGAATATTTTTCGGATTCGACGCCCGGGGATGAAAACAGCGGCATTCTGGGAGCGGGAGAGTATCTGGCCACACTTTTGCGGGAACAATACGGTTACAATGTGATACATAATACGGACTGTTACGATCAGGAGAGGGATTATGCCTACAGCAATTCTCTGCCTGCCATTGAGGCTGTTCTTGAGCAGTATCCGTCCATCGAGGCGGTGATTGACCTGCACAGAGACGCCATGCCGGAGGACAGACGCCTGGTGACGGACATTCAGGGCCGCCCCACCGCGCAGTTTATGTTTTTCAACGGTTTGTGCCGCACGAAGAAAGGAGCGATTGAACAGCTGGAGAACCCTTATCTTGCGGATAATCTGGCCCTGTCCTTTCAGATGCAGGCCGCCTGTAACGAATACTATCCCGGCATTGCCAGAAGAATCTATCTGAAAGCCTACCGCTACAATATGCATCTGTGTCCGAAATCGCTTCTAATCGAGCTGGGGGCGCAGAACAATACGGAGGAGGAAATCCGCAATGCCTGCGAACCCCTTGCCCACGTGCTGGACCTTGTCTTTGGAGGAACAGAGCCGGAGCGGCAGTAAGGGGGATTGGTGTGGACATCCGTAATTCTTTTTGATATACTATTTTAACAGTTCAGCCAGACCAAACTCGCGATTTTGCGAATGGCGCGGGCTGAACAGGCAATGTCGGAGAGGATAACAGTATGTCAACAATGGATCAGAGTAAAATCAGAAATTTTTGCATTGTCGCCCACATTGACCATGGTAAGTCAACGCTGGCGGACAGGATCATAGAGAAGACGGGGCTGCTTACAAGCCGCGAGATGCAGGATCAGATACTGGACAATATGGAGCTGGAGCGGGAGCGGGGCATCACCATCAAGGCCCAGACTGTCCGCATTGTCTATCAGGCCAAGGATGGCAACGAATATATTTTCAACCTGATTGACACGCCCGGCCATGTGGATTTTAACTATGAGGTGAGCCGCGCGCTGGCGGCCTGCGACGGGGCGATTCTGGTGGTGGACGCCGCGCAGGGAATCGAGGCCCAGACGCTGGCCAATGTATATCTTGCGCTGGATCACGATCTGGACGTTTTTCCGGTGATAAATAAGATTGATCTGCCAAGTGCAGAGCCGGAGCGGGTGAAAGAGGAGATCGAGGACGTGATCGGCATTGAGGCCCAGGACGCGCCGCTAATTTCCGCCAAGAACGGCATTGGAATCGAAGATGTGCTGGAGGCTATTGTGGAGAAGATTCCCGCCCCCGGCGGCAGCCCGGACAACCCTTTGCAGGCCCTTATCTTTGACTCCGTGTACGATTCCTATAAGGGTGTGATCGTTTTCTGCCGCATCAAGGAAGGCCGGGTCAGGAAAGGCACGAAAATCAGGATGATGGCTACCGGCGCCGCCGCGGAGGTGGTGGAGGTTGGATATTTCGGCGCGGGACAGTTCATACCCTGCGACGAGCTTGCGGCAGGCATGGTGGGGTATCTTACCGCTTCCATTAAGAATGTGAAGGACACCGCCGTGGGCGATACGGTTACGGATGTGGAAAATCCCTGTGAAAAGCCCCTTCCCGGCTACAAAAAGGTAAATTCCATGGTTTACTGCGGCATGTACCCGGCGGACGGCGCAAAATACCCGGATCTGCGGGACGCGCTGGAGAAGCTTAAGCTAAACGACGCTTCCCTGAATTACGAGCCGGAGACTTCCATTGCCCTTGGATTTGGTTTCCGCTGCGGATTTCTGGGACTTTTGCATCTGGAAATTATTCAGGAGCGGCTGGAGAGAGAATACAATCTGGATCTGGTCACTACCGCGCCCGGCGTTATTTACAGGGTATACAGGACGAACGGCGAAATGATTGAACTGACCAATCCCTCCAATCTGCCCGATCCCTCGGAGATCGACTATATGGAAGAGCCGGTGGTCAGCGCGGAGATCATGGTGACGACGGAGTTTATCGGCCCCATCATGCAGCTTTGTCAGGAGCGGAGAGGCCGTTATATCAGCACGGAGTATATTGAGGCGTCCAGAGCCCTGTTGAAGTACGAGCTGCCGTTAAACGAGATTATTTATGACTTTTTCGACGCCTTAAAGTCCCGCTCCAGAGGGTATGCCTCCTTTGACTATGAGCTGAAAGGGTACGAGCAGTCCAAGCTGGTGAAGCTGGATATTCTGATCAATCGCGAGGAAGTGGATGCCCTCTCCTTTATCGTCCATGCGGACAGCGCTTACGAGCGGGGCAGGAAAATGTGCGAGAAATTGAAGGAGGAGATTCCCAGACATCTCTTCGAGATTCCGATTCAGGCGGCGGTGGGCGGCAAGATCATAGCCAGAGAGACGGTTAAGGCCATGAGAAAGGACGTTCTTGCCAAGTGCTATGGAGGAGACATCACCCGTAAGAAGAAACTGCTTGAAAAGCAGAAGGAAGGCAAGAAGCGGATGCGTCAGGTGGGCAATGTGGAAATTCCGCAGAGCGCCTTTATGAGCGTGCTGAAGCTGGACGACAAATGAGTTTGAACGAGCGCACGGTTTCTGCGGCATGGAGGATAATATGAGAGAGCTGAGTATTTATATTCACATTCCGTTCTGTGTCAGAAAGTGCCTGTACTGTGATTTCCTTTCCGCTCCGTCGGGCAGGAAGGAAATGGAAAGTTATGTAAACCTATTGCTTCGCGAAATAGAAAAACAGTCGATATTTTATGGAGATCACACCGTGATCTCCATCTTTCTGGGCGGCGGTACGCCGTCCCTGCTTTCCGGCGGGGAGGTGGAACGGATTCTGGCGCGGATCAGAAAGAATTTTATCATGGCCCCGGACGTGGAGATTACCATGGAATGTAATCCGGGTACGGTTACGCCGGAGAAGATGGAAAGTTACATAGCAAGTGGTATTAATCGTCTCAGCATAGGACTGCAGTCCACGGAGGACGAGGAGCTTGCCCGCATCGGGCGGATCCACAGCTACGGTGATTTTCTGGAAATCTATGAACTGGCGCGGGGTGCGGGCTTTGGCAATATCAATATCGACCTGATGTCGGGACTGCCCGGTCAGAGCAGCGTTTCCTGGAAAAAGACGCTGGAGCGGGTGACGGCGCTTTTGCCGGAGCATATTTCTGCCTACAGTCTGATTCTGGAGGAGGGGACTCCGCTTTATGTAAACCAATCCGGCTACACCTTTCCGACAGAGGAGGAGGATCGGGAGATGTATGCCCTTACCGGGGAATATCTGGCGGAGGCGGGATACTGCCGCTATGAGATATCCAACTATGGGAGGGAGGGCTTTGCCTGCCGCCACAATAAGGTTTACTGGAAGAGAGGCGATTACGCGGGTTTTGGACTGGGGGCATCCTCCATGGTTGACAACGTGCGCTGGAAAAATCCGGAGGACCATGCGGCCTATGCGGTTTGTGTGGAGAGCGGGGAACGGCGGGAAGTGCAGATACTTACGCTGGAAGAGCAGATGGAGGAATTTATGTTTCTCGGCCTGCGGCTTATGCGGGGGGTGGATACGGAAGAATTTAAGCGTCTTTTCGGAAAGCCCATGGAGGAAGTCTACGGGAAGCAGCTTGCGTCCTTTACTGCGCAGGGCCTGCTTTTTCGGGACAAGGGCAGGCTTGCGCTGACGCCTCGGGGGATTGATGTGAGCAATGTGATTTTTGCGGAATTTCTCCTCTGACCTGCAGGCGGCGTCCCGATACAGACTGACTGTTTTCAGGGGCGGCCGGCGCCTGCCGGGCGGCGGCGTGCCGGGGCACAGAACAGAACAGGATTGTATTTTTGACGTTTGAATGATATAATAAACGCAAAGAAAAAGATATTATAATAGTAGAGAAATTAATTGGGACAGATGGAAAGGCACTTGGGAAGCCGCCGGGTCATAGAATAGAGTAAATGGACTTTGGAGGCTCCTTTTGAAAACATTCAGTCAGCCACTTTCTGCGAAGGATGAGGCCGTCTACCTAGGACGCCTTAAGACGGGGAGCGAAAGAGAGCGCGGGGAGGCCAAGGGTATTCTGGTAGAGCGGAACTTACGTCTGGTGGCGCATATCGCCAAAAAATATCAGAACGTGGACGAGGACATGGAGGATCTGATTTCCATCGGCACCATCGGTCTGATCAAGGCCATTGATTCTTTTGATGCAGGGAAGGGGAAGCTAAGCACTTATGCTTCCCGTTGTATAGACAATGAACTCCTGATGCTTCTTCGGGCAAAGAAAAAGACTTCCAGAGAGGTTTCTTTGTACGAACCCATCGGTACGGACAGGGAAGGGAATGAGATCAGTCTGCTTGACGTGATCGAACAGGATCAGGTGGACGTTGTGGACAGAATGGAAGTGGAGGATAAGCTTCACAGGCTCACAGACCTGATTGCCGACAGGCTTTCGGACAGGGAACGGGAGATCATTATGCTGCGGTACGGCCTTGGGAGCGGCAGAGAGATTACCCAGCGGGAAATCGGCCACAGGCTTGGCATTTCCAGAAGCTATGTATCCAGAATAGAGAAAAGGGCGTTGGAAAAGCTGAAGGAGGGATACGAGGCCTTTGGCATGGTGTAACGCCGGATTGGAGGGGAAAGGACAATGCGTTTTGTAAAGAGCGAAGATTTAAAGACAGGAATGAGACTGGCGCGTCCTATTTATAATAAAAACGGTGTTCTGCTCTATGAGCGGAACTCCAAGCTGACCATGCAGGGTATTAACAGCGTGAAGAATTTCGGCCTGCTCGGGATTTTTATTCTGGAGCCGGCGGAGCCCGTTCCGCCCATGACCAGGGCGGACGTGGAGTTTGAGCGGTTTCAGACCATGTGCGTGTTCTCCATTCGGGAGGAGCTGGACAGCATTGTGGATACAGGGCGTGCCCAGCGGATTCAGATGATTGCCTCCAACATTATCAAAAATTACGGCCATCTGGATGCGAGAATCAATTTCATGCAGAACCTGCGCAGCAAGGAAGATTACATATATAAGCATTCTCTCAACGTGGCGATTCTCTGCGCTATGATAACACATGTTATGAATATTAGGGTGGAGGAACAGATGGAGACGGTACAGGCTGCGCTTGTCCATGACATCGGAAAGATCATGCGTTTTGAAGAGGAGGAAGCGGCGGGCGGCCCCCTGATTGATATGACGACGGACAGCCGGGTGGAGGCGGGACATGCCCTTCTGGACACATCTTTTTCCGCAAGGCCGAATATCAGGCGGATCTGTTCTCAGGCCCACAAGATGCTTGTAAGCCTGCGGACGGGAGGAGATATTTCATCCATCAGGCTGGTGAACGGCGCAAGAGTGCTGGCGGTGGCGGAGACCTATGATAAAATGACCGCCATGAAGTTTGACGAGGAACCGGCTTCCGAGGTGGAGGCGCTTAAATACCTTTTAAACAATCCTGAGGTTTTCCACAGCAAGGTGGTGGAGGCGCTGATTAAGTCCATCAATATTCTGGTGCCCGGCGTCAGCGTGGAGCTGAACACCGGCGAGAAGGCGCTTGTCCTTGCGGCAAACGAGGCGGATGTGCTGCGGCCCATGGTGCTGATGTTTAAGGACAACACCATCATTGATCTGGCGGACATGGATCTGTATGAAGATCTGGAGATTAAGGATATTATGAAGACGCTGGACAACCGCCATGTGATGGATATGGATCTTCTGAAAAGAAACGGCATTGAGCTGGAGGAAGCCGAGTACGTGGAAATACCGATTATCTAGGCGCGGGGCAGGCGGCCGATATAAATATTCAGGAAATAAGCGAGGCGGGGGCTTGACAAAAAGCCCCCGTTGCTGCATGATAAAGCTATCTGAAATCTTTGTATATTCTTTTTATCATTTTCAGGCATTTCGCCGCAGAGTTTCAAAGAAACAGAAATTACGCAAAAATATGGGTAAAAGGAGGAAAAGTGTTTGCTCATTACAATTTTATCGGGAGTTGTTTACGGCGTGCAAAGCCGCCTGATTCAGGTGGAGGTGGACGTTTCTCAGGGACTGCCCTGTTTTCAGATCGTGGGCCTTCCCGGATCCGAGGTGCGGGAGGCGAAAGAGCGGGTGAAGGTAGCCTTAAAAAACGTGGGGGTAAAACTGCCGCCCGTGTGCATCAACGTGAATCTTTCTCCGGCGGATCTGCCCAAAAACGGCACAATGTTTGATCTGCCTGTGGCAGTTGGGATTATGACCGCTCTGGGAGAGCTGAAAAGGGAAATGGTGGAAGGGATACTGTTTCTCGGGGAGCTTGGGCTGTCAGGGGAATTAAAGCCGGTAAAGGGCGTACTTCCCATTGTAAGGGAGGCGTCGGCAAAGGGAATCAGGAAATGTTTTCTGCCGGCGGACAACCGGTGGGAAGGCGCGCTGGTACGGGAGATAGAGTGCGTCGGCGTACCCCGCATACAGGAGGCGTCGGCCGTCCTGCGGGGGGAAAGACAGGAGGCCTTTTTTGAAAGCGGGGCCGAAAAGAGGCCGGTTCCCGTCGTGCCGGAAGAAGGGGATGGAAAGGAACCTGTGTCCGCCGTCCGGGAAAAAGAGCCTGATTTTTCCGACATCAACGGGCAGTGCGCCTTAAAGCGGGCGGCCGAGGTGGCCGCGGCTGGTTTCCACAATCTGCTCATCATAGGGCCGCCCGGATCGGGTAAAACCATGCTGGCCAGAAGGATTCCGTCGATTCTGCCGCCGCTGTCTTTGGAAGAAAGCCTGGAGGTTTCCACAGTCTACAGCATCTGCGGTCTTTTACAGTCGGCTGGTTCGTTAAAGACCACAAGGCCCTTTTTACATCCCCATCATACGGTGACGGGCCGGGCGCTTACCGGGGGCGGGCGCATTCCCAAACCGGGAATGATAAGTCTGGCCCACCGGGGCGTTCTTTTTCTGGACGAGCTACCCGAGTTTAAACGGGAGACGCTGGATATTTTAAGACAGCCTCTGGAGGACAGGCAGGTGCAGATTGCCAGAAGCAGCGGCAGTTACGTCTACCCCGCGGATTTTATGCTGGTGGGCGCCATGAATCCTTGTCCCTGCGGGTTTTATCCGGACAGGAAAAGATGCCGCTGTACGCCTTACGAAGTGAAGCGTTATCTGAGCCGGGTGTCCGGCCCCATTCTGGATCGAATGGACATTTGTGTGGAAGCGCTGCCCATGGGCTTTTCCGATATCACCGCCAGGGAAAAGGGGGAGGACAGCGCGCAGGTGAGAAAGCGGGTCATGGCGGCCAGAGAAAGGCAGGAAGAGCGGTTTGCCGGAACCGGACTTCGGTTTAACGCGGACATGAACGCGGCGGATGTGGAGCGATACTGTTTTCTCGGGGAAGGCGAGCTTCGCTATATGGAGCGGATGTTTTCCTGTATGCAGCTTTCCGCCAGAGCGTATCACCGCATCCTGAAAACAGCCAGAACCATTGCCGATCTGGACGACAGCGACAGGATCGGGGAAATCCATCTGGCCGAGGCGATCTGCTACAGGCAGTCAGATCGGAAATACTGGCGGCAGCATACGCTGTAAGCTGTGAATGCAGAAGGGAGGGATAAGGATTGGATCAGTTGGACAAGAGAGAGAAAAAAACAGAAGAGGAAAAGGCCTGTCTCCACTGGCTGATACAGGCTGCGGGTGCGGGAAACAGAAGCTTTCTGCGCGCTCTTTTCGGGCTTGGCACGGCCCGGGAGATATTTGCCCTGGCCCTTTCGGGAAGGCTGGCTGACAGGCTGGCGCAACGCTATCGAAAAAGGGCGGCCCGGCTGACGGAAAGCAGTAAGGCCTGTGATCCGGAGCAGGAATACGGGCGGATGCGGGAGAGGGGAATCGGGCTTGTAGCGCAGGGGGAGGCGGCTTTTCCAAAGCGCCTTTCCAAAATCCCGGACAGTCCCCTGGCCCTGTATTACGCGGGCAGGCTGCCGTCTGATCAAAAGCGGGCGGTGGCCTTAATCGGCGCAAGGGACTGCACCGAGTACGGCCGATACATGGCGGCCCGGTTTGGAGCGGCGCTTGCGGGGGCGGGGGTAGAGGTTGTCAGCGGCATGGCCAGAGGCATAGACGGTATCGGGCAGGAGAGCGCCTTGAGGGAAGGCGGATATTCCATGGCGGTTCTGGGGTGCGGCGTGGACGTCTGCTATCCGAAGGAAAACGGAAGCCTTTATGAGACGCTGCTTGCAAAAGGCGGCGTCTGTTCCGAATATCCGCCGGGGACGGAGCCGAGAGCCCTGCAATTTCCGCCAAGGAACCGTATTATCAGCGGTCTTTCCGATGCGGTGCTGGTGATTGAGGCCAGAGTGAAGAGCGGCACGCTTATTACGGTGGATATGGCCCTTGAGCAGGGCAGGGAGGTCTATGCCCTGCCGGGACGCGCCACCGATCCGTTAAGCAGCGGATGCAACCGTCTGATCAGACAGGGGGCCGGGCTGGTGAATGGGCCGGAGGAGCTTCTGGAAGAGCTTTTGGGGACGAAGGGGAGAGGACGGACAGAAGGAAGGGAGGAACAGACGAGGCTCGTTTTTCTGGACGGCGTTTTGGGGGAGGTTTTGGGAGCGCTTGATTTCCAGCCTCTTGCGGCAGAAGAGATCCGACATAGATTTGAGGTAAAATATGGAAAAACCATAGAGTTTCCCGTACTTTTCAAAACACTTTTGGAGCTGTGCGCAGACGGCCATGCAGGACAGATCGGCGGCGGTTATTATATGAGAATCTTAAAACCGTAAAGAAAAAAACAAAAGATTCGCTCTTGTCAGTATCGAAAATTTGGTGTATAGTGTTGCACGTTAGTGAAATACCCCGCGGCAAGCTACGGGATATTTCATCCTCGCGGCAGTTGCCAGGGTGGTGCAGGCACGACTTTGGCTCGTTGTCCGTGGAAATAAAATATTCAGCGAAATGGGGAATTGCTATGGCTAAATATTTGGTGATTGTGGAGTCGCCTGCGAAAGTAAAGACCATAAAAAAGTTTTTGGGCTCCAACTATGAGGTGGCGGCCAGTCAGGGACATGTGCGTGATCTGCCCAGAAGCGTTCTGGGAATTGACGTGGATCACGACTTCGAACCAAGGTACATTACGATTCGGGGTAAGGGCGATATTCTGGCCAATCTTCGGAAGGAAGTGAAAAAAGCGGAGAAAATCTATCTCGCGACCGACCCGGACCGCGAGGGGGAAGCGATTTCATGGCATTTATTTTATGCGCTGAAACTGGAAAACAAGAAGGTATATCGGATTACCTTTAATGAGATTACAAAGACGGCGGTGAAGGAATCCTTAAAGAACGCCAGAGAGATCAATATGGATCTGGTGGACGCCCAGCAGGCAAGAAGATGCCTGGACCGCATGGTTGGCTATAAAATTTCTCCCGTGCTGTGGGCCAAGGTAAAGCGTGGGCTTTCAGCCGGCCGCGTGCAGTCGGTGGCGCTTCGGATTATCTGTGACAGGGAGGAGGAAATTAACGCCTTTATCCCGGAGGAGTACTGGTCGCTTGATGCAAGTCTTAAAGTAGACGGGGAGAAAAATCCGCTGACGGCGAAATATTATGGAACAAAGGGTGAAAAGAAAACTATCTCCTCAAGAGAGGAGATGGAGCAGATCAGGAAAGAATTATCGGGCGCATCATATCGGGTGAGCTCCATAAAGACGGGCGAGCGGGTAAAGAAAGCGCCCCTGCCCTTTACCACCTCGACCTTACAGCAGGAGGCCAGCAAGGTGTTAAATTTCTCTACCCAGAAGACCATGCGTCTTGCTCAGCAGCTTTATGAGGGCGTGGAGATTAAGGGAAACGGCACCACCGGTATCATCACTTATCTGCGTACCGACTCCACCAGAATTTCGGAAGAGGCTGAGGCTGCGGCAAAAGCTTTTATTACGGAAAAATACGGAGCGGAATATGCGGTCGCCACGGAGCAGGAGAAAAAGTCGGATAAAAAGATACAGGACGCCCATGAGGCCATTCGTCCCACGGACATCAGCAGACTGCCGCTTGATATCAAGGAATCTCTTTCACGCGACCAGTTCCGGCTTTATCAGCTGATCTGGAAGCGGTTTGCCGCCAGCCGTATGGCGGCCGCCCAGTATGAAACCACTTCGGTGAAGATTGACGCCGGGGAGCACCGCTTTACGGTGGCCGCGTCCAAGGTCAGGTTTGACGGTTTCATGAGCGTTTACACCCAGGAGGAGGATAAGGAAGAGGCCAACACGCTGATCCGGGGGATCAGCGAGGACTCCGGGCTCACCCTGCTTTCTCTGGAGGAGAAACAGCATTTTACCCAGCCTGCGCCGCATTACACGGAAGCGTCTCTTGTGCGGGCCATGGAGGAGCTGGGAATCGGACGGCCCAGCACCTACGCCCCTACCATTACGACGATTCTTGCCAGACGCTATATTGTCAAGGAAAATAAAAACCTCTATGTGACGGAGCTGGGAGAGGTAGTCAACAATATGATGAAGGAAGCCTTTCCATCCATTGTGGACGTGAATTTTACCGCAACCATGGAAGCCCTGCTTGACGGCGTGGAGGAGGGCAATGTGAAATGGAAGACGGTTGTAAAGAATTTTTATCCCGATTTGCAGGAAGCTGTGGAGAAGGCGGAAAAGGAGCTTGAGGAGGTGGAGCTTGCCGACGAGCTTGCCGACGAGTACTGCGAGCTGTGCGGGAGGCAGATGGTGATCAAATACGGCCCTCACGGCAGATTTCTTGCCTGCCCCGGCTTCCCGGACTGCCGCAACACCAAGCCTTATTTTGAAAAAATCGGCGTTGCCTGTCCCAAATGCGGCAAGGATATTGTTTTAAAGAAGACGAAGAAGGGCCGGAAGTATTACGGCTGTATCGACAATCCGGACTGCGATTTCATGGTATGGCAGCAGCCTGTGGATGAGAAATGCGACCGCTGCGGCTCCATTATGCTGAAGAAGGGGAACAAGCTGGTGTGCTCCGATGAAACCTGCGGCTTTGTCAGGGATATGCCGAAAGAAAAGGCAGTACAGGCATAAAATGTATGTAATGTCTGGATATTTCACCCTATTTGCGTGAACTATGCCCAAATGCATTGAAATTGTCTGAATAGTGTGATAAAATCAATACATTACAGGCGGCAAAGCAAAGATCGAGGGGTAAATACATGAGCAGTGTGCAGTTGTTAGATAAAACCCGAAAAATCGGGAAGCTTTTACACAACAATAATTCAGGCAAGGTTGTATTTAATGACATCTGTGATGTTTTAAAGGAAATTTTGATTTCCAATGTGCTTGTGGTAAGCAGAAAGGGCAAGGTTCTCGGCATCGGGGACTCCCCCATGGTGGAATCCATCACGGAGCTGATTGTGGGTCATGTGGGCGGTTTTATTGATCCCATGCTGAACGAGCGGCTTCTGGGAGTGCTTTCCACGAAGGAAAACGTCAATCTGGAAACGCTTGGCTTTGAGAGTCCCGGCATCAGACGGTTTCAGGCGGTGATCGCGCCCATAGAGATATCTGGCGAACGGCTGGGAACGCTTTTCCTATACAAGAGCGACGACCAGTACGATATTGACGATATTATTTTGTGCGAGTACGGAACTACCGTGGTGGGACTGGAAATGCTTCGGGCGGTGAGCGAGGAGAGCGCGGAGGAGAACCGCAAGGTGGCCGTTGTGAAGTCGGCCATATCCACCCTTTCCTTTTCGGAGATGGAGGCCATTACGCACATCTTCGACGAGCTGGGCGGTATGGAGGGAATTTTGGTGGCCAGCAAGATTGCCGATAAGGTGGGGATCACCAGATCGGTCATCGTAAACGCGCTCAGGAAGTTTGAGAGCGCGGGCGTCATAGAGTCTCGGTCTTCAGGTATGAAGGGCACCTATATCAAGGTTTTGAACGATGTGGTTTTTGATGAAGTTGAAAAATTGAAGGAACAGGGAAGATTTTAGAAATAACTGGCAGAAGGATCTGCAAAAAGTGCCGTTTTTGCGCATTGCAGATCCTTTTTTGATGTTTTGGACAAATACAAATTTGTGAAAATCAATCGAAAAACCTTGTTTTTTTTTATAAATTATTTATAATGGAGTATGGATTGTATTAACGTGGAAGGAGTGTGATTATGAGCTCGCTGATTGATACGAATGTTTTTGATTATGTGAATGTGCTGGATAAGGCGCTGGACGCGTCCGCCCTCAGACATGAGGCGATTTCCAACAATATTGCCAATGCGGACACGCCGAATTATAAGAGGCAGGACGTGAATTTTGAGACGCAGCTGGCGAAGGCCCTGCGGCATTCCCGCTATAAATCCATGGATGCCAAGGTGGCGGATGTGAAGATGAACCGCTTAAAGCCTATCGCCTACACCGATTATGCCAGTTTCTCATACCGTCTGGACGGTAATAACGTAGATCCTGACACAGAAGGTGTGTACCTTGCGAAAAACCAGGTGGTTTATCAGGGACTTGAGCAGAGCGTGGCGCAGGAGTTTAAGAATTTACAGGCAGTTCTGAAGTGATAGAAGGAGGAGTTCAACATGGCATTATTCAGTTCATTTGACATTAACGCCACGGGTATGACGGCGGAGCGGTTCCGTATGGACACCATATCCCAGAACGTGGCGAATATGAATACCACGAGGACGGAGGATGGCACTCCTTACCGCAGAAAGATTGTGGTTTTTGAGGAAAAGAATTCCCAGACGCCTTTTCATCAGGTGCTTAACAGGGCGAGAGACCGCTACTCGGGTTCCGGCGTGAAGGTGACGGGCGTTTATGAAGATAATGTGACGGAGGGGAACATGGTTTACGATCCCTCCCACCCGGATGCGGATGAGAACGGTTACGTGATGTATCCGAATGTAAATCCGATCACGGAGTTTACGAACCTGATCGACGCTTCCCGCGCCTATCAGGCAAATACCACGGCTTTTAGCGCGAGCAAGAATATTGCGACCATGGGACTGAATATACTGAACAGTTGATGAGCAACGTTGAATAGCAGTTGCTATTGAATACCTTCTGAGTATAAATATGACGGGGAATGTTGGAGGAAACAGAAATGGCTTTGGATATTACGGAATTATATAACGTGACTTCGGGCGCGGTGCGGGAGGCGGCCAAGGCGGCGCCCACAACCCGCATCGAAGATTACAGGGAAAACGGCTTTGATGCAATGTTACATACGGCAATCGACAATCTGAACACGACGAACAGTTATCTGTCGGATGCGGAAAACGAAGAAATCAAGTGGGCGCTGGGCGAGACGGAAAATTCCCATGACCTTGGCATTGCCCTGCAGAAGGCTTCGACGGCATTGCAGTACACAGTGGCTATCAGGGATAAGCTTCTGGATGCTTACAAAGAGCTGATCCAGATGCAGATCTAGTTCTGTTTGGCGGGTAAGAGGGAAATGCTGAAGGAGATCGAGTTGCTGTGGAAAAAATAGTAGAGAAACTAAAGGAATTTGGAAATAAAATATCGGAATGGTGGAACCGCTTCACGGCCAGACAAAAGACTCTGATTGTCAGCGTGGTGGCGGTGCTTATCATTGCGCTGGTGTTTATTGTGAGTATGCTCACCAGACCCCGGTATGTATTGCTGCGGGAATGTGAGACAACAAAGGAAGCGGCGGAGGTGCGCGATCTTCTGGAAGGGGAATCATTGAATTATGAGATTTCCGACGACGGATTGATTGTGCAGGTTCTTGAAAAGGATATTTCTCAGGCAAATCTGCTGCTTGGGGCCAATAATATTCAGGCGGCCAGCTACGGCATTGATAATGTGACGGACGGCAGCTTCTCCACTACGGAGTCCGACAAACAGAAAAAACATGTGGTATATCTGGAAAAACAGCTGGAGAATGATTTCCTGACCATGTTTACGGCGATTAAGGTTGCCCGGGTTAAGCTGAACATTCCGGAGGATGACGGGACGTTAATTGCAAAGGAACAGGAATCCTCTGCTTCTGTCATTCTGGAGTTAAAGGACGAGTTCTCTCAGGAGAGCGCGGCCTATTTGGCGCGCGCAATTGCTACGGCGCTTGGTAACGACACCACCAATCATATCGTCATTATGGATGCGGAAGGCAACATGCTCTTTACGGGGGATGATAACTATTCCACTTCCGGTATGGCGACCGCGCATCTCTCCGTGAAGAGCGAAGCGGAAAAGAACATGATCAACAATGTGCGGCGGGTGATCCTTGGCACAAACGAATTTGACAATGTGGAGGTATCTCCCAATCTGGTGCTGGATTTCTCAACCCAGAATCGGACGGAGCATACATATACCCCGGCAGACGGGCAGACTCAGGGCGTGCTGAGCCATGAGGATGTTTTTAACTCCGAGAATACCAGCGGTACAGGCGGCGTGCCCGGCACGGATTCCAACGACGACGACAGCACCTATGTGCTGGAGGATAACGCCAATTCCTCCTCCACCGTTAGCGAGGAGTCCAGAGACTATCTGCCCAACGAGACCATTGAAGTCACAGAGACGCCGGCCGGTGTGATTGATTATGGCGCATCTTCCCTGGCGGCTTCCCTGATCAGCTACAATGTGATCAGAGAGGAGGACGTGGACGCCCAGGGGCTTTTGGACGGCGTGAGCTGGGAGGAATATAAGCTTGCCAACGCGGAGCGTACCAGAATGGAGCTGGACGATACGTTTTATGCCACTGTGGCAAACGCGACGGGCATTTCACAGGATAATATTACGCTGGTAGCGTACAGCGAGAATCTTTTCTTTGACGCGGAGGGTTCGCCGATTACGGCTACGGATGTTTTACAGATCATCCTTATCATTGTAATTCTGGCGCTGCTTGCCTTTGTCGTACTGCGCAGCATGCGCGGCGAGAAGCACGAGGAGGAGGAAGAGGAGCTGTCTGTGGAGACGCTTTTGCAGTCCGATGTACAGCTTGAGGAGATTTCCTCCGAGAACGAGTCCGAGGAGAAGCGGCTTATCAATAAATTTGTGGAAGAGAATCCGGAGGCAGCGGCAAATTTGCTGCGCAACTGGTTAAACGAAGACTGGGGGTAGGATAAATGGCAGCGAGAGCTACGGAGGAGAAGATCAACGGAGTCCAGAAGGCGGCCATCTTAATGATTGCTCTTGGGCCGGAAAAATCTGCGGCGATATTCAAGCATCTCAAGGAAGACGAGGTGGAGGAACTTACGCTGGAGATTGCGAATACAAGAAGCGTTACGCCGCAGCTTAAGGAGAGCGTGGTAAACGAGTTCTATCAGGTGTGCCTGGCACAGCAGTATATCGCGGAAGGCGGTATCAACTACGCCAAGGAGCTTTTGGAGAAGTCCTTCGGCGCAGACAAGGCGATGGACGTGATCGGCAAACTGACGGCATCCCTGCAGGTGAAGCCATTCGAGTTTGTGAGAAAGGCCGATGCGGCGCAGCTTTTGAACTTTATTCAGGACGAACATCCGCAGACCATCGCGTTGATTCTGTCCTATCTGGCGCCGGCGCAGGCTGCGATTATCGTATCGGCCCTTCCGCCGGACAGACAGGCGGACGTAACCAAGCGTATTGCAGTGATGGACCGGACCAGTCCGGACGTAATCAAGGAAGTGGAGAAAGTTTTGGAATCCAAACTGTCATCCCTGGTAAATCAGGATTACACAATTATCGGCGGCGTGGACGCTGTGGTAGAGATTTTGAATACGGTGGACCGCGGTACGGAAAAACATATCATGGAAACGTTGGAGATCGAGGAGCCGGAGCTTGCGGACGAGATCAGAAAGAAGATGTTTGTCTTCGAGGATATCCTGCTTTTGGACGACCGCGCCATTCAGCGTGTGCTGCGTGATGTGGATAACTCCGATCTGGCAATCGCATTGAAGGGTTCCAACGAAGAGGTGCAGAATGCCATCTTCAACAACCTTTCCAAGCGTCTTGCGGTTATGATCAAGGAGGACATGGAATTTATGGGTCCCGTCCGAATGAAGGATGTGGAGGAAGCGCAGCAGAAGATTGTAAATATCATCAGAAAACTGGAAGATGCTGCTGAAATCGTTATCTCCAGAGGCGGAGGTGACGAGATCATTGTTTAAGATGAAGCCAAGATCTTTATACAAAGCCGGCTGGGTCAGAGTGGACGGCGAAGATAAGTGTGTGATAGACAGCAACAACCTTGTTGCGGAGCGCATTGAGGAGTGGGAGGCGCTTCGCCGGGCCAACGCGGCTACAGTGCCGTCTTTCGACGAGGAGGACGGGGAAGGAGAAGGCGAATCCGCGGAGTTTGTGAGCGGTCTTCCCGGAGAGGAGCTGGACGCCCTGTTTTCTGACGGTGAGGGCTCCGGCAACGTAATTAAGGCGTCGGATGCGGAGGCCAGCCGTGAGGCGGCCGAGGCGGAAGCGGAGCATATTGTGGCACAGGCCAGAGCGCAGGCTCTTGAGATAGAGAAGGAAGCCCACAGAGAGGCCGAGATACAGCGCGCTAACGCTGTGGAGGAAGGCACAAGGCAGGGGTACGATGAAGGATACGCCAGAGGCATGGCCGAGGTGGAGGGGCTGAAACAGGAGCTGGCCGACAGAAGAAGGCAGCTGGAAGCAGAATTTGACGATATGCTGGAAAATCTGGAGCCTCGGTTTATTGAAACCATTACGGATGTGTACAGCCATATTTTCGGCGTTGACCTTTCGGATAACAGAGACATTCTGGTACATTTGATAGACGCCACCCTGCGCAAGGTGGAGAGCAGTAAGACTTTTATCGTGCATGTGTCGGCGGAGGACTACCCTTACGTCAACATGCAGAAGCAGACTCTCGTGGAAGGCGCGGTAGCCGGCAGAGGGCTGATTGAGATTATAGAAGATATCGCCCTGAGCAAGGGCGACTGCCTGATTGAGACGGACGGGGGGATCTTTGACTGCGGCCTTGGCACGCAGCTGGAGGAGCTCACCAAAAAGTTACAGGTATTATCCTATGAAAAGGTATAGAGGTGCAGCAGAAAGAAGCGTCGGATGAATACAGCGATTAATTTTTATAAATACAGCAGCATAAAGGACGATACTTTCTTTCGGAAAAAAGGCAGGGTAGAGAACGTGGTGGGCCTTACCATCGAATCAGCGGGGCCTGAGGCAAAGCTCGGGGATCTGTGCGTAATCTATCCTGTGGGTAACGAGTACCCGCCGATTACGGCTGAGGTAGTGGGCTTTAAGGAGCGAAGGACCCTTCTGATGCCCTGCGACAAGACGGACGGAATCGGTCTCGGATGTATCGTGGAGAATACGGGAAATCCCCTGACGGTGCCGGTCAGCGACGATCTTTTGGGAAAGGTGCTTGACGGCCTCGGCAGAATTGACGGCGAATATATGCCGGGCGTGCCTTACAGTGTGGAGGCGCAGCCGCCGGACGCCATGAGCAGAAAGATTATCTCGGAAGTACTGCCCCTTGGCGTGAAAGCCATAGACGGGCTTATGACGGTCGGAAAGGGCCAGCGTATCGGTATTTTTGCAGGATCAGGCGTGGGAAAATCCACATTGATGGGTATGTTTGCGCGAAATACCAGGGCGGACATCAACGTGATCGCTCTGATCGGCGAGCGGGGCAGAGAGGTGCGCGAGTTTGTGGAGCGTGATCTGGGCGAGGAAGGCATGCGCCGTTCCGTTGTGGTGGTGGCCACTTCGGATAAATCAGCTCTTGAGAGAAACAAGGCGGCCAAGACCGCCTGTGCGATCGCAGAATATTTCAGGGATCAGGGAAAGGACGTCCTTCTGATGATGGACTCCCTGACCCGTTTTTCCATGGCGCAGCGTGAGATCGGGCTTGCCAGCGGAGAACCTCCGGTATCAAGAGGATATCCGCCCAGCGTTTATTCAGAAATGCCGCGTCTTCTGGAGCGGGCCGGCTGTGCGGCGACAGGCTCCATTACCGGACTGTATACGGTGCTGGTGGACGGCGACGACATGAACGAACCCATTACGGATACGGCCAGAAGTATTCTGGACGGCCACATTATGTTAAACAGAAGACTGGCCCATCAGAATCATTATCCGGCGATTGATGTGCTGCAGAGTATTTCCAGGTGCATGAGCCAGATTGTAAACAAGGAGCATAAAACCCTTGCGGGTAAGCTTAAAAACGTGCTTGCCACCTATAACGAGGCGGAAGACCTGATCAACATCGGCGCATATAAAAGCGGGAGCAACAGGAATATCGACTATGCCATCGCCAAGATTGAGGCGGTGAATGATTTTCTGATGCAGGATGTGGATTCAAAATATGACTATGAGGAAGCCGTGGATATGCTGCGGGAGCTCTTTGCGGAAGCGGAAGATGCGGATGCAGAGTAAGGGGTGACCGGCCATGGCGAAATTCAGATACAGGATGCAGAGTATCCTGAATATCAAGTATCAGCTTGAGACGCAGGCCAAGATGGAGCTGGGGAAAGCCCAGATGGCGTATAACGAGGAACAGGAGAAGCTGCAAAAGCTGATCGACAGGAAAGCCGCCTATCTGGAGGAAGGCAGGCGGATGCGTGAAAATGCCATCAGCGTGGATGATCTGCGGGATAACCGAAACGCCGTGCTCATCATGGACGAACTGATTATGGCACAGCGGATTGAGGTGGCAAAAGCCGCGGAAGTTGTAGAACTGGCGCGGGAGAAGCTGACGGAGATCATGCAGGAGCGCAAAATGCACGAAAAGCTTAAGGAGAAGGCCCTGCTCCAGTTTTTGGATGAGGAGAAGGCGGCCGAAGCCAAGGTTGTGGACGAACTGACAAGCTACACCTACGGGCAGCGTGGAAAGGGAAACGGAAATGGCGACTGAAGCGGTAAATGCGGGTATGACGGGTGTGGAACCCCCCGTTGATAAAAAAGCGGAAAAAAAGAGGCTGAAGGATGAGCGCGCCAAGATCAAGAGTGATCGGAAGGCGCAGAAAAAGGAAGCTAAACAGCGTGCCAAAGAGATCTCCGAGCAGGAGGCAAAGCTTACGGAGGATGAGGAAGCGGGCGGTGTGTCCGTGTTTTTGGTAACAGTTGTTATTGTTATAATCTGGGTTGCGATCTTATGTCTTCTGATCAAGCTGGATGTGGGCGGTTTCGGATCAAGCGTGCTTGCGCCTGTTCTTAAGGACGTGCCGGTGGTCAACAAGATTCTGCCGTCGGATTCCACGGTGACTACCGACGATGAGGAATCTTACGGCGGCTACACCAGTCTGCGGGAGGCGGTGGACTATATTAAGGAGCTGGAATTGCAGCTGGAGGACGCGCAGGCGGCCAGCTCTGTAGATTACGAGACGCTGGAGGAACAGCGGGCGGAGATTGAGAGATTACAGACCTTTGAGGACGCGCAGGTGGAATTCGAGCGCATCAAGACGGAATTTTATGAGGAAGTTGTCTACGCGGAGAAGGGACCCGGCGCGGAAGAATATGTAAAATACTATCAGACAATGGATCCCACCACGGCGGAGTATCTGTATAAACAGGTGATTCAGCAGCAGGAGGCGGATCAGGAGATCAAGGATTACGCGCAGACCTATTCCGAGATGAAGCCAAAGGCGGCTGCCGCCATTTTTGAGGCAATGACGGACGATCTGGATCTGGCGGCCCGGATACTGGATCAGATGAGCGCGGAGGACCGCGGTAACATTCTGGGGGCTATGGACGCCGAGACGGCGGCCAGACTGACCAGGATTATGGATCCCGAATCATAAGCGTCGGGGGCTCTCCGAGACTTTAATTTTTTCTGTAAAACCGCTTTACTGACAGCGGGGAACGGCCGATATAATATGTGATATATATTGTGTGGGAAGCCGCACTTTATATATATTTGCAGACCTGTGCGGAGACAGGCGATACTGTACGGCGTACGGGCTGCGCGGCGGGCAGGAGATAATCACTGCCCGATTTGCGTCAGGAAATCATTCTGACGCTGAACCTTGAAAACTGCAGAAAGGAGGAAAGAGCAGGAATGACGGTAAACAATGTAAACACCCTGGGAGCCTTAGGGAGCGTACAGGGAAGTCAGACATCTGTGAAGCCGGAAGAGATGGTGCAGGAACGCTTTGACAAGCTCATGGATAAGATGAGCAGCCAGCTTACCGCAGCGCCTAAGCCCCAGACGGGCAGTGCGCAGACGGGTCTGTCGAAGCCGACGGTTGTGGGAAACACGCAGGAAACGGTACTGCAAAAAGATACGGTTAAGCCTGACAATACAAAGACTGCCGCAACGAAGAAGCCTGAGGATGCGTCCGCGGAAGATGGAAACAGCGCCGTGTCTCAGGACGGGAAGGGCGAGACGGCTGCGGTGCAGGATCAGAACCCACAGGATGCGGAAGTCCGCGAGGACGTGGAAGAAGCGGCTGGAGAGCTTGCTGAAGAAATTGCCGATGTGATGGACGTTCCCCTTGAAAAAGTGGTGGAAGCCATGGAAATTCTCGGACTGACGGCAGTAGATCTTTTCGATCCCACGAATCTGAAACAGCTGCTGCTTGCTTTGACGGACAGTACAGACGAGTTGTCACTGGTAACGGACGAAAAACTGTATGGTAATCTGCAGGAACTCTTCCAGACGGTGGACGATACGCTGGCGGCACTGCAGGAAGAGATGGGACTGGATGCGGATGAGCTGAACGCGCTGCTTGAAAAGATCAGCGCAGAGGAAAAGGAGCCTGTAAAGATGCAGCCCGTGGAGACACAGGAGTCAGCAGCGATGCCCGGGACAACTGAGCCTGAGGTAAGCGTGGAGGGCATGAAGGACTACACGGTGAACGTGGCGAAGGAAACCGGCACGGTACAGGTTAAAGTGACTGTGGACGACGCCAGCGGACAAAAGCATGTCAGCGAGCAGGTGACAGAAACAGCGAAGCCTGAGACAGAGCCCGTGGTAAAGAAGGCAAATGAAGCCGAAACGGGACATAAGGAGGAGGGGAATGCGGGACAGAACGCAGGAAACGCTTTCTTACAGAACCTGACAGGGCGAACGCAGGAGCTGGAAGCGCCGGTGGAGAGGCCGGTATACACGCAAGCCCCGACGAATCAGATCATGGATCAGATCGTAGAGTACATGAAAATTAACATCAAGCCGGAAACACAGGAGCTGGAGATGCAGCTGCACCCCGCAAGTCTTGGTACGGTACATGTACAGCTGGCGGCAAAGGATGGGGTTATCACAGCCCAGTTTGCGGCGCAGAACGAGACCGTTAAGGCGGTTTTGGAAACCCAGCTGATTCAGCTGAAGGAACAGTTCGAAGAGCAGGGAATCAAAGTGGAGGCTGTGGAGGTTACAGTTGCAGGCCACGCCTACGGAGATCAGTTCGGCGGCGAACGGGAGACCGGGGATCAGGAAAACGGAAACGCAAAGAAAAATGCCAGAAGGATCAGCCTGAATCTTGACGAGATGGAAGAGGACGGTATTGACGAGCTGGAGGATTCAGAGCGGATCGCAGTGGAAATGATGCAGGCAAACGGCAACACGGTAGATTATATGGCATAAGATAACGAGAACAGAAAGGAGTGAGAGTATGGGAGTAGTACAGGAAGTAAAAGACGGTAAATTTGTGGAAAACAATTCCGCGGCGTCTCTGGCGGAAGCTAACAAGAAGAAGAGAACAGGAAACGACAGTCTGGATAAGGACGCTTTCTTACAGCTTCTGGTGGCGCAGATGAAATATCAGGATCCTCTGGAGCCTACCTCAAACACGGAGTATATTTCTCAATTTGCAACCTTCTCCGAGCTGGAGCAGATGCAGAACATGAGCGCATCCATGGATCTTTTCAGAGCTTCGTCTCTGGTGGGTCAGACCGTGCTTTTGAAGGTGACGGACAGCGAAGGCAGGGAAACGACCGTACAGGGTAATGTAGACTATGTGGTTTACGAGAGGAATAAGGCATATCTCTCCGTAAACGGCGATCTCTATTCCATGGACGATCTGGATACCGTTGCTGATCCTACTTATCTGGAAGCCTACAGGCTGGGTGCGGAGTTCCTGAATATTCTGAACAAACTTCCCGCTATTGAGCACCTGACCCTTGCTGACAGGGAAAAGGTCGAGAAGCTGGATAAGATGTATCAGGACATGAACGACTATCAGAAGAGCTTCCTGACGGCTGAGCAGGTAGAGAAAATGAATCAGTACGTGAAGAAGATGAAGGATATGGTGGCAGTTGCCGAGGCCAACAAGGGCGATTCTGACAAGGACGACGCCGGTAAAGACGATGACGGCGACGAAGGCGGCGATAAGTAAGCGCCATAAGAAGGACGGTTGTCTCAAGGAGGAGAAATTATGAAGATTCAGGGCAGTTCTTTCCCTTCGATAGAACAGCTGCAGGATCAATATTTAAAGACAGGCAGATCCAGGGACGGAGCGCCTGCGCAGGGAGGCGTAAGCTTCCGGGATATTCTGTCAACAAAGACGGACGGGATGCAGCAGTCCGGAGAAGTAAAATTTTCCAAGCATGCGGCCAACCGATTGTCAGACAGAAATATTGAACTGACCGAGGAACAGGTGGAACGCCTGAACCTGGGAGCAGCCAAAGCTTCAGCGAAGGGGATAAAAGAATCATTGGTTATGGTAGATTCCTTCGCGTTCATCGTGAGTGTGCCGAATCAGACGGTAATCACGGCGATGGATCAGACGGAAGCCGATGAGAACGTATTTACAAACATAGACGGAGCGGTCATTATTTAAGCCGGACCTTACAGGAGGCTTACGGTCCTCGACTGACAGAGAGGACAGACGGTTCCGCGCAAGAGTTAAGGAGGTCATTTCACTATGATGAGATCATTGTTTTCTGGCGTGTCGGGCCTTAAGACCCACCAGACCAGAATGGATGTTATCGGTAACAACATTGCAAACGTAAACACTACGGCGTACAAGTCGCAGAACATGGTATTCAGCGATCTGCTTTATCAGCAGACACAGGCGGCGTCGGGAGCCAATGCAGATACGGGCCGCGGCGGTATCAACGCAAGACAGATCGGTCTCGGTTCCAAGGCGGCGGCCATCAACACGGCCATTACGAGACAGGGTTCCGCCCAGTCCACCAACAACCCCTGGGACGTTATGATTACGGGCGAATCCTTCTTTATCGTAAACAGCGGTTCCCAGAACTTCTTTACCAGAGACGGTTCTTTTACCATTGACGGCGCGGGCAATCTGGTTATGGCCAGCACCGGCTACCGTGTAATGGGATGGCAGGTAGATGAGGAAACCGGAGATATCCGTTCCGATGTTGTTTCCGCCCTGCAGGTTATGAATGCGAAAAACCTGACCGCGCCGGCGGAGTCCACCACCAAGGCGGTGGCGTCCGGCATTCTGGACAGAAACGACACGGACGTGAACAGCAAGGCCGGCAAGGTTATGACCCTGCAGTTCTTTGATCAGGCGGGTTATAAGTATACGGCCCTGTTCAGCGCCCATAAGCTGATTACCGCGGGCGACGGCAACTATTACGTGCAGCTTGACGATATCATCAACAGCGACGGCGTATCCCTGAAGACGTATTATAATGTGAACGATATCAGCCAGATCGCTACCTTCGGCGCCGAAAAGTCGATTGATCAGGATAAGGTATTTTCCCTGCCTGACGACGGCAGCGTGACCTACACGGAGACCACAGCGGCAGACGGCTCTGCCACAAACCAGAAGTTCCAGATAAATTATGCCCTTGGCGAAATTCTGGCGGATTTCGATAAGAACGTGATGATGAGCATGTCGCAGGATCTGAAGGTGACACAGATTAATAACGCCGCAGCGCCGGGTGCGGGAACTAAGCCATTGGATGTGCCCGGGGATACGGCTGTGCAGGTAGCAGGCAGCGTGACGCTGGATCGTGACATTCTGGAGAAGGAGTACGGCCTTATCTACGATGAGAAGAAGAAGCAGTATTATTACCTGCCGAATCCCAATGATAAAACAAAAAGAAAGGCATTGCCGCTTACAAATGCCAACGGTAAGCCTAATACAGAGTGGGCGACCGTACTTAGCCGCCTGGGCGGCAACGGCGTAACGCTTTCAGGAGCGCCGGAATGGGATGCGGATAAAGGAGAGGGCGCGGTGAAGCTTTCCTTTACGGCAGATTTCAAGACCATAGCAGGGCAGGATTCCACCTTTAACGGAGACACCGGAAAGTTTGGCGTGTCTCTGAAGTACCCCGCCGATGCGGAGACGATTTTGGAGAAGGCCTATGGCCTGACCAGCGAGGGCGGCATGAAGTACAGCATCAACAACATTACGCCCGACGGTCACGCAAGCATTCATATTTCCGAGACCTACACCGGAAACCAGCTGGTATTTAATACCAAGGACGGATCCTTTAATTATGTAGGCAACCCGGAGCAGACGGCTGTGACGCTTAATTTCAACACGTCCACCACGGATATGACCGGTAAGAATATAAATTTGGAGCATTTTACCAACATTGACATTGATTTTGCAACCATGTCCAATGTAAATAACGGTAAAGTATCCACCGCCAATATGGACAACGGCGACGGCACGGAGAACAATCTGGGCAGCGGCCGTAAGCCCGGCGAGCTGATCGGCGTGGAGATCGGACAGGACGGTAAGATCAGAGCCTCCTATGATAACGGCATGACCAAGCTTCTGGGACAGATCGCAGTGGCAAAATTTGCCAACGCTTCCGGTCTGGCAAAGGCTGGTAACAACCTTTACTCCGCGACCATGAACTCAGGCGAGTTCGACGGCGTCGGTCAGGATATCACGGCGGACGGCGAGGGCTCCATGGAGTCCGGCGTTCTGGAGATGAGTAACGTGGATCTGGCGGGCGAGTTTACCGAGATGATCACGACGCAGCGTGGTTTCCAGGCAAACAGCCGTATCATTACCACCTCCGATACGCTGCTTGAGGAGCTGGTAAATCTTAAGAGATAACCGATGGAAGGATTAAAATCCTTCCATCTCGAGGCTGTATAAAACCCAGCCTCGGCTTTGGTTCTCGCTTCGCGCAGCCTCGGCTGGGTTGTTGGAATATGTATAAAGAAGGGGGATTTTCCACGAATTTTCGTGGAAGATTCCCCTTTTGCGTGGGAATTGCCAAAAAAATTGGTAAATTTTTTTTTGCAGTTTTTGTAGATGTGTGGTAAAATAATTTAGTTGCAGTGTGTAGGAATGAAAAGGGGGCATGTCTGTGATAGAAGTTACGAAGATTAATGGCGTCAAGGTGCTGATTAACCCTGACCTGCTGGAATTGGCGGAAGAAACGCCGGATACGGTGCTGTCTTTTACCACCGGCCGCAAATTAATTGTAAAAGAAAGTAGACAAGATGTGAAAAATTTAGTAAAATCGTATAGAAAGGATATTTTTGCAGACTAGTGTAAAAGTGGGTGTGTACATATGGATATATCTTCAGTTATTGGCTTGGTAGCGTGCTTTGCGTTGATGATATTCGGCATGGTGTTCGGTAAGGATTTTTCCACGGTCTTGGGTTTCGTAGACGTGCCGTCGATTCTGGTTACTTTTGGCGGTTCCTTCATGTGTATTTTTGCGAGTTATACGATACCGGATTTCCTTGCGGGACTTAAGAGCATGGGACTGATCTTCAAGGTTTCTGCCATGAATGTGCCGGAGATTATTCAGAAGATTATTGATCTCTCTAACGTGGCCCGTAAGGAAGGCCTTCTCTCTCTGGAGGAAGCTGCCAGCGATATTGATGATGATTTTTTGAAAAAGGGTATCCTTTTGATTGTCGACGGTACGGATCCCGAGCTGGTGCGCGCCATCATGGAGACTGAGTTGGTTAGCGTGGAGGGCAGACACAAGGATAAGATCGGTTTTTGGGAAAACGTTGCCGCCATGGGTCCTGCCTGGGGTATGATCGGCACCCTGATCGGTCTGATTAACATGCTTAGGGATTTGTCCGATTTCGCAACCATCGGCCCGAACATGTCGGTCGCTCTGGTTACCACATTCTATGGATCCGTGCTTGCGAACTGGATTTGTACACCGGTAGCAACCAAGTTGAAAAATAAAAACGCGGAAGAGATGATGGTGAAGGAAATTGAGATCGAAGGTCTCCTTTCCATTCAGGCAGGCGAAAACCCGCGTGTCATTGAGGAGAAGCTGAAATCCTTCCTGGCTCCTGCAGACAGAGGATCTTCCGGAGACGAAGGCGGAGGTGAGGCAGATGGCTAAAAAGAATCAGGAAGAGGCTCCGAAAGGTTCCCCGGCGTGGATGGCCACGTTTTCTGATCTGATGAATCTTCTGCTTTGTTTCTTCGTCCTGCTGTTTTCCATGTCGACGGTTGACGAAGTGAAGCAGGAAAAGGTTGTTGCGTCCTTTAATCAGATGTTCTCTGTTTTTGAAGCGGGTGCATCTGCCATTGGCGACGGCATGTTGATCAGTAACGGCGTCAGCCAGCTTAACGAGCTGGATGAATATATAAACAGTACCGGCAAGATGGACGACGGGGAGATGATTTCCGAGGACGTCGCCGAGTCTGTGGCCGAAGCGCAGGAAAAGCTGGAAGAGGCACAGATGGAGGAGTCCGAAGCGCTGGCTGAGAAAATCCAGGAGGCTTTGGATGAACGAAATCTTGAAGACGAAGTGGACGTGGCGTTTACCGCGCAATTTGTCCAGCTTACCCTGAAAGGAGCGCTGCTTTTTGATTCTGGCAGCACGCTTCTTAAAGATGACGCAAAGCCTATTCTGGATCAGGTGGGATTGATTCTGGAGCGATATGCGGACGGTACGATTGAGATAGAGGGACACACGGATAATGTGCCAATGTCAGGGGCAAAGTATTCTAACAACAATGAATTGAGCTCCGGGCGTGCGCTGTCAGTGTTT
Organism: Lachnospiraceae bacterium; assembly: GCA_009774175.1. Classification (GTDB taxonomy): domain Bacteria; phylum Bacillota; class Clostridia; order Lachnospirales; family Lachnospiraceae; genus UBA3282. The sequence goes on along the minus strand of VSNG01000005.1, from coordinate 125,494 downwards.
GACTACATTCTCTCGATCACTAATCTGGACCCCGCCAATATCAAGCACGCCGGCAGAGGCGAGTATCTTCCTGTTGCGGATAATTCAACACCGGAGGGAAGGGCGAAGAACAGAAGAGTGGAGATTAAGATCTATAATTCGCTCAGTTCTTACTAAGTTGTGTGTAGAAGGAGAAGACGAAAGTTATGAAGAAGAATCTGATTTCCGTAATTATTCTGGCGTTGTTGATTGTAAATATCGTATTGACCGCCATAATGATGTTCAGCGTGACGGGCGCTTCTAAGAAGACTGCCGCGCTGGTGGATAATATCGGCACGGCCCTTGATCTGGAGCTTGCGGCCAGCGGGGGCGGCGAGGAGGCGGAAGAAACCGTTTCCATGGCGGACACCGAGACTTATTCCTTTGCGGATAATATGACGATTCCGCTGAAAAAGACAGAGGGCGACGATAAAGACCATTACTGCGTTGTTTCAGTCACCCTGTCGATTAACACCAAGGCGGACGGTTATAAGGAGTATGGCTCCGCAGAGAATCTCACCAATATGGAAGGATTGATGAAAGATCAGATCAACAGCGTGTTTGCCCAGTATACGGCTGAAGAGGTACGGGACAATCAGGAGATGGTCAAAAAAGAGATCCTTGACAGAATACAGACTATGTTCGATTCCAAGTTTATCTATAACGTGTCATTTGGTGACATCTTGTTTGGATAGTATTGAGAAGGAATAAGAGCCACAGGAGGTGAACTTTTCGTGGGAGAGGTACTATCACAAAATGAGATAGATAATTTGCTGGCCGCCTTAAGCAGCGGTGAGCTGGACACGGATGAGCTGAATGGCGCTGATGAAAAACAGGTTAGGGATTACGACTTTAAACGGCCTACCAAGTTCTCAAAGGAACATCTGCGCACGCTGGAAATTATATATGAGCATTATGGGCGTCTGCTCTCTACGAGTATGCAGGTGCATCTGAGAAAGAATGTACAGGTATCGGTGACGAGTTCCGAGACGGTTATATTCTCGGAGTTTTCAAACTCCCTTTCCAATCCGGTTATACTGGGGATTGTGAACTTTCAGCCCCTTGGCGGGACGATCCTGATAGAGCTGGCTTCCCAGCTGGGGTTTGCCATGATTGACAGGATGCTTGGCGGCGCGGGCGATTCGCTTGAAAAGGGCAGAGAATTTACCGAAATAGAAATGACGATCATAGAAAAAATGATGGTAGTCTGTATGCAGCTGATGCGGGAACCGTGGAAGAATGTGGTGGAGATCAACCCCGTGCTGGAACGGATAGAGACAAATTCCCAGTTTGCGCAGATTATAGCCCCGAATGATATGATTGCCATTGTCACCTTGAATATGAAAATAGGCGAGGTGGAAGGATTTATGAATGTATGTCTCCCCTTCTTCACGTTGGAGAGCGTCATGGATAAGCTCAATACGAAGTTCTGGTATGCGAACATGCAGGAGCAGGACGACGAGGATTTCCAGGAATACATCGAGGCTCTCGTCAAGAGAGTGGATGTCCCGGTCAAAGCCGTACTGGGAAAGACGAGCATATCGGTCACCGATTTTGTGAATCTGCAGCTCGGCGACATTATACGATTAGATACCGAGGTAGAACAGGAGCTTACGGTGTATGTGGGTAATATCAAGAAATTCACCGCGCTTCCCGGCACAAGCAGGGATAAGAATGCTGTGAGAGTCACATCGGTGATCAGAGAGGGGGAATAGAAGTATGGACGGAATGTTATCACAGGATGAAATTAACGCACTCTTGAACGGCGATGATGATTCGGCGGGTTCGGACGCCGGGGCTGAAGCATCGGTTTTTGACGGGCCGGATGCGGATGATACGCTGTTGACAGAAGCGGAAAAAGACGCCGTTGGTGAAGTTGCCAATATCAGTATGGGTGCATCTGCGACCACCCTGTTTTCTGTTGTAAACCGAAAGGTCAACATCACGACGCCGATTGTAAAGCTGGCGACGTGGAAGAATGTACTGGAAGATTACGAGAAGCCCTGCGTATTTATTCTTATTAAGTATACACAGGGGTTGGATGGATCGAATATCCTGATCTTAAAGGAGCATGACGTAAAGATTATCACCGACCTGATGATGGGCGGCGATGGCAGCAATACGGACGGAGAACTGGGGGAGCTGCACCTCTCCGCAATCTCAGAAGCCATGAACCAGATGATGGGAGCTTCGTCCACAGCGCTTTCCACCATGTTTGGCAAAATGATCGACATCAGTCCGCCGGAGGCAAGTCTGGTAGATCTTACGGCGTTTAAATCGGGCGGTGATATCGCAGATTTCCTGGAAGGAACCTTTGTCAAGATTTCTTTCAGAATGCAGATTGACGAGCTGGTGGACTCCACCATCATGCAGTTGTATCCGGTAGAATTTGCGAAGGATGTATACGATACCTTTATTCTGAATCAGGAAGACGCGCAGCCGGCTGCACCCGCTGCAGCACCTGAACCGGCACCCGCGCCGGCTCCACAGCCGCAGCAGATGCCGCAGGCACAGCCCATGCAGGCGCAGGCGCCGCAGATGGACATGAGCCAGATGCAGATGGGAATGCCGCAGGCGATGCCGCAAATGCAGATGATGCCCCAGATGCAGATGATGCCCCAGATGGTGATGCAGCCGGGCATGAATGTACAGCCTGTTCAGTTCCAGAACTTTGCCGGAGACTTTAATCCTTTACAGAGTCAGGAGAACATCGAACTGATTAAGGATGTGCCGTTGGAGGTAACGGTGGAGCTGGGAAGAACATCCAAATCCATTTCGGATATTTTGGATTTTGCACCGGGAACCATCATTGAGTTGGATAAAATCGCCGGCGAACCGATTGACGTTTTGGTCAACGGTAAATTTGTAGCTAAGGGCGAAGTAGTGGTAATCGAGGAGAGCTTTGGTATTCGGGTAACCGAAATTATCAAATAATATGTGATAGGAGAAGAGACATGGCAAAAAATATTTTAGTATGTGACGATGCAGCGTTTATGCGAATGATGATCAAGGATATTTTGACCAAGAACGGCTATAACGTGGCAGGCGAGGCGGAGAATGGTGCCAAGGCAGTTGAGAAGTACAACGAACTCAAGCCCGATCTCGTACTGATGGATATCACGATGCCGGAGATGGATGGTATTCAGGCGCTCAAGAAGATCAAGGAAGGCGATCCCGGCGCTATGGTTATCATGTGTTCCGCTATGGGTCAGCAGGCTATGGTCATCGAGTCCATTCAGTCGGGAGCGAAGGATTTCATTGTAAAACCGTTCCAGGCTGATCGCGTGTTAGAGGCTGTTAAGAAGGTTGTAGGTTAATGCTTCTGGCATTATCGGACAGGACTGACTCCTATGTGCAGTTTGTAACGGTTCTACTTCTGTTTGTCTTTGTGCTGGCTGTGACTGCGTTTGTTACGAAGTGGATCGGCGGGTATCAGAAGGGCAGGTCTGCCGGGGCAAATATGGAGCTTATGGAGGCTCTTCGGCTGTCGAATAACAAATATGTACAGATTGTCAGGATTGGCAGGAAGTATTTGGCTGTTGCAGTCTGCAAAGATACTGTTACAATGTTATCAGAGATTCCCGCGGAGGATTTGTGTTTTTCCGAGGGGTCTATTGGAGGTGCGCCCGGTTTTAAGGACGTACTTACGAAAATTCAGAAAGAAAGAATCCTGGAAAAAGAAGACGGGCGAGACGAATGAAGAAATATTTTTCCGGATATCATTTGGCAAAATTAATATGCCTGCTGATGGTGGCAGGCATATTGTATCTTAATTGGGGCGAGACCGTTTATGCGACGGAAAATTCGACGACGGCTGTGACCGACACCCCCTACCGGGAGTCCAACCTTACAGGCACCTCCAATGAGAGGACAAACTTGGATCCGCCCGGTGCATCGGAAAATGCCGATGATCTGGCAGAACTGAATATCGCCAATACGGTGACGGTTACATACAACAACGGTAATGGCAGTGTGAATGGCGCTCTGCGGATTCTCTTGATCCTTACCTTGATTGCTATTGCACCGTCATTGATTATTATGTTAACCTCGTTTACGAGGATTATTATTGTGCTCCATTTTACGAGACAGGCGTTAAATACACAGACAGCGCCGCCCAATACGGTGTTGATCGGCATAGCCCTGTTTTTGACTTTTTACATTATGCAGCCTACGCTGACGGCGGTCTATACGGAAGCGGTAGCGCCCTTTGAGGCGGGGGAGCTGACGCAGGAGGAAGCTTTTAAGGCTGCGGCGGCTCCGATCCGGCAGTTTATGTATGGACAGACACAGAAGAGTGATGTAAACTTTTTTATGGATCTGAGTCGGTTGGAGTGGAGTGGTGAACTGGATGACATACCGATCAGCGTTCTCGTGCCCGCGTTTATTATCAACGAGCTGAGAGTGGCTTTTATCATCGGTTTCCTGATATATATTCCGTTTATTGTCATTGACATGGTGGTGGCCTCCACCCTGATGAGCATGGGTATGATGATGCTGCCGCCGACTACGATTTCGATGCCGTTCAAGATTCTGCTGTTTGTGCTGGCGGACGGATGGTATCTGGTTATCAGGGGCGTGGTGGGAACCTTCTATTATTAGTATGGTATTAGTATAGGAAGGCGGCCCGGAGATGCTGGGGACGGTGCGGCAGTGTGTGATCCTGTCCGGCGTGCCGGGAAAAGAAAGGATGTGAGAGCTTGACAACCAATGACGTGACTGCCATTGCCGAGGAGGCTATTTTTACCATTATCAAATGTGCGGCGCCGATGCTTCTTGTATCGTTGATTGTGGGCCTGATCGTGAGTATTTTTCAGACGGTTACATCCATTCAGGAGCAGACTCTGACGTTTGTGCCGAAGGTACTGGCAATTTTTCTGATGCTGATGCTGGCGGGACATTGGATTATGAACAATATGGTGGAGTTTATGGCGGGTCTCTGGTCAGACTTTAATCTGTATATCAGATAACAGGGCGGCGCATGACAGTGGGAAAGTGGCGTTATGTTGGACATCAGCTTTAGTTATGCGGATTTGGAATATTTTCTGTTGGTTCTGGTGCGGATCAGCTGCTTTGTGTATGTTGCTCCGTTTTTCAGCATGTCAAATGTGCCCCGCAGAGTGAAGATTGGTTTCAGCCTCTTCTTTGCCTATCTGATTTATCATGCGGTGGATCACAACGAAGTGGTTTATAACTCGCTTCTGGGATTTGCAGTGATTGTAATGAAGGAGGCTCTGACAGGATTTGTGATCGGATGGGGCGCGCAGATATGCACCACGGTGACGTCCTTTGCCGGAAGCATTGCGGATATGGAGATCGGTCTGTCCATGGTTTCGCTGATTGATCCGACCACCAGGGAGCAGGCCACCTTTACCGGTGTGCTTTATCAGTACATGTTTACGCTTTTTATGATCATTTCAGGTTTATACCAGTATCTTCTGGGAGCGCTGGTAGATACCTTTACTTTAATTCCGATAAATGGCGCGGTTTTTAAAAGCGAGGCGCTGATGGAATCCGTTCTCATGTTTCTGGGAGATTATATTGTGATAGGATTCCGTATTATACTGCCGATCTTTTGCGCCATGATTTTTTTAAACTGTGTGCTTGGCGTGCTTGCCAAGGTGTCCCCGCAGCTTAATATGTTTGCCGTCGGCATGCAGCTTAAGGTGCTTGTGGGACTGGGGATTCTCTTTCTGTCAATGCGGATGCTGCCGGCTCTGGCGGACAATGTGTTCACACAGATGAAGAGAATGATAGTGTCCTTTGTGGAGGGGATGGTTTGATCTTACAGTATAATCTCCAGTTCTTCGCCAAGGATGGGCCCGGCGGGGAAAAAACGGAGGAGCCTACCAGTAAAAAGCTGGAGGATGCCCGAAAAGAAGGTCAGGTAGCTAAGAGTAAAGAGGTGACAAGCGCCTTTGAAATGCTCGCCGCTTTTGTCATGCTCCGTTTCCTTATGGAATATATCGGAACGGTTTTTGTGGGAAATATGTCCCAGCTCTATTCCCAGATTCCGGAGTATGCGAAGCTGTACGACGGCCACATTCAGACACAGACCTTCCGGATGCTTTTTACCATGAGCCTGCTCAGGATTCTGCAGGTGATCGCGCCTTTTTTGATAGCGGGCTTTCTGGTGGCGTTTATAGCCAATGTCATACAGGTAAAATGGAAGGTTACGGGCAAGCCGCTTCAGCCGAAATTTAACAAGCTCAATCCGGTGAGCGGATTTAAGCGTATCTTTTCCAAAAACTCACTGATGGAGCTGGTAAAGTCGTTTTTAAAACTGACGCTGATCGGTTATGTGGTGTATGATTACCTGAAAAAGAACATGCCGCCGCTCTACCAGCTTTACGATGTGTCGCTGAATCAGGGCATCGCCCAGGTGGGAACGCTGGTTCTCAATCTGGGCATCAGAATAGCTCTCTTTTATATGCTGATTGCCGCTGCCGATTTTGCTTATCAGAAAATCAAATTCAAGAACGACATGAAGATGACCAAGCAGGAAGTCAAGGACGAATACAAGAACCAGGAAGGTGATCCGCAGATTAAGGGCAAACAGCGTCAGAGGATGATGGAAGCCTCCAGGCGACGCATGATGCAGCAGCTTCCCGAGGCTGATGTGGTAATCACAAACCCGACCCACTTTGCGGTGGCGATCAAGTATGACCCCGAGACCTATGACGCTCCCTTTGTGGTGGCGAAGGGCGCGGATTATCTGGCACAGAAGATTAAGGATGTAGCGAAGGAAAATCATATAGAAATTGTGGAAAACAAACCCCTGGCCCGTATGCTCTACGCCAATGTGGACGTGGGCAGCGTGGTGCCGCCGGAGCTGTATCAGGCGGTGGCGGAGGTACTTGCCTTCGTCTATCATCTGCAGGGTAAAGTATAGAAAGGAGGTGACTTGCGATGCCGAAGCTGAAAATGGGAGACGTAGGCGTTGCCTTATATCTGCTGGCAGCATTTATCATGCTGATTGTCCCGATCAATTCGGGACTTCTGGACGTGCTTCTGGCGTGCAATATCGCGGTCGCCTTTACGGTGATGTTTGGCTGTATGTTTGCCAACGAAGTGCTGAATATGTCTTTTTACCCGACGATTCTGCTCTTCACCACCATATTCAGGATTGCGCTTAACGTTTCCTCTACGAGGCTGATCCTGTCCACCGGCGATGCCGGAAACGTGGTGCAGACGTTTGGCCAGTATGTGGGCGGCGGCGACCTTGTGATCGGTGTTCTCGTTTTTTTCATTCTGATTATTGTGCAGTTTATGATTATCAACAAAGGTTCCGAGCGTGTGGCTGAGGTAACGGCCAGATTTACGCTGGACGCAATGCCCGGTAAACAGATGGCCATCGACGCGGACTTAAATACCGGCGCCATCACGGATGAAGAGGCGAAAAGACGCCGTGAAAAGATCCAGGAGGAAGCAAGCTTCTTCGGTTCCATGGACGGTGCCGTGAAGTACGTTAAGGGAGACGCTACGGCGGGTCTGGTTATCACCTTCATCAATATCGTGGGCGGTATTGCATTCGGTGTGTTCCGTCAGGGCCTGGAGATGGGGGACGCCCTTAACAAATATACCATTCTGACTATTGGTGACGGCCTGGTCAGCCAGATCCCGTCCCTGCTTATTTCCCTTGCCACAGGTATTCTGGTGACAAAGGGCTCCAAAGAGGCGGATTTCGGTACTGTGCTGATCAGCCAGCTTTTCGGTGTGCCTAAGGTGCTCTATCTGGTAGGCGTGATTCTTGCGTTTCTGGGTCTTGTCACGCCTCTTAATAAAGTGGTGTTCATCGGTCTTGGACTGATCTTTATTGTGGTCGGCAGAATTATGGCAGGCACCATTGAGACGGCGGAGATTGAGCATGAAGCGGATGAAGAGGAAGCGGCGGCGGAGGAAATCCGTCAGCCCGAGAATGTCACCTCTCTTTTGCAGGTGGATCCCATCGAGCTGGAGTTTGGATACGGCATTATACCGCTGGCGGACGTGAATCAGGGCGGCGATCTTCTGGACCGAGTAGTTATGATCAGAAGACAGATCGCGCTGGAACTTGGTACGGTGGTGCCTATTATTCGTCTGCGTGATAACATACAGTTGAATCCGAACCAATATATTATTAAAATAAAGGGGGTACAGGTCAGCGAAGGCGAGATTTTGTTCGATCACTATATGGCCATGAACCCCGGTTATGTGGAGGAGGAGATTACGGGTATTCCTACCTTCGAGCCTTCCTTCCATTTGCCTGCCATCTGGATTACGGAGGGGCAGAGAGAACGGGCGGAGAGCATGGGGTATACGGTGGTTGACCCGCCGTCCATTATTGCGACGCATTTGACGGAGATTATCAGGCAGTACATTTCGGAGCTTCTGACGAGGCAGGATGTACAGAGTCTTGTGGACAATTTAAAGGAGACAAATCCCTCTCTTGTGGAAGAGCTTGTGCCAAAGCTTCTGGGGCTTGGCGAAATACAGAAGGTGCTGCAGAATCTGCTGAGGGAAGGTGTCTCCATCAGAGACCTTCTTACGGTGTTTGAGACTCTGGCGGATTATGCGGCTACTACAAGGGATACCGATATTCTCACAGAGTATGTCAGGCAGAGCTTAAAACGTGCGATTTCCAATAAGTTCTTTCCGGCCAATGAGACTACCAGCGTGGTGACGCTTGACCCGAGGCTGGAGCAGGAGATTATGGCCAGCGTCAAACAGACCGAGCAGGGAGCTTATCTGACTTTGGATCCGGCCAAGACCAAAGATATTATGGAATCTCTCGGCACGGAGGTCAAGAAGCTGGAAGATCTTGGCAGACTGCCGATTGTGATTACGTCCCCTATCGTGCGTGCGTACTTTAAAAAGCTGACGGAGGACTACTATAAGGATCTGGTCGTTGTATCTTACAACGAGGTGGAATCCACCGTTGAATTACAATCCGTTGGGATGGTGACAGCATAATGATTATCAAGAAATTTACAGCCAAAACCGAAAAGGATGCGATCGACAACGCCAGAAAGGAACTGGGAGAGGGCGTTGTCGTGATGAACGTAAAGCCCGTGAAAAACAAGGGCCTTTTTGCGTTCTTGAAATCCCCCATGATGGAGGTCACCGTGGCTCTCGAGGAGGAGAGCGAGAAATATACGGCGGCGGTTTCCGCAATTAACAATGTGATTGCCTCAAGCCAGAATAAGGAAACAGGGGAAGAACCGGAAAAAGAAAATAGAACGCCTGTTATAGAATCTGCAGAAAAGAGAGACAGCGCCATTGAGGAGAAGCTCGACAGTCTGCAGTCTCTTCTGGAACAGCAGCTGCAAAAGCCGGAGGAGGAAAAAGAGGAGAAGGAAGCCGAGCAGAAGAAGGAAGAGTCGGAGACAGACAAATTTATGCATCTTCTGCATGACACCATGCTGCAAAATGAGGTGGATGAGAAGTATGCAAATGAGATCATTAATGAAATCGAGCTGATCAATAAGCCGAATATCCCGTTTGACTATGCGCTGGCGAATATTTACCAGAAGATGATTCTTAAATTCGGTAAGCCAAGCGGTATCGAGCCGGCTGCAAACGGCGGCATCAAGCTTGTATTTTTTATTGGCCCGACGGGAGTGGGCAAAACCACTACGATTGCCAAGATTGCCTCAAAGTTCCGGGTGGATGAGAAAAAGAAGGTGGCCCTTCTGACGGCGGATACCTATCGTATTGCTGCGGCTGAACAGCTCCGCACCTACGCGAATATTCTGGAAGTGCCGTTTCGCGTGATTTATACGGTGGAGGAGATCAATAAGGCGCTGGAGGATTTCAAGGGCTACGATTATATTATGATTGATACGGCGGGACATTCCCACCAGAACAGCACGCAGAAAGATAACATGCGTAGTATTATACATTCCGTTGATGACATCGTTGAGAAGGAGGTTCATCTGGTTCTGAGCGCCACGACGAAATACAGGGATTTGATCAGTATTGCGGATTCCTATAAGGAGATGGCGGACTACAAGCTGATTTTTACAAAGCTGGACGAGACGACGACACTTGGAAATCTCCTGAACCTGAGGCTCTATACGGGGGCTTCGCTGTCCTATGTGACTTACGGACAGAATGTGCCGGATGATATTGAGGATTTTAATCCGCAAAAGACAGTGAAGAGATTGCTTGGAGGGAAGAACTAAGGAGGAAGCCTCATGGATCAGGCTGAACAGCTCAGAAGGATCATAAAGGGAAGAGCGCCGCAGAAGCGTCCTCTCGCCAGGGTGATTACCGTCACCAGCGGCAAGGGCGGCGTGGGAAAATCAAACACGGCCATCAATCTTGCCATACAGCTGTGCAGGATCGGGCAGAAGGTCATTATTCTGGATGCGGATTTCGGGCTTGCCAACATAGAGATTATGTTTGGCGCTGTACCAAAGCATAACTTGTGTGATTTAATATATCAGGGTAAAAGCATTAAGGACATTATCACCTGGGGGCCCATGGAAGTGGGTTTTATATCGGGCGGTTCCGGGATTACCGGCCTGTCCAATCTGAATCGGGACGAATTGAGTTATATTATCGAAAATCTGTCGGAGCTTGACGAAATGGCGGATACCATAATTGTGGATACCGGTGCGGGCATTGCCGACGCGGTGCTGGAATTTCTGGTGGCAAGCGGAGAGATTCTTCTTGTGACCACGCCGGAGCCGACTTCGATTACGGATTCCTATTCGCTTCTTAAGGCTTTAAGCCGCCATCCCCGTTACCATACGGAGACCACGCAGATCATGGTATTAGCCAATAAAGTGACGGGAGAAGCGCAGGCGCAGGCTCTCTATGCGAAGCTGGAGACGGTGGTGGAGCGTTATCTCAAGGTGCCGATTTCCTATCTGGGCATGATACCGCAGGATCCGCAGCTGGCGAAGGCCGTCATGCAGCAGACGCCGGTATCGCTGGAAATGCCCCGGGCAAGATCGGCTATTGCCTATGAGCTGATTGTGGCGAAGCTGACCAACAGAGAGCTTAATAAAAATCTTACAAAGCGTGGTATGGCGGCGTTTTTCTCCCATATTATGTCTGGGAAATAAAAGCTCTGCGGGATTTTGCCAAAGAGCGGGAGGTAGTTATGTCAGGATTGTTATCGAAATATGTGATGCCGGGCGGAGAGGTGGAGCTCAAGGCGATAGAGAGAGGCCGTAAGCAGGCGGACGCAAGGGAACGGAAGTCGCACCGCAGTCAGGTTTTAGGGGTGTTGTCTGAGGATCGGGTGGAGATCGCCATGCCGATTGAAGAAGGCAAGCTGATTCTTCTGCCGATGGACGGTGAATACGATGTGTATTTTTACGGGGATAATGTGGTGTACCAGTGTAATGCAAGAGTGGTGGACCGCTATAAGCATAACGGCAGATATGTGCTGGTGATGGATCTGACCAGCAATCTGCGCAATTACCAGAGAAGGGAATATTATCGGTTCAGCTGTGCGTTGGAGATGGATTCCAGACAGCTTGGCGAGGAAGAGGAAATTTCTATTGCGGCGCAGGAGGAGCTTTTACCCGGCCTTCCCTTAAAGAGCAGCGTTATTGTGGATATCAGCGGCGGCGGCCTGCGTTTTGTGGCTTATTACGCCTATGAGGTGAACAGCCTGATTTTGTGTAAGTATCATCTCACGGTGGAGGGAAGGGAAAAGGAATATCGTCTGGTGGGAAAAGTGCTGGCGGTGAACGAGCTCTCCCACAAACCGGGAGTATTTGACCACAGGGTACAGTACGTCAATGTAGACCCTCAGGACAGAGAGGAAATTATTCAGTACATATTCGACGAGGCCAGAAAGACCCACAGGAAGACTGTGAGATAGAGAATTGGAAACGAAGTGATTCCCGGACGTTATGCCTGAATCGGGGCGGATGGAGGCGAGGAGGTGCAGATAGGGATAAATGAAAAATATATTATTGGTTGACGACTCTGCACTCATGAGAAGGGTGCTCTGTGATATAATTGAAACGGATAAACGATTCCGTGTACAGGATCGTGCGGTAAACGGTCTGGATGCACTGAGTCTGCTCAGCAGAAAGACATACGACGCGGTGGTGCTGGATGTCAATATGCCGCAGATGAACGGGCTGGAACTCTTGAAGGAGCTGCAGAAACGTAAAATTTCGGCAAAGATCATTATGGCGAGCACGGACACGGCGGACGGCGCGAAGATCACGCTGGATGCGCTGGAGCTGGGCGCTCTTGATTTCATACACAAGCCTACGAATTCGCTGGAGTGTCGAAACGGTGTGTTTGGAGAGGAGCTTTTGCGGATTCTGGCGGCAGTGACTGAACTGGAATCGCCCCAGACAGCGCCTTCTCCTGTTCGCAGGATGGTGGGGACGGCGGGCGCAGCGTCGCAGCTTGTCAGACCAGTTTCACCGGCGAGACCGACAGCGGCGGCAGGGCAGCTTCCACTGCCGGAACGGCCGGAGAAAAGAGTGCCGCCTTCTCCTTTCGGGAAAGCGGCTTACGATCCGGGAAACCAGATCGTGGCGCTGGCCAGCTCCACCGGGGGTCCGAAAGCATTGCAGGCGGTGATTCCGAAGTTGCCGGCCAATCTGAAAGCGCCGGTAGTGGTAGTGCAGCATATGCCTCCCGGTTTTACGGCGTCCCTCTCAGAGCGTCTTAATTCCTTAAGCGAGCTTAATGTGAAAGAGGCGGCGGAAGGGGATGTGCTCTTACCGGGTAATGTATACATAGCCATGGGCGGCAAGCATCTGAATGTTGTCAATATGGGCGGCAGGTATACGATCCACTATTCGGACGAACCGGCAAGGGAAGGCGTGAAACCCTGCGCGAACTATATGTATGAATCTTTGATGGACAGTAAGTTTGACCGGATTTTATGCGTTGTCCTGACGGGAATGGGCGCGGACGGTACACAGGGAATCCAGAATCTGAAAGCGAAAAAGAAAATTCATGTGATTGTCCAGGAGGCGACTACCTGCGCGGTATACGGGATGCCAAAGAGCGTGGTAAACGCGGGATTGGCGGATCAGGCGGTGCAGCTTGAACAGATCGCACAGGAAATCATAACGAACGTGGGGGTAAAATAATTATGGATGTAAGCCAGTATCTCGAGATTTTCCTTGATGAAACCAATGAACATCTTCAGAGCTTGAATACACAGATTCTTGCGCTGGAGCAGGATCCGGAGAACATGGACACGATCAACGAGATCTTTCGTGCGGCCCATTCCTTAAAAGGTATGGCCGGAACCATGGGCTACAAGAGGATGCAGACGCTGACCCATGATATGGAGAACGTATTCTCAGAAGTGAGAAACGGTAATATCAAGGTGAATGCGGATATGATTGATGTGCTTTTTCAGTGCCTTGACGCGCTTGAGGAGTATAATACCACGATCAGGGAAAGCTCCGACGAGGGTACCAATGACAACAGTGCGCTGATCAAGCGTTTGAACGATATCATGAACGGCGGCGCAGGCGAAGCTGCTGCGGCCAGTGAGAGCGCGCCGGCAGTTAAGGCGCCGGAAGCTTCTGCGGCTGGCGGCGGATTCCAGAGCATCAAGCTGAACGAGAATCAGCAGACCGTGCTGAGCGAAGCCATTAAAGAGGGTAAAAATGTATACGGCCTGACCGTGAAGGTACAGGAGTCCTGTATTTTGAAAGCGGCCAGAGCGTTTCTGGTATTCAAGGCGGTTGAGGAGACCAGTGAGATCATCGTTTCCGATCCTTCTTCGCAGGATATTGAGGATGAGAAATTCGAACTCACTTTCAGTCTGATCATTGTTTCCGAGGCGGCGATGGATGAAGTGGTGTCTGCGGCCAGCGCCGTGTCCGAGATAGAGAATGTGTCCGGCAGCGTTTTGAAGCTGGAAGATGTGAGCGGCACAGGCGAGCCGGAAGAGCCTTCGGGAGCGGCTGAGGTACCTGCTGCAGCGCCCGTTGAGACAGCGGCCGCTGTACCTGTGGAAACACCGGCGGAAGAGCCTGCCGCCGCAGCGCAGCCTGCGGCGCCAAGTCAGGCGCCCGCTCAGGCGAATGCTCCCGCGGCCAAGAAGGCAGCCAATAAGCCTGTAGTCAACAGGACCGTCAGAGTGGATATTGAGAAGCTGGATACGCTGATGAATCTGGTCAGCGAGCTGATTATTGCAAAGAACTCCCTTGTATCGGCGTCCGCCATGTCCGGTAATTCGAGCCAGGCGGTGAACGAACAGATCGAATATCTGGAGAGCGTTACGACTTCCCTTCACGAGTCGGTCATGAAAGTGCGAATGGTGCCTATTGAGAGCACGGTGAATAAATTCCCCCGTATGGTACGCGACCTGCAAAAGAAGCTGGGTAAGAAGATGGAGCTGTACATGAGCGGTGAGGAGACGGAGCTTGACCGTACCGTGGTAGACCAGATTGGCGATCCGCTGATGCATCTGCTTCGAAATTCGGCAGACCATGGACTGGAGTCCGCCGAGGTGCGTAAGGAGAGAGGAAAGTCGGAGGTTGGTTCCATTTTCCTCGATGCGTATCAGGACGGCAACAACGTTGTCATTGAGGTAAGGGATGACGGTAACGGTATTGATACGAACGCCGTTAAGAATAAGGCCATCGAGAGAGGCGTTATCACGCCGGAGCAGGGCGAGGCCATGAGTGATAAGGAGATTATCGATCTCCTCTTCAACGCGGGCTTCTCCACAGCGAAGGTGGTTTCCGATGTGTCGGGAAGAGGCGTAGGTCTTGACGTGGTAAAATCCATGATCGAGTCCTTAAGCGGCGAGGTGGAAGTGAAGTCAAGGCTGGGCGAGGGAAGCACGTGGACGATCAGGCTTCCGCTTACGCTGGCGATCATTCAGGCTCTTATGGTGGAGCTTGGCGACGAGAAGTATGCGATCGCCCTCGGTTCCATTCAGACAATAGAAGATATTCCGCCTGCGGATGTAAAACTGGTGCAGGCGAAGGAAGTGATACAGCTGCGCGATCTGGTGATTCCGCTGATCCGCTTAAATGAAATTCTGGATGTTCCGAGCAAGAAGGACCCTGAGGATAATCTGGTGGTTGTAGTTGTCAAGAAAGGCGACAAGATGGCCGGTCTTGTGGTAGATGAGCTCATCGGGCAGCAGGAGATCGTTATCAAGTCACTTGGCAAATATATCAGCAAGTGCAAGGTTATCAGCGGCGCAACGGTGCTGGGCGACGGCGAAGTTGCATTGATTCTGGATGCCAACGCACTGATCTGACGGGAGGGAGGAAGAAGATATGAGCGATGCAAATACGGTAGTAGACGAGCTGAGACCGGTGGGGGAGACGACCCAGTTTATTGTGATCAGGCTTGGCGATGAACAATACGGCATTGATATCAAGTACATAGACAATATTGTCAGGATGCAGCATATTACCAGAGTGCCCAAGGTGGACGATTACCTGAAAGGTGTAATTAACCTGAGAGGCGAGGTGATTCCGGTTATGAGCATCCGCATCAAGATGGGACTGGAGCGGGATGTGGAGACCAAGTCCAGCAGAATTATTATCCTGAAGCTGGAACAGCAGGGAACAATCGGTGTGATCGTCGACGAGGTCAAGGAAGTTGTGACTCTCGAAAATGAAAGAATCGAAAAGGTGGCCTACGATTCCAAGGATGAGAAAGCAAATTTCCTGTGTGGCGTCGGCAAGAGCGAGGGCGGACTGATCTCCCTGCTCGATTTGAATGCAGTTGTTTTGGAAAATGTATAGGAGGAGCAGGAGTGAGCGAAATAAATCTGGACACTATGTCGAATGAATATTTCGATGTGCTGAAAGAGCTTGGCAATATTGGAGCAGGAAATGCCACCACAGCTTTGTCACAGATGATACAGTGTAAGATTGATATGGCGGTACCACAGGTGCAGCTTCTGGAGTTTAAGGAGCTGGGTGCGGCCATGGGCGGCGAAGAAGTGGTGATGGCGGGAATTTATCTGGCCATTGACGGAGATATCAAGGGCAGTATTATGTTCCTTTTGGAAAAGAATGCGGCAAAACATCTGGTGTCTAAGCTGATGGGGATGGAGTCGCAGGAGGATGATCTTTCGGAGATGGAGCTTTCCGCACTGAAAGAAGTGGGTAACATTATAACGGGCGCTTATCTGAATTCGCTTTCAAGCATCACGAATCTGACGATTTTCCCTTCTGTGCCGGATCTGACGGTGGATATGGCAGGGGCGATCCTGAGCGTGCCCGCAATAGAGTTTGCCGCTCTGGGAGACAGAATGCTGATGATTCAGACACAGTTTTTTGACGAGATGGTTTTGGACGGATATTTTATCCTGATTCCGGATCTGGATTCATATGGTAGAATGTTAGCGGCGCTGGGAATAAGCATGTAGGGAAACAGCGGTCGAAAATATGGATTAAGAAGTGTAAACGGGAGAATGCGGTGCTATGAGTGTAGAGATAAAGGTCGGAATGGCCGACTTAAACGTATGCGTCAGCCCCGATAGGATTACGACGTTGGGGCTGGGATCTTGTGTAGGGATTGCGGTCCGCGATCCGGTTACAAAGATCGGCGGACTGGCACATATTATGCTGCCGGACTCAACGACGATTCGCAATAACTCGAACATACCTAAATTTGCAGACACAGGGATAGAGGAGCTGGTCAGGCAGGTGACGAGAAAGGGCGCCAACAGAAGCAGGCTGGTGGCAAAAATAGCCGGCGGGGCGCAGATGTTCGGGTTTAACAGCAACAGCGAGATGGTTCGTGTGGGAGAGAGAAACGTGCAGGCGACCAAGAAGAAGCTGGCGCAGATGAGGATTCCGATTTTGGCGGAGGATACAGGTAAAAACTTTGGTAGAACGGTAATTTTTTATCCCGAGACAGGAGATTTTGTAATCCGGGCCGTAGGCAAGCAGGAATACAAGATCTGATCTGCCGCGGTCAGATGATGGAAGGATAGTAAGGTGGACTGGGAAGAGAAGAACAACGAGGAAACGGACACCGCCGTTACGGAGGCTGAGGCAGAGGAAGCCGAAGAGGGAACCGCAGGGGAAACGGAACCCGAAGAGGAGCTTGAAACGGCTGCCCAGCGGGAGGCAAGGGAAAAAAGGGAGGAAGAGGAGAGACAAGCGAAAGCGAGAAAGCGCAGATTGATCCCTCCTTTTGTCATGTTACTTGCCGGGGCAGTTGTCAGTATAGTCATGCGGATCCTGAATTATGAGTTTCAGACGATGCTGATTATTCTGTTGTGTGTGCTGCTTGGTTTCTATTTCGTGGGGCGTATTTTGCAGATCATGCTCGACCGTTTTGAGCTCCAGATACAGGAGGCGCATATGGAGGAGGGCGAAGTGATAGAGAAAGAGCCCGAATCATAGGACGGCGGCATATTTGAATCGAATTAATAAGGGGTATGGGGACTCGATATGGACGAAACGGGTAAAAAGAAACTCTGGGAGGACTATGCAGACACCAAGTCCCCGGAGATACGGGAAAAGATCATATTGGAGTATGCACCTTTGGTAAAGGTTGTAGCCGGGCGTCTGAGCATGTACCTGGGTTATAATGTGGAGTACGACGATCTTGTGAGCTATGGGATATTCGGACTGATTGATGCCATTGATAAGTTTGACTGCCTTAAGGACGTTAAATTTGAAACTTATGCAAGCCTTAGAATACGCGGGGCGATTTTGGATCAGATTCGTAAGATGGACTGGATTCCGCGTACTATCAGGCAGAAACAGAAGCGGATTGACGCCGCCATCAAGGAAATTGAGGCGCAGTACGGCAGAAGCGCAACGGATGAGGAAATTGCGAAGCGTCTGGGCATTACGGACGATGAGTATCTGGACTGGCAGTCCCAGATGAAAATAACAAACGTGGTGTCCTTAAATGAATTTCTGGAACAGGGAAGCGAGGTTTCCAACGAGGCCGGAAGCACCAGAAGCTCAACCTTTGACTCTCCGGAAGAGATACTGGAGAGAGAAGAGTTAAAGAAGATGCTGGCACAGGCCCTTGAGCTTCTGACGGAGAAAGAGCGCAAAGTGGTTCTTCTTTACTATTATGAAGATCTGACCCTTAAGGAGATCAGCAATATTCTGGAGGTGTCAGAGTCAAGAATTTCCCAGCTGCACACCAGGGCGCTGCAGAAAATGAGGGGAAAAATGGGGGATTATATCGGTATTCTGACAGGTACTGACAAAAGAAAATAAAACAGGGGTGTATATGAACGGATATTTTAGGCTGGTGAATCGGGAAGGGGCGTCGCTGCTGAAACTGTTTCCGCCTACTGGAGAGGGGAAGCCTATTGATGTGGGGGATGTGGTTGAGTATCTGACGATGAAGGACTATGCCTGTGATCTGTCCACGATAAAGAAAGCAGTGGAAAATGCAGGGAAAGAGCCACAGGAGATCCGTATCGGAAACGAGACAAGATTAAACGAGAGAGAGTGCTATAAGCTTACGGTAAGGCCTGACAAGATGCAGGCCTATGCCAGGTTCTTTGCGGCCTCCGAGGGCGGAGAGGATATGACTGCGCAGGAAATGATTCACGATCTGGAACTTCGTGGCATTAAATGCGGTATTCTTACGGACGCCATCGAGGGTTTTTTTAAGCGCAGAGAATACTGCGAAGACATTCTGGTGGCGGAGGGCAGGGAGCCTGTTCAGGGCAAAAACGCTTATATCGAATATCGGTTTAACACCGATAAGAAGGCCAAGCCTACGTTGAAGGAAGACGGAAGCGTAGATTTCTTTCATTTGAATATACTAAATCATTGTGACAAGGGTGATGTGCTGGCGGTTCTGCATCCTGAACAGCCCGGTACGCCCGGAGAGAATCTTTTCGGGGACAAAATTCAGCCTGCCGAGGTCAGGAAGGAAACGCTGAAATTCGGACATAACATTGAACTGTCCAGGGACAGAACCATGCTCATCGCGCAGGTGAACGGTCATGTGGAGCTTGTGGAGGGGACGGTTTTCGTCTCCGATGAGCTGGCGGTGGAGAATGTGGATAACGCCACGGGAAATATTGATTATGAAGGTAATGTGCAGATTAACGGCAATGTGACCACGAACTTTCGGGTGAAAGCCAAGGGGGATATTGTGGTAAAGGGCGTCGTTGAAGGCGCGGTTTTAGAGGCCGGCGGCAATATTGTGATTGCCAGGGGCATGAATGGAATGGGACGCGGCGTTCTGAAGGCCGGCGGCAATATAATCTCTAAATTTCTGGAGAACGCGACTGCGGAGGCGGAAGGATATGTGGCTTCCGAATCCATCCTGCACAGCAAAGTGACTGCGGGAGGAGAGGTTAATGTGGACGGCAGGCGCGGGTTTATTACCGGCGGAAAGGTCTGCGCCACAGGCAGCATTAACGTGAAAACCCTCGGCTCGGAGATGGGGGCGGACACCATTGTAGAGGTGGGCGCGGATCCCAAGATCAAGGAGCGCATTAACCGGCTGCAAAAGCAGATTGGAGAAGATACCAAATTGCTGCAGACGGTGCAGCCAACGCTGATTACGGCAAAACAGAAGCTGGCCAAGGGAGTAAAGCTTGGCCCGGATCAGATTAAGCAGATTCAGTCCATGGCTGCGTTGAATAAGGAGAAAACTGAGGCGATAGCCGCTGCAAATCAGGAAATTGACGAATTGCAGAAACAGACGGGAAACGCAACGGAAGCGGCGGTTCGTGTGAAGGGAGAGGTATATCCCGGCACACGGATCTGTATTGGCGATGTGTCCATGGTAGTGCAGAAAACCACGCACTACTGCCGTTTCATCAGGGAGCGCGGCGACGTAAAGATGGCGCCCTTTTGACCCTGTGAGGTATTCTCATGCGCGGCTTTGCGCAGGAACATCATAAAGTCGGCGGATAATGGCAGAAATGTTTCAGTATGGAGGTAACTATGGCGATAGGTTTTGTGGAAATGCAGGGACAGATTACGAGGGCTCAGGATTTTACTACGGTCAAACATAATGAAGACACGAAGGGACTGGTGGATCAGAGCAACTTCGGACAGCAGATGACCAGGCAGGTGGAAAAACAGACGCAGCGGGTCAACCAGAGGGAAAATGCGGAAAACCGCCAGAAAAAATTTGACGCCAAAGAAAAGGGAAGTAACGAGTACTACGGGGACGGCGGCCGGGGCAGAAAGCAGAAAAAACAGGAGCCCGACGGCAAAGTGCTGTTGAAGGGCGTGAGTACCTTTGATACTATGGGATAGAGTTCGGTAAGAATAAAACCGAATGACGAAAGGGAGAAGCATGAGTGTGATAGAAATCGTTCTGATTATCATTGGTGCAGGGATATTCCTGTTGGGGTATTTACTGCCGGCAGGAAAGAAGGACGTGGATGGAGAAGTACAGCTGATCAGCGAAGCCGAGATCAGGAAGATGGTGGAGGGAGAGACGGAGACTGTCAGAGAAAAGGTTTCCGATATTGTGGATGAAACGATCGGCTACTCGATAGAGAAGACAGAGCGTGCCATGGAGCGTGTCGCAAATGAAAAAATCATGGCGGTAAATGAATATTCGGATACGGTGCTGGAAGAGATCAACAAAAACCATAAGGAAGTAACCTTCCTTTATGATATGCTGAGCGACAAGCATGAAACGCTGATGACCTGTATCGGAGAAGCAAATCAGGTCGCGGAAGAAATACGGCAGACCGTACGGGATGCGGAGATTACTGCCGGTGAGACGGCAAAAAAGGCGAAGGAAGCCGAAAGCGCGGCGGAAGGCGCGCTGCTTCGGATTCACAATGCGGAGCTTTCCGCCAGAGAGGCACAGGAGGCGGTACAGGAAGCCGTGGAATCCGTGATGGGCGCGGTAGAGGATACCAGAACCGATCTCTGGTCCATTCACAGCGCGAGTGCATACTCGCAGGATGTGGTGCGGGAATCAGAAGCAGAAGAAGCCGTGGAGGAAGTGGCCTTGTCAGAACCCGAATGGGAACGGATTTCCAGGCCGGAGCCTGAACGGGAGGCAGTGTCCATTCCCGAGCCCGAACCCGTTCAGAACGTTGAGGAGACGGCAGATGACGAGGAGGAGGCTGATTTTCAGCCGATACGTCCGAAACGGGTTGAGATTATCCATGAACCCGAGGTGGATTATGTGGCCGGAGAACAGGAGCTTTCCACCAGCGCCGCTTTTGCACAGCTCGGTATTTTCGGGAACCGGGAGCCGGAGGGCGGCAGGGGATTTGATGCCCGCAGAAACGCTGTGCCTGTGGCTGAAGAACCCCGCGGAGTAGATATCCGATTTGCCAAAGGAAAAGATAACGGGCGTAATAGTAATGAAAGAATTCTGGAACTTCACAAGGCGGGCAAGTCCAATATGGCGATAGCCAAGGAGCTTGGCCTTGGTCTTGGAGAGGTCAAACTGGTGATAGATCTGTTCGAGGGCGTATAATATGGAGAAAAAATATTATTTTCGGGGTCTTGGCCTTGGAATTATTGTGACGGCGGTTATCATGGGGATCGCCCTGTCCGGCGGCGGAAAAACGAGTGAAATGACCGACGATGAGGTAATTGCCAGAGCCAGAGAGCTTGGCATGACGGAGGATACCCGGCTGCTGGAACCCTCTGTGGAAGAGGAAAAGGAGCCGGATGGAGCAAATATAAATACCGGTGAGGCCGAACAGCCTGTAAAGAAGGATGTGGCGGTGAAGGCGGAAGCGGAGGCGTCTGCAAGGGAGAAGGAAGGGCAGGACAGCCCGGACGGAGAAACAGATACGGCACAGGCAGAACAGAAGCCTGTGGTGGATACGCCGGAGCCTATACAGAACCAAAAGTCTGATACGGAAAAACCAACTGCCGGGACGGCGCCCACTGCAGCCTCGCCGAAGCCGGATACCAACGAGATGACAAAGCAGGATGATGTTGTAAAGTCTCTGGATGACAGGATAAAGGAAAGCAATGCCGAATCTGACAAGGCGCAGGAGGGCAGCGACGCTGCATCTGCAAATGCTGGAACAAAGAATGTGACAATCGCCAGTGGCGACGGTTCCTACACGGTGGCAAAAAAGCTGGAGCAGGCAGGCGTTGTGGCGTCGGCAGCTTCCTTTGACACCTATCTGTGTGAACACGGCTACGATAAGAAGCTCAGAACCGGCACTTTCCATATTCCTGCCAATGCAACTGATGAGCAGATTGCAAGGATTGTGACGGGCCAGAAATAGACAGACTAAAAAAGGAGAGACATTATGAGATCAATTAAGGCGAGAATTTTGGTGACGGTAATTGTATGTACGCTTTTATCCTCCCTCATATGCGGCGGGGTAAGCATTGTCAATTCCAGCAGGACGGTATATGCGGATTCTCAGAAGGAAATGCAGTATGCCTGCGCCAATCAGGCATCGGCATTAAACGCCCAGATGAGCAGGGTGGAGCAGTCCGTCAACACGGCGTACAACGTTGCTCTGCAGCAGCTTACGGATGTGGAGGCGTTTAAGACCAGCAAGGCTTATGTAGATAACTTTACCGCCGTCATGAATGAGATGCTCTATGAGGTGGGCGGCAATACGGAAGGGGCGCTGACGGCGTACATTCGTTATAACCCTGAGTTTACGGAGCCTGACAGTGGTGTCTTCTGGAGCAGGAGCAGTGATGCTGAAAAGTTTGAAGCGCTTGTTCCCACAGATTTTTCCATGTATTCGCCCGACGATCTGGAGCATGTGGGCTGGTATTACATACCCGTGCAAAACGGGAAACCGACCTGGATGGATCCTTATTTAAACTCCAATATTAATGTCTATATGGTTTCCTATGTAATTCCTATCGTCATAAATGGCGAGTCCATCGGCATCATCGGCATGGATATTGATTTTGAAAAATTTACGGCTACCGTTGATAATGCCACGGTGTTTGAGACCGGTTTTGCCTTCCTGACAGACGGAAAGGGCAATATTTCCTACCATAAATCAATTGAAGCGGGAACAGCCCTCTCCGGACTTGAGGATTCCGACGCCATGACAAGCGCGTTGGCCGATCCCGCGATGGAGGGACAGACTGTCAATTATACCTATCAGGGTATAGAAAAAGACATGTGTTATAAAACGCTCACAAACGGGATGCGTTATGTGCTGACAGCGCCGGAATCGGAGATGAAGAGCGCGGCAAGCCATATCACCATGCTGATTTTGATCGGTATGCTGGTTGCGGTTGCGATTGCGATTGTGATCGGTACGATTATGGGTATGGCGATCACAAAGCCCATCACGCAGATAAACGACATCGTGTCCAAAACGGCAAGGTTTAATTTTGCCAAGAACGCCAATAGCGACAGACTCTGTAAACGACATGACGAGAGCGGCAATATGGCCAATTCCCTCAGGGAGATGAGGGCAAGCCTGCGCTCCATGGTAGCGGATATTCAGAGAACCTATTCCGATCTGGACGAGACCCTTTTGAAGATTGCGAATACCACAGAAAAAGTACAGGGTATGAGCGGGGAAAATTCGGAGATGACACAGGGACTTGCGGCGGCCATGGAAGAGACGGCGGCGGCTATGGAGACGGTCAACAATACAGTCAATCAGATTCGGGAGAGGGCGCAGGTTATCCGCGACAATTCCAAGGATGGCGAGCGGGCTTCTCTGGAGAGCAAACAGCGAGCCGACGATCTGAAAAATACAACCGGCGAGGCGCAGAACAAAACTACGCAGATGTACCGCGGCGTGCAGGAGAAGAGCGCGCAGGCCATGGAGCAGGCGCGGGCGGTGGAGAAGATCAATCAGCTGACCCAGTCCATTCTTGATATTTCCGGACAGACGAATCTGCTGGCTTTAAATGCCTCGATTGAGGCGGCCAGAGCCGGAGAGGCAGGCAGAGGCTTTGCGGTGGTTGCCGATGAGATCGGCGGACTGGCTTCCCAGACGTCCTCTACGGTAAGCAACATTAACGGCATTACCACAGAGGTGAACCGGGCTGTTGAGAACATGGAATCCTGTTTGCAGGAGACGCTTTCCTTCCTGGAACAGACTGTGCTTAAGGACTACAGCGATTTTATGGGCGTAGCGGAGAAATACACGCAGGACGCTTCCAACTTTGAGGCAAATATGAAGACCATTGGCAATGAAGTGGATACGCTGTTAAACGCCATTGTGGAAATCGCCGATTCGGTCAACAACATTACCCTTACGGTAGGGGAGGCGGCGGACAATATCAGCAGCATCGCCCAGAAGACGGAGGATGTGTCCCAGCTTGTGGAAGGCAACGCGGAGCTGGTGGAAACCAATTCGGAAAATGTGGTTAAATTAAAGAATATCGTGGAGATGTTCAAAAACTGATTGCACGGGTGATTCTTTTATGTTATAGTATCTAAGTGTGCGCAAGGCACATAATATCCAATCAATCACATATATCCAGCCCATGCCGGTGCCCGTAAGAAAAGGGTGGCAGGGAGGCGCAAGATATATGGCAGACAACCAAATGGAGGTAGAATCATGAGCGTTATTTCAATGAAACAGTTACTGGAGGCAGGCGTTCACTTCGGACACCAGACCAGAAGATGGAACCCTAAGATGGCTCCCTATATCTTCACGGAGAGAAACGGCATTCATATTATTGACCTGCAAAAGTCCGTAGGTAAGGTGGACGAGGCTTACAAGGCAGTGTTCGATGTGGTGGCACAGGGTGGCACAATCCTCTTTGTAGGAACCAAGAAGCAGGCGCAGGATGCGGTTAAGACAGAGGCTGAGCGCTGCGGAATGTACTATGTAAATGAGAGATGGCTGGGCGGCATGCTCACCAACTTTAAGACAATCCGTTCCAGAATCGAGAGATTGAAAGCTATCGAGAGAATGGCGGAGGACGGCACTTTTGAGGTGCTTCCCAAGAAAGAGGTTATCAAGATTAAAAAAGAGTGGGAGAAGCTGGAGAAGAACCTTGGCGGTATCAAGGAGATGACCAGAACACCTGACTGTATCTTTGTGGTAGATCCCAAGAAGGAGAAAATCTGTGTACAGGAGGCTCACACGCTGGGCATTACCCTGATCGGTATCGGCGATACAAACTGTGATCCCGAGGAGCTTGACTATATCATCCCCGGAAACGACGATGCGATTCGTGCGGTTAAGCTGATTGTATCCAAGATGGCTGACGCGGTTGTTGAGGCCAACCAGGGTGCAGAAGCTGACGAGTATGCGTCCGAGGCGGAGATGGAAAAGGTTGAGGAAGCAGACGAGGCGTAACGCGGCAGTGTGAAGACGCGTGTCAGACGAGATATAGCATAGATAATTCAGGAGGAAAAACAGATGGCTATCACAGCAGCAATGGTAAAAGAATTAAGAGAGATGACCGGCGCAGGCATGATGGATTGCAAGAAGGCTCTGAACGAGACGAACGGCGATATGGGTGCGGCGGTAGAATATCTGAGAAAGAACGGACAGGCGAAGGCGGAGAAGAAGGCAGGAAGAATCGCTGCCGAGGGTCTTTGCCGTGTGGCGGTTAAGGATGAGAAGACCGCTGCGGTTGTAGAAGTAAATTCCGAGACCGATTTCGTGGCGAAAAACGAAGATTTCCAGGCATATGTGGAAGCGGTTGCGAAGCAGGCGGTTGAGTCTGATGCGGCGGATCTGGATGCGTTTCTTGCAGAGAAGTGGCATCTGGATGAAGCAAAGACCGTGAAGGATGCGCTGGTGGATAAGGTTGCCGTGATCGGTGAGAACCTGAGCATCAGAAGATTTGAGAAAGTAAGCGCGGCGGATGGCTGTGTGGTGACCTATGTGCACGGCGGCGGCAGAATCGGCGTAATCGTTGAGGCGGTAACGGATGTTATCAATGATGCGGTAAAGGAAGCGCTTACCAATGTTGCCATGCAGGTGGCGGCTCTGTATCCGAAGTATGTTTCCACGGACGAGGTATCCGAGGAGTACAAGGCGCATGAGAAGGAGATTCTTGCGGAGCAGATCAAGAACGATCCCAAGATGGCAGGTAAGCCGGATAAGGTGATCGAGGGTGCCGTAAACGGACGTCTGAACAAGGAGCTTAAGGAAGTATGCCTTCTGGAGCAGGTTTACGTGAAGGCTGAGGACGGTAAGCAGACGGTTGCAAAGTATATCGAGCAGGTTGCCAAAGAGAACAACGCAAAGCTTTCCGTTAAGAGATTTGTCCGTTTTGAGACCGGCGAGGGACTCGAGAAGAAGGAAGAGAACTTTGCAGAAGAGGTTGCGAAGCAGATGGGAATGTGAGATTGGAAAATTCTTGGAAGAAACAAAACCAGAAAACAAAGCATTTTCAAGCCATGCAGGCGGTTTTAAGAGAAAATTCAAAGTATCGCAACCTATCATAAAATATCGCAAAATATCGTGATAATTTGGGTAAAAATTGGGTACGGAAATGGGTAAAATGTTTTACCCAACTTCTTAATGAAAAGTTTGCTTGCAACTTAAAAACGGATTGAAAATGAAATGTTTGAACGAAATGATAAGGCATCATTGCTTATAGGAATGTAAGCGATGGTGTCTTTTTGTGTATCGGGATGGTTTACATTTTGGAGGGTAGCAGTTTTTTACGGAAAAGGTGTATCTGGTGTATTCATGCATTGGAACAAAAAGATGACGTATAATAAGTTTCGCAAATTAATTTCATAAAAAATAGACATGGTCTATAGCCGTTTGGTAGAATTAAGTCACCACAACAAAACCTACTAAAGGAGGTATAGAACCATGTCTGATAACATTATACAACTAAACGAGGACTTAATAAAGCATGATCTGAAAGACCTTGTCCGATCCAGTGTGGAAGAAACCCTCAATGCCCTGCTCGACAAAGAAGCGGATGAACTGGTCAACGCCCAGAAGTACGAACGTTCCAGTGGCCGTCAGGGTTACCGTTCCGGGCATTATGAGAGGAATTTTCAGACGACTGCCGGGGAAGTGGAACTTAATGTTCCCAAGTTAAAAGGCGTCCCCTTTGAAACTGCCATCATCGAACGTTACCGCCGCAGGGAATCCACCGTGGAAGAAGCCCTGATCGAGATGTATCTTGCCGGCGTCTCCGTACGCCGGGTGGAAGATATCACGGAAGCACTCTGGGGGACCAAAGTATCTCCCGGGACGATAAGCAATCTCAACAAGAAAGCTTATGAACATATCGAACAATGGCGCAGCCGGCCACTGTCCGGTGACTAAGATACCATTTATGGGTGAAGCAAAGGAAATGTTCTTAGCACAGAAAAAGAAGCAAGATAAGATTAGAAGGGAATTGGGTAAAAGATATAGATGTGAAGGTGAATTTGCAGATTTGGTATTTGTTACATCAATGGGTTCACCTGTTCTTAGATACCATGCAGAGAAAGAGTGTAAGAAGGTCGTAAAGGCTATTAATGAGGCAGAGGCTTTTGATTCTGTAAGGGAACAAAGAAAACCAAATATCTTTGAAGATGTATACCCACACGCATTACGTCATACATTTTGTAGTCGCTGTTTCGAGAAAGGCATGAATCCTAAAGTTGTGCAAGCATTGATGGGACACCAGCATTACAGTACAACGATTGAAATTTATACTCATGTTACAGAGCAGAAGTTTGATGATGAGATTGCTAAGTTTGGGAATGCAATTAACTGAAAATTTATCAAAGAAATCTTGCAATGCAAGCAGAGATAAGGTATCATAAAATTAATTATAGTTGCGAAAATATTTTGAGCATTATTGCGTATACTGTATATTAGAAAGGACGGATTTTATGGAAGTTGCAGTAAAAAAGGATTATCAGATAGCCTTAGAAGAACAAAAGGTTGAAGTGCGTAATCTTGTGCTTGCAGGACTAGATCAGATAAAAGAAGGAAAAACAAAAGATTTTAACTCTGTATGTGACAGGCTGGAGAAAAAGTACAAGAATGAAGCAATATAGAATAGAAATTACCGATTTGGCAGAAGAAGATTTAGAAAATACAGGTGACTATATTGCTTTTGAATTGGGAAATCCCAGTGCTGCCGAAAATACAGTAAAAGGCATTAGAAAGCAAATCAATTCTTTGATAAATTTCCCTGAGCGGAATGAATTGGATGAAGATGAAATACTTGCTGAATTAGGTGTCCGCAAAGATTATTATAAGAATTATAAAATTTATTATGTAATTTCAGGGGACACTATATACATAGTAAGGATACTTCATATGTTAGTAGACAGCCGGGCATGGCTATATCGTACATTTGGGTTATAGGTGTAGATAAACTGTGTAGTACCCAATTTCAGGAATTTGTACCCAAATCAGAGAATGCATAAGTGAAAAGATAGTTGATAAGAAAAGTTCTATTTTACCCTTTTATAATATGGGTATGATATTATGAATAAATGGCAGCAGTTCTAGTAAATAAGCCATTCTTTATAAAATAGTTTGCAAAGCAGATGGCGGGGAACTAAGAACTTCGCCAGACCAATCGTCATGTAAGCAAAATATTTAAACAGTTTAATGTAATTAGAGGAGGCTCTGGAAGCCTTGTAATCACGCACCTTTAGGTGATTATGAGATTTCAGAGTCTTTTTGTGTTTTAAAAAGAAAAAGACAAAGTATCGTTTTTTACCGTCTGTTATCACTTTAAATTGAAACGGTTTTTTGCTGCAGGAAAAATATTTCTATCTTTAAGTAAAAAAAGTATATCTTTTTCTTTTTTAGTCAAAAAAATCTAAGAAATAGTAAAGCATTTCTATTCTAAAGCAAAAGGATAAAAGCTAGAATAATCTCATCGAGCGAAGCTATTTTGAAAGGAGAGGCTATGAAAAAGAAATTTTTAAAAACAATCGGTTTAATGATGTCGGCAGTGCTGGTGCTTGGCTGTACAGCCTGTGGAGATTCGGGAGAAAGCGCGCCGGCGGCGGAAAGTAATGAGACAGCGGCGGTGGATCAGGCTGTAAATGATTCGGCAGAAGATGCTTCCGGTGATGAGGCAGGCACGGAATCATCCGGAGAGAAAGTGACAATTACTTTATGGTCGCAGTTTTCTGATCCAAATTCTACAGACGGGAACTATGTTGCATTTTATAATGCGCTGGAATCCATCAAAACAGATATGCCCAATGTGGAAGTGGTGCACGAGGGAACGGAGTCCGAGTCTTATAAGGTGAAGCTGAAAACGGCGATGGCAGGAAACGAGCTGCCGGATGTGTTCTTTAACTGGGGAGCCGGAACGATGAAGCCTTATGTGGATGCCGGTCTTGTCTTACCGCTGGATGAGTATATGACAGATGATGTAAAAGGCCGGATTTTGGGCGGTACGTTAGACAACTTCGTATTTGACGGCAAAACATACGGGTATCCGTACAGTGTGGCGGTTGCCTCCCTGTATATCAATACGGAACTATTTGAGCAGAATAATGTAAAGGTTCCGGAAACATATGTTGAGCTGCTTGCGGCTGTAGATGCGTTTAATGCAGCAGGTATCACCCCAATTTCCCTTGGAGAGAAGGATTTATGGCCCGGACTGATGATTTATGGAATCCATGCCATCAGAATGGCGGGCGCAGAGGATTTCAATGCGGCGTTAAACGGTAACGCTTCCTTTGACACACCGGAATTGGTGGAGGCGGCACGAAGAGTGCAGGAGCTTGCGGCAAGGGGCGGTTTTGGAAGCAGCGCGATGGGTACTTCGGAAGATGATGCCGTAGCAGCGTTTAAGCAGGGAAGAGCGGCGATGATGTTCATGGGAAGCTGGTTAAACGGTGACTGTGAAGCGGACGACGCGGCGGTTAAGGGTAAAATCTCTGTTATTAAGTTCCCTGTCATTGACGGCGGAAAGGGCACGATTGATGAGTTCCACGGGGGTTCCGGAGAGACCTTCCTTGTAAGTAGCAGCTGTGAGCATCCGGCGGAGGCGGCAGCGGTAGCGCAGTATATTTGCGAAAAAATGTCAAAGGATCAGTACCTTGCGGGTTCGGGTATGCCTGCATGGGAGGCGGATATGGGAGACACCAGTGATTTGAACCGTCTGTCACAGGAGATCGCAACGTTAACCTCAGACGCTACAGGATATGTATATTGGCTGGATTCCTTAACCGGTGGATCAAAAGCGGATACGATTATGAATGAGATTGCCAAGCTGATTGATGGATCTGTGACTCCGGAAGATTTCTGTAAAAATCTTCAGGCTTTAAACGAGTAATCAAATGCGGAGAATCCGGAAATGTTTTCCGGATTCTCTTATTTCATAGGGAAGCGAGTCCTATGAAATAAAAGGGATGCTCGAAAATCTCATAATCTGAAAGGAGATCTGTTATGCAGAAAATGCTTGGAAATAAAAAGGCGTATTGGATTTTTGTTATTCCGGCGCTGATTATTTATCTTGTTATGGCGTTTGTTCCGATTGCAATATCAGGTTATTACAGTACGATGCAGTGGGACGGAATCGGAGAAAAGATTTTTATCGGGATTGATAATTATCTGAAATTGTTGAAAGACGAAGCATTTCTCGCATCGGCGCGAAATTCGCTTATTCTGGCAGTGGCGTCCATTGTCGGACAGCTGATTCCGGCATTATTTTTTGCCCTTGTACTGGCAAGGAACGTAAAGGGTGAAAAAGTATACCGAACGATTTATTTTATTCCGGTGCTGCTTTCTACCGTTGTGATCGGTCAGTTATTTTTAAAAATATATAACCCGGATTATGGCGCCCTGAATGCCATTTTAAGAAGCTTTGGATTTGAGGGCGAAGATTGGCTGGGGGATAAGCGGTTTGTGCTTGCAGCCTCCTTTTTCCCTATTGTATGGCAGTATATCGGGTACCATATGCTGATTTTATATACGGGAATCAAGAGTGTGCCGTCAGATATTTATGAGGCGGCGCAGATTGACGGGGCTAACGAAAGGCAGATGGCGTTTCATGTAACGATTCCCCTGATTAAAAGTACGATGAAGGTCAGCCTGACCTTTGCGGTAATCGGATCGCTCAAGCTTTTTGACCTGATCTGGGTTCTGACCAAGGGCGGCCCCTTACATGCGAGCGAGGTGCCGAGCACTCTGATGTATACTTCCATTTTCTCCAGAATGGAATATGGAATAGGAAGCGCTATGGCGATTTTCATTGTATTGGAATGTCTGGTGTTCTATTTCCTGATTGAAAAATGTTTCAAAGTAGAAAATATCACTTACTAGGAGGAAAGAAGATGAAAAAGATAAAACCGACGAGGGTTCTGCTCCATATTATTCTGGTTGCGTTTGCAATCGTGCAGATTTATCCTTTGCTCTTTCTTGCTTTCTTTTCACTGAAGGATAATAATGAGATATATAGCGGAAACGTTATGGGACTTCCGAGAGAATTTCACTGGTCTAACTATGAGAATGCGCTGTTCAACGCTAACGTGGGACATTATCTGCTGAACAGCATTTTCGTAACGCTTGTTGTAATAGTAGTGTCGGATATTCTGGCGTGTATGGTTTCCTATGCAATCGCGAGAATGAGAGTACAGGCAAACCGTTTCGTAAAGCCCTTTTTCTCCATTGGGTTGATGATACCGCTCCATGCGGTGCTGCTTCCGGTATTTATTATGCTGCGTAACCTGAAAATGCTGGATACTTATCAGGCAATCATTGTTCCTTACATAGCGTTTGCGCTTCCAATGGCCATCTTCTTTATGATCGGATTCTTTCAGGTGCTTCCTTTGGAATTGGAAGAGTCGGCGTTTTTAGATGGATGCGGTATATTTCGGACATTTTTTACGATCATACTGCCCCTTGTAAAACCTGCGCTGGCAACGATTTCCATTTTTACATTCCTGTCAACATGGAATGAGATGATGTTTGCCATAACCTTTATCAATTCTGAAAAATACAGAACGCTGACCGTAGGTATTATGCAGATGGTGGGACAATATACGACGGATTGGGGTACGATGGGCGCAGGGCTTGTCGTGGCAACGCTCCCGACGGTTGTGATCTATCTGTTGTTCAGCAATCAGGTACAGAGCGGCATGGTTGCCGGTGCGGTAAAGGGTTAACGGAAAGGAGGAGATACGGAATATGAAAATACAAAATCCTGTTTTGAAGGGCTTCCATCCGGATCCCAGTCTGATCAGAGTGGACGACACTTACTATATTGCTTCCTCAACCTTTGAGTGGTGGCCGGGAGTGCGGATTCATGAGTCAAAGGATTTGGTGCATTGGAAGCTGATCACATATCCGCTTAAGGAAAAAAGGCTGTTGAATATGTGGGGTGATCCGGATTCAGGCGGAATCTGGGCGCCTGATCTGTCCTATCATAACGGGAAATTTTATCTGGTTTATACAGATGTGAAAGTGACGGACGGCTGTTACAAGGATTGTATCAATTATCTGACTACGGCGGAGGATATTATGGGACCATGGTCCGATCCGGTGGTCTTAAATACGGCGGGGTTCGACGCTTCCCTGTTCCATGACGATGACGGTAAAAAATATCTGGTCAATCAATATTGGGATCCGAGGAGCTTTCATCATCCCTTTTACGGAATTATGTGTACGGAATACGCCGAGGAGGAACAGAAGCTGGTTGGGGAACCCTGGGTTATTTATAAAGGAACGGCGGATCGTTTTACAGAGGGTCCCCATTTGTATAAGATGAACGGATATTATTATCTGTTTGTTGCGCAGGGAGGAACGGTATACGCCCATCAGGAACGTGTGGCGAGAGCCGAAAGCCTGAGAGGGGTTTTTGAGACGCAGCCGGGAGAACCCCTGCTTACCACGTTGGATGCACCCTTCCACCCGATCCAGAAAGCAGGCCATGGTTCTTTGGTACAGACGAAGGCGGGAGAATGGTATTTTGCACATCTGATGGGAAGGCCGATTCATCACCATACGGAATCCATAGCGGAACAGAGGGGATGGTGCCCTCTTGGAAGAGAGACCGGGATTCAAAAGTTGATATGGGATGACGACGGATGGCCGCATATCGTGGGCGGACATAAGGGAATGGTGGAAGTGGAAGCGCCGGTTGATGCAATCGCCTGTGAGGGGGAAGAAAGCGGCGGAAAGGATGATTTTGATGAAGCAAAGCTGAGTCTGCATTTTCAGACGCTCAGAGTGCCGCTGGCGGGGGATACGCTGTCGCTGAAAGACCGCCCCGGACATTTGCGGTTATACGGAAGGCAGTCATTGGCATCTACCTTTCTGCAGGCCCATGTGGCGAGAAGATGGCAGAGCTTTACCTTTGACGCAGAAACAAAGATGGCTTACCGGCCGAAAAACATACAGCAGGCCGCCGGATTGACATGCTATTATAATACGCAAAACTGGTCTTGTATACAGGTAATGTGGAATGAAAAATTCGGAAGAGTGATCGACGTTGTGGCGACGGATTTGGGGAAAACATTCAGTGTCTATGAGGAAACCCCGATTCCTGTTCCGGATGATGTGGAGTATGTTTATTTAAAGGTTAAGGTGAGGGGCATTTCCTATCAGTATTTTTATTCTTTTGACGGAGAAGTCTGGCAGGAAACGGCTTATCGGTTTGACTCCGCAAAATTGTCGGATGAGTATATTAAGGCCGTTTACGACGCAGCGTTTACGGGGGCTTTTACAGGAATGTTCAGTATGGACGGACTCGGAACCGGCATTCCTGCGGATTTTGATTATTTTTCCTATCAGGAACTGGATATGGAAGCCGACGGTAAATATATTTAGGAGCAGGCGGAAAAGGAACAGCAGTCATGTTGTTCCTTTTCTGTAGTCTCTGACGGATTTCCCAGTATACTTTTTAAAGCAGTTGCTGAAATAGTAGGCGTCAGGAATGCCTACGGCTTCGGCAATCTGATAGGCTTTCAGATCGGTGGTGTTTAGCAGTGTAATGGCGTGTTCCATGCGGAGGCGGTTTAGGTATTTGGAGAAACTGAAGCCTAGCTCCTTTGTAAAAGTCCGGCTTAAATAGCTGTCGTTCATATGAAAGGTTTCGGCTATGGAACCGAGGGAGAGGGAAGAATCGGTTAAGTGTGACTGGATATATTGCAGAACTTCCCACAAAATAGTTTTGCTTTTATTGGTTCGGTAGGATGCGATTTCCGATGCAAGCCGGGTTAAAAAGGCACTGGTCTGACTGCACAGATCCTGACTTGTAGGTTCTAACAGGATTTGCAGAAAAGAATTGCCGGAATCGGAAAACAGGCCGTCCAGAGGAATGCCGATGTCGCTTGCCACATTGACGGCGGAGGACAGTAATGTCATGGATAAAATGCGCGCATGCTCCAGACTGATCATATTTCCGTCAGGCTCCATATAAAGCGGGGACAGAAGCTTTTGAACAGAGTCAGGAAGTCCTGCTTTGATATAGAATTTGATATCTTCCAATTCCGCAGGAGAAGAGGTCCATCCCGTATTTTCCACATGAATATCGTTCTGATAGATAATAATTGGCTCATTGGGCATATAGCGGCTGAATTTGAGGGATTCCAGAGCTTCCAGCCAGGAAATTTCCGCTTTATAAAAATTATCGTAATGATTGCCGATACCGAACAAAATTTTATTTCCGGAAGTCTGATAAATGCTGTGTTGAAGCTGCTCGCAAAGAGAAACAACCTGTACGTCGGGAGAATAGGTCAGAAGCACCAGATGATGATTGTTATCGGCAAATATTTCAATATCTTTGATTCCCTCCAGGTATTTCTTAATAAATTCCAGATTTTTCATGTCCTGCAAAAGACGCTCCTCCTCTGTCAGATTACCCGAGTGGGAAGAATGCGCTTCCAGAAGCGTTACTTGTATATAAGAAGGAATCCCATGCGGGAAATAATAGGATATCTGCTTTTCCGTGGAGGAAGAGCGGGTGCTGTTTTCACAAAATTCCAATAGAAACCGTTCTCTTAGGAAGGAGTAGTTTTTTTCCAATATTTTTTTGAGATGGTCAAATTCAAGCCATTGCTGTTTCTCTGTCTCAATCTGTTCCCGGAGCTTTAAAAGGGTGGATACCAGGTCGTTGCGGTTGATCGGTTTTAGCAGGAAATGGGAAACGCCCAGACTGATGCATTGATGTGCATAATCAAAATCCTTAAAGGCAGTCGTAATGACGATTTTGATATGGGGGTATCGTCTGGTTACAATGCTGCACAGCTCCATGCCGTCCATATAGGGCATTTTGATATCGGTGAAAAGAATATCCGGTATCTGTTCTTCCATAATGGAAAGAGCATCCTGACCGGAAACGGCTTCTGCGATAATTTCCATGTTCAGGGCGCCCCAGTTTGTACTTGTGATGAGCATTTTGCGGGCCAATTCTTCATCGTCTACAATAATAACCTTAAAGATTGTGTCATTCATCTTGCTTCTCCGTTTTGTCCAGTGGAATGGAAAATGTGATTGTTGTTCCTTCATTAGGCAGGCTGTCTATGGTACAGATATCCGGCGTTTCGTAAAAAATCTTCATTCGTTCGATGGTTCCCCGCAAACCAAAGCTCTGGGAAGGCGCGTTTGCATGAAACGTCCATATTCTTTCCAGATCGGCTGGAGCCATACCGATGCCGTTGTCTGCAATACGGATAAAAAGATATTCGGCATCGGTAAAAATACTGATTTTTATGACGCCGGAATCACAGGTGGGAATGATGCCGTGATACAGTGAGTTTTCAACCAAAGGCTGTAAAATGAGCCTTGGGATTCGGTAGGAAAGGGCGTCTTCCTGAAACTCATATTCATCCGTAAAAATATCGGGAAAACGGACTTTCTGCAGTTTCAGATAATTTTTCACAATATTGACTTCCGTGGACAGCGTAATGACATTGTTGCCCTTGCTGAGACTGTCACGGTAATATTCGGACAGGGAGATGATTAAGTCGTAGGCTTTTTCGTTCTGCCGCGAGGTTACCAGATAGGAGATCGCGCCCAAGCTGTTATAAAGGAAATGGGGCTTAATCTGTTCCTGAAGAATATTAAGCTCGGCGGTACGCAGTCTCTTTTGTTCCAAAACCTTGGCGTCAAGAAGCTGTTGTATTTTATCTACCATATCGTTGTAGGCATTTTGAAGCTGTCCGATCTCATCATGGTACGGCGTTACGTCGGCGTGATTAAAGTCCCCGGTTTCCGTTTTTTTCATGGCGTTCATGAGCTGATACAGAGGGGCGGTGACAAGCCGATTGGTACCAAGCGCAATTAAAATGAAAAAGAGAAAGCTGATCAGCAGGATAGTACCGGAGATTACGAGAAAGGTTCGGTGCTGGCGGGCTAAATAATTATAATTAATGGCGGCTATGTAATTCCAGTCTAGGCTCGAGGTCTGGAACTTTAATAACAGATAGCGGTTACCGTCAAGCGTGATCATATTTCCGTCGGGACGGAAATCTATGGAAGCATTTTGCAGCCAGAGGTTCAGATCTTCATTTAAAAACGGGAGAATGGTCTCTGATTCGGTAGCTACAAAAAAGTCGGAATAATCACTGTCATCCTCGCGCGCAAAGGAGAGCAGGGAATCCACGGAAATATTGATGAACAGATAGCCAAGAGGGCGGGCGTCTTCCGTACTGTTGATAAGGCGTATCAAAGTAACATAATTTTTATCATCTTCAAAGGACAGATATCCGCCTGCGTTGATGGTTAATATGGGGGCGCCCTTTTGGGAAGTCAGCTCTTCGTACCAAGAAGTGTTTTCCGGAGAACTTGGCTGTATGGAGGGAAGATTATATCGCGCCGCGCCCTCATAAACGCCGGATGGCTGCATGACGATAATGGAGGAAGCAAGGGGCATTGATTCAAGCGTCAGATACAGATAATTACGCAGCTGTTTGGACAGTATGGCATATTCGGAATGATTCATGTCACGAAGATAATTTTGCACCTCGGTAGTGCCAAGCAGGTATGTGGAAATTTTGGAGATTGTGGTCAGGGAACTGTCTACGTTTTGGGAAACCGTTTCTACTGTCTGCGAAGTAAGCGTGGCGAGCGTTTTTTGCATTTCACGGGAAAAAATGCCGTATACAATCAGAAGATTACAGAAAATGCAGACAAAAATTAAGCTGGTATAAATATACTTCAATTTTGAAGCTAATGGAAGGTCTAAAAATTTTTCTTTCCTGCGTTGCAAAAACATAAAAATCCCTCACGGTTGATGGCGACAGCCTGATAAATTTAATTATTTCATTCAGTATAACATAAAACAGGTATCCCGGAAATGAAAATCGTATAAGCGCCAATAGCCGGAAAATGGAGGGAAGGAAGGATTCTGGCGAAATTTTCTTGTGCTTTTTTCACGAAATTTCTTTCCGTTATTGATCAAATGTGATATAGTATAAGAGAATGTGGGATAAGAGAAGCATAAAGGAGCCGATGAAGATGGATGCCGAACAGGATGCACATTTTCAATTGATGAAACGGCTGCTCGTCATTATTCCGCTTTCCACGATACTGATACTGTTGATTATTTGCGTCGTTCTGGGGGTAAATCTATACGAAGCGAAACGAGAGCTGAGGGAGCTTCGCGGTTCGGCTGCTCCTGTGATGGCGATGAGCGAGACGTCCGAAGAAGGAGGCGCAGGGGTGTATACAGCCTCCGGCGTGGATGAGGTAAGAAGCGGTCAGTCCGAAGCGGACGACGCGGATTCCAAAACAGCGGACGGAGAGAGAAAAGTATATCTTACCTTCGATGACGGCCCCAGCGGCAATACCGGAGAAATACTGGATATTCTGGCAGAGTACGATGTGAAAGCGACTTTTTTTGTGGTCGGGAAAGAGGAAGAAAAATATCAGCCGTTATATAAAAGGATTGTGGAGGAAGGACATACCCTTGCGATGCATTCCTACAGCCATAAATATGATGAGATATATCAGTCAAAGGAGAGTTTTGCAGCGGATCTTTCAAAGCTGCAGGAATTTCTTTACGACACCACAGGCGTCTGGTGCAGATATTGCAGATTTCCGGGCGGCAGCAGTAATACTGTAAGCAGGGTGGACATGCATGTGCTGATTGATTATCTGGAAGAGCAGGATATGAGCTATTATGACTGGAATATAGTTTCGGGAGATGCATCTTCCTCCTATATAAGTCCGGAAGCCATTGTACGGAACTCAACGGCGAATTTACGGAACTTTGAGGAGGCGGTCATACTGATGCATGATGCGTCCGACAAGGATTCCACGGTTAAGGCGCTGCCGACGCTGATCGAGCAGATTCAGGCGATGGAGGATACGAAAATCCTTCCGATCACAGATGAGACGGAAGCGATTCATCATATAAGTAACGATTAAAGAATGGAGGAATAGGGAATGGGATTTTTTTCGGATTTGAAGGATGACTTATCCCAGGCTGTCAATGAGTTGATGCCGGAAGAAGAGCTGGAAGCGGCTCTGGCGGCACAGGGACAGACGAAAGAGCAGACACCGGCCGAGGCAGAAACCATGGAGACGCCCACAGCGGATATGTCGCTGGATTCACTGGATCTTAGCGATATGCTGGATAAGATAGAAGGGATGGAGCCTGAGTTGGGGGCGGTATCTGAAATTGAGGAGGCTGCGGAGGAAGCAGCGCCTGTGGAGCAGGCCCCTGAACCCATGGTGGACGAGCCTGTTGTACAGGAGGCACTGGCAGAAGAGATTACGACAGAGGAACCGGAAATTCCGGAGGAAGAAGTTATCATAGAGGAGCCGGCGATTCCTGAGATCGCAGAGGCAGTAGTAGAAGAGGAGGCAGAACCTGTAATGGCAGAAGAAGTTTTAACAGAGATGGAAGCACCTGAAAAAGAGGTGGAGAAAGCGCAGAACAGCGGAGGAAAGGGAAAGACTATGGAAGCACAGGCAAATCGCGTAGCAGTAGACGAGACAGCAGTTGTGACAGAGGGCATGACAATAACGGGTGATATTGTATCAGAGGGATCTCTGGAGCTGATCGGTACGGTAAACGGTAATCTTGATATTCTTGGCAAGCTGAATGTTACAGGTACGATTCAGGGTAATTCCAAGGCGGCTGAGATTTATGCGGAAGGTTCCAAGATTACCGGCGAAGTGAACAGCCTTGGCAGTGTAAAGATCGGACAGAATTCCGTAGTGATCGGTAATATTACGGCTACCAGCGCGGTTGTGGCAGGTGCGGTTAAGGGCGATATTGATGTGCAGGGTCCGGTTATTCTGGATACGACGGCTATCGTGATGGGTAATATCAAATCCAAATCCGTGCAGATTAACAACGGTGCGGTTATCGAGGGTATGTGTTCTCAGTGTTATGCAGATGTGAATCCGACATCCTTCTTCGAGGAGTTCAAGAAGAAAAAATAAATTCTGATATGAGGGTTAATATGAAGCGAATACTCTTGAAGCTGAGCGGAGAAGCTCTGGCAGGCGAGAAGAAGACAGGGTTTGACGAGGAGACGGTGAGGGACGTCGCCATGCAGGTAAAACAGCTGGTGGACGACGGCATTCAGGTCGGTATCGTTATCGGCGGCGGCAATTTCTGGCGCGGACGGTCCAGTGAAAACATCGACAGGACTAAGGCGGATCAGATCGGCATGCTGGCCACGATTATGAACTGTATCTATGTGTCGGAAATTTTTCGTTCCGTGGGAATGAAGACCTCGATCCTGACGCCCTTTGCGTGCGGCTCTTTTACGAAGCTTTTTTCCAAGGACAGGGCAAATAAATATTTTTCGAGAAATATGGTGGTCTTTTTTGCAGGCGGTACGGGACATCCCTATTTTTCCACTGACACGGGCGTCGTACTTCGCGCCGTTGAGGTGGATGCGGACGTGATTCTTCTGGCGAAGGCGGTGGACGGCGTCTACGACGACGATCCGCGGGAGAATCCCGATGCAAGGAAATATGATGAGATTTCGATCAATGAAGTGATTGAGAAAAATTTGCAGGTGGTAGATATGACGGCTTCCATTCTTGCCAGAGATAACAGGATGCCCATGTGGGTGTTCGGCCTGAATCAGGAGAACAGTATTGTCAATACCATCAAGGGTAAATTTAACGGCACAAAGGTGACTGTATAGTTTTTGGGAGGATTACAGTATGGATGACAGGCTTAAACCTTATGAGCAAAAAATGCAGAAATCCTATGATTTTCTGGTAAATGATCTGGGAGCGATTCGTGCCGGACGTGCGAATCCCCATGTTCTTGATAAGATTAAGGTGGATTACTACGGGACGCCTACACCAATCCAGCAGGTAGGGAATATCACGGTTCCCGAGGCAAGGATTTTACAGATTGCACCATGGGAAAAGAGCCTGATCAAGGAGATTGAGAAGGCGATTATGGCTTCGGATGTGGGAATTACGCCTACAAACGACGGTTCTCTGATCCGGCTGGTATTTCCGGAGCTCACTGAGGAGCGACGTAAGGAGCTGGTAAAGGATATCAAAAAGCGGGGCGAGGAAAATAAGGTAGCGATCCGCAATACCAGACGGGACGGAAACGACGCTTTGAAGAAGCTGGCGAAGACCGAGGTTTCCGAGGATGAGATTAAGGAACTGGAAGAGAAACTCCAGAAGCTGACAGATAAGTTTATTAAGGATGTGGATAAGCTGGTGGAGGAGAAGTCAAAAGAAATTCTGACTGTATGATGTAAAGAGGGGCTTACAGAATGCGAGATTCTGTTGCCCCCTTTCCGTTTAATGGTTTACATAACTGAAAAACTTTTCAAAAGTAAAAACGTTTTGGAGTGGGAGAAAAATGGCGGAAGAAACTAAAATTCCACAGCATGTGGCGATTATTCTGGACGGTAACGGCAGGTGGGCGAAAAGCAAGGGAATGCCGCGCAATTACGGACATGTGCAGGGCGCAAAAACGGTGGAGAAGATCTGCGAGGAGGCCTACCGCATGGGGATTCAGTATCTGACGGTTTACGCCTTCAGTACGGAGAACTGGAACAGGCCTGCGGATGAGGTGGACGCTCTGATGGGATTGCTTCGCAATTATATGAAGACCTGTCTTAAGACGGCCGCAAAAAATAACATGTGTGTGCGTGTGATCGGAGAAAAATCCCGTCTGGATGAAGATATCAGGAGAAGAATCGCAGAGCTGGAGGCGGCTACGAAGGAAAATACGGGGCTGCATTTTCAGATTGCCATTAACTATGGCGGCAGGGATGAGATTATCCGCGCTGTGAAAAGGCTTGCGAAACAGGTGCAGGCGGGAGAATTAAATCCGGAGGATATTACTCAGGAGCAGTTTGACGGGGCGCTTGACACGGCGGGAATTCCGGAGCCTGATCTTCTGATACGGACCTGCGGCGAGCAGCGGATTTCCAATTTTCTGCTCTGGCAGCTTGCTTATACGGAATTTTATTTTACGCCCATAGCCTGGCCTGATTTTACAAAGGAAGAATTAGAGAAGGCGGTTGCGGCATATAATAAGAGGGACAGACGCTACGGTCTGGTCACGGAATAGGAGGCGGGTTACCATGTTTCGTACAAGGTTACTGAGCGGCATACTGCTGGTGGTGATCGCTGTGGCGGTTCTTATGAAGGGCGGCGCCCTTCTTGCGACGGTGCTGTTTCTGGTTTCGATTATTGCCTACAGGGAGCTTTCCAAAGCCTGTAAGATAGGAAAGGAAGGGGAAATCACCTGTCCGCCGGAGCTTGCGGGCTGCGTTATGACTCTTGTGTATTACGGTGCGCTGGGACTGGCTGCGGCTTATGGGCTTGTGACTGCTTTTTCCGTCATGTTTTTTGTGATTGTGGCCGCTTTTCTTGTTTTTTTGTTTGTTTATGTGTTTACGTTTCCGAAATATCATGCGAACCAGATCATGTCTGCCATGTTTTCCTTTCTTTACGGGCCGGTGATGCTTTCCTTTCTTTATCTGCTGCGGGAAGGGCTTGACGACGGAGTGTATCTGGTATGGTTCGTATTCCTGGCTTCCTGGGGAAGCGATACCTGCGCCTATTGCGTGGGCGTGCTGTTTGGGAAGCATAAAATGACGCCGAAATTAAGTCCCAAAAAGTCGGTGGAAGGCGCCGTCGGCGGCATTGTGGGCGCGGCACTGCTGTTTGTCCTCTATACCCATTTTGTGATTAACAGCTATACGGATATGGTGATGTCTTTGCCCTTTGCGGCAGCGCTTGGCGCGGTGGGAGCGCTTATTTCCATGGTGGGAGATCTGGCGGCCTCCGCTGTAAAGCGGGATCATGAGATCAAGGATTACGGAAAGCTGATACCGGGCCACGGTGG
Organism: Lachnospiraceae bacterium; assembly: GCA_009774175.1. GTDB lineage: Bacteria > Bacillota > Clostridia > Lachnospirales > Lachnospiraceae > UBA3282. Next base: position 83,504 of record VSNG01000005.1, on the reverse strand, counting down.
GATCATGGATCGGTTTGACAGTGTGATCGTGGCGGCGCCGATTGTGTTTGCAGGCATATTTATCGGCCTGCTGTTATCGACAAAGGTGTAAACAATCAGATTGCGGAGAAAACATAAGATGAAGAAAATAGGAATTTTGGGTTCCACCGGTTCTATTGGAACACAGACACTGGATATTGTCAGAAAAGAGAAAGATCTGGAAGTGGTATCTCTGGCGGCAGGTTCCAATGTGACGCTTCTGGAGGAGCAGATCAGAGAGTTTCAGCCGAAGCTTGCGGCTCTCTGGGATGAGAAGGCGGCGGCCGATCTTAGGGTAAGGGTGAGCGATCTGCCGGTGCGCATTGTGAGCGGCATGGACGGCCTTGTGGAAGTATCTACGGCGGCGGATATGGAGGTGCTGGTCACCGGCATTGTGGGTATGATCGGGATCAGGCCTACCATTGCGGCCATCGAGGCCGGGAAGGATATTGCTCTTGCAAACAAGGAGACGCTTGTGACGGCGGGGCATATCATTATGCCGTTGGCAGAGGAAAAAGGGGTGTCCATCCTGCCTGTGGACAGCGAGCACAGCGCTATTTTCCAGTCCCTGCACGGGGAGAGGCGGTCGCGGGTGGAGAAGATACTGCTCACGGCCTCCGGCGGGCCGTTTCGTGGAAAAACAAGGGAAGAGCTTGCGGATATGACGGTGGAGGACGCTTTGAAGCATCCGAACTGGTCCATGGGGAAAAAGGTGACTATTGATTCGGCATCCCTTTGTAATAAGGGTCTGGAAGTGATGGAGGCGAAATGGCTCTTTGATGTGGCGCTTGACCAGATTGAAGTGGTGGTTCATCCCCAGAGTATCCTGCATTCTGCGGTGCAGTATGCGGATGGGGGAATCATGGGACAGATGGGAGTGCCCGATATGAAGCTGCCCATTCAGTATGCGCTGTTTTATCCCGACAGAAGGCCCATGGACATAGGGAGAGTAGACTTATGTAAACTTGGAAGCCTTACCTTTGAGAAACCGGATACAGATACTTTCCGGGGACTTGCGCTGGCATACCGCGCCGCCCAGAGAGGCGGATCTTTGCCAACGGTGTTTAACGCGGCGAACGAAAAGGCGGTGGCGTTGTTTTTGAAGAAAAAGATACGGTTTTTACAGATTCCGGAGCTGATTGCGACCGCTATGGATGCGCATCAGGTGCGGGAAAATCCCACGCTGGAGGAAATCCTTTCGGCGGAGTCGGAGACCTATGAGTATATCAGACAGAAATTTGGAGAATAGACAGAGAAACAAGGAGTTATGATTTGATCAGAACAATTATCTTATTTATCATTGTTTTTGGCCTGGTGGTTATCTCCCATGAGCTGGGGCATTTCCTGATTGGCCGGAAAAATGGGATTCGCGTGGTGGAGTTTGCGGTAGGTATGGGGCCTACAATCTTTTCCTTTACGGCCGGAGGCACAAAATGGTCTCTGAAGCTTTTACCCCTTGGGGGCGCCTGTATGTTTGAGGGCGAGGACGGCCTGGAGCGTGAGGAAGCGCCAGAGGGAGCCTATGCAGAACACGGGGAGGGGATTTCCTTTACGGAGGCCGGGGTTTGGGCGCGTATTGCAACGGTTTTTGCGGGACCTTTCTTTAACTTTATTCTGGCTTTTATTGTGGCGGTGGCTTTGAGCGCGTTTACCGGGGCTGATCTGCCTGTGGTAGGCACGGTGATGGAAGGTTCGGCAGCCCACGAGGCAGGCCTTGCGCAGGGCGACGTCATTACAAAAATCGGGCGGGAACCGATTCATTTTTACCGGGAGGTTTCCATGATTTCCGCGCTCAGTCAGGGCGAGGTGATGGAAATCACCTACGAGAGAAACGGGGAAAAGACAGTGACCACGCTGACGCCGCAGTACAGTGAAGAAGACGGACGTTATTATATGGGAATTACCAACGGCGGGGCTTTTTTGGAGTGTAATCCGCTGCAGGTATTCCAGTATGGTTTTTATGAGGTGGAGTACTGGGTGAAATTGACTTATAAGAGTCTGGCAATGCTGGTCAAAGGGCAGGTATCAAAGGACGACGTGTCCGGGCCGGTAGGCATCGCCCAGCTGGTAGGGGAAAGCTATGATCAGGCGGAAGAGAGTTATGGTACGGCTTATGCCATTCTTACCATGTTGCAGATCGTGGTTTTGCTCTCCGTCAATCTGGGCATTATGAACCTTTTGCCGATTCCTGCGCTGGACGGCGGGCGGCTGGTGTTCATGCTTGTGGAAGTGGTCAGGGGAAAACCCGTGCCGCCGGAAAAGGAGGGCATGGTACACTTTGCCGGACTGGTTGTGTTGATGGTGCTGATGGTCTTTATCATGTACAATGATATTATGCGGCTGGTGCGATGATGCCGCTATGGCGGACGCAGAAAATTCTGCGCCCGCTTGTTTATTTTCAAAAACTGTAGTATGATAGTCATATCAAATCTCGTTCAGAGATTTTCAGGCAGATACGGCGGGTATCCCGCGCAATTTCTCGGTTTTTACTTGAACTCACATTAAGAAGCGTGTGTTATAAATTAATAATCGCGTGCTATTTAAACGATGCCGGATATGAGTAAGGAGGTGTTTTAAAACAATGCAGTATTTGACAGGCGTCTATTGGTGCGGCGCAGGGGCGTCACGGGCCAATCAGGACGCGGTTGTGCTCCAGCAGGTGTTGACGCGCCGGGGCAGAGTGCTTATGGCGGCGGTGTGCGACGGAATGGGAGGGCTTTCCGCCGGCGGAGAGGCCAGCGGTTATGTGGCAGGGCAGCTTGTGGAATGGTATTATGGAGAGCTCCTTAGTCTGATCCGCCGAAGGAAGCCTTTCTGGGTGATCCGCCGATCTCTTGACAGACGCGTTTATCATATGCAGGGACAGTTAAAAAGATATGCAGCGCAGGAGGAAACTGCTTTGGGAACGACTATGACGGTGTTTGTTTTGTGGGAAAAGACATATCTGCTGTGGCATCTGGGGGACAGCAGGGCATACCTTCTGCGGGGACGACGTATGAAACAGACGACGACAGATCATGTCCATGGAACGCGGGAGCTTACTAAATGCGTGGGAAGCTTTGGACGTTTCATTCCGGAGCACAGAACGGGTACGCTGCGGAAGGGGGAGGGTATTTTATTGTGTACGGACGGTTTCAGGCGGCGGGTTTCCGATCAGGAGCTGGGGGACGCGATGTATTTTGGGTTTGCAAACGTGCAGGCTTTTTCCCCGGAAGAACAGATAGAGCGGCGGCTTAAGGAGATCGGCGGGGTATGCAGGAAGCGTGGGGAAACGGATGATCTTTCCGCGGTGTATGTGAGGCGCAGTATATAGTTTACATAATATTATTGAGCGACAAAGCAAACTTATGATTACACTATTAGCACAATAAATGCGGCTTTGAGAAGAGCGCTGTAATTACCTCATGGAGGGAAAGAAGGAATGCGGGATGGAAAATAGCAGACTGGGGAAATACAGAATAACGGGAACGCTGGGGCGGGGCGGACAGGCTTTGGTTTATCTGGCCATGGACGAGAGTCTGTCCCGGCCGGTAGCTTTGAAACGGCTGTGGAACGGAGGGGAAAATCAGGGCGTCGGAAAGGGGGAAGGCGGCCGGATGATAAGGGAAACGGAAAGAGACCGGCTTATGCAGGAGGCGGCCTTTCTGCGTGATCTGCGCCATCCCATGCTGCCCGTTGTCTACGACTTGTTTTATGAAGCGGGCTGGTATCTTGTCATGGAATATATAGCGGGAATAAGTTTACATAAGTATATAGAGAGCTGGGGGCCGGTTAAGGAGGGACAGGCCAGATTTTGGGCAGCTGCGCTTCTGGATGTGCTGTCCTATTTCCATACAAGAGAAACACCTGTTATTTACAGGGATCTTAAGCCTGATAACATTATGGTATGTAAGGACGGCAGTCTCAGGCTTGTGGATTTCGGCGGGGCAGGATTTCGTGTTTTCGGGGAGGAGACGAACGAAGGGATGGTGTACTCGGCGGGATATGCCGCGCCCGAACAGCGGGCGTCTGTGGAACAAAGAGCCTGGGCGGATGAGAGGAGCGATATTTACGCCTTTGGGAGAACGCTATATTATATGGTGACAGGAGCAGACCCTTGCGCAGCGCCTTACGGGGCCCTTTCCGTTTCCTGTTACAATCCGCTGCTTTCTGTGGAACTGGAAGAAATCATTGCCCGCTGTACGGCCAAAGCGCCAGGGGACCGCTATCAGGTGGTTTCGGAAATTGTCAGAGATATGGAACGGCGGGGGAGGCGAAAAGGCCGCGGTAAAGGGGAGTTTGTCCGGCGGGTGGAAAAACAGATTTGTCTTACCGGGGATTTTCCTATATAATAGAGTGAAAGATCAGGAGAATGCCGGAGGACAGGCATTCCCGGCAGGGCAGGCCATGGAGGGAAAAGTGAAAGCGCACAGAGAACAGACAAAAGTCATAACAATCGGAGACAGGAAGATCGGCGGGGGAAATCCCATTTTGATTCAGTCTATGACCAATACGCCGACGGAGGATGTGGAAGCTACGGTTTCGCAGATTCTGCGGCTGGAGAAGGCGGGGTGTGAGATTATCCGATGTACGGTACCGACCAAAGAGGCGGCTAAGGCCCTGTCTGAGATTAAGAAACAGATCCATATTCCGCTTGTGGCGGACATTCATTTTGATTATCGGATGGCCATTGCGGCGATGGAAAACGGAGCGGACAAGATTCGGATTAATCCGGGCAATATCGGGGCGGGAGAGAAGGTGGCGCAGGTTGTTTCGGTGGCCAAAGAGCGCAACATTCCCATTCGCGTGGGAGTAAACAGCGGCTCTCTGGAGCGGGAGCTTGTGGAAAAATATCATGGCGTGACGGCGGAAGGTATCGTGGAGAGCGCGCTTAATAAGGTAGGCATTATTGAGGACTGCGGATATGACAACCTTGTCATAAGCATCAAATCCTCCGATGTGATGATGTGTGTCAGAGCGCATGAAATACTGGCTTTAAAAGCGAACTATCCGCTGCATGTGGGCATTACGGAATCGGGAACGGTGAACAGTGGAAATATCAAGTCGGCAATCGGTCTGGGTATTATGTTAAATCAGGGAATTGGCGACACGATACGGGTATCCCTGACGGGAGACCCGGTGGAGGAAATACGCTCCGCGAAGCTTATTTTGCGTACGCTCGGGCTTAGAAAGGGCGGCATCGAAGTGGTGTCCTGTCCTACCTGCGGCAGGACGAAAATCGACCTGATCGGACTGGCAAAACAGGTAGAAGAGATGGTGCAGGATATCCCCCTTGACATAAAGGTGGCGGTAATGGGCTGTGCGGTAAACGGGCCCGGAGAGGCCAGAGAGGCAGATATCGGCATTGCCGGCGGTATTGGAGAGGGACTTCTGATCAAGAGAGGCGAGATTGTGAAAAAGGTGCCGGAAGAGGCGCTGTTAAATATGCTCAGAGAGGAACTGTTACACTGGGATGAGTAAACCATTTTTTGACGTGTTTCCCACATTGAAACTGGATACGGGCCTGCATGATCTGTTTGAGAGCGTCGCCGTGGAGAAGGTGACGAGCACCAAACGGAAGGATTTTCTGCGGGTTTATATTGCGTCCGACCATCTGATCCAAAAGGAGGATGTATTTCGGGTGGAGCGGGAGATCGGGAAACAGTTTTTCCCGAATATGCCCATTACCGTCAAGTTTTACGAACATTTTACGCTCTCCGCGCAGTACGATCCGCAAAAGCTGATGGACGCCTACGGGGAGAGCATTCTTCTGGAATTAAAAGAGAGCTCCCCGGTGGAGTACAGTATGTTCAGACGGGCGGATATTTCCTTTGCGGGAGAGCGGATGCTTCTTACGCTGGAGGATACGGTGTTTGGCCGTGAGAAGGCGCAGGAGCTGACCCGTATTCTCGAAAAAATATATAACGAGCGTTGCAAAATTCCCATTCAGGTGGAGGTTTCCTACAAAGAGCGAAAAGCGGGGAAGGGCCACGAGGAGGACGATTACCGTTTTGCCATACAGGTGGCGGAGGTTTCTGCCAGGGCGGGCTTTCCTGTACAGATGAAGGGCGCGGGACTGGCCGCTGGAAAGGCGGCTAATGGGACGGATGGAGAACTGCCGGGAAGCCCAGAACAGGAATTACCTTCCCGATCCAGACGCTCCCCAGGCGGTAAAGAAAAATCCGACTTTAAGCGTTCCCTGAAACGTTCCGACAACCCGGACGTCATTTACGGAAGGGATTTTGAGGAAGAGGCCATGCCCATTGAGGAAATTATCGGAGAGATGGGGGAAGTGGTGATCCGCGGCAGGGTAATCCGTGCGGATAAGCGGGAAATTAAAAACGAGCGGATGATTCTGATGTTTGACGTTACGGATTACACCGATACCATGACGGTGAAATTCTTTGTGCACAACGAGCAGGCGTCAGGAATAACAAACGTTATGAAAGAAGGGGCCTTTGTCAAGATCAAAGGCATGACCATGATGGACAAGTTTGACCATGAGCTGACCATCGGTTCTCTGGCTGGTATTAAGAAGATACCTGATTTTACCACTTCCAGAGAGGACAGAAGCGTAAGGAAGCGGGTGGAGCTTCACTGTCATACGAAGATGAGCGATATGGACGGGGTGTCCGAGGCAAAGGATATCGTAAAGCGGGCTTACAAGTGGGGACATCCGGCCATCGCCATTACCGACCACGGCGTGGTACAGTCTTTCCCGGATGCGAACCATGTGTGGGAGGATCTCTGGAAGGCGGAGAAAAACCGCTGTAAGGAGGCGGGAGAGCCTGCGCCTGACAAGCAGGGATTCTTTAAGGTGATTTACGGCGTGGAGGCCTATCTTGTGGATGATCTGCATCAGATCGCCACTAACGAGAAGGGGCAGGATTTCAAGGCGGATTTCGTGGTTTTTGATATTGAGACGACAGGATTTTCGCCCACAAAAAACCGCATTATAGAAATTGGCGCGGTGAAGGTCAGTGAGGGTAAGATTGTGGATCGTTTTTCCACATTTGTTGATCCGCTGACGCCCATTCCCTTTGAGATTGAGAAGCTTACAGGAATAACAGATGATATGGTAATGGGGGCGGAGCAGATCGACGTAGTGCTGCCCCGGTTTCTGGAGTTTTGCGAGGGCTGTATTCTGGTGGCTCATAACGCCCGGTTCGATATGAGCTTTATTATGGAAAATTGTGACAGACAGGGGATTTCCCACGATTTTACTTATGTGGATACGGTGGGCATTGCCAGAATTTTTCTGCCGGGGCAGAAAAAGCATACGCTGGACGCAGTGGTAAAGGCCCTCGGCGTGTCTCTGGAAAACCATCACAGGGCAGTGGACGACGCCGAGGCTACGGCGGAGATTTTTGTGAAGCTGATTGTGCTGATGGAGAAGGAAGGCATCACAACCCTTTCACAGATCAACGAGAGGGGAAAGACCAGTCCCGATATCATCAAAAAGCTGCCGACCTATCATGCGATCATTCTGGCAAAAAACAATGTGGGCCGCATGAACCTGTACCGTCTGGTGTCTGAGTCCCACCTGACGTATTTTGCCAGAAGACCCAGAATACCAAAGAGCCTTCTTTCGCAGTACAGGGAGGGATTGATTCTGGGAAGCGCCTGCGAGGCGGGAGAGCTTTACCGGGCGCTTTTGGAGCAGAAGTCCGACGCGGAGATAGCAAGGCTTGTGAATTTTTATGATTATCTGGAAATCCAGCCGCTTGGCAACAACCGGTTTATGATCGAGTCGGAGCGGACGTCGAACATTACCTCCATGGAGGACATACAGGAGATCAACAGGCAGATTGTGCGGCTGGGAGAGCAGTTTAACAAGCTTGTTGTGGCCACCTGCGACGTACATTTCCTGAATCCAGAGGATGAGATTTACCGCCGCATTATTATGGCCGGACAGGGATTCCCGGACGCGGACAATCAGGCGCCCCTGTATCTGCGCACCACGGAGGAAATGCTGAATGAGTTTTCCTATCTTGGCAGCGACAAGGCCGAGGAAGTGGTGATTACCAATACCAACCTGATTGCGGATATGATCGACGTGATGTCGCCTGTGCGGCCGGACAAGTGTCCGCCGGTGATAGAAGACAGCGATAAACAGCTTACGGATATCTGCTACAACAGGGCCCATGAGCTGTATGGGGAGACGCTGCCAAAGATTGTGGAAGACAGGCTGGAGAAGGAGCTGCATTCCATTATTTCCAATGGTTTTGCGGTGATGTATATCATTGCTCAGAAGCTTGTGTGGAAGTCTGTGGAGGACGGGTATCTTGTGGGGTCGCGAGGCTCTGTGGGAAGCTCTTTTGTGGCGAATATGGCCGGGATCACGGAGGTAAACTCCTTAAGTCCCCATTATCTGTGTCCGAAGTGCCATTATTACGATTTCGACTCTGAGGAGGTGAAGGCCTACGGCGGCGGCGCGGGCTGCGATATGCCGGATAAGGACTGCCCTGTATGCGGTACGCCCTTAAGAAAGGAAGGGTTCGACATTCCCTTTGAGACGTTCCTTGGTTTTAAGGGAGATAAGGAGCCGGATATTGACTTGAACTTTTCCGGGGAATATCAGAGTAAGGCCCATAAATACACGGAGGTTATTTTCGGCAACGGACAGACTTACCGGGCGGGCACCATCGGTACGCTGGCGGATAAAACGGCGTTCGGCTATGTAAAGAATTATTATGAGGAGCGGGGCAGGCATAAGCGGGCCTGTGAGATCAACCGGATTGTGACGGGCTGTACGGGCGTGCGCCGGAGCACCGGGCAGCATCCCGGCGGTATTGTGGTTTTGCCGGTGGGGGAGGACATCAACTCATTTACGCCGGTGCAGCACCCGGCAAACGATATGACGACAGACATCGTCACCACCCATTTTGACTATCACTCCATTGATCACAACCTGCTCAAGCTTGACATACTGGGGCATGATGATCCCACCATGATCCGTATGTTACAGGATCTGACCGGGCTTGATCCGACTACGATTCCGCTGGACGACAAGGGGGTGATGTCCCTCTTCCAGTCAACGGAGGCGCTGGGGATTACGCCGGAGCAGATTGGCGGCTGTAAGCTTGGCTGTCTGGGAATACCTGAGTTTGGCACGGAGTTTGTTATTCAGATGGTAATTGACGCCAAACCCAGGTGCTTTACGGATCTGGTGCGAATTTCCGGGCTTTCCCACGGCACTGATGTGTGGCTTGGCAACGCTCAGACCCTGATCGAGGAGGGCAAGGCGACCATTTCCACGGCGATCTGCTGTCGTGACGACATTATGATTTATCTGATGCAGCAGGGGGTGGAGCCGTCTTTGTCTTTCACCATCATGGAGAGCGTGCGTAAGGGAAAGGGACTTAAGGACGAATGGATCGACGCCATGAAGGAGCAGGGGGTGCCGGACTGGTATATCGGCTCCTGCAAAAAGATCAAATATATGTTTCCCAAGGCGCATGCGGCGGCTTATGTCATGATGGCATGGCGCATCGCCTACTGCAAGATTAATTATCCGCTGGCCTACTACGCGGCTTATTTCAGTATCCGCGCCTCGGCTTTTTCCTATGAGATCATGTGTCAGGGGAGGGCTCATCTGGAAAGCGTGATGGCGGATTATAAGCGCAGAAGCGACGAGCTTTCCAAGAAGGAGCAGGATACCCAGAAGGATATGAAGATTGTGCAGGAGATGTACGCGAGAGGATTTGAGTTTGTACCTATTGACATTTTTACCGCCAATTCCAGACTGTTTCAGATTGTGGACGGGAAGCTGATGCCGTCCTTAAACAGCATTGACGGTCTGGGAGAACGGGCGGCGGATGCGATTGTGGAGGCGGCGAAGGACGGGCCGTTCTTAAGCAAGGACGATTTCAGGCAGCGCACCAAGGTGTCCAAGACCATTCTGGATCTGATGAGCGAGCTGGGGCTTTTGGGGAATCTGCCGGAGTCCAACCAGATCAGCTTGTTTGACCTGGTTTAACCGATTGAGCAGAGCTCAATCACGAGAACTGCTTATGGGGACTGCTTCGCAGCTCCGGAAAATTATGGAGGAAAATATGAGAAAAATTGTGACTATTGGAAGAGAATTTGGCGCGGGTGGCGGCGAGATCGGCAAACGCGTGGCAAAGGAGCTGGGGATAGAGTATTACGACAAGGATATTATTTTAAAGACGGCCGTTTCCGGGAAAAGTCTGTCGCCGGAGCAGGTGCGCAGATGGGACGAGCGCGTACCGAAAAACTTCGGTTTTGCCCAGAGCCTGTTTGACTTTTACAATAAGCCTCTGGAGGAGGAACTGTGGCAGGCCCAGCGGGACGCCATCAGGGAGTTGGCCAATAAGGAAAGCTGCGTGATCGTCGGCCGAAACGGTGATTATATTTTAAGACAATTTGATCACTGCCTGAATGTGTTTATTCATGCCGGGTTTGAATGGCGGGTGAAGCGCATGACAAAGATGATGGATCAGGTGCCGGCGGATCAGGTGGCGGGCGATGTGCGGGCGGTGGATAAGGCGAGAAAACGCTACTGTGAGTATTATACCAAGCAGACTTACGGCGACGTCAGAAACTTTGATCTGACAGTCAATACGGAGAAGCTGGGAATTGATAAGGCGGTGGAGATGATACTGGCCGCGGCGGCGGATTTGTAGTACTTGTATATTTGTATACAAAGTTCTTGACAAGGCATCTAAAACTCCATATACTTAAGAAAGCGGGAAAAGACGGTGTCAGGGCCAGAACAGTACACCGTTTTTCGCGTTAAGAAAGCATTTTGCGGTAGAAAAGGAGAGGATATTATGAAGAAATTACTGGCAATGGTTTTAATCGGCTGCATGGCCCTTGGTATGATGGCGTGCGGTTCCGGCGAAGAAGCTGCACCGGCAGGTGAGACTGCACCGGCAGGTGAGACTGCACCGGCGGGCGAGGCTGCACCGGCGGAAGAGGCGGCCGAAGCGCCCGCGGACAGCGCGGCTTCCGGCAGCGATAAGGTTTGGATTGTGGCGACAGATACGGTGTTCCGCCCCTTTGAGTTCACCAACGAAAAGGGTGAATTTGTAGGCATTGACGTGGACGTCCTGGCGGCGATTGCGGAGGATCAGGGATTCAAGTATGAGCTGAACAGCCTTGGCTGGGATGCGGGCGTAGCGGCAGTGCAGGCAGGACAGGCTGACGCGCTGATTGCAGGGGCGACCATCAAGCAGGAGCGTATCGACTCCGGCTGGATTTTCTCTGACGGTTACTATGACGCGACGCAGACTTTTGTTGTTGCGGAGGGCAGCGATATCAAGAGCTTTGCTGATCTTGCGGGCAAGAACGTGGCGGTGAAAAACGGTACGGCGGGCATGGACTTTGCCGAGAGCTTAAAGGAGGAGTACGGGTTTACCACTACGGTATTCGAGGATTCGCCCACCATGTATCAGGACGTGATTCTTGGCAACTCCGCGGCCTGTGTGGAAGATACGCCGATCATGGCTGACTCCATCAAGACGGGTAATCTGGCGCTGACCATTCCCGAGGGCATGGAGAGCGAGGGCGCGCCTTACGGTTTTGCCATCATGAACGCTGAAAATCAGGAGCTTTTGGATATGTTTAACGCCGGTCTTAAGAACATTAAGGAAAACGGTAAGTACGACGAAATTATTGCGAAATACCTGGAAAAATGAGAGAATGCCTGAAAGCAGGCATTCTCCTTATAAAGGGAGAAGAGTTCTATGTTAATGATAATTCAGACATATGGGATAATGCTGTTGAAAGCGATGGGGCATACGCTGTTATTGTGTCTGCTTTCTCTGCTGTTTGCCACGGTCATTGGTATGATTTTCGGCCTGATGAATGTGGGGCATAACAGAGTGCTTAATTTTATCGGCACGGTTTATGTGGATGCTGTGCGCGGCGTACCGCTGATTGTACTGGCTTATTTTATCTATTTTGGTATTCCTTCCGGTATTCAGAGTCTGGGCTTTACGAATTTCAGAATGAATGCATTGCAGGGCGGTACGATTGCCCTTTCTATGAACTGCGGCGCCTATATGGCGGAGATTATCAGAGCGGGCATTCAGAGCGTGGACAGAGGACAGATGGAAGCGGGCAGAAGCCTCGGGCTTTCCTATGGCGCCGGCATGGCGCTGATTGTGATTCCACAGGCGGTGCGCACCATGATTCCTTCAATTATTAACCAGTTCATCATTACCTTAAAGGATACGTCGATCCTTTCCGTAATCGGATTTCCGGAGCTTACCAACGTGGGTAAGACCATTATGGGCAATACGTTTAAGAATTTGCAGGCATGGGCGATTGTCGGCATCATGTATCTGATTGTCATTACCATATTGAGTAAGATTTCCAAGCAGATTGAGAGGAGGATCAACCGTGGCAGATAACGCTGACGTCAAGATTTCTGTGAAAAATTTAAAAAAGAATTTCGGTTCTCTTGAGGTGCTTAAGGATATCAGTCTGGAAGTGACAGAGGGCGAGGTTGTTGTGCTGATCGGGCCCTCCGGCAGTGGAAAATCCACGCTTTTGCGGTGCCTGAACCAGCTGGAGAAAGCCACTTCCGGGCAGATTGTGATCGACGGCTATGACGTGACTGATAAGCGCACGGACATCAATAAGGTGCGGGAAAATATCGGTATGGTTTTCCAGCATTTCAATCTGTTTAATCATCTGAACGTACTGAAAAATATGACGCTGGCGCCGGTGCATTTAAAAACACTTTCCAAAGAAGAAGCGCAGAACAAGGCCATGCAGCTTCTGGAGCGGGTGGGTCTTTCAGATAAGGCGCTGGCATATCCCAGCCAGCTTTCCGGCGGGCAGAAGCAGCGTGTGGCGATTGCCAGGGCGCTGGAGATGAATCCTGATATCATGCTTTTTGACGAGCCGACCAGTGCTCTTGATCCCGAGATGGTGGGCGAGGTGCTGGCAGTGATGAAGGAGCTTGCAAGGGGCGGCATGACCATGGTGGTGGTCACTCACGAGATCGGGTTCGCCAGAGAGGTGGCAAGCCGCGTGATTTTCATGGAGGGCGGTTATATCATTGAGGAGGGGACGCCTGAGGAGGTGTTTAATCATCCCAGGGAGCCCAGGACGATTGATTTCCTGAGTAAAGTATTATAACCGGCAAAGGGATCAGGCAGGGCAGTAAAAAATTTGCATTTTTTTAAAGAAAAATAAAAAAAGGACTTGCATTATTTTCAAAAATATAATAGAATAAGCAAGTGTCAATCAGATGGCTCGTTGGTCAAGCGGTTAAGACGCCGCCCTCTCACGGCGGAAACAGGGGTTCGATTCCCCTACGAGCTGTTGACTGTTTTAGAACAGCCCAACCCTAAAGGATGCCGGAAACTGCGGATGAAGCGGTTTGCGGTGTTTTTTATTTATCAGAAAGGCGGGCTGTTATGGCATGAAAAGTGAGGGATAAGCACATCGTAAAAGCACAGGCATGTTAAGCAGAGTGCAGTATGCCTGATAAGGAAAAGGAAGCCAGCCATGTATATATCACAGACCGCGGCGCAGTCCATTGTGGAGGAGATCGGCAGGGAGATCAACGAGCACATCAATTATATGGATGAGGAAGGCTATATTGTGGCCAGCACGGACAAAGCCCGTCTCGGTACGCTTCACACGGGTGCAAGACGTATCATAGAGGAAAACCTGCCGGGGCTTTATATCACGGAGGAGATGGAAAATGAAACCACCAAAAAGGGCATTAATCTGCCCATTACGATCCGGGGCAGGATCATGGGCGTGGTGGGGATTACCGGTGAGAAAGAGCGGGTGGCGGGTTACGGGAATATTGTGCGCCGCATGACGGAGATTATGGTGGCGGACAGTCTTCAAAAAGACCATCGAAAATATGACAGACGCGTCAGATACCGCTTTATGGAGGAGTGGATCGGCAGGTCGGGGGCTTTTTATGACAGAGGCTTTGTGGAACGGGGCGGCCAGATCGGCATCGACATCATGAGGCCCCGCAGAGCCATGGTGATTCGCTTTGTACGCTATTCCGAGCTTTCCGCCACACAGGAAGGGCAGAGACGTCTGGAGGAGATGGAGTCGGCGGTGCGTCACTATGCGGATCGGGAGGAGATTCTGTATCTGCGGGAACCGCCCAGACAGATCTGCCTGCTGGAGGCCTGCAGTGATGAAAAGATCAGAAGAATTGCGGAAAGCGTACAGGCTCTGCTGCGGGATAAATACGGCGAACGGGTTGTGATCGGCGTTGATTCCGCGGACGGCGGCAGTATTCATATCAATCAGATCTGTAAGGAGGCGGAGCGCGCGGCGGAAGCAGGCGGTCTGTCCGACATCGTTTATTACAAAGATCTTTATGTGGAGCTTTTTTTGCGGGATGTGACGGCGGAGACACAGGTGGAATATCTGGACAGGCTTTTTCCGGGCGTGCCGGAGGAGGAGCTGGAAGCCTATATGAGGCTGATAGAGGTTTTTATCGAGGAGGAGGGCTCTGTTACCAGAATGGCGGACAGGCTTTATATGCACAAAAATACCATTCAGTATAAGCTGAAAAAAATGGAGGCTTTAAACGGGCGGGATATCAGGAAACCGGTGGGAGCGGCGGTGTATTATATGGCGTTGCAGTTTTATCGGATGCTGAATCACGCGGAGGGGATCGGTCAGCGAAGCTTTAATTAGTGAAAGTGCATGTTTTGTATGACAAAAATATACCAAAATATATGTATTTAGTAACATATACAACGCGATAAATTTATAGTATTTTAAAAGAAGATTACAAAAAATCTTCTTTTTTTTATAGTATATTGGTAAAAATATACAAATGATGAGCGTAGATTTATCTGATATGGAGGGCTTATATGACGTTACGGGAAGAGGCGGATCAGATCATTCAGAAGTCAATCCAGGCTGTGCTGCCGGATGAGGCGGTAGCCAGAGCGTTGTCGGGCAGGGCTTCCCTGTCGGGAAAGATCTACATGGTTGCCGTCGGAAAAGCCGGGTGGCAGATGGGTAAAGCAGCGGCCGGGATTCTGGGCGACAGACTGGAAGCCGGTGTGGTTGTGACCAAGTACGGACATGTGAAGGGGGAGATTCCCCGGACGAAGTGCTTTGAGGCGGGACATCCGGTGCCGGACGAAAATTCTTATCTGGCCACAAGGGCAGCTCTGGAGCTTGTGGAGCGGACCACGGCCCAGGACGAGGTGATTTTCCTTTTATCCGGCGGCGGTTCGGCGCTTTTTGAAAAGCCTCTTGTGAGCGGGGAGGAGCTGGCGGATATTACGGGACAGCTTTTGGCCTGCGGGGCGGATATCGTGGAGATGAACACCATCCGCAAGCGGCTCTCGGCGGTAAAGGGAGGAAGGTTTGCGCAGGCCTGTAAACCGGCCCGTGTGTTCAGCATTGTGTTGAGCGATATTCTGGGCGATCCTCTTGATATGATTGCGTCGGGGCCGGCCTATCCGGATTCCTCCACCTGCGGCGAGGCGCTTGCCATCGCTGAAAAATACGGTTTACAGATGTCCGGGGAGGCGTGGGCGCTGCTTGGTGAGGAGACGCCAAAACAGCTTGACGGCGTGGAGACGCAGGTTACGGGAAGCGTGTCTGATCTGTGCAGGGCGGCGGCGGCAGCCTGTGAGGAGCTGGGATACGAGCCTGTGATACTGACGGATCAGCTGGCCTGTGAAGCCAGAGAAGCGGGCCGGTTTCTATCGGCCATAGCCAGAACCCATCAGGGTACAAAAAAGAGTCTGGCCTTTCTGGCGGGGGGAGAGACGGTAGTGCATCTGACGGGAAAGGGCAAGGGCGGCAGGAATCAGGAGTTGGCCCTTTCGGCGGCGGAAGGGATTGACGGTCTTGCCGGTACGGCGGTGTTCAGTGTGGGAAGCGACGGGACGGACGGCCCCACCGATGCGGCGGGCGGTTACTGCGACGCAGATACGAAAAGGAAGCTTGCGGATCAGGGGATATCCGTCTACGACGTTTTACAGGATAACGATGCCTATCATGCGCTGGAGAAAGCGGACGGCCTGATTATCACGGGCGCTACCGGAACCAATGTAAATGATGTGGCGGTGCTTCTGATCAGGAGATGAGAGTCTGAGAGCGGGCAAAAAACGGGAACAGCAGAGAAAGCAAACGGGGAAAGGAGAATGGCAACATGATTGTTCTGCGCACTTTACTGGAAAACAATCTCTCGCAGAACAGGGCGCTGATTGCGGAGCACGGGCTGTCCTTTATGGTGGAGACGGAGGATGTAAAAATTCTTTTTGACTGCGGCGCCGGCAGTGCGGCGGGAAAGAATTCGGTGAAAATGAATGTGTCACTGAGAGATGCGGATTATGTGGTACTGAGCCACAGCCACTACGATCATGCGGGGGGCTATCCCATTTTGGTGGTTCACGGTGTCGATGAGCCGCTCATTACAGGGCCGCGGTTTTTTGAGGAAAAGTATGCCCGGGATGGCGAAAAGTACGTGTATCTGGGCTGCGGTTTCGACAGGGAGTTTCTGAAAATGCACGGGATAGAGCACCGCGTCTGTGAGGAGTGTATTACTCTGGCAAAGGGCTGTTATGTGGTGGGCGGCTTTGAACGCAAATATGAGTTTGAGAAACCGCCGGCACGGTTTGTGCGTCAGACGCCGGAGGGGATGGTTCAGGATGATTTCCCGGATGAAGTCTGTCTGGTGCTTGAGCATACAAAGGGTCTTGTGGTTATTGTGGGGTGCAGCCATCCCGGTATACTGAACATGCTTGAGACGATCAGGCAGCGGTTTGGCAGACAGATCTATGCGGTATTTGGCGGATCCCATCTGGTGGAGGCGGACGAGGAAAGACTTGCGCAGACCACAACGGTTCTTCGGGATATGGGGATTTCCCTTGCGGGATTCAACCACTGTACCGGCGATACGGCGCAGGAGCGTCTTTCACAGTGCGGCGGCGATGTGACATATTCCCGGCTGAATGCGGGAGACTGTATCTTTTTGCCATAAGTATTTTTAAGGGAAAGAGAAGGAGAAGATCCTTTTCTCATAAATTCTAATAACTGTCCAAAGGGCATAGGTTATGAAAAGGAGGGTGAAAGTATGTCAGCTATTTTCATGTTTGCGGTGATCGTGTTGGCTGTTGTGGCCATGGTGATCGCAATCTCAAAGTTCAACCAGCATCCGTTTCTGGTGCTGGTAGTGGTGGCAGTGGTTGTCGGCCTCGTCTGCGGCATCCCCACAGAGGATGTGATTTCGACGGTTAAGAGCGGCTTCGGCAACATTCTGGCCAGCATCGGTATCGTAATCCTTGCGGGTACGATTATCGGTACGATTCTTGAGAAGACAGGCGCCGCGCTTACGATGGCAAACAGTATTCTCAAGGTGGTGGGCAAGGATAAGAGTGTGCTCACAATGGGTCTTACCGGCTATGTGACCGGTATCCCTGTTTTCTGTGATTCCGGCTTTGTAATCTTAAGCCCCATTTCCAGAGCGCTGGCAAGTCAGAGTAATGTGTCTCTGGCAGTGATGGCGACAGCCCTTTCCGGCGGCCTGTATGCAACCCACTGTCTGGTTCCGCCCACACCCGGGCCCATCGCAATGGCGGGTACGCTGGAGGCGGATCTGGGACTGACGATTCTGGTGGGTCTTCTGATTTCCATTCCTGTTACCTTAGTGGCTATTCTCTATGCAAAGAAGGTGGCTTCTAAAATTGACATTCCGGCAAATCCGGAGTACACAGTGGAAGAATTACAGTTAAAATACGGCAAGCTTCCGGGTACTTTACACAGCTTTTCCCCGATTCTTCTGCCGATCATTCTGATTGCCTTAAAATCCATCGGGGATTTCCCCAGCGCGCCTTTTGGCAGCGGCCCGGTTAAGATGATCGTCTCTTTTGTAGGTAATCCCGTGATCGCGCTGATTCTTGGCGTGTTCCTGGCGATGACCCTGATCCCCAAATCGGAGAAGGAAAATACGCTGAAGTGGATTACGGAAGGCGTGACCAATTCAGCCGGCATTCTGGCGATTACCGGCGCGGGTGGTTCTTTCGGCGCGATCTTACAGCAGCTTCCGATTGCGGATGCGTTAAGCGGTTCCATGCTGGGACTGGGCATCGGCGTTGTGCTTCCGTTTGTAATTGCGGCGCTTCTTAAGACGGCCATGGGCGCATCCACAGTGGCGATGATTACCACATCGGCCATGATCGCTCCCATGATGGGCGCGTTGGGATTTACAAGCCCTATCGCAAAGGTTCTGGTGATTATGGCAATCGGCGCAGGCTCCATGACGGTGTCCCACGCCAACGATTCCTACTTCTGGGTGGTATCCCAGTTCTCGGATATGGATACGAAGGCAGCTTATAAGTGTCAGACCGGTGTGACGGCGGTGATGGGCGTTACCACTTTGGTTATTGTATTCCTGTTATCCCTGTTCCTTGTATAAATGCAGAAAATAATACGAAAAGCGTGAAAAAAGCCCCGAGGGAAGAAAGGTTCCTTTGGGGCTTTTTCTATAGTTATGATGGAAGGTTATTTTCCGGCGTTTTCCGGCATGGGCGCTGGGAATAGCCTGCAGGGCAGGATAGCCGTGATCAGATAAAAGGGAAGGCAGAGCACAAGGAAGTAGACATAGCGGAACTCTGTGGCTACCGGAGTGGCTGCCAGTACGGTAAGCAGCAGGGCTGTGCCCGGCAGATAGCAGATAAGCTTCTGATATTCCTTTCGGATGATCACGACGCTGATGCCGAAAATCATCATCCAGCAGGCTACGCCCATACTCCAGAGAGTGCCGTAAATGGGTACCATGCTGCCAAGCTTGATGGCGATCTCCTTGGCTTTAATGACCAGGGGGCCGCCGATCAGCGGCGTATGGGAAACGCCAAGATCGGTAGCGCTGACGCCTTCCGCCTCGGCAACCAGATAGAAGGAGTCGGGATACCAGTAGCCGTAGGTCAGATCTATATAGGCTTGCAGATAATCTCCGGGATAGCGAAGCCCCAGATCAACCCAGAGCTTTAAAAATTCACCCTTGTGTTCCACCAGATAGTCCTGATTCCCCGCCCGGACAAGCTCCTTGATGTTGTCTGCGAAGGTGGGATTGTAAAGGTCGCGGATGTAGGTCAGATCCACTACCTGCTCAATCAGCGCAAGCTCCTCCTGAGTCAGCTGCCGGTCATTGCATATAACGGCTGTTATTTGCTGCATGGGAACAGAGCAGGATTCGATAAAATCAGGCTGCGTCACATGAAAGGCCGTCATGACGGGAAATTTGACAATCAACGCCAGCAGGAGGGCTGAAAGAAGCGGCGGATAAATCTGCCTTGCTCTGCGGCGAAAGAAAAGGAGCAGGAACGGCAGGGACAGAAGAAAGGCGTACCAGCCGTTGGAGCGGAAAAGGCAGATCGCTGCGCCAGACAGAAACAGGACAAAAAGGTTTTTGAAGCAGACTTTTTCTTGTACCGACAGCCGCAGGAGGCAGCAGCCGAAAAACAGCGTCGCCGCCGCGAAGGGGATATCCTTCCAGACAGTGACGGAAAAGACCGCGTTGTACGGGATCAGCGCATAGAAAGCTGTGATCAGGATAAGGACAAAGGGGCGGATTCTGTGGGAGCGCAGCGTGGAAATAAAGTAGGAAACGCTTCCGGCTGACAGGCACATCTGGAACAGGGTGTATACGGATACGGCGATTACCATATTTTTTGTCAGCCCATAACCGATGTGGTAAAAAAGGCCGAATACCAACGTATGTACCCAGGGATGATGGTTGGAGGGAGGAATAATGCCCAGAATCTGTTCCAGCTGGTTAATGCTGTCCGGCGTCATGATGCCCGGGTACTGATAGAGATAGTAGGGCAGCCAGCAGAGCATACAGGCCAGAAAGGCGCACAGAGCCGTATGGTTTCTGATAAAGTTAATCACGACGGTGAGGCAGCCGGATAGTTTTTTGTAACGACTGTTATGAAAATAGGGAATGTCCTGATAAGGGGTAAGCAGGGACTGATACAGTCTGTCCTTATTGCAGGCATAGGAATACAGAAAATGCAGCAGATAATAAAACAGACAGACAAAGCCCGTAAAAATAACGGCAAGGATCACGAAACGGTAAAGCCTGCTTGTGAGAAGCTCTATATAATGAGGATAGTCGACCAGCATGTACAGCAGAGTGAAAAGCGCTGCGGTGGCAAGGGCCACCCGGTTGGAAACCTGCATCAGATCCATCCGGCGGTTTACGTGCCTGTAAAAGAAAAACACCAGAAGGAAAAAGACAAAAGTAAGGATATTGCCAGGCTCCATGCGGGACGCCTTCATCAGGGCCCAGGTGCTGACAAAGCTTTGAAGCAGATGAGACAGTAAAATACGGTCCGGTTTACGAATCATGTTTGTTTCCCCCAAATAATAAACTGCTATAAGAAATAGAGTAATAGATATCGGCCGCCCTGTCAAATCCATATGAGACAGAAGGCGGGTGTTTCTGCAGAAAAACACTTGCAATGGAAGATAAAGGATGCTATAATACTACGAGAATCAATAATGGTTACTGAGATAAAGAGTGGACTTGCGAGTCCGCTCTTTTCCGTGCAGGGGGATGCCATGTCAAAAAGAGAAACCTATGAAGAAAAAACAGAATCCCTTCTTTCGCCCATCGTGGAACGCTTCGGCGTGGAAATTTACGATGTGGAATATGTGAAAGAAGGAAAAGAGTATTATCTGCGGGTTTATATTGATAAACCTGAGGGAGTGAACATTCAGGACTGCGAGAATGTGAGTCGGGCGCTGTCGGATGCGCTTGATGAGGAGGATTTTATTCCTGACGCCTATATACTGGAGGTGAGCAGCCCGGGGCTCGGCAGGGTATTGAAGAAGGACAGACATCTGGAAAAGAGCCTTGGGGAAGCGGTGGAGCTGAAAACCTATAAGCCCATTGAGAAGAAGAAAGAGTTCGCAGGAATTTTAAAGGCATATGACGCTTCCTCCGTCACCATTGAGGAGGAGGGCGTTTCGCGTACCTTCGAGAGGGCGGATATTGCAACGGTCAGACTTGCACTGGATTTTTAAAGCGTTTGGCAGCTTGACTATAGAAAGGAAACATAGGAGGACAATGGAAAATGAATAAGGAATTAATGGAGGCGCTGGATATTCTGGAGAGAGAGAAGGAAATCAGCAAGGATACTCTCTTTGAGGCGATTGAAAATTCACTGATCACCGCCTACAAAAATCACTTCGGCAAAGCGGACAATGTGAAGGTGGAGATCGACAGAAATACATGCGACTATTACTGCTACGCCGAGAAGGAGGTGGCGGAAGAGGTGGAGGATCCTGTGATGCAGATTTCTCCTGAGGAGGCAAGGGTGATAGATCCTGATGCCAAAGCGGGCGATATCGTCCGGGTGGAGATCCGCTCCAAGGAGTTTGGACGTATCGCCACGCAGAATGCCAAGAGCGTGATTTTACAGAAGATCCGCGAGGAAGAAAGAAGCGTTATCTACAACCAGTACTTTGAGAAGGAAAAGGATGTGGTGACGGGTATCGTCCAGCGGTATATGGGGAAGAACATATCCATTAATCTGGGCAAGGCGGATGCAATTTTAAATGAAAACGAACAGGTCCGCACAGAGCATTTCCGGCCTACGGAGAGAATCAAGGTGTATATTCTGGAGGTAAGGAACACGCCGAAGGGCCCCAGAATTTTAGTCAGCAGAACCCATCCCGAGCTGGTGAAGCGTCTCTTTGAGTCAGAGGTGACGGAGATCAAGGACGGCACGGTGGAAATCATGAGTATTGCCAGAGAGGCGGGCAGCAGGACGAAGATCGCGGTGCGCTCCAATAACCCCAACGTTGACGCAGTCGGCGCCTGTGTGGGCATCAACGGTTCCAGAGTCAATTCCATTGTGGATGAGCTGTGCGGGGAGAAGATAGACATTGTAAACTGGGACGACAATCCGGGCAACCTGATCCAGAACGCGCTTTCCCCGGCAAAGATTGTGGCGGTGTTCGCCGATCCCGATGAAAAGACGGCAAAGGTCGTTGTGCCGGACTACCAGCTGTCCCTTGCCATTGGTAAGGAGGGACAGAACGCCAGACTGGCGGCCAGACTGACGGGCTATAAGATTGATATCAAGAGCGAGACGCAGGCCAAGGATGCGCCCGGCTTCCGCTATGAGGATTACGTCTACGACGATGAGGAGTATGACGAGGAAGAGTACGACGAAGGCGGGTATGCGGAAGAATCATACGACGAGGGCGAGTATACGGAGGAAACATATGCCGACGGGCCGGATGAGCGGGAAGCGGTAACAGAGGAAGCGGAAGAGAGTCTGGAAGAGGCGTAAGAGCGAGGAGCGGAATGGCAAAAAAGATTTCACTGCGCCAGTGTGTGGGCTGCGGAGAGATGAAGGACAAAAAAGAGATGATGCGCGTGTTGAAGAGCGCGGATGGGCCGATTCTTCTGGATATGAGCGGGAGAAAAAACGGCAGAGGCGCTTACCTTTGCAAAGACAGGGCGTGTCTTTTGAAGGCGAGAAAGAACAAGGGACTGGAACGTTCTTTCAAGATGTGCATACCTGATGAAATATACGAGAATCTGGAGAAGGAGTTTGAGGAGGGCGGGCATGAATCAGATACCGAGAAGAGATAAGGTATTATCCATGCTGGGACTCGCCGCACGCTCCAGAAATGTTGTCAGTGGCGGATTTGCAACGGAACAGGCTGTCAAGGGCGGCAAGGCAGAACTGGTCATTATAGCTGAGGATGCGTCGGGTAATACCAGAAAAAAGTATAGTAACATGTGTGAGTTTTACGAAGTTCCCTGTGCGTTCCATGGGACAAAGGCAGTGCTGGGACATTCCATGGGCAAGGAAGAAAGATCGGTTCTTGCGGTGACAGACGAGGGATTTGCAAATTCGATACGGAAGCATTTAGGAGACTCGAAATAGTTGGAGGTAGTGAGTATGGCGAAGATGAAAGTACATGAGCTGGCAAAAGAAGTAGACAGGAAGAGTAAGGACCTGATCGAATTTTTGAAGGCTGAAGGATATGACGTGAAGGTGGCACAAAGCTCCATTGAGGATGCGGAGATCGCGCTTGTGAGAAAGAAGTTCGGTGGTTCCGGGCAGGGAAATACCGTTGCAGGAGAGTCCGCGGCGGAAAATGCCGCGAAGACGGAGGACACACCGAAAAAGGCGGAGACTGCACAGCAGGAAAAGCCTGCAGCGAAGTCAGGGACCGGACAGCAGGAGAAGCCCGCGGCGAAGGCGGAGACCGGGCAGCAGGAAAAGTCCGCGGCGAAGACGGACGCACCCAAAAAGAAGCGGATAATTTTTGTGAGTAACCCTCACAATTCCAAAATGGGCGGCCGTCCCTCTCAGGGGCAGAATGCAGGAGGCGGTCAGAACAGGGGAAACGGCGGCAGACAGATGTCAAACGGCGCCCGCCCCGTACAGCCGCAGAATACGCCGCATAAGATTGTGCGTCCTACCCAGAAGCCGATTCCGGTGACGGCGGAGCCTTATGATGTCAGACAGAAACAGCAGCAGGAGAGACGTCTGGAGCAAAGGCAGCAGGAAAAACGTCAGGAACAGAGACAACAGGAGCAGAGGCAGCAGGAGAGACGGGATAACAATAAAAATGCGGTGGCCGGCAGCAGACCGGCTCCCGGACAGGAGAGGGCAGGCAGTGCAGGAGATAATCGCAGACCTGAAAATCAGGGCAGGACGAATTATAACAACGGTCAGGCTGATCGCAGGAGTGGCGGCGCTCCCTTCGCTGGCGGCAGGAACGCTGGCAATAGTGAACGCTCTCAGAGAGGCGCTGGCGGGCAGGACAATAGATTTAAGAAAAATAACGCTCCGAAGGACTTTGGTGTGGAGACGCCCGGTAAGGATGCGCAAAATCACAGGGACGATGATAAACGCCGCGCAAATCAGGACAGGAATAAACGGTCAAGGAAGGATCATATCTATGAGGAAGATGAGACGGCAGTAAAGAGCCGCAATAAGGCGGGCCGATTTATCAAACCCGAGAAGAAGCCGGAGGAGTCCAAGGAAGAACAGATTAAGGTTATTACCCTTCCGGAGACCCTGACAATCAGGGAGCTGGCTGACAAGATGAAGATTCAGCCTTCCGCAATCATCAAAAAGCTCTTTTTGCAGGGGCAGATTGTTACCGTAAACTCCGACGTTACCTTTGAGGAGGCGGAAAATATTGCCATCGAGTATGAAATCATCTGTGAAAAAGAGGTAAAGGTTGACGTTATTGAGGAGCTTCTTCGGGAGGAGGAAGAAGATACTTCCACTATGGTGGCGCGTCCTCCGGTTATCTGCGTGATGGGGCATGTAGACCATGGTAAGACTTCGCTTCTTGACGCCATCCGTAAGACGAATGTGACGGATAAGGAGGCGGGCGGTATCACTCAGGCCATCGGCGCATATACGGTAAGCGCAAAGGGACAGAGCATTACCTTTTTGGATACGCCGGGTCATGAGGCGTTTACGGCCATGCGTATGCGCGGCGCAAATTCCACGGATATCGCGGTGCTGGTGGTGGCGGCCGACGACGGCGTTATGCCCCAGACGGTGGAGGCCATTAACCATGCCAAGGCGGCGGGCATTGAAATTATTGTGGCAGTCAACAAGATTGATAAACCCAACGCAAATATAGATCGTGTAAAGCAGGAGATGACGGAATACGAGCTAATCCCGGTAGACTGGGGCGGAACCACGGAGTTTGTACCCGTGTCCGCAAAGTCGGGAGAAGGTATTGAGAATCTTCTGGAGACCATTCTGCTGACAGCGGAAATTCTGGAACTGAAGGCGAATCCGAACAGAAATGCCAGAGGCCTTGTAATTGAGGCGGAGCTTGATAAGGGCAGAGGCCCGGTGGCTACCGTGCTGGTGCAGAAGGGAACGCTTCATGTGGGCGACTTTATCTCCGCCGGGGCAAGCCACGGCAAGGTAAGGGCCATGATCGACGATAAGGGCAGACGGGTGAAGGAGGCGAAGCCTTCCATGCCTGTGGAAATTCTGGGATTATCCGATGTGCCCAGCGCCGGAGAGGTGTTTGTGGTTCATGAGAACGACAAGAGCGCAAAATCTTATGCAGAGACTTATATGGCGCAGCATAAAGAGGAGATGCTTGCAGATACTAAGACAAAGATGTCCCTTGACGATCTGTTCAACCAGATTCAGGAGGGCAATCTGAAAGAACTGAATCTGATTGTCAAAGCGGATGTACAGGGCAGCGTGGAGGCCGTGAAGCAGAGCCTGATGAAGCTGTCCAACGAGGAAGTTGTGGTGAAATGCATTCACGGCGGCGTGGGCGCCATCAACGAGTCCGATGTGTCTCTTGCTTCCGCCTCTTCGGCTATCATTATCGGCTTTAACGTGAGACCCGACGCTACCGCAAAAACTGTGGCGGAGCGCGAGGGCGTGGATGTGCGTCTCTATAAAGTGATTTATCAGGCCATTGAGGATATTGAGTCTGCCATGAAGGGGATGCTGGATCCGATCTTTGAGGAGAAGATTATCGGCCACGCGGAGGTGCGCCAGATCTTTAAGGCTTCCGCAATCGGAAATATTGCCGGTTCCTATGTGCTTGACGGCGAGTTCCAGAGAGGCTGTAAGATTCGTATCCGCAGGGGCGAAGAGCAGATTTACGAGGGTGAGCTCGCTTCCCTGAAGCGCTTCAAGGATGATGTGAAGGAAGTGAAGGCCGGCTTTGAGTGTGGTCTTGTATTTGAGGGCTTCGACAAAATGGAGGAGCTGGATGTGGTAGAGGCTTACATCATGGTGGAGGTGCCAAGGTAACCTGTCTGAACGGGTTTATACGCGGCTTTGTGCAATAACGCCACAAAGCCGGGACTCTGTATGGAGGAAACGATGAGAAAGAACAGTGTTAAAAACACCCGAATCAACGGGGAGGTGCAGCGCGCGCTGGCCGAGATTATCCGCGGGGAGATCAAGGATCCGAGAATTGCGCCGATGACCTCGGTGGTTGCGGTGGAGGTTGCCCCGGATTTAAAGACCTGTAAGGCGTGGATCAGTGTGCTTGGAGACGAGAAGGCGCAGGAAGATACGCTGGCGGGGCTTGAGAGCGCGGAAGGGTATATCCGCGGACAGCTGGCGCGTATCATTAATCTGCGTAACACGCCGCAGCTGCAGTTCATCATGGATCAGTCCATTGCTTATGGCGTGAATATGTCCAAACGGATTGAAGAAGTGGTGGCTTCGGACCGGGCGGCTGTAAAAACCAGTAAGGGGAAAGAAAATGAAGAGGATCAACAGTGAATTAAAAGAGGCAAAGACAATAGCGATCGGCGGTCATGTGAGGCCGGACGGGGATTGTGTCTGCTCGGTTATGGCGCTGTATCATTATCTGAAAAAGGAGCTGCCGGAGGCAGAGGTCGACGTTTATCTGGAAGAACCGCCTGCACAGTTCCATATTCTGGAAGGAATAGAAGATATTAAATCAGAGTTTAACAATGATAAGGTTTATGACGTTTTCATTGCGCTGGACTGTAATGATGAGCGGCTGGGAGACGCGCTGCCCATTTTCCGGCGGGCAAAAAGACGTATCAATATTGACCATCATATCAGTAATACCGGCTGTGGAGATGTGAATATTGTGGAGCCGGAGAGAAGTTCTACGTCGGAGCTGCTCTATGACCTGATGGAGAAGGAATATGTGGACGAGAGGATAGCCAAAGCCGTTTACATCGGTATCGCCCATGACACAGGCGTATTCCGCTATTCCAATACTTCTGCGCACACGTTTCAGATAGCAGCGGAATTACTTAAATTTGGATTTGATTTTTCTGCGTTGATAGAAGAAACCTTTTATGAAAAGACCTATTTTCAGACGCAGATCATGGGCAGGGCGATTCTGGGCAGCGTACGTTTTATGGATGGCAGATGTATCGTCAGCATGGTGAGCCGCCGTATGATGGAGTTTTACTGTGTAGGCCCGAAGGATCTGGACGGCATTGTGAACCAGTTACAGGGTGTAAAAGGTGTGGACTGCGCCATTTTCATGTATGAGACAGGCACGCTGGAATATAAGGTGAGCATGCGCTCAAACGGTCTGGTAGATGTGTCGCAGGTAGCCGTGAAATTCGGCGGCGGCGGACATGTACGGGCGGCAGGCTGTACGATGAACGGTACATATCATGACAATATCAATAATCTTTCGGTAGAGATTGCGGCCCAGATAAAAGAAAGAGACGAGTCTGATCATGTATAACGGAATTATGAATGTTTATAAGGAGGCCGGGTATACGTCGCACGATGTTGTGGCCAGGCTCCGCGGAATCTGTAAACAGAAAAAAATAGGGCATACAGGAACACTTGACCCGGATGCGGTCGGCGTGCTTCCTGTATGTTTTGGTTCGGGCACAAAGCTGTGCGATATGCTTACCGACTGGGATAAGGAGTATATTGCAACGCTGCGTCTGGGCGTATCGACTGATACCCAGGATTTATCAGGACGGGTGTTATTTAAAGCGGATAAGGCGCAGCTTGCGGCTCTCACAAAAGAACGGGTGGAGGAAAGCGTACTGCATTTTCTGGGCGGTTACGAGCAGATACCGCCCATGTATTCGGCTCTTAAGGTAAACGGCAAAAAGCTGTATGAGCTGGCAAGAGCCGGGAAGGAAGTGGAGCGCAGGCCCAGAAGCGTTACCATCAGTGAACTGGAGATTCTGGAAATGGCGCTTCCCGAAGTGCGTTTCCGCGCAGTCTGCTCCAAGGGAACCTATATAAGGACGCTTTGTCATGATATTGGAGAACGGATTGGCTGCGGCGGCGCCATGGCGTCCCTGACGCGGAGCAGGGTGGGCATTTTCGGGATAGGCGATGCGCTCCGGCTTCAGGAGATAGAAAAGCTTCGGGATGAAAATAATATAGCGGATGTTATCATACCGCCCGACGCTGTATTTAAGGAGTGCCGCGCCGTGACGGTAACGCCTGCGGGCAGGCGGCTTCTGGAGAACGGAAACAGGATTTTTGCGGACATGCTTACGGATGCACAGGGCCTGCGGGATCAGGACATGCTTCGGATGTATGACGAGACCGGCGGGTTTTACGGGATATACCGATACGAGGCGGGAGTGGCAAAGCCTGTGAAAATGTTTTTGCCAAAGGAACAGGGCGGGACGGGATAAACCCTGACAGTGGAATGGAAATGGACGAAATGGCATGGAAATTATAGAAAATACGACGGAATTTCATTTGGAGAAACCAAGTGCGGTGGCGCTTGGCAAGTTTGACGGGATTCATCTGGGGCACCGCAGGCTTTTGGACAAAGTGCTGGAGCAGAAAAAGAGGGGGATGCAGACCGTGGTATTCACTTTTGATACATCGGCGGCTTCCTTCTTTGGCGGGGAGACAAAGGAACTGTCTACCAGAGAGGAGAAGCGGGCGGCTTTTTTGCAGCTGGGAATTGACGTGCTGATTGAATTTCCCCTGAACCGCGAGACTGCGGCCACGGATCCGGCGGATTTCGTGTCCCGCTATCTCGCCGCACAGATGCGCACGGCGTATCTGTGCGCCGGGCCGGATATCTCATTCGGAAGGAAAGGGGCCGGGGATTATGCCCTTCTTGCCGCCTGTGCAGGTACTTACGGCTATCAGGTAGAGCTGATAGACAAGGTAAGGGTGGACGGTGTGGAGGTCAGCTCTACCAGAGTGAGGGAGGCGGTACGCGCAGGTAAGATGGAACAGGTTTCCCGGATGCTGGGTGCGCCCTACAGCGTTGGCGGCAGGGTGGTGCACGGCAGGCAGCTTGGCAGAAAGCTGGGGATGCCGACAGCCAATCTTGTGCCCGAAGAGAGTAAACTTCTGCCGCCGAGGGGCGTTTATTATTCCAGAGCTGTTACTTGTGAAAGGAGATACCGCGGTATTTCCAATGTGGGCTGTAAGCCCACGGTTTCAGATGAGGAGATTCTCGGTGTGGAGACATATCTTTATGATTTTGCAGGGGAAATCTATGACAGAAGCATGACGGTGGAGCTTCTTTGCTTTCGCAGGCCGGAGCGGGTCTTTGACAGTGTGGAGGCTCTGCGCCGTCAGATTGCGGAGGATGTGGAAGCCGGTCGGAATTTTAGCGGATAAGTCTTTTTTTGTCGTAAGGGGGTTGTAAGAGGTTTTTTTTTTCGATACAATAGAATCGTGTAGCTCTTATGAAGGGTATTACAAAGGAAGGATATCTGAAACGATATGAGTGTATCTATTATTCTTTCCATGGCGGGCGGCCTGGGGCTGTTTTTGTATGGAATGCGCATTATGAGCGACAGCATAGAGAAGGTTGCGGGTGCGAGACTTAGAGGCATTTTGGAGCGGTTGACGACCAACCGCTTTACGGCGATTCTGGTAGGCGTGTTCTTTACGGCGGTGATTCAGTCGTCCTCAGCCTGTACGGTTATGGTGGTCAGCTTCGTAAACTCCGGTCTGATGACGCTGACGCAGGCGGCAGGCGTGATTTTTGGAGCCAATATCGGTACTACGGTGACAGCGCTCCTCGTTTCCTTTAAGCTGGAAAAGGCGGCGCCCGTAATTCTGCTTTTGGGCGTGCTTATCATTATGTTTGTAAAGAAACAGAAGATTTCCCGGTGGGGCGAAGTGATCATAGGCTTCGGCGTCCTCTTCATGGGGCTGAGCACCATGTCGGGAGCCATGTCGGGTATGAAGGATTCGCCTGCGGTTTTACATATGTTTGCATCTCTGCGCTCTCCCGTTCTGGCCGTGCTTCTGGGTACGGTACTGACGGCGGTTATTCAGAGCTCGTCGGTGACGGTCAGTATTATGGTGCTTCTGGCCAATCAGGGCCTGATGAGCATGGATATCGTCATGTTTATCATTCTGGGCTGTAATATCGGCGCCTGTACTTCGGCCCTTCTTGCTTCTCTGAACGGTAAGAAGGACGCCAAGAGAGCGGCGGCCATTCATCTGGTATTCAACATTATCGGTACCATTATCGTTTATATTATATTCTCGCTTCTTGTGGACGAGATTGTAAGCGGCCTTATGTTCCTTGCCCATGGCGACGCGGGCCGGGTAGTTGCCTATGCCCATATTCTGATCAAGGTATTTCAGGTGGTCATTATGATGCCGTTTATCAAACAGATTGTGAAGCTGACCTATCTGCTGGTGCCGGGCGACGACAAAAAGATTGGTTATCGGGACAGCTATCAGCTGAAATACATAGGCGAGAAGATGGTGCTGAATCCGGCTACGGCCATGGTGGAAGTGATCAAGGAGCTGGATCGTATGGGTTCTCTTGCGGATGAAAACCTGAACCGCGCAATGAATGCTCTGATTACGCTTGACAGGGAAGAGATCGAAGAAGTCTATGAGGTGGAGAAGAACATTGACTTCCTGAGCCATGCCATAACCAACTATCTGGTGAAAGTCAACCAGACAACTCTCCCCATCGAGGATTTGAAGAGTATCGGCGCGCTCTTCCACGTAGTCAACGACATAGAGCGGATCGGCGACCATGCGGAGAATATCGCGGATGCGGCCGTGCGCAGGGAGGAAACCGGCGTGGGCTTTTCCAAAGAGGCGCAGCGTGAGCTGGGCGAGATGATGAATATGGTCAATACAGTTCTGCGGTTCTCCTTTGAAATGTTTGTAAAGAGCACAGAGGAGCACGTGGAGGATATCAGAAATCTGGAAGAAGCCATAGACGAAAAGGAAAAGGAATTGCAGCAAAGACATATCGAACGGCTTTCGAACAACGAGTGTACGCCCGAAGCGGGGGCTCTGTTCTCGGATATTGTGTCAGGACTTGAGAGGGTGGCGGATCATGCCACGAATATTGCTTTTGCCAACAGCTATTTTGAGCCGACTTAGGAATACGCGGCAAAGGCCGGGGAGAGGAAACGGATTCCGAATGATGAAACGGAAAACCTTACTTATAATAATATGTGTTATGCTGATATTTGTATCGCTGCCGGTACAGGCTTCCATGCCTGTGCCGGATCTGCTTCCCTTCGGACAGCTGGATCTGGACGAGGAGCCCGTACAGGGGGCGGAGGGAACGGAAGGCGGAGAGCCTGCCGCGGAAAACGGGACGCCTGTTGACGGTGGGACGCAGGAGGATGCCGAAGAGTCGGCGATGGAGATTCTGGAAGAGGATACGATTGGTTCAGGCATGATTTTGATTGCGGATAAGACGGCGGAAGACTATGCGCTTGCTTATGAACGGGCCAAAAATGCGAACTGGGGCTATACGAATCTGGGTATTTCCAATGTGAGCGATAATTTGAATATTCGTGCGATTGCCGCGGAGGACGGAAGACTGGTGGGAAAGCTGCCAAAGGACGCCGCCTGCGAGGTCATTGATATGGACGATACCTGGGCGCATATTCAGTCCGGCGAGGTGGACGGTTATGTGAGCCGGGATTATCTTTTGACCGGCGTTCCCGCCAAATTCAGGGCGGAAGAGCTGGCTGTCACCGTAGCCACGGTTACTACGGACAGCTTAAAGGTCAGGGCGGAAGCGAATACGGATTCGGAGGTTATCACGCTGGTGCCAAGAGGCGAAGAGCTGGAGGTGTCGGCAGTGGAGGGCGACTGGGTTAAGGTATTCCTGGATGACGACGAGGTGTATGTTTCCGGGGAGTATGTGGAGGTCAGCGCGGAGCTTGGCACAGCCATTACGATGTCCGAGCTGCTTTACGGGCAGGGAATTTCAGATGTGCGCGTGGATATCTGTCAGTATGCGAAGGAGTTTTTGGGCAATCCTTATGTATGGGGCGGCACCAGTCTGACCAAGGGAGCGGACTGCTCCGGCTTTGTTTTAAGCGTCTTTAAGAAATACGGCGTGACGCTGCCTCATTCCTCCAGGGCACAGGCGAACTGCGGCACGACCATTAAGGTTTCCGAAGCCAAACCGGGAGATCTGATATTTTACGGGAAGGGAAAGACCATTAACCATGTGGCGATTTACATCGGAGGCGGGCAGGTGATTCACGCCAGCAATCCCAGAACCGGCATCCGTATTTCCAAGGTGTCCTATCGTTCGCCGTTCAAGGCGGTACGGATATTGCAGGACTAAAAATCTGCTTTACATTAGAGGCACATTGTGATAGGATATTATGGTATGAGTTTGAGCCGGCACGCAGAGGCGGGACACTCCGACCCCTTCTTGGTGTCAGGCGGTTATCAGGGTAATCCCCTGAGAGAAAGGAGAAAATATGATTTCTAAGGAAAAGAAAACAGCAATTATCAAAGAGTTTGCCAGATCTGAGGGCGACACCGGTTCGCCGGAGGTACAGATTGCAGTTCTGACGGAGCGGATTCAGGAGCTTACAGAGCACTTGAAAGAGCACCCGAAGGATCATCATTCCAGAAGAGGACTTCTGAAAATGGTAGGTCAGAGACGTGGTTTGCTCGGCTATCTGAAGGATAAGGATATCGAGAGATATCGTGCACTGATCGAGAGACTTGGACTTCGTAAATAAGTGAGGATGATGAGCGGAGATAGGGTTGGCAGGTCCGACCCTAAATCCGCTTTTCTATATTATAGGTGCAAAGAGGAAAAGAAGAGAGAAGAAGAAGGAGAGAAGATTATGTACAAGAGCTACACAATGGAACTTGCCGGCCGTACCCTTCGGGTAGACATTGGCAGAGTTGGCAAACAGGCAAACGGCTGCGCCTTTATGCAGTATGGTGAGACCACCGTTTTATCGACGGCGACGGCTTCTGATAAACCAAGGGACGGGATTGATTTCTTTCCCTGTAGTGTGGAGTATGAGGAGAAGTTTTATTCGGTAGGCAAGATCCCCGGCGGCTTCAATAAAAGAGAGGGAAAACCCTCCGAGAACGCGATCCTGACAAGCCGTGTGATCGACAGGCCCATGAGACCGCTGTTCCCGAAGGATTACCGCAACGATGTGACATTAAACAATCTTGTAATGAGCGTGGATCCGGCATGTCGTCCGGAGCTGGTTGCTATGATCGGTACGGCGATTGCGACATGCATTTCCGACATTCCCTTTGCAGGTCCCTGCGCGATGACCCAGATGGGTATGGTGGACGGCGAGCTGATTGTCAACCCGTCTCAGGAGCAGTGGGACAAGGGCGACCTGAAAATGACGGTGGCTTCCACCGCTGAAAAGGTAATGATGATTGAGGCTGGCGCCAACGAGGTGCCGGAGGCAAAGGTGCTGGAGGCCATCTACAAGGCTCATGAGGTGAACCAGACTTTGATTTCCTTTATCAACAACATCGTGGCCGAGGTTGGCAAGCCCAAGCACACATATGAAAGCTGTGCGGTTCCCGAGGAGATGTTTGAAGAGATGAAGAAGATCGTTTCCCCCGAAGAGATGGAGAAGGCGGTCTTTACTGACGAGAAGCAGGTGCGTGAGGAGAATATCAGAAACGTCACTGCAAAGCTGGAAGAGGCTTTCGCTGATAAGGAGGATTACCTTGCAGTGCTCGGCGAGGCGGTATATCAGTATCAGAAGAAGACCGTGCGCAAGATGATTCTGAAAGACCACAAGCGTCCCGACGGACGTGCGCTGGATCAGATCAGACCCCTTGCGGCGGAGGTTGATATCATTCCGAGAGTGCACGGTTCTGCAATGTTTACCAGAGGACAGACCCAAATCTGTAATGTCTGCACACTGGCGCCCCTTTCCGAGATGCAGAAGGTGGACGGACTGGATGAGAACATTACGGCCAAGAGATATATGCATCACTACAATTTCCCGTCCTATTCCGTAGGCGAGACGAAGGTGAGCAGAGGACCCGGAAGAAGAGAGATCGGGCATGGCGCGCTGGCGGAAAGGGCATTGCTCCCGGTACTGCCTTCCGAAGAAGAGTTCCCTTATGCAATCCGTACCGTATCCGAGACCTTTGAGTCAAACGGTTCCACCTCTATGGCGTCTACCTGTGCGTCCTGCATGTCCCTGATGGCGGCAGGCGTGCCCATAAAGAAGATGGTAGCGGGTATTTCCTGCGGTCTGGTAACAGGGGATACGGATGATGATTTCGTGCTTTTGACAGATATCCAGGGTCTTGAGGACTTCTTCGGCGATATGGACTTTAAGGTGACCGGCACCCATGACGGCATTACTGCCATTCAGATGGATATTAAGATTCACGGACTGACAAAACCCATTGTGGAGGGCGCTATCGGAAGATG
The DNA here is from genome assembly GCA_009774175.1 of Lachnospiraceae bacterium. GTDB lineage: Bacteria > Bacillota > Clostridia > Lachnospirales > Lachnospiraceae > UBA3282. Next base: position 49,424 of record VSNG01000005.1, on the reverse strand, counting down.
CCGCGAGGCCAGAGAGTTTATTATGGCAAACTGCATGAGTCCTGCCATTTCCGCACCCCGTAAGGAGGTCGGCCCTTACGCTCCCAAGATTATTTCCATTCAGATTGATCCCGACAAGATCGGCGATGTGGTTGGACAGCGCGGCAAGACGATCAATGAGATCATTGCCCGCACAGGCGTGAAGATTGACATTAACGACGAGGGACAGGTTTCCGTATGCGGTACGGATCATGAGATGATGGACAAGGCTGTGGACATGATCAAGATGATTACCACGGATTTTGAAGAAGGACAGATTTTCCAGGGAACGGTGGTAAGCATTAAGGAGTTCGGCGCGTTTATCGAGTTTGCGCCGGGCAAGGAAGGTATGGTTCATATTTCCAAGATTGCGAAGGAGAGAATCAACCGTGTGGAGGATGTGCTGACCCTCGGCGATAAGGTAACGGTTGTATGCCTTGGCAAGGACAAGATGGGACGGATCAGTTTCTCCATGAAGGATGTGGCACAGGTATAATATGAAAAATTCGGGCGTAATATCACGCACGAAGGATAAAGGCGGCGGGAAACGATACACAAAGCGCCACCTCGAAGAACTTGCTGCGCTGCAGTCCAGCGTGCTGCGAAAGCAGGCACAGGAACTGCAGCGCATGAATGAACGTATTATAGAGACCATGAGCAATGTGGTGGAGTTCCGAAATCTGGAATCGGGCGACCATGTCAGACGGGTAAAGGATTTTACGAGAATCCTGGCCGGATATGTAGCGGCGCTTTACCCGGAGTATCGGCTGAACGAAGCGGATGTGGACGTGATTGCTGCGGCTGCGGCTATGCATGACGTGGGAAAAATAGCGATTTCAGACGCCATTCTCCTAAAGCCGGGGAGGCTTAGCGAGGAAGAGTTTGCGATAATGAAGATGCACACTATAAAGGGGTGTGAAATCATTGAGATGCTCGGGGAAATTCAGGAGAGCGAGTACGGCAGGGCAAGCTATGAGATTTGCAGGCATCACCATGAGCGGTACGACGGAAGCGGGTATCCCGACGGATTGAAGGGAGAGGAAATCCCCATTGCCGCGCAGATTGTTTCTGTGGCGGACGTATATGACGCGTTGGTCAGCGAACGCTGCTATAAAAGCGCTTATACGCCCGCGCAGGCTTACGATATGATTATGCGGGGAGAGTGCGGTCAGTTTTCCCCGAAACTCCTTTCGTGTCTGGAAAAAGCCAGAGAAAAATTTGAAAAGAGAGCGGCCCAGAACAGGCGGGAACCTACCAGGTAGAAGAGGTTCCTGCCTTTTCTTCGCAGTATTTGCAACGGTAGATTTCCTTTTCCTCGTCCGCCAGTACGAAAATGTGCGGCAGCCCCTGCTCGATGGAGGTAATACAGCGGGGGTTTTTGCATCTGATTACATTATGAATTTCGCGGGGAAGCACCAGCTCTTTTTTGTCCACGATCTCGCCGTCCTTGATTACGTTGACGGTGATGTTATGGTCGATAAAGGCAAGGATATCCAGATTCAGCGTGTTAATGTCGCATTCCACTTTTAAAATATCTTTTTTACCCATCTTATTGCTGCGGGCATTTTTGATGATCGCAACCGTGCAGTCCAGTTTATCCAGCTTTAAGTGATGATAGATGTCAAGGCTTTTGCCTGCTTCAATGTGGTCGAGCACAAAGCCTTCCTCGATTTTTCCAACGTTTAACATGGTAATCCTCCTTAATTATATGGTGATTGGGGATTTTGGAGCAAATCCCGCGGCGTTAAATCCGAAGGATTTTACGCCAGATCGAGCAGCGTCAGGATAAGCGCCATCCTGACATAAACGCCGTACTGCGCCTGTTTGAAATAGACGGCGCGGGGGTCGTCGTCAACCTCTACGGAGATTTCATTGACCCGGGGCAGGGGATGGAGGACAAGCATGTCTTCCTTGGCCGCCGAGAGCTTTTCCTTGTCCAATATATAGAAATCTTTCAGCCGCACATAGTCTTCTTCGTTAAAAAAGCGTTCCTTCTGTACCCTTGTCATGTAGAGCAGATCAAGCTGCGGCATGCAGTTTTCCAGCCGGATAACTTCTTCATAGGGGATGCCTTTTTCGGTCAGCATATCCGTGATATAGTCAGGCACTTTTAATTCTTCGGGGGAGATGAAGATAAAGCGGATGTCGGGATAACGGATCAGAGCGTTTATGAGGGAGTGCACGGTACGGCCGAATTTCAGGTCGCCGCAAAGCCCTATGGTAAATCCGCCAAGCCGCCCTTTCAGGGAACGGATTGTGAGCAGGTCCGTAAGAGTCTGGGTGGGGTGCTGGTGTCCGCCGTCCCCCGCATTGATTACGGGAATGCCGGAACGGGAGGCCGCCACCATGGGAGCGCCTTCCTTGGGATGGCGCATGGCGCAGATATCCGCATAGCAGGAGACGATGCGGATGGTATCTGAAACGCTCTCGCCTTTTGTGGCGGAGGAAGACGCCGCGTCCGAAAAGCCCAGAATCTGTCCGCCCAGGTTCAGCATGGCGGCTTCAAAGCTTAAACGCGTGCGCGTGCTCGGTTCATAGAAGCAGGTAGCCAGTTTTTTGCCCTCGCAGGCGTGGGCGTAGCTGGCGGGATCAGCTTCAATTCTGTTAGCCAGATCAAAGAGCCTGTCAAGCTCTTCGACCGAAAAATCAAGCGGGTTCATTAAATGTCTCATAGATGGGTAACACTCCTTTGCAAGATATTCGAAAAAAATAGAAGAGAGCATTCTCTTCTATTTTTATAAATTCAGGATTGGTAAGATAATAATTCCTCCACAGGCTTTCTTCTGGGAACAGCAGGCGTTTCATCGGGATAGCCTACAGGAATCAACGCTACCAGCTCCCTGTCTTCGGGAAGCTGTAATAAGGACTCCGCCGCGCTCTGGTCAAAGAGACCGAGAATCACGGAACCAAGCCCCTTCTCGTAAGCCGCAAGGCAGAGGCTCTGGGATGCAATACCGGCGTCGTACATCTGCCAGCCGTCTCCTCTGGGGGTGCTGAACGATCCGTCGCGCTCGAAACCGCTGCGGTTTTTAATAATGGTAATAGCCATCAGAACAGGCGCTGCCGCAATAATATCACCGTTGGGGGGATACATGGAAGTGCACTCTCTGGCAATCCTGTCCTTTAACGCGCCCTCCACGGCTATGTAGCGGGTGATCTGCGTGTGCTTCCAGCTGGGAGAATAGGAAGCTGTTTCAACGATCTCGGCCAAAAGCTCCCGCGAGACAGCGTCTGCTTTAAATTTTCGTATGCTTCTGCGCCCTAAGATACAGTCTTTAGCGGTCATGCAAAATCCTCCTTATGATGTGTGTGGTTGATCTTCTCTTACTATATTTTGTATATCATAGCACAAAGGGAGGGGGCGCGCAAGGGGGCGTGCGCTTATTTGAGAAGGGCCTTCTCGTACCACCGGAAAACTTGTGAACCGGCCGCAAATGTGGTAAAATGATTTAGCAATACGCAGGGAAAAAGAAAGGAAATCGTATTTATGGAAGAAAATAGAGAGGAAGTTTTACGGGAAGACCATCATGAGGACGAGGGTGAGGTAAAGGAGTATGTGGAGCGCAAGCGTTGGCTCTTTTTGGGACTGCCCTTTACATTTACAAAGTATACCATTAACGAGCGGGTAATCACCATTAACGTGGGACTGCTCAGCACTACGGAAAACGACTGTTATTTATATAAGGTGCAGGATGTGGAATTAAAGACCAGCCTTGTGGAGCGCATTTTCGGTCTGGGTACAGTGGCGTGCTATACGGGAGACAATACCCATCCCCAGCTTTTCCTGGAGCATATTAAGAACGCGAAGGAGATCAAGAACTACATCCTGCATGCTTCCGAGGAGGCCAGAAGAAAGAGGCGCACCTTAAATACGTTAAACATTGACGCGGACGATATCGACGAAGACTGAGGAATCCCTCTGACAGGGCAGAATGAAGTCTGCGGCGCATCTGTCTGGCAGAGCTTAGTCGGGCCGCAGGGAAGGGTCGTTTTCCCGAAGAAGCCGCTCAAAAAGCAGCCCTGTGATAAACCAGCAGGGAGCGTAGTCGAGGCGGATTACCCGGCACAAATTCCAGCGGGAGCGTTCGTAGTTCCAGGGACAGATCTCGCGGCGGTTCAGCCACATGCCGGTGAGAAATTCCCCGGTGAAGATGAGCCCGGTATAAGTAAGCCCGCGAAACAGTACAGAGCGGTTTTTGAGCAGACGGCAGATCGGCGCAAGCAGGGCGGCCAGACCGTAGATGGGGAACATCCAAACGGAGGTAGCGCCGGGCAGCCGGTAGTCCCTTCTGCGGAAGGCATGAAAGGCCGTGAAGGCGATTTCCAGAAACCACCCCAGCAGGCCGCAGTGAATGAAGTTGTGTAATAAGTTTTTCATAGACACAGTATGGACAGAACTGGGAGAGAATATACATGAATTATCGGGAAGCCATGCAGTATATTGATGAGTTAAGGCCGCTTGGCAGGGTTATGGGCCTTGGTTCCATGCGCCAGCTCTGCGAGGAACTGGGGAATCCCCAGGAACAGTTGAAGTTTGTACATATTGCGGGCACCAACGGCAAGGGCTCCACCCTCGCCTATATTTCCACCGTGATGAAGGAGGCGGGATATCGGATAGGAAGATATCTTTCCCCGGCAGTGAAGGAATATCGGGAATCCTTTCAGGTGGACGGCAGGATCATTACCCAGTCCGGATTTTGCAAATATCTGGAGCCGGTAAAGGCGGCAGTGGAATCCATGGTGGCGCAGGGGCTGCCCCATCCCACCCTTTTTGAAGTGGAAACAGCGGTGGCGTTTCTGTTTTTTCAGGATAAGGAATGCGATCTGGTGGTTTTAGAGACGGGGCTTGGCGGCACGCTGGACGCCACCAACGTGGTAGAGCAGACGCTGGCGGCGGTATTTACGCCGATCAGTATGGACCATATGGATATTTTGGGCGACAGCCTTGAGGAGATTGCGTCGGCAAAGGCGGGCATTATAAAGAACAAGTGTTATGTGATATCCGTAAAGCAGAGTCCGGAAGTTATGAAGATTCTGCGGCAGGCGGCCCTTTTGAAGAAGGGAAAGTTTTTAACGGCGGACATATCCCGCGCAAAACACGTCAGATATGGCGTGACGAAACAGAGCTTTGACTATGACCGGTTTAAGAATCTTGAGATTTCCATGCCGGGACAATTTCAAGTTGAAAATGCCGTGCTGGCGGTGGAAACGGTTATGGCGCTGGATCGTTGCGGATTTAAGGTGCCGGAGGAAAAACTGCGTAACGGTCTTATGCAGACAAGGTGGCCGGGCCGGTTTGAGGTGATTGCAAAGCGCCCGCTCTTTATTGCGGACGGGGCCCATAATGAGGACGCCTCAAAGAAATTGGCGGAAAGTATTCGGTTTTATTTTACAAACAGGAAAATAATTTATATAATGGGAATGTTACAGGATAAAGAGGTAGACAAGGTAATCCGCAACACCTTTGAACTGGCGTCCCATATTATAACGGTAACGCCGCCCGCAGGAGACCGCGCTCTGCCGGCTCTTGATCTGGCGCAGGCGGCGAGAGAGTATCACAGCGCTGTGACGGCGGCGGACTGTGTGCAGGAGGCGGTGGAGATTGCCTATCTGCTGACAGGAAAAGATAAGGACGCCGTAATCGTTGCCTTTGGCTCTCTCTCCTATCTGGGAGAGCTGACGGATATCGTTACGCACAGAGATACGATCAGGAGAGACACCCATGGTAGATCAGACAAAAATTAAAGAGGCGGTACGCCTTCTTCTGGAAGGCATCGGCGAGGATGTGACCAGGGAAGGGCTGCGCGAGACGCCTGACAGAATTGCCCGTATGTATGGTGAAATTTTTGCGGGGATGGATGAGGATGCGGGAGAGCATCTGACAAAAACGTTTACGGTAGCGAGCAATGAGATCGTATTATTAAAAAATATCACCTTTTATTCTACCTGCGAGCATCACCTCATGCCCTTTTACGGAAAGGCGCATATTGCCTATCTTCCGGACGGCAAAGTGGTGGGGCTCAGCAAGCTGGCCAGGACGGTGGAGGCGTTTGCCAGAAGGCCGCAGATTCAGGAACAGATGACCATACAGATTGTAGAGGCCGTCATGGAATATCTGAAACCGCAGGGAGCGATGGTTATGCTGGAGGCGGAGCATATGTGCATGACTATGAGGGGGGTGGAAAAGCCGGGAAGCAGGACAATGACGGTGGCGTCCAGAGGCTGCTTTCAGGACGATCCCAAATGGCAGGAACTATTCTTTCGGATGATAGGAGATAACAAAGTATATAATCAGGATTTAACATAGTTAAATTCTGTGGATAAGCGGTTATAAGAATAAGAATACGGAGGAACGGGAAATGAGAATAGGACAGAGGGATTTCAGAACAAAAGGACATGCTTATGTGATGGGAGTGCTTAACGTAACACCTGATTCCTTTTCAGACGGCGGGAAGTATAACAAGCTGGATGAGGCATTATATCACGTGGAACAAATGATAACAGACGGTATGGATATTGTGGACGTGGGCGGCGAGTCTACAAGACCGGGCTACACACAGATTTCGGATCAGGAGGAGATCGAAAGGGTCGTTCCCGTGATCGAAGCAATCAAATCCAGATTTAATGTGCCGATTTCTCTGGACACTTATAAGTCTGAGGTGGCCAGGGCAGGTATCGCGGCAGGAACCGATATGATTAACGATATCTGGGGATTAAAATATGACGATAAGATGGCAGATGTTATTGCACAGGCGGGGATTCCCTGCTGTCTTGTACATAACCGGAAAGAAGCCCGGTATACCAATCTGATCGAAGAGATGCTGTGGGATATGGAATCCACGCTGGAGCTTGCGAACCAGAAGGGAATCGCCTATGACAAGATTATATTGGATCCCGGCATCGGTTTTGGCAAGGGGTATGAGAATAATCTGGAGATTATTGATAATCTGCAGAAGTTCCATTCTCTGGGATATCCCCTGCTGCTTGGCGCAAGCCGTAAATCCGTGATCGGCATGGGACTGGATCTGCCGGTAAACGAGCGGATGGAAGGGACGTTAGTGACTACCGTTTACGGGGTAAAGCAGGGCGTTATGTTTGTCCGCGTACACGATGTAAAGGAAAACGTGCGCGCCATCAGAATGACGGAGGCGATTCGTGACGGCTACAGAAACTGATGAAAAGGCATAAATAAACAGGGTTCGTTACGATATTGAGGAGAAAGCGTAATATATGGATCAGATTATTGTGGAAGATCTGCAGGTCTACGCCTATCATGGAGTGCATCGGCAGGAGAATGAAAAGGGACAGAATTTTTTTGTGAATGTGACGCTTGATACGGATACGCGAGAGGCCGCCCGTTCAGACGATCTGGATCTGTCCACGAATTACGGTGAGATCTGTCGGTTTGTGCATCGTTTTCTTACGGAACATACCTATAAGCTGATCGAGACGGCTGCGGAGAGATGCGCGGAAGCGCTGCTTTTATGGTTTCCCCGTGTGAGGCAGGTTACGCTGGAATTAATGAAACCCGAAGCGCCGATTAAACTTTCCTTTGGCAGTGTATCCGTAAAGATTGTAAGGGGATGGCGGTCTGCCTGTATTGCCTGCGGTTCCAATATGGGCGACAGGAAGGCCCATCTCGAGGCTGCGCTCAGGGCGCTGCGGGAGGACAGGAAGTGCAGGATTATGCGGGTGTCGGACTGGATGGAGACCACCCCCTACGGCGGAGTGGAGCAGGAGAATTTTTTAAACGGCGCGTTTTCTTTGGAGACGCTTTACACCCCGGAGGAGCTTCTGGAGGTATTGCAGAAAATTGAGAGGGGAGAAAACAGGGAGCGCAGGGAGCGCTGGGGGCCGAGGACTCTTGATCTGGATATTCTGCTTTATGAGGGAAGGGTGATGGACACGGACAGACTGACGATTCCCCACAGGGACATGACAAACCGGGATTTTGTGTTGAAGCCGCTTGCGCAGATCGCGCCCTATGAGATACATCCCGTGCTTGGGAAGTCGATTATGGAGCTTTCCCGCGAATTGGAAAAAGATGGGGAAAAACACGTGTTATGAAATTGAGACAGAAAAGCTGCCGTTTTGACGAATGAAGATTCGCAAAGCGGCAGCCTTTTTTGGTTCATGGGATCAGGGCGCCAAAAGGTGCATATGGCAGGCTGGGAAGACAAATTGCAGGCTTATTCTTCCCCGCTGTCCCCTGATTGGGATTTCAGATTGTTGTTTGCGAGAGCGGCCTCTCTGGCGGCGTCAAAGGCAGTCACGTTGACAGGGCCGAAGGTGGAGGTTTTATAGATAGGAATGCTCTCGTTAAACGCGTTAAAGTACACATACTGAGAGGTTATGTTGATGTTCTGGTATACGCCTTCCCTGACAAGCTCCTGGGAACTGCCGTCAATCAGCATGCGTCTGAGGGCCGGAGAGTCGGGGGAGCTGACCTGGTAGTATATATAATTGCCGTAGACGTTGAACATGTCAATTCGTTCGTTGGTAAGCACTTCCACCGCGCCGTCTGCAAGATTGTAGCGGCACAGCCGGTAGTTTTCAGGAACGTCCATGTAATATACATAGCCGTCCTGCACAATGGGGTTCCAGATGTTTCCCTGCCAGACAACGGATTCCATGTCTGTGGAAACGTCCAGGGCGTGGAGATAGTGATCTTCGCCCGTGCCGTTAAAATAAATCTTTCCGTTCACATAGCAGTTGGGGTTGATAATCGCCTCCGCCACGGTCTGTCTGTCTTTTTTGTCGATCCGTACCTTGTCGAGGGATGTGCCGATCTGTTTGTCGTATTTTTCATAATAGAGGTAATTGCCGCACAGCTGCATGCTGACGATATCGCAGCGGTCCAGGCCCACAACGGAACCGCCCTTTAAATTGCTGCGGTAGATGCCGGAGATACGCACCGCGCTGCCGATACCGCCTTCCCCGGAGCCGCTGCTGGTCTGGGCATAGTAGAGATATTTTCCGGCCGCATTGATGGAGGAGACGGCGCCGCCGTTAAGCTTGGTAAGCTCTGTCTCGTCCGGGTTCATGGAATAGAGCGAAAAGTTGTCATAGGCATTTGCAAAATATACTTTGCCGTCCGCTTCACAAAAATATCCGCCGTTGTTCAGGTTTCCCGGCGTATTTCCCACGGCGTAATCGTCGTTCATGGGGATGCGTCCGCCCAGAAGCACGATCACAAATATGGCCATCAATATAACGCCTGCTATAGAAAGAATCAGGATGTTTTTTTGTCTGCTTGTCATGGAATTTTCCTCCCGATAAAACGTTGCTTCTAAATGTTTATTATATCTTTAAAGCCGCTTGCTATCAAGATCAAATTGCGGTAAACTTGAAGGTAGTGTGAGGAGTGCTTCTCACACGGGAGAATGTAAAATGATGAACTTTCTCCCAAGCGATTTGAAAGGACACAGGGACATGGATTTACTGGAATTGCGCGGTCAGCTGGATGAAATTGACGCAAAAATCGTGGAGCTCTACGAGCGGCGCATGGAGATTTGCGGCAGAGTGGCTGATTACAAGATAGAGACGGGAAAGAAGGTATTTGACAAAGAGCGGGAGGAGGAAAAGCTGAAAACGGTGCGGTCTCTCACTCATAATGCCTTCAATGCCCATGGGGTGCAGGAGCTGTTTGAGCAGATTATGTCCATGAGCAGAAAGATGCAGTATGCTAAACTGGTGGAGGCCGGGGCTTTGGGACGGCTTCCCTTCATCGGGGTGGACGAGCTGGAGACAGGGAAGGCAAGGGTCGTTTTTCAGGGGGCCGAGGGCGCTTATTCCCATATGGCGATGCTGCGGTACTTCGGAGAGCAGGTCAACAGCTTTCATGTGGATACGTTTCGGGAGGCCATGACTTCCATAGAAGAGGGGGGCGCCGATTTTGCCGTGCTGCCCATTGAAAATTCCACGGCGGGAACCGTGAGCGAAATCTATGATCTTCTCGTGGAGTTTGAAAATTATATTGTGGGAGAGCAGATTTTGAAGATAGAGCACTGCCTGCTGGGATTGCCGGGGACAGAGATTTCACAGATCAGGACGGTGTATGCCCATCCCCAGTCGCTGATGCAGAGCGCCAGATATCTTGGCGCGCATGAGGACTGGAAACAGATCAGCCTGAAAAACAATGCCTTTGCCGCCCGTAAGGTGAGCGGGGAGGGGGACAGGACGCAGGCGGCCATAGCCAGTGAGCAGGCGGCCAAAATCTACGGACTGGATATTCTGGAGCGGGGCATTAACCAGTCGGAGACCAATTCCACCCGTTTTATCATTGTTACGAACCAGAAGATATTCAGAAAAGATGCGGGGAAGATCAGTATTTGTCTGGAGGTGCCCCATGAGAGCGGTTCACTTTACCATATGCTGTCCCATTTTATCTATAATAATCTGAGCATGACGAAGATTGAGAGCCGTCCCATTGAGGATCGGAACTGGGAATACCGCTTTTTTATTGATTTTGAGGGGAATCTTGCGGACAGCGCCGTGAAGAACGCCCTGCGGGGACTGCGGGACGAGGCGCGGAATATGAAAATACTGGGAAACTACTAGTGTGCGAAAGCGCATTTATGGAGGCTGGAATGTAATGAGGGAAGAAGAACTGATTGTATATAAGGAATTTGAGGACGGGGATATTCTGCGGGACGTGGTCTGGCTGATGGAGCATTACCGTTCTGGAGACGGCAGGGCGAGACCGCTTTTTTATAAATCTATGCATCGGTTGTCCCAGCAGGCGGCGGATCACGGCTTTTACGGGAACCTCTGGCACTGCTACCTGACAAACCTTCTTGTGAACAACGAGAACAGCTACAGCTGCGCCTGCGAGATGCGGGGCGAGGTGGAGGGCAGCATCAATGAGCTGGTACTGCATGATATTGCGATTTTCAAAGAATTTTTCGATTATGATTTCACGGAGATGATGGAGGTTTTAAAGGCGCCGGAATTTTGTGTTGTGCTGGCCTACGAGGGGCCTTCGGAGGACAGCAAGGTTTACAACAGGCGCATCCGCGACAGGATCTGCACGCTGGCGCAGCATTTTGTGAAGAATGAGGACGCTGCGTCCATGAAGGCCACGCTTACCCAGTTCTACAGGGAGTACGGCGTAGGCGATCTGGGCCTGCATAAGGCTTTTCGGGTGGAGCACACGGAAAACGGCGCTGCCATTGTTCCCATACGCAATATAGCCCATGTATATCTGGATGATCTGGTGGGCTATGAAATTCCCAAACAAAAGCTGCGGGATAATACGGAGGCTTTCGTGGAGGGAAGACGCGCCAATAACTGTCTTTTGTTCGGGGACGCGGGAACGGGAAAATCATCCTGCGTGAAGGCCATTGCCAATGAATATTACGATAAGGGCCTGCGTATTATTGAACTGTACAAGCACCAGTTTCAGGATCTGAACGCGGTCATTGGGTTAGTTAAGAATAGAAACTACAGGTTTATCATTTATATGGACGATCTGAGCTTTGAAGATTTTGAGGTGGAGTACAAGTATTTAAAGGCGCTGATCGAGGGCGGTCTGGAGAAGAAGCCTGCCAATGTGCTGATATACGCCACATCCAACAGGCGGCATCTGATTCGGGAGAATTACAGCGACAAGGCGGACAGACGGGACGAGGATATGCATGCGGGCGATACGGTGCAGGAGAAATTGTCTCTGGTTTACCGTTTCGGCATCACCATTTTCTTCGGGTCGCCGGATAAAAAGCAGTTCCAGGAGATCGTAAAGATACTGGCAGAAAGAAACGGCCTGAAAGTGCCCGAAGAAGATCTCTTCCTTCTGGCAAATAAGTGGGAGCTGTCCCACGGCGGGCTTTCCGGCAGAACCGCGCAGCAGTTTATCGACTTTTTGTTGGGCCAGACAGGGAGGGGCGCATGAAAACATTTGCGGCGATAGATGTAGGTTCGTATGAACTGGCCATGAAAATATTTGAGATAGCTTCCGGCAGCGGCCTGCGGGAGATTGATCACATCAGACATCGGATTGATCTGGGGACGGATACCTTTACCACTGGCAAGATCAGTTATGAGCGGGTGGATGAGCTGTCCCGGGTGCTTCGGGATTACCGGGATATCATGAAAAGCTACCGGGTGGACGATTACCGGGCTTACGGCACCAGCGCCATCCGGGAGACGGAAAATACCGCCATTGTTCTTGATCAGCTTGCCCAGAGAACGGGAATACGCATCGAGGTACTGAGCAATTCGGAGCAGCGCTTTTTAAACTATAAGGCGATTGCCTCCAGAGGGCGGTTCAATAAGGTCGTGGAAAAAGGAACGGCTATCGTGGACATCGGCGGCGGCAGCATTCAGATTTCCCTGTTTGATAAGGATACGCTTGTAACGACCCAGAATCTTCGGCTGGGAGTGCTTCGGTTACAGGACCAGCTGGGGAGACTGAACATCAGTCCCAGACAGTACGGGGAGATTCTGGATGAAATGGTGAGTTCCCAGATTCAGGTATTCAAAAAGCTGCATCTGAAAGACAGGGAGATTGAGAATATTATCGTGGTGGACGATTATATTTCTTCCATTGTAGGTAAAAATGTGGCGGGTCTCGAGGAGAGCAGTCTGGAAGCCCCCGCCATTGAACGGTTTCTGGAGCGGATTCACAGCAAATCGACCCAGCAGGCGGCAAGCGCGCTTGACATACCGGAAGAGAATGTGCCGCTTTTGTATATTTCCGGGGTGCTGATCAACCGCATCGCGAAAATGATGGGCGCCAAAATGATCTGGACGCCTGGGGTCACGCTCTGCGACGGCATGGCTTACGAGTATGCGGAAAAACATAAAATCATCAAGGAAGATCATGATTTCGAGCAGGACATCATTGCCTGCGCGCAGAATATAAGCAAGCGGTATATGGGCAGTAAGCGGCGGGGAGAGACGCTGGAAAAGATTGCCATGACCATTTTTGACAGCATGAAAAAGGTACACGGGCTGGGGAGAAGAGAAGGGCTGCTTTTGCGCATCGCCACCCTCTTACATGACTGCGGGAAGTATATCAGTCTGGTGAATCTGGGCGAGTGCTCCTACAATATTATCATGTCTACGGAAATCATCGGCCTTTCCCATAAAGAGAGGGAAATTGTAGCCAATGTGGTGAAATATAATCATATGGATTTCAATTACGGTGAGGTGACGGGAAGCGGTACCATTGACAGGGACGCTTATCTGACCATTGCCAAGCTGACCGCCATTTTAAAGATTGCCAACGGACTGGATCGCAGCCATAAGCAGAAGTTTAAGGACGTCAGGGCGGTATTAAAGGAGAGGGAGTTAATTATCACCGTGGATGATTCGGTGGACATTACGCTGGAAAAGGGACTGTTTACCAGAAGGTCTGTTTTTTTTGAAGAGGTTTACAGTGTGCGGCCGGTGATCAGACAGCGTGGCTGACCGCAGGAAAAGAAGTTATCAATACAAGGAGGCCATGGAGATGGCGCAGGAGATTAATTTTTCGGATGAAGCATATTATACAAATCGGGAGTTAAGCTGGCTTCTCTTTAATGAAAGAGTACTGTCGGAGGCGAGGGACAAACAGCTGCCGCTTTTTGAACGGCTGAAATTCTTAAGCATTACGGCGTCAAATCTGGACGAGTTTTTCATGGTTCGGGTGGCGTCTTTAATGGATATGGTGGCGGCGGGCTATAAAAAGCGGGACATTGCAGGCATGACGGCTTCCGAACAGCTTGTTCTTGTGAATGAGAAGACGCATCAGCTTGTGGACAGACAGTACAATACCTACAACCGTTCTTTGCTGCCGCAGCTGTCGGCGAACGGACTGCGCATCGTTACCCATCACGAGGATCTGACAAAGGAGGAGGCCGCCTATGTGGACAATTACTTTACGGAAAATGTTTATCCGGTGCTCACGCCCATGGCGGTGGATTCTTCCAGACCTTTTCCGCTGATTCGCAATAAATCCCTGAATCTGGGGGCGCTGATGACGAAGAAGAACGGGGACGGAGAGCTGGAGTTTGCCATGGTGCAGGTGCCAAGCGTTCTCTCCCGGCTTGTGGAAATTCCCGCGGGACAGGGGCGGAAGCTGATTCTTCTGGAGGAGGTTATCGAGAGGAACATACACAGGCTGTTCTTAAATTATGATATTGTGTGCACTCATCCGTTCCGTATTATGAGAAACGCCGATCTGACCATAGAGGAAGAGGAGGCGGAGGATCTTTTACAGGAGATTGAAAAGCAGCTCAAAAAGAGGCAGTGGGGGCAGGTGATCCGTCTTGAGGTGGAGGAAGGCATTGACAGCAGACTTCTGAAACTGATCAAGGAAGAGCTGAAAGTGCCAAAAGAGGATATCTTTGCGATTGCAGGGCCTCTTGATCTGACCTTTTTAATGAAGCTGTACGGCGTGGAGGGCTTTGATCATCTGAAAGAGCACAGCTATCTGCCGCCTCAGCTCGTGCCGGAGCTGCCGGAGGATGCGAATGTGTTTGAGAAGATTAGAGAGGGCGATATTCTCATGCACCATCCATACCAGAGCTTTGAGCCGGTAGTGCGGTTTATCAGACAGGCCGCCAGAGACCCGGAGGTGCTGGCAATCAAACAGACCCTTTACCGTGTCAGCGGCAACTCGCCCATTATCGCGGCGCTGGAGCAGGCGGCCGAGAATGGCAAGCAGGTTTCCGTATTGGTGGAATTAAAGGCCCGGTTTGATGAGGAGAACAATATCGTATGGGCGAGGAAGCTGGAAAAGGCGGGCTGCCATGTCATTTACGGTCTGGTGGGCCTTAAGACCCACAGTAAAATAACGCTTGTTGTGAGAAGGGAAGAAAACGGAATACGCAGATATGTGCATCTGGGCACCGGCAATTATAATGATTCTACGGCCAAGCTCTATACGGATGTGGGCTATTTCACCGACTCGGAGTTGATCGGGGAGGACGCGACAGCGGTGTTTAACATGCTGTCGGGATATTCGGAGCCGAGAAGCTGGAACCGCCTCTCCCTTGCGCCCCACTGGCTCAAGGACCGTTTCCTTCGTCTGATCGGCAGGGAGAAGGGCTATGCGCTGGCGGGAAGGCCCGCAAGAATCATTGCAAAGATGAACGCGCTCTGCGATAAGGATATCATTGAGGCTCTTTATGAAGCGAGCGCGGCGGGGGTCAGGATCGACCTGATTATTCGCGGTATCTGCTGCCTGCGCGTGGGGGTTCCCGGCGTCAGTGAAAATATTACGGTACGCTCCATTGTGGGAAATTTTCTGGAGCATGCGAGAATCTTCTATTTTGAGAACGACGGCAAGCCGGAGTATTACTGCGCCAGTGCGGACTGGATGCCGAGAAATCTGGAGCGGAGGGTGGAAATTCTCTTTCCCATTGAAAAGCCGGCGCTGCAGGAGAAACTGAAACTCATTCTGGACAGCCAGCTTAAGGATACGGTAAAGGCGCACATATTGCAGCCAAATGGCAGCTATACGAAGGTGGACAGACGTGGAAAGGAAGTGTTTAACGCCCAGCTGTCCTTCTGCGAAGAGGCCAGGGAGGCAGTCAGGGAAAAGACAGGGGAGATGCATAATCGGGTCTTTATCCCGAAAACACATCAATCGTAAAACAATGAGAAACGTCAGAATGCAGGATGGAAAAGCGGCTGCGTACAGCAGGGAGGAAACGGGCAAATGAAAATTTATCTGGCTTCGGCGTCGCCCAGACGCAAGGAGCTGCTCAGACAGGTAGGCATTTCCTTCAAGGTTGTGCCAAGCATGGTGGAGGAGAAAATTACAAAAACGGAGCCTGATGGTGTGGTGGAAGAACTGTCCTATCAGAAAGCGGTGGATGTCTGCGGACGTCTTGCGGCGCAGGGGAAGGAGGACTTCATCGTGATCGGGGCGGACACGGTAGTGAGCGCCTGGGGCAGGATTTTGGGGAAGCCTGCGGACAAGGAAGATGCGGTGCGGATGTTAAAGGATTTGCAGGGAGGCAGCCATCAGGTTTATACGGGAGTGACGATTGCCTGGAAATATAAGGATATGCCGCCCATGTACGCCACTTTTTCCGAGTGCACGGATGTGACCATGTATTCCATGACCGACGAGGAGATCAGACGGTATGCGGACAGCGGCGAACCTATGGATAAGGCGGGCGCTTACGCCATTCAGGGACTTTGCGCGGCGTATATTCAGGGCATCTGCGGAGATTATAACAATGTGGTGGGTCTGCCGGTGGGGAGGCTCTGTCAGGAGCTTAAGAAGCGGGGACTGCTTTGAGCGTGCGAACCGTTTTAAAAGCGTATATAAGTTATGTAAACTATTGGGCGGAAAGGGAGGGATGTTCTGTGTTTGATGAGATGGTAGTGCAGTGTTTTCTGGAAAATCAGTTACAGCTTTATCCGGAGAAGGTTGCCGAAACCTATGAGGAGGCGGAAAACTTTCTGGAGGAGTGCATGGCTGTAGTAGTAAATTCCGTTAAAGAGGTGTGGGAATTTTTCGAGGAGGAGGGCGTCGACATGGAAGGCGCCGATGAAGAGGAAATTCTCGAAGCGCAGGAGGTATTTGCCGTCGGAGACGGCAGATACCTCATCGTAGAGGGATAAGCTTATACATCATTTCCGCAAGCCCATTCTGGTCGTTGTCAAGATCCGTGACAACATCGGCATGGGCTTTTACGTTGTCCGTGGCGTTTTTCATGGCGATGCCGCAGCCTGCGGCTTCCAGCATGGAAATATCGTTATCAGCGTCACCGGCGGCGTAGGAGTCGGAAACGGGAATCCCCAGATAGTTGCACAGATAGAGCAGGGAGCTTCCCTTGCCGGCGCTTTTCTGGAAGAGCTCCAGATAACAGCCGCTGGAATAGATGGTCTGAATTTTATCTTTAGCCCAGTCTTCAATATTTCTGCGGAAGGTCTCCAATTTGTCAAAGTCATGTAAACTTATGGCAAGCATTTTGCAGGGAGCTTCGGTAAGCGCGTCGCAAAGGTTTTCGGAAACCACCAGAGGCAGATGAACCCTTCTGCGGTAAAACCGGATTTCCTCGTCATCCGCAGGGGAGATCACAGCGTCGTCGTCATCGTTTTCCCGATAGGTCTGGATGTGCAGATCCAGTTTTTGGGCCTCCTCCTGTAAATAGGATACATAGGAGAGGGGGATTGTTGTTTTCATGATAGTGCGTTTGCTGTCGCAGTCGTAGATCCGGCTGCCGTTTGAGCTGCTGACAAAAATGCCGGGCTGCGTCAGCCCTGCATTCTGCTTTACCTCAAGAATACTCATGAGAGGCCTGCCGGAACAAAGAACCAGACGGTTGCCGGCGGCCAGAAATTCGTCCAGAAAGGCTTTGGTTTCGGGGGAAACCTGACTCTTACTGTTTAAAAGCGTTTCATCCAGATCCGTACATAACAGTTTCATGAAAACCTCCTTGTCAGCGGGCCTCTGACGCATGTCCTGCGGCCGCGTTCTTGATGGGGATAAGCAGCTTCTCCGATACAAAAAGCTTTCCGTATCCGCAGGAAAGATCCAGTCCCGGTTTGTTGGCACCGTGGAAGTCGGAGCCGCCGCTTAAGAGCAGATCATACTCTTGTGCAAGTTTTAACATATCCCGCACATCCTGATTGGTGTAGGTGCTGTAGTAGGCTTCGATGCCCATAAGACCCTCCGCTTTCAGGGAAGAGACCAGTTCGGAAAGCCGGTCGTTTCCCATGTGGTAGAGAGGCGGGTGAGCCAGTATGGGAACGCCGCCTGCCTGTAAAATCAGGTTTACGGCCTGAACGGGCGTCACCTTCTCCCGAGGAACAAAGTATTTTGTGTGATCGCCCAGATATCTTGCAAAGGCGTCCTGTCTGTTTCTGACATAACCGTATTCGCACAGAAAAGAAGCATAATGCGCTCTGGTAATGACGGCGTCCGGGTACAGGGCCTGTAGTTTTTCGTAAGAGATATTTATTCCTGCATGCCGCAGATTCTGACAGATTTTCTGATTGCGGATGATGCGGGAGTTTACGAAGCTGTCCAGAGCCTTTTGAAAGACGTCGCTGTGATAGGAGATATAG
This sequence comes from Lachnospiraceae bacterium, assembly GCA_009774175.1. GTDB lineage: Bacteria > Bacillota > Clostridia > Lachnospirales > Lachnospiraceae > UBA3282. The sequence goes on along the minus strand of VSNG01000005.1, from coordinate 31,400 downwards.
AGCCCCACGATGTGGACGTCCTGTGTCTGGTATTTTGTGGAAAATTCAATGCCCGGAATCACCTCGGTGGAGGGCAGTCCCTTTTCCTTCAGGGATGAGGCGTGTAAGAGGGCTTCGTCAAGTCCTTCAACACTGTCGTGATCTGTGATGGCCACCGCCGCCAGATCTTTACTGACGGCATAGTCCACCAGTTCTGTCGGGGTATAGCTGCCGTCTGATTTGGCTGTGTGCGTGTGCAGATCAATCGCTCTCATGCTCAGTCGTCCTCTTCCTCGCTTGCGGTGCTGGTGTAGACGGTACGCTTTCTTGCCATCTCATCGCTTTCCAGATATTCGTCGTATGTGGTGATCTTATCAATTAAGCTGCCGTCCGGCATGATTTCCATGATACGGTTGGCGGTGGTCTGTACTACCTGATGGTCGTGACAGGAAAAGAGCTCCACGCCTTTAAACTTTTTCATGCCTTCGTTTAACGCGGTGATGGACTCCATGTCCAGATGGTTTGTGGGCTCGTCGAAAAGCAGGCAGTTTGCGCCGCTGATCATCATTTTGGACAGGAGGCACCGCACCTTTTCTCCGCCGGAGAGAACCTTCACCTTTTTCACGCCGTCCTCGCCTGCAAAGAGCATACGACCAAGGAAGCCGCGCACATAAGTCACGTCCTTGACAGGAGAGTAGCCCATGAGCCAGTCGGTGATAGTATAATCGTTGTCAAATTCCGCCGTGTTATCCTTCGGGAAATAGGCCTGAGAAGTGGTAACGCCCCATTTGTATGTGCCCTCGTCCGGCTCGATTTCTCCTGTCAGGATCTGAAAGAGGGTGGTTTTTGCCAGTTCGTTGCCGCCCACAAAGGCGATTTTGTCATCATGTCCTACAATGAAGGAAATGTTGTCCAGCACTTTCTCGCCGTTTACGGTTTTGCTAAGGCCTTCTACCGTGAGCACTTCATTGCCGATTTCACGTTCGGGCCGGAAATCAATATAAGGGTATTTACGGCTGGAGGGACGGATGTCGTCCAGCTCAATTTTTTCAAGCGCCCTTTTTCTGGAGGTAGCCTGCTTGGATTTACTTGCATTAGCAGAAAAGCGGGAAATAAACTCCTGCAGTTCCTTGATCTGTTCTTCCTTCTTTTTATTGGCTTCCTTGCGCTGCTTGATAATCAGCTGGCTGGATTCGTACCAGAAATCGTAGTTGCCCGCGAAGAGCTGGATCTTTCCGTAATCAATATCCGCGATATGGGTGCAGACCTTGTTCAGGAAATAGCGGTCATGGGAGACCACGATTACGGTGTTGTCAAAGCCGATCAGAAACTCCTCCAGCCAGGCAATGGCGTCCAGATCCAGATGGTTTGTGGGCTCGTCCAGAAGCAGTATATCGGGATTGCCAAAGAGGGCCTTGGCGAGCAGCACCTTGACCTTTTCATTGCCGTTTAAGGCGGACATCTGACTGTAGTGCAGGTCGGTTTCGATGCCAAGGCCGTTAAGCAGCATGGCAGCGTTGGTCTCCGCATCCCATCCGTCCATTTCTGCAAATTCCGCCTCCAGCTCGCTGGCCCGGATGCCGTCCTCGTCAGAGAAATCTTCCTTGGCGTAGATGGCGTCCTTTTCCTTCATAATCTGATAGAGGCGTTCGTTGCCCATAATAACCGTGTCCATTACCGGATAGGCGTCGTATTTGAAGTGATCCTGTTCCAAAACGGAGAGACGCTGGCCGGGTGTGATCGTTATATCGCCGTTTGTGGTCTCCAGAACGCCGGAGAGAATCTTTAAAAAGGTGGACTTTCCGGCACCGTTTGCACCGATCAGCCCATAGCAGTTGCCTTCGGTAAATTTGATATTTACGTCCTCGAAGAGGGCCTTTTTTCCGACTCGTAAGGTTACGTTGTTTGCCTGTATCATAATAATCCTCCATATAAGAGCAGTTTAGTGCATTCTAAACTCTCTGTTATCATTTCCGTGTGAGAGTCACGCTATTTATTATACACAAAGTGCAGGTTTTTGCAATGAAAATTGAGGAATGCGCGCTTTTTTCATTTCTGAAACTTTTTTACTGCCTGATTCGTATTATTTATATAATGAAGAAACGGGTATGGGCCGGGGAAGGAAGGGTGATTTTATGGATCCGTTTTTAAATGCCGCTTATAATCAGTGCAGCCCCTTTCATGGAGAGAATGGAAAGAAGAGCTGCTTTGGGGAAGCGGAGGAAGAATGCAGCAGAAAGGGAAAGTCCGAAAGATCTCGAAAAAACGACAGACGTTCGGAGGCTGCCAGAAAAAGGGAAGAAAAGCTCAGGTGGGAGAAGAAAGCCAAGCGGCATAAGCTGTTTCTGGATCTGGCGCAAAAAGCGTGGTACAGGCGTGAGAATGAGCGGGAATTTCAGGAACATATTGCGTTTGCGAGAAAGGAAGTGAGCAGCGCATTATTGAGAAAACAGTCCATGGAACGGGCTGCGGGCGGACATATGGAGTTGGACGCCAATCCGGCCGTTCTCTCCGAGGCAGCGACCGAATTGGCCGGGAATTATGTCTTTTTCAAAATTCCCAGCGCCCGGGTAAATCCCAGGCCGGGAAAATAGGCGTTTCGAAACCGGCTGCCCATAAACTCTCATGGAAGGATTACGGTGAATACGCTGCCGCCGCCGGGACGGTCTGAGACATGTATGGAACCGTGGTGGAGCTTTACAATTTCAGAAGCGATGGATAATCCGAGCCCGAAGTGTCCTTTGGCGCTTCGGGATTTTTCCGCCCTGTAGAAGCGGTCAAATATTTTCTTTTTGTCTTCCGGCGGGATGCCCGGGCCCGTGTCCGAGACAGAGAGGCAGAAGCGGTGTTTTTTCCGGGTAAGGGAAAGGGCGATGGAGCCGCTCTCCGGCGTATAGCTGATAGCGTTGTGCAGCAGAATCGAGAGCAGCTGCATGATGCGGTCGGCGTCAGCCGTGCAGGGCGGCAGGGCCTCTTCCGGCAGCGTCACGGAAAGGGAGAGGTTCTTTTCGGCCGCCAGAGGTTCAAAGGCCTCGTAGGCGTTGATGAGCAGGGTATCCAGCTCCACGGGAGCGGTGTGAACAGAAAAGCTCTGGCTGTCGGAAGCGCTCAGGGTAAGCATGTCGTTTACAAGGGAGGACAGCAGAGCGCCTTCCTGCCTGATGGTGTCCAGAAATTTTATACGGTGTTCGCGGTCTGCGTCCCGGCTGCATTCGGCGGCGGAGAGAATTACGGCCAGCGGGGTGCGAAGCTCGTGGGAGGCCGCGGCTACAAAGGCGTTCTGCCGCTGCCTGCTCTCTATAATAGGATGCAGCAGACGGCCGGTAAAAAAGAAGGAAAAAACTGTCAAAAGCACGATGGCGGCCGCGTCGATCAAAAGAAAGCGAATCCGCTGCCACATCAGCCGTTTCTGTAAAAGACCCAGGGGAGAAAGCACTATGATCTGCAGGGAGGATTCTCCTCTGTTCAGTTCAATTATGCCGGCGTAATATTCGTGTTTTTTGCCGGACGGATTGAAGGGAAATTCCGTATGAAAGCAGGTATTATAAAGGCCGCCGCTTAATTCGGCCTGTACGCTGCTGTATTCGAAGCTTTGTCGGTAAGTTTCCAGACAGTCGTTTAAGAGGCCCTGTATGTCGGAATCGTCAGACAGGTTGGTGAGACGGTTATAGAGAAAAGGAACGCCGTTATCCAGCGCATAAAAAGTATAGCCGCCGTGGGATTCCATTTTGGAGAGCCATTCCATGGAGATCACGGACTGCTGTTCCAGACCGGTGGCTATGGTGTTCATATCATTCTGAAAGGAACGGTACTGGTTTTCATACAGCTCATTTTCAGAAATATACAGGTATAGCAGGGACATCACAAGGATAATGGCGGTTGTGATGCCGGCGCACAGCGCCGTCAGGTACAGATGTACTTTCCGAAACATGTATTTTCCTTCCTGTCTGTCAGGCGGATGCGCCAAAGCTTATGAGTTGTTTGCCATGGAATACCCGACGCCGCGGACAGTCTTTATATTGAGTATGCTGCCGACGGTTTTTAAACGTCTGCGCAGAAAATGAATATAGTTGTCCAGATTGCCTTCTTCCACATCGCTGTCCGGGCCCCAGACCTTTAAGAGAAGGAGGTTTCTGGGAAGGGTCGCGCCGCCGCTTTTCAGAAAGGCTTCCAGAAGCGCAGCCTCCCGTTTGGAAAGGGTACAGCTTCCGGAGGGGCCTGTCAGACGGCATTCTGTCGGAAACCAGAGTATGTCCGAAAGGGAGAGGGATTCTTCATCCATGATCCGGCGCGGCCTTCTGGTGACGCAGCGGATTCTTGCGAAAAGCTCTTCCTGTGCAAAGGGTTTGACCAGATAATCGTCAGCCCCCAGATCCAGTCCTTCCACTTTATCAGAAAGGGTGCCCAGGGCGGTAATCAGGATGACAGGGGTAGCGATGCCTTTTTGCCGCAGGGCTGCGAGCACGTCGGTGCCCTGCATACAGGGCAGCATTCGATCCAGGAGAATGACGTCGTAGATATTCTGTTCCCCGTAAAAAAGGGCGTCTTCCCCGTCAAAGCACGCGTCCACAACAAAGCCGGCCTGAGTCAGCCCGTAGACCAGCGTTTCGTTTAGTTTTTCATCATCTTCCGCAAGCAGTATTCGCATTGTCTTCACCCTTGCAGTTATTTTACCACAGATTTCTTTAAAAAATCTCTAAGCTCTTTTCTTTTGTTCCATAAAATTGTATAATCGAATCTGGGAGGAGTGGCAGTGAGATAATATGAGGGACAAAGGAACTTTTACAATTACTTTTGATGAACAGACACTGCCCGTTATTGAGCAGATTTCGGAGGGGTTGCCCGGCGGCTTTTTTATTTACCATGCGGACGGCGATCAGGAGCTGATTCATATCAACGGCGCTATGCTGCGGATATTCGGCTGTGATACGCTGGAAGAGTTTAAAGAGCTGACGGGGTATACCTTTAAGGGGATTGTTCATCCGGCGGATATAGACAAGGTGGAAGAGAGCATCTGTACGCAGATCGGCCGCGGCGGCGATAATCTTGATTATGTGGAGTATCGGATTGTCCGAAAAGACGGCACGGTGCGCTGGGTGGAGGACTACGGACATTTTGTTCAAACGCAGGCATACGGAGATCTGTTTTACGTGTTTATTGAGGATGCCACGGAGCGGATTCAAAAGCGGGTGGCGGAGCTTGAGCGGGTCAATGAAGCGCTTTACGGCGCGCATCTGCGGGAGGACTATTTTAAGAAGGCGCTTCTTTACGATGCAGTTTCCTTTGTCGAGATTAATCTGACAAGAGATGAGTTTATCTCGGCATCCGTGTTGAACGAGGAAGGGGAAGTGCAGAATCTTTTTGCTTTTATGGGAATGCAGCCTTTTGAGAAATATTCGGATTTTACAGCGTTTTGGGCGGACTTTACAGAGACCGGAGAGCTGGACGAGTACCATCGGTTTTTTAATATTGAACGGCTGATCCGCTGTTACGAGGAGGGAGAGAGGGAGCAGACTTACGACAGCTGGGTTACGGATATGTACGGCAGAAAACGTCTGAGCCATTATATCTTCTTTCTGGAGAAAAACGAGCATACGGGAGAGGTGACTGCCCTTTCCGTGTCAAAGGACATCACGGAGCAGGTGGAGAGGCAGTCCCTTTTAAAATCCGCTCTTCGGCAGGCGGAGGCGGAGCGGCTTACAAGGAATACCTTTTTTGCCAATATGTCCCATGACATAAGGACGCCGTTAAATGCTATTATCGGATATGCAGAGCTTTTGAAAGGATGCGTCGGAGATCCGGGCAAGGTGGGAGAATGTATTGAGAAAATCAATCGTTCCGGCGAGGAGCTGCTGGCGGTCTTTAATGAATTTTTAAAAGACAATCTGAACGAACCTGCAAGGGCGGAACTGACAGAGCGGGAATACCATCTGGGAGAGCTGTTAAGAGAGGTGGAGAAAAGCGCCCAGCGGCCCATTAAGGCAAAGAACATAGCGTTTCATCTGGATAAGACGGGCTTGTCCCACTTTTCGGTGGAAGTCGATTATATCAGGCTGCGGGAGATTTTAAATCAGCTGCTTGACAATGCGATTAAATATACGCCGGCCCAGGGCCGGGTGAGCCTTACGGTCAGGGAGAGCAAAGGTGACAGTAAAGACCGGGGCTTATATCAGTTTATTATTTCAGATACCGGCTGCGGGATTCCGGAAGAGCAGCTGGAGCTTATTTTTCAGCCGGCGAGGCAGGAAAGAAACGCTGTCTATAACGGGATGCCCGGCGCAGGACTTGCAGTGGTGAGAAGCTATACGGAAACCATGGGCGGAACCGTCAGCGTGGAAAGCAGAGTGGGAGAGGGAAGCACCTTTACGGTGAATCTGCCGATCAAATATCCCGTGCGGAGTTCCTTCATGGAACAGGAGGGCGCAGATTCCATCCCGCCAGGGGAGGCAGAGGACAGTGCCTGCATCCTTCTGGTGGAGGACAACGGTATCAACAGGGAGATTGAGGAGGAGCTTCTTAAAAATCTGGGATACCGGGTGGAGACGGCCTGCGACGGGGTCAGCGCTTATGAGTTTTTGCGGGATTCCGAGCCCGGCAGGTATGCGCTGGTACTGATGGATATAGAGATGCCCGGGATGGACGGCTATGAGACGGCGGCGGCGATCCGCAGGCTGGAAAACGAGGCGCTTTCCCGGATACCTATTATAGCCCTTTCCTCCGACGCGATGGAGGAGGACCGTCAAAAATCACTGCGGTCGGGAATGAACGAACATTTTGCCAAACCTGTCGATATTGAAGCATTGCAGGCGCTGATTCATAAAATTTTAGAGGATACGAATTATGACAAGAAAGAAAATATTTAAAAATATCATTTTTTCCCTGCCTTTACTGCTCATTGTATTTTTACTGTTTAATGGATATACCGTACAGAACAGGGCCAGAATTGCGGAACAGAATAAAAGCTATGCGGAAGACGCCATGCGCCAGACTGCGCAGCAGATTTCAGATAAGTTTGACAGCGGCCTGAGCATTATTACTACATACGCGTATTTTTTCAGCACTTATCTGGAGGAGGATCAGATTACTTCAGATATGCTTAAGCGGATAGAAAAAATTTCGGTTTTTGATACGGTTCGTTTTACCGATGCGGAAGGGATTACGCATTTGTCCGACGGCAGAACGGTGGATTCTTCCGACCGTACTTACTTTAAGCTGGGCATGGAGGGCGAGAACGGGATTATCGCTGTATTTGACGAGCGGCTTGCGGAAGAAGAAAAGAGAATCATGTTTTATGCGCCGGTGACGGTAAACGGGGAAATCATCGGAATTATCCGCGGATCTTATGTGGCGGAGCAGTGCCTGAAAGAGATTCTGCATACGACCTATTTCGGAGAGCCTTCCGTTACCTGGCTGTGTATGCCTAACGGAAGAGTGATAGCAAGCTCTGATGATCTGGAATACGGAGAGGAAGGCCTGCCGGATATTCTGGAGAGAGAGGGCTTTGTTGACAGCAGTACGGCACAAGCGGTGAGAAACGTTTTCGAGAAAGGCGGCGAGGGCGCGTTTATCTGCGCGGAGGGCAGCAGGACGGATAATCTCTGCGTCTCCTATATTCCTGACAGCCAGTATGTGCTGGTGCAGGCATTTCCGCCCAATGTCACAAAGAGAATGATAAACAGGGCGAACGCGGCGGGTATCAGTCTGGAAATTGCACTGATTGTCCTGTTCGTTGTCTACTTTATTCTGGTAATCGTTAATTCTGTCAAGCAAAGAAGAGTTCTCGAAGATGAGAATCGTCAGATTAACTATGTATTGAAGGGATTAAATACGCTCTTTTCTTCCAAGTATCTGACGGTGGATCTGGAGACGGGCATATACTCCTATACCGCCGGGGTGAAGCTCTCGGACAATCAGGCGATGAGGGAAGGAGCGTACAGCGATATTGTCGAGAATCACAGCAGGGAGATTATCGGCGAGGAAGCCCAGGAGAATTTCAGACAGACATTGGAAGCCGAATCCATGGTGAAAAATCTGGCCGATCAGGACACCTTTACCTATGAATGCCATGTGATGCGGGACGGACAGGAAGAATGGGAGCAGATGACCGTTGTCTGCATTGAGCGGAAGGAGAAGAGAGCGGTCAAGATGCTGTATCTGCGTCAGAACATTACGGAAATGAAGCAGCGCGAGCAGAGAAGAAAGGAAGAAATGGCGATAATGAACCGCAAGGAGATGCAGTATCGGATCGCCATTACGTCCAATGCGTTCAGCTCCTTTGAATTTAATCTGACACAGGATTTGATCGAGCAGGATATTATACGTGAAAATGCGGCGGGAGAGCAGATTTCCCTGCTTGCGAGAGCAGGATTGCAGGCGCCCTGTAAGGCCTCGGAGTGCTTTGAGAGCTGGAAGCAGTTTATCCTTCCGGAATCTCTTGCGGATTACAGCGATGTGGTGAACGTGGAAAATCTGCGGCGCTGCTTTGAAAAGGGAGAAGTGGAAATTGATGTGGATTACTGGGCTGTGGTGGAGGATGACGGGCGTCAGATATGCATGCGCCAGACCTTTATCATGACTCAGGATGATATGTCCGGCGACGTGATTACAATGGTGGTTTCCAGAGATATCACGGAGCAGGTAATCAGACAGAAAGAGCAGACCGAGGCGTTGCAGGATGCGTTGATGCATGCCAGACAGGCCAATGAGGCAAAGACCACGTTCCTTTCCAATATGAGCCATGATATCCGTACGCCGATGAACGCCATTATCGGCTTTGCCACGATTGCGGCAAGCCGCATTGATAACAGGGATCAGGTAAAGGAATGCCTGCAGAAGGTGCTGGCGTCCAGTAACCATCTGCTCAGCCTGATTAACGATATTCTCGATATGAGCCGTATTGAGAGCGGAAAGATGCAGATTCATGAGCAGGAATGCAATATTTCCGAATTGATGCACAATCTGGTTAATATCATTCAGCCTCAGGTAAAGGCGAAACAGCTGGAGCTGTTTATAGACACCTTTGAGGTGACCAATGAGGATGTGATTACCGATCCGCTTAAGCTCAATCAGATTTTTATCAATCTCATGAGTAACGCGGTAAAGTATACGCCGGCCGGCGGCATGATTACGTTCCGTATTATGCAGCATACCACGTTTAAGCACGGCTACGGCGATTATGAGTTTATCATCAGGGACAATGGCATCGGTATGTCGGAAGAGTTCGTGAAGCATATATTTGAACCTTTCGAGAGAGAGTCCACCACCACAAGAAGCGGTATTCAGGGAACGGGTCTGGGTATGGCCATTACGAAAAATATTGTGGAGATGATGAACGGTACGGTTACTGTGGAGAGTAAGGTGGGTGAAGGCAGCACCTTCGTTGTCAATCTCAGCTTAAAGCTGCAGGATGTGGAGAAAAACGCGGAGCAGATCAAAGAGCTGGAAGGCCTGCGAGCGCTTGTGGTGGACGACGATTTCAATATCTGCGACAGCGTGACCAAAATGCTCAAAACCATCGGCATGCGCGCCGAGTGGACCACATCCGGCAAAGAGGCGGCTTATCGTGCCAGAAGCGCAAGGGACGAGGGGGACTCCTACCATACCTATATTATTGACTGGCAGATGCCGGAGACAAGCGGTGTGGAGACGGCCAGAAAGATTCGCAGCGCGGTGGGAGACGAGTCTCCGATCATTATTCTGACGGCCTACGACTGGACGGATATCGAAGAGGAGGCAAAGGCCGCGGGTATCACCGCGTTCTGTGCAAAACCGCTCTTTATGTCGGATTTGAAGTCCGCGCTTCTATCTGCTAATAACATGGGAGCAAGAGACGATAGCGAAGAGGCAGTCTGGCAGTCGAAAAACTTTGGCGGCAAGCGGGTTCTTCTTGTGGAAGACATTGAAATGAACCGGGAAATCGCAGAAGTGATATTGACAGAGAGCGGCTTTAAGGTGGAGTCGGCGCCGGATGGAACAGACGCCGTAGATATGGTAACAAAGTCGGAGGAAAACTATTACGACGTTGTTTTGATGGATGTACAGATGCCGATTATGAACGGTTACGAGGCCACAAGGACGATTCGGTCACTGCCGCGGGAAGATGTCAAGACGCTTCCGATTATCGCCATGACGGCCAACGCACTGGAAGAAGATAAGGAGGCGGCCTTAAAGAGCGGTATGAACGATCATATTGCGAAGCCCATAGATATCGAATTGCTGATGGAAGTGCTGAGTAAATATATTCATTGAAAAAATTGATCAGAATACGAAAACTCTCTCCTTTGGGGAGAGTTTTTTTGCGTGCAATATGCAAAGTATGACCAAAAACCTGCGATCTGTACCGCAGATAAAAAATCGGGGAAATGATGTTGTACAATGGTCTTTGGAAAACTGACTGAAGGAAGGTGCATGATGATGACAAAGACCATGAAGGGCAGACTGACGATCAGTGTAATCTGTATCGTTGCTGTGAGTATCCTGCTTACCACGCTTGGAATTGTAATGATTGCGGGACAGCGTATCATGTCGGAGCAGAAGGAAATTTTACAGCTTTATGCGGATAAGTATGGGGAGGAAATCAATACCTGGATTGAGAATGAAAAAATGCTGGCGGACGGTACGGCGGGAAGCATCGAGGCTGCAGAAAATCTGGAGACGGATTTTATACAGTCGGTGGTGGATGTGCACGCGGCGGGGAGGCAGGAGCTTTTAAATTTATATTGCGGTACGGCGGACAGACGGTTTATCCAGTCCAACAGAGAGGCTGAAATCCCGGAAGGCTATGATCCTGTACAGCGGGGATGGTACCAGCAGGCGGATGCGGCAGGGGAAACCATTGTAACGGACCCTTACTGGGATGTGCTGACGGGACAGATGTGTACGACGATAGCATCGCCGGTATACATAGATGGAAAACTGGCCGCCGTTATCGGTCTGGATGTGACATTGGGTACAGTGACGGATCTGACGGGCAGCATAAATTATGCGGCGGGCGTATACGGATTTTTATCGGACAGCAGCGGACGCTATGTGGCCCACAGAAACAGGGAATATGAGCCTTCCGAGGAGACTGCGGTGGCGGTAATGGATATTATGCCTTCTTTACAGTCTCTGATAGAAGGTAATGACAGAGTGATTGTCCAAGCTAAAGATTATGACGGTACGGCGTGTTACTTTGCTGCGGCGAAAATTACAGGCAGCAACTGGAAGCTGGGCGTGGTGTGTCCTACGTCCCATGTATGGGGTTCGCTGGTAACGATGATAATGGTGGCGGTGGTGACGGCCTTTGTGATGATTGCGCTGGTGGCGATATTTATGACGGGACTGATCGGCAGGACGCTGGCGCCGGTACAGATGCTTAAGCAGTTTGCTTCCGGCGATTTTTCGGAACATCCCGTGGAGGAGAAGGAGATTCCAAGCCAGTATAAAAATGAAACGGAACAGATCAGGACAGCAACTGTGGAGGTGAAACAGCAGATCAGGGGCATCATTCTGAACACCAAGGAGGAGGCAGAGTGCATTAACAGTATTGCGGCGCAGACCTCGGAGAAAATGACGGTGTTAAACGGCGATATTTCCCTGATTGCAGAGACAGCCGGCAGGGTTATGAAGCAGACCGCCGAGGCCAGGGAGCTTGCCGGGCAGATTAAATGTACCGGGGAAGAACTTGGCAGAGCGATAGAGAAGGTGGCCGGGAAGGCGGAAGAGGCTGCCAATCAGTCCGGGGATATTATGGAGCGCGCAGGAAAGCAGCATAAAGCTTCCAGAAAGTCTGCCGAGGAGGCGGTAAGGCTGTGCAGCACCACAATGGAGGAGCTGGGCGCAGCTATAATGGAAAGCCAGAAAGTGAAGGAGATTGATACCCTGACGGAGGAAATTCTTTCCATCAGTTCCCAGACAAATCTGCTGGCTTTAAACGCATCCATAGAAGCTTCCAGAGCCGGAGAGGCAGGCCGCGGTTTTTCGGTGGTGGCGGATGAAATCAGGGGACTTGCAGATCACTCCAAACTGGCGGTGGATCAGATCCGCAAGGTGACGGAGGACGTAGTGCACAGTGTGGCTTTTCTCTCCGAGAGCGCGGAAAAGCTTTTGGCCTTTATGAATGAGAAAGTTATGGAAGATTATCAGGGTATGACGCAGCTTGCGGGAATGTATGAGAAGGACGCCGCTTTTTACAGCGACATTTCCGCCGATCTGGGAGCTTCCTCGCAGGAGATGAGCGCCGGCATGGCGGGTATCAGTGATTCCCTTCTTTCGATTACCCGGCTGGTGGGAGAGATTGCGGAGTTTATGCAGAAAATGGAAAAATCCGCCGCAGTTTCCAACGAGAATTCCCGGGCCGTGCTTTCCCAGATGGAAGAGCTGTCCCAGCTTAGCGAGGAGTTAAGGGAGACCGTAGCCGGGTTCCGGGTTTGAATAAAGTACGGTAAAATGTTTATAAACCGATCACAGAGGAAGAAAACGGTGTAGCGATGGCTATGCCGTTTTTTTTCTTAAGAATTTTTAGAGGTAGTTTAGAGACAGCTCTGCTAATATTTAAACTGTCGACAAATATATGGAAACATGCGCATTGTGAAAAAACTATACTATATGAGGAGAGTTTTGCGGCAAAACGGAGAGGAGCAAAAGGTGAAAAAAGGCAGAAATAAAAGAATGAAAAGTAAAAACTTGAATAAGAAAAGAAGAATGGCGGCGGCAGTATTCTGTCTGGCTCTGGCTATGGGGATGACAGGCTGTGTCAAAACCACAGAGAAACGGGAGGCGGAGGAGGAAAACGCCACGCAGGAGAGCGAGTGGGAAAAGGAAGAACCGGTTACAGCTAAGGAGGCGAAGCCGGAGCCGGACAAGGAGGAGCAGGCGGACAACGTCGAGAAACCGGAGCCGGACAAGGAGGAGCAGGCGGACAACGTCGAGAAACCGGAGCCGGACAAGGAGGAGCAAGCGGACAATGTCGAGAAACCGGCCGCCGCGGAGAATATACTGGACAAAGCGAAGGGTACGGAGTTTCTTGGCGGCAAGGTGCAGAACCCGCAGGCGGATGGCATGACGCTGGCCCAGACGACGATTGTGGATGAGAACGGCTCGGTTACAATGCTGGATATGAAGGATGCAAAAAGAATTTCCGTGAAATTTACGCCGGATACGAAGGTGGAGCACTGGACGATTCAGGGCGGCGGCGCCGGCATTGATATGCAGGCCGCTGAGGTTTCCGATCTGGAAGAAGGCATGGGCGTGGAGGTGGAAGGATATTATGAGGAGGAAACATTCGTGGCGGTAAAGGTAATTATGGAAGAGTATGTTTAAATCTTTAGAGATTATTTAGAGAAAAAGTTGATATGATAAAAAGGAGATTACCATGTTTCAGTTACAGAAGAAAAACTTACAGAAGAAAAACAGAAGGGTTATGCTGGCGGTTTGCATTCTTATGCTGACGGTTACGGCGGGATGCGGTGAACAGGAAGAGGGACTGCAAATCAAAACAATTGGAGATGCGAGAGAGAATACCGGGAGCGAAACAGGTAACAGCGCTGAGACAGAGGACGAGGACGGCGCGGGAGAAGATGCCGGAGGCGGCGCTGCTGAGAACGACGAAGATACAGAGGAGAACGAAAACGCCGGGGATATTTCCGGGGAGGAGAGCGATCCGGCACGGGCAGACAAGGATCAGGGCAGCGGACAGGACAGCGGACAGGACAGTGCCTTGCAGTCTGTCGGAAATACGGAAATAACAGGAAATGTGACGAGTCTTTCGGCGGACAGTTTCGTGATTTGTAAGAGCGAGACATGGTCGGAAGACGGTGTAGAATGTATGGTGTCCGTCGCGCCGGGATATGAGGAGGAAGAGGATCTGGTCACCATACAGGTGGCGGGAAACTGCACTTATTCATATAAGACCGTGAAAAACGGCGGCGTAAGCCCGGAGGACGTTTCCACAAGGGAAGGGAGCTTTACAGACTTAAAGGAAGAAATGTCGGTCACCCTGAAAGGAAGCTGGCAGGCGGACGGGAGTTTTCTTGCGGACAGCGTTGTGATGAGAGTGTTTGTATAAGGGAAAGGTATGGTGACGGGTAAAGATGGCTTTTAATAGATATGACGGAAAAGAAAGGACAGACGGAAGAGAATTTTCGGATAAAAGCGGAAGAAAGCGCCGGGGATGGGGAAGACGGATGCTGGCGCTTGGTCTTATGCTTGTTATGGTGGCGGGACTTCTTGGCGGCTGTGGAAAAAGCGGACAGGCAGGTGAGCCGGGGATACAGGGAACACCCCAGGGAGAAGCGGGTGCGTCAAATACGGATAACACGGCGGAAAAGGACGGAAATGGACAGACATCGGAGGAAGAGACAGAGAAAACCGCCATGGGCCGTTATGTGGAGACAGCGGTGGATATTTCGGAAATCAGCGGCAAAACTTACGGGGTCACGGTTCTTTCCGACGGAAGGCTCCTGATCCCGGACGAGACAGCGGGACAGCTTATTTCCGCGGACGGCGGGGTAAGCTGGGAAGCGGTTCCCATTCCGGGAATCGACAGCATGGCAGATTTTACGAAGGAGCGGTATATTTTCAGCATGACGGCTGCGCCGGACGGCAGTGTCGCGGTGCTCTTTGTGGAAAACGGGGATTATGATAAAACCGGTACTTTTCATCCGCTGCTCCACGCGGCCATGGCGGACGGTACGGTGCTGACTATGGATACGCTTTCCGTTCAGGAAGACGATACCTATGTGAGCGACATTTACTATTCTCAGGAGGGAGAGCTTTTTGCCACAGTCGTCGGCTCAGGTGCGGTCTATCTGGTAGATGTGGAGAATGGGACGTTGACCAAAGAGGTATCTCTTGAATGGAGCCCCGATCTGGTAAAATTTCAGGGGGATTATATGTTCTTTCTCACTTCCCGGGACGGCGTCACCATTTGGGACAGGAGGGAACAGAAGCTTGTGGAGGATGATGTTCTTTCCGATTTTATGGAAGAAAGCTATCAGAACGATTATTATGCCGACGACTCTTTCACGGTTTATATGACGCCGGGAGAGGAAGGCGTACTGTACATAGCTGGCAACGGGGGGATGTACCGTCATGTGATCGGCGGCAGCGCCATGGAACAGATCGTGGATGGCGCGCTGTCCAGTTTCAGTAATCCTTCTTTGAGCCTGAGAAGCGTAGCCGCATATGGGGAAAATGAGTTTGTGGCAGTGTTCAGAGACAGGATCGTGCTTTATAAATATGATCCCAATGTGCCTACGGTGCCGGAGAATATGGTGTCCGTGTACTCGCTGGAGGAGCAGAATGCGGTACGGCAGGCGATTGCTCAGTTTCAGGCGGAAAACCCGAATATGTTCGTGCGGTATGAAGTGGGACGAAGCGGCATGGACGCGGCGTCTTCGGAGGACGCTATTAAGAAATTGAATACGGAGCTGATGGCGGGCGAAGGTCCTGACGTGATCATTTTGGACGGTCTTCCCGTGATGTCTTATGAGGAAAAGGGAATTTTAAAGGATCTGAAGCCCCATATCGACAGCCTGACGGGGGACGCGGTATTGCTGCCCAATATGGTGGAGGCGTTTACTCGTGACGGTGGGGTGTATATGATGCCGGTTTCCTTTTCAATTCCCATGCTGGCGGGCAGACAGGAAGATCTTGAGAAAATTTCCAACTATGAAGATTTGGCTGCCGCGACGGAAAAAATCAGAGTGGAGCACCCGGAGGCGGAGATTGGCAGGTTCTTTTCCGAGGAGGCTATGATGCGGTGGTTTCTGCCGGTAACGGCCAGCGCTTTTGTGGAGGAAGAGGGAGGCATTGACGAGGAGGCTCTTTCGGAGTTCCTTACATTGACGAACAGAATTTATACGGCGGCAATAGAGGGCCTTTCGGACACGGCAAGAGAAAGTTACGGGTATCAGAAAGATTTTTATAAGACGGAGCAATATGCGTATCAGAATTTCAACAATATCGCCCAGCAGGCGGACGATTTTCAACTGGAAAACATGGAGCTGGCGGCAGGGATGTTAAAGAATGTCTACGGGTATCAGGAGGTGCTTTCCCTGAAATACTGCGACGGGCTTTCGGACGTGGACGTTAAATACTTTGGCGGCATGAGCGAGGGCGTGTTCGAACCTTCGGTTCTGGTGGGAGTAAATGCTGCTTCCAGACATCAGGAGGATGCGCAGCGGTTCTTTGACATCATTATGGGAACACAGGTGCAGGGGCTTTTATACGACGGCTTTATGGTGAATCAGGCCGCGCTGGAGAGCCAGTTAAGCCCTAAGTGGAAGGTGTTCCAGAACGGCGGTATGAATGTGGACTATGGAGAAGTGTCAAGTTCTCTGGGTGGCAGCACTGGTGACGGACGGGAATTTCATCTGGATATCTATATGCCTACGAAAGAAGAGTTTCAGAAGCTGTATGATCTTTGTTGCAGCCTGAAAACGGCCTATATAGCGGATTCGGTGGTGGAGAATGCGGTGATTGAGAATGGAGCTCAGTATTTGCAGGGATATTTGTCCCAGGAGGAAGTAGTGCGCAAAATCATGACAAAAGTCGAAATTTATATGGCGGAATAGTATTTACAGGAAAAATGCCTAAAACTATACTATAATAGGAGAGTTTAATGTATGAACAGATCAAAAAAGTGGCTGGCAGCAATTCTGGCGGGCCTGATGGCTGCATCCCTGACGGGATGCGGCAGCTCCGGGCAGACGGAAGGAAGCAGCGGACGCACCGGTGAAACGGACGGCGCAGGCGGAACAGAAAGCGGCGATACGGCCATGGGACGGTATATGGAATCTTCTCAGACGCTGGATATCGGTAAAGTGACGGATCTTGTGACGCTGGCGGACGGGCGGCTGGAGCTTCTGGAAGACGGATCGGAGGGACGATACCTTTCTTCGGATGGCGGCGTTACCTGGGAGGAAGCCATACTGCCGGGCTGGTATGATCTGGTGATGCAGGCCTATGTGCTTGATATGAAGGGCGCGCCTGACGGGAGCGTGGCCATTCTCTGTCACGATTACAATATTCCGGTCGGTGAGGAAGAAGCGGACGGCGGCCAGGAGACTGCCAGGGAAGAGGCGGACGGCGGCCAGGAGACTGCCGGGGAAGAGGCGGATGGCGTCGGGGAGACTGCCGGGGAAGAGGCGGACGGCGGCCAGGATGAAGTCTGGCTGTGTCTGATTTCGCCGGAGGACGAGGCAAAGCGGTTTTCCGTTTCTGCCGTGGGAGAATCGGTATTTCTGTTAAAACTGAGTTTTTCGGAGGATGGGAGACATCTCTATCTGGCCACGGGAGACGAGGAGATTTACGAGATTGATCGGGAGACGGGAGAGAGCAGGCTTGTGATGCAGATTGATACCTTACCTGACGTTTTCTGCATCTGGGATCATTATCTGGCTGCCAAAAGTGAGCAGGAAGGTATTTTCCTGTACGATCTGGATACTGGAGAGGAGATTGAGGACGATGTGCTTACAGACTTTGTAAAGCAGAATTATGCGCCGGACAGCATGGTCTTTTCCTCTACCTACACAATTTTTCCGGCGGAGGACGGCGGTATCTATCTGGCAGGGGCCAGCGGACTGCACCGTCATGTGATAGGCGGCGCCGTCATGGAGCAGGTGATCAACGGCGGCCTCTGCGGGTTGAGCGATCCAAGCGAACCGGTGTCTGTCATGACGCGGACGGCAAACGAAGGATTTCTGGCGGCTTTTTCCAAAGGGAAGATGTCTTCCTTTACTTACGATCCCAATATGCCGTCCACCCCGTCTCAGACGCTTTTGGCTTACAGCCTGACGGAAAACGAGGTGCTCAGACAGGCCATCACACGTTATCAGGAGGCCAATCCGAATGTGTATGTGGAATACCGTGTGGGTATGGACCCGGAGGAAGGCGTTACCAAAGAGGACGCCATTAAAAAATTGAATACGGAAATCATGGCTGGAAAAGGCCCTGATTTTATCATGTTGGACGGTCTGCCTCTGGATTCTTACAGAGAAAAGGGCGTGCTTTTGGATATCAGCCCTTACCTTATGGAGCTGGAGACGCAGGAAACGCTTTTACCGAATATAAAGGAGAGCTTTACGGAAGACGGAAAGGTTTATATGATTCCTGCGGCAGTTACTCTGCCAATGTATTATGCGCAGCGGGATAATATGGCGGCAGTGTCTGATCTTTCCACATTGGCGGATCTGTTTGAAAAACTGAGAAAGGAGCATCCGGGGGAAGAGCTTATGGAGATGTACAGCAAGGACATGCTGTTTGATGCGCTGTTCCCGGTGTCTGCGCCGGAGTGGATTACAGAATCAGGACAGCCGGATATGGAGAAGATCGCGGATGACCTGAAACAGATGAAGCGGATTTATGACGCCTGCATGGAGGGGCTTCCCAACCGGATTTTACTGAAATACAAAGGGTATACGGAAAAACAGGTGACAAGCAGCGATAAGGTTACGGCTTACAATGATCTGGGCGGCGGCGGTGTGCAGATTGCGGGCGGCAATGTGCAGGTGAGTATGGGCGCGCTGACCAATGGGTATAACTACGGACTTTTGCAGTCCGTGAAACGGGTGGATGGAAAAGGAGACTATTGTCTTTCTCAGATTCCGGGCAGTGCAGAGGATGTGTTTACGCCGGTTGCCCTGATGGGGATTAACGCTGCATCGGCAAAGGCTGATCTGGCAGGGGATTTCATGAAGGCGATTCTCTCGGTGAATATGCAGAGCACTATTTATCCCATCGGATTCCCGGTTAATGAGGAGGGGCTTACTACCTATATGGAAAGTCTGGGTGGGCAAGTGCCGGAGAGCCTACGCATACCGGGCGAGCCTTATGGAGCCTATGGTTTTTCCGGAGAAGACGGCGCGATGATCAGTCTGGATATGTATGTGCCTACGGTACAGGAGCAGTCGCAAATGTATGAAATGCTGAAAACGGTGCGCACGCCCTATCTGGAAAGAGCCGCGCTGGAGGATGCGGTCAGGGAGGCGGCGGAGGTTTATTTGGACGGTATATGCAGTCTGGAGGAGATGATGGAAAATGCAGGGGAGAAAAGTACGATCATTATGGCGGAATAGGAGAAGAATTTCCTTTCTGCTTTTCCTGCTGCCAAGCCTCGCCGGGGTGACTTTGTTTGTCCTGCTGCCATTTCTGGACGTGATGAAGCGTTCCCTGCTGACGGCTGTCACAGGGGAGTTTACAGGGGTTAAAAATTATAACGTTATCTTTCATAATCAGGCCTTTTTACTGGCGGTGGGCAACACTCTTCGCTTTACCTTTGTGTGCATTCCGCTGCTGGTGCTTCTGGGTCTTCTGATCGCTTTTCCCCTGAGCGGTTTTCGGAATGCGGGGCTGATTAAATCGGTTTATCTGTTTCCCCTTGCCATGCCTACGGCCACGGTGGTGCTTGTCTGGAAAATGGTTTTTTACAGGCAGGGGTTTTTGAATCTGGCGCTGACAGAGCTTGGACGGATCACGGGAATGTGGGGACCCGTGACAGTGGACTATCTTGCCACGGAGGCGTCCTTTGGGGTGCTTGTAGCAAGTTACCTGTGGAAAAATACGGGGTATACGGTGGTGCTCTGGCTGGCCGGTATTCTGTCTATTCCGAATGAGTATATAGAAGCCGCAAAGGTGGACGGAGCGGGGCGGTTTACCTGCATCCGTTATATTATCCTTCCCAATTTGAAGGGGAGCTTTTATACGATTGTGATTCTGTCCTTCCTGAATTCCTTTAAGATTTACAGGGAGGCTTATCTGGTGGCTGGTTCCTATCCCCAGGAGGACATTTATCTGTTGCAGCATCTGTTTAACAACTGGTTTGTAAACATGGAATTTGATAAAATGGCGGCTGCCGCGGTCTGTGTGGGCGTCGTTTTGTTTGTGGCGATTATGATCTTACAGCGGTTATGGGATAAGGAGGCTTAGCATGAAAAAGGCGTTACAAAAGACCAGAAAACCCATAACGGCGGCTTTTCTTCTGCTTCCGGCTCTTTTGATCTGCTTTCCCGTCTTTCTGATCCTGACAGGGTCAGTGATGGACAGTATTGAGCTGGGACAGTATCTGGGGCCGGTATTTGGCAGCGGGGAGGGATTTATCCGCTGGAAGCTGATGCCGGATTATCCGACCTTTTCGAATTATGGAAGGCTGCTGTTTATGACGCCCGCCTTCTTTGTGCTTTTCTGGAATTCCATAAAGCTGGTGGTCTGCATTCTGGCCGGACAGCTCCTTGTGGGCGTACCGGCGGCATGGGCTTTTGCAGCTTACCGGGTGCGGGGCGGACGGACGCTCTTTGCGCTTTATGTGGTGCTGATGCTTCTGCCCTTTCAGGTAACGATGCTGTCAAGCTATCTGGTGCTGGACCGCCTGCTTTTGCTTGATACCCATGGGGCGATCATTTTGCCGGCCGTGTTTTCCACCTTTCCCATCTTTTTATCCTACGGCGGGTTTCGCCAGATCCCGGAGCAGCTTTTGGAGGCTGCCCGTATTGACGGGGCTGGGGAATTTCTTATTTTCATCAGAATAGGACTTCCTTTGGGGAAAAGTGGATTATTATCTGCCATAGTGTTAGGGTTTTTGGAGTATTGGAATCTGATGGAACAGCCGCTGGCCTTTTTGAGCGTTAAATCTCTTTGGCCATTGTCGCTGTATCTGCCGGAAATTACATGGACGCAGGCGGGATTTGCATTGTGCGCGTCGTTTATCACTCTGATTCCGGCGGCTTTTGTATTTGTGATGGGACAGGATTATCTGGAGCAGGGGATTATCTATTCCGGATTAAAGGAATAAGACAAGGAGGTGCAGGAGCGTGGATAAGCGAATGAAAAGAATTGGCGCGGGGCTTATCGTTTTTATGGTTTTTATGTGGCTGTGCACATTGATTTCAAAAAGCATATACGCCTCAAAACTGCCGTTAGTTTCCACATGCGGCATAGACGCCAGATACATTGAACATGTGGTGGAGGCCGAGGGCATTGTGGAAGCCGGTTCCAAACTGCCCGTGACGGTTCTGGGCGGTCTTCGCGTGGTGGAGGTCTTTGTACAGACAGGCGACCGTGTGGAGGAGGGGGCACTTCTTTTCACGGTCGATCTGGAGGACATGAAGGAGATTATGGCTGAGCAGGAGCTGGCCAGCCGGAAGATCAGATTACAGATAGACACGATATTGCATAACAGAGAGCTGGCGGAGGAAAAAAAGGCGCTGGAGGAGGCCAGGGCCAGAGAGGATTACGACGCCCTTGCCAGATATCAGGACACGCTGGTGGGCAGGGCTGCCGAAAACGTGGTGCAGGCCGAGGAGGCCCTTGACGAGCTGCAGGCGGAAAACAGAGAGCATGAGGATGACTGGGAGAAGGAGGACGGGGAGAGGAAAACCGAGGAGGAAATAGAGGCGGAGCGCAAGGCGAGAGAAGAGGAGGAGGAAAGACTGAAACAGGAGGTGCAGGCCGCGGCTTACGCGGAGGCGGACGCAAGATGGAACAGGGATAACATTATGAAGGACGCCGGCAGGAAGGTGGAGGATACCGTATCCGAAGAAGACGAGGACGCTACCCTTGCCGTTTATTATGCGGAGGTGGAGAGCATACAGGAGAAGCTTGCCGCCTATCAGGAGATTCTGGACGGGGAGGGGAAGATCGCCGCGCCTATGGGCGGTATGGTGACTGACGTTTATGTACAGGCCGGCGGCAGAGTGCCTGACACGGCATCCTTTCTTATGGCCGACGATGAAGTGCCCTGTCAGTTCCGGGTGCCGCTCACAAAAGAGGATAAAACTTATGTAAACCTTGGGGACGATGTCAAGCTTAAACTGGGCGACAGAAAGGAGATCAACGCCGCCATAGATTATCTGACGGAGAATGAAAATGCGCCGGGCAGTTTTACCGCCGTCCTTCGGCTGCCGGAGGAAACGGGCACGCCGGGGCAGTCGGGCACGATTATCTGTGCAAAATCAGGGGAAAAGCGTCCCTGTTGTATTCCCCTTCTGGCGCTCCATGAGGAACAGAACAAAAGCTATGTGTATGTGGTGGGCGAGCGGGAAGGGATTCTTGGCATGGAGTATTATGTGGAGGAAATCAATGTGACCGTTGTGGATAAGAACGATAAATTTGCCGCAATAGAGGGAGCGGTAACGGAGGAAAGCCGGATCATTCAGTCGGCGGACAGAGAAATGAAAAGAGGGGATGTGATCAGACTGGCGAATCCCTGAATGTTATAAACATTAAGAATCAGGAGGGTTGAAAATTGCGCGGCGGGGTTGTACAATAGCAGTGAAATTACAGATCAGGTTTGACTGACGCAGGGGAAACGCAATGATTCTGACAGTAATAAAAATCATACTGGTGTGTGTCGCAGTGCTTGCCGTTTTATATATGCTGGCGATTATGCCGCGGATCTTCAACAGGCCCGACACCACTCTTTTTAAAAAGAGGTATTTTGCCCACAGAGGGCTTCACGACAATGCTTCGGATGCGCCTGAAAATTCCATGGCGGCTTTCAGGAAAGCGGTGGAGGCCGGGCTTGGCATGGAACTGGATGTGCAGGTGACAAAGGACGGCGTGCCGGTTGTTTTTCATGATTTTAAACTGGAAAGAATCTGCGGGGCGCCCGGCAAGATTGCAGACAGTACATACGAGGAATTGCAGGCGTATACGCTTTGCGACAGCAAAGAGCGGATTCCCAGGTTTTCCGAGCTTCTGGAGATGGTGGACGGACAGGTGCCGCTGATTGTGGAGATTAAGGCGGAGACCGCCAACGTGTCCTGCTGTGGGATCATAGACAGCCTGCTTCGAGCATACAGGGGGCCCTACTGTATAGAATCTTTTAATCCCATGGTGCTCTGGTGGTTTCGCAGGAATCATGGCGATGTGGTAAGAGGACAGCTCTCCTCCAATTTCAGAAGGGAAGGGGAGTACTGGAATATTCTTTATTTTGCCATGACGCATCTTCTGTTTAATTTCCTGACAAAGCCGGATTTCATTGCCTACAACCATAAGTTCAGCGAGGAACCCGGCAGAAGGATATGCAGACGTCTTTACAGACATCCAGCCGCGGCATGGACGATCCGCAGCCAGCAGGATTTGGAGGCTCTTAAGGGGGAGTACGATGTATTCATTTTTGACAGTTTTCTCCCGGTAAAGATGGGCCGGTTGTGATTTTTCTGGCGGCGACGGGGACAATAAGATACGCTTCCGCTCTAAATCGACAAATATCCTGAGATATTTGTCTTTCTTTTTGTGAAAATTTCAAAAAAAGCAGTGTTAAAATTTAAAAAATATGGTAAAATATACGCAAGCTCAGCGGCTTATGCCGGAAGAATTACTGTGTAATTTCTGTCGGCGATGCCATGGATTACTGTATCTGGGATATGCTATAATAGGATTCTGATACAGAGTCATCATTATATTCGGGAATGGAGGATAGCAAAAATATGGCGAAATGGGTATATTTGTTTGAGGAGGGAAACGCGGACATGCGTAATCTTCTCGGGGGAAAAGGAGCGAATCTGGCGGAGATGACAAATCTGGGACTGCCGATTCCGCAGGGCTTTACCGTGACCACGGAGGCATGCACGGACTATTACAACAACGGCAGACAGATTTCGGATGAGATCAAAGAGCAGATTTTTACGGCGCTTGCAGATCTGGAAAAGAAACAGGGCAAGCAGTTTGGAGATACCGAAAGTCCGCTTCTTGTTTCGGTGCGTTCCGGGGCAAGGGCTTCCATGCCGGGCATGATGGACACCATTCTGAATCTGGGTCTGACGGATGCGGCTGTAGAGGGTTTTGCGAAGAAGACAGGAAATCCCCGCTTTGCTTATGATTCTTACCGCAGATTTATTCAGATGTTCTCCGATGTGGTTATGGAGATTCCCAAGTCCTATTTTGAAAGGATTCTGGATGAGATCAAAGAGTCCAAGGGCGTAAAGTATGACACCGATCTGACGGCGGACGACATGAAGGAAATTATTGTCCGATTTAAAAATATTTATAAGGAAAACAAGGGCGAGGAGTTCCCGCAGGATCCCAGAGTACAGCTGATGGAGGCGGTGAAGGCCGTATTCCGTTCCTGGGATAATGAGAGAGCGATTGTATACAGGCGTATGAATGACATCCCCGGCGATTGGGGCACGGCGGTTAACGTACAGGCCATGGTATTTGGAAATATGGGAGACACCTCGGGAACGGGCGTGGCCTTCACCAGAAATCCTTCCACTGGCGCGAAGGGCATTTACGGCGAGTACCTGATCAATGCCCAGGGCGAGGATGTGGTGGCCGGTATCCGTACCCCGCAGCCCATTACCAGACTGGAACAGGATCTTCCTGAATGCTATAAGCAGTTTATGGAGATTGCGAACCGACTGGAAGATCACTACCGCGATATGCAGGATATGGAATTTACCATTGAAGATGGCAAGCTTTTCTTCCTGCAGACCAGAAACGGCAAGCGCACCGCACCGGCGGCATTACAGATTGCCTGCGATCTGGTGGATGAAGGAAAGATTACACCCGAGGAGGCGGTGCTTCGTATCGAGGCCAAGTCTCTGGACCAGCTTCTGCATCCTACCTTTGATCCCGACGCGCTTAAGGCGGGGCAGGTAATTGGACAGGCGCTTCCCGCATCTCCCGGCGCTGCGGCAGGTAAGGTGTATTTTACGGCGGAAGAGGCGAAGGCGGCGCATGAAAAGGGCGAGAGAGTCGTGCTCGTGCGACTGGAGACATCTCCTGAGGATATCGAAGGCATGCATGCGGCGGAAGGCATCCTTACCGTAAGAGGCGGTATGACCTCCCACGCGGCAGTGGTTGCCCGCGGTATGGGTACGGCATGTGTTTCCGGCTGCGGCGACATCGCCATCAATGAACAGGATAAAGTATTTGAGCTTGGCGGAGAAGTATTCCACGAGGGTGACTATATTTCGCTGGACGGCTCCACTGGCAAGATTTATAAAGGCGACATCAGAACCGTGGAAGCTTCCGTCAGCGGCAATTTCGGACGGATCATGGACTGGGCGGACAAGTACCGCAGACTCAAGGTACGCACCAATGCGGATACCCCGGCGGACGCGGCCAATGCCGTGAAGTACGGAGCGGAGGGTATCGGTCTTTGCAGAACGGAGCATATGTTCTTTGATCCCGACAGAATCCCGAAGATCCGGCAGATGATTCTGGCCAGAACTGCGGAGCAGAGAGAGAAGGCGCTGAACGCGCTGATTCCTTTCCAGAAAGGTGACTTCAAGGCCTTATATGAAGTGATGGAAGGCAGACCTGTCACCATTCGCTTCCTTGACCCGCCGTTGCATGAGTTTGTACCCACGGAGCAGGGCGATATCGACGATCTGGCGGTGGAGATGATGATGACGGCCGAGGAAGTGCAGGAAATCTGCGATTCCCTCCACGAGTTCAATCCCATGATGGGGCACCGCGGATGCCGTCTGGCAGTGACTTATCCTGAGATTGCCAAGATGCAGACAAGAGCCGTGATGGAGGCGGCCATCGAAGTGAAAAATGAGAAGGGCTTTGATATTGAGCCCGAGATCATGATTCCGTTAGTGGGCGAAAAGAAAGAACTTAAGTATGTCAAGGATGTGGTTGTGGAAGTGGCTGAGGCCGTTAAGAAAGAGAAGAATTCCGACATCAAGTATCATATCGGTACGATGATCGAGATTCCCCGCGCGGCGCTTCTTGCCAATGAGATCGCCGAGGAGGCGGAGTTCTTCTCCTTTGGTACGAACGACCTGACTCAGATGACCTTCGGCTTCTCTCGTGACGATGCTGGCAAGTTCCTGGGAGATTACTACAAGAACAAGATTTATGAGTCCGATCCGTTTGCAAGACTGGATCAGAACGGCGTAGGCCAGCTGGTACAGATGGCGGCGGAGAAGGGCAGAAGCACCAGACCTGACATCAAGCTGGGTATCTGCGGCGAGCACGGCGGCGATCCTTCGTCGGTGGAGTTCTGCCATAAGGTGGGATTGACCTATGTATCCTGCTCACCGTTCAGAGTGCCTATTGCAAGACTGGCTGCAGCACAGGCGGCTATAAGCGAACAGAGGAATTAGACAACCATTTGTCGTAAGGCATTGAAATTTATTCTATACAAGGGCAAAAGTATTTATTCTACGACATAGAAAAATAAGACCTTGCATCGTGAGATGCGGGGTCTTATTTTTGTCTAACGACTATCCTTTCCCTCGCATAAATACAGGATTTTTGGAACGTACTGCGTAAGAATCACCATGGAGTAGGGGCAGCCGAAGCGCTAGCGGAGGAGGATAAAACAAAGTGCCTTTTATATGCCCAATATAGAATAAATTTCAATGCCCTACGACATGGTGATATTTGTTTATGATGTTTTTGGGAAAATGATAATAGGTCTGGAATCCTTGTAAACAGGGACTTTGAGACGATTGCTATTTCCCAAAAATGAGAGACAAATTCCCAAAAACGATTCAATTTCATTTTTGGGAGCGTTTGACATAAGGATGACTTGCGGAGCACGGCATCCGTTGTCGGGGAAAGATGCAGGATGTTCCCGGATGGGAGGTTTTGCGAAGGATGAGGAAAAAGAACTTCAAGGGAAGATGTGAAAAGAGGGTGATTGGAAAGTGTTCTGAGGTATGCAGGACATATGATGCCATCCAGTATGCTTATGCTGATCTGCTGCAGGAGAGTGATGAGATTAAGGAAATCAGATGTAATGTGTTGTTGGATGGATTGGATGTCGGGGAGTACACATCAGATTTTGTCTGTACCAAGACAGACGGTGATCTGATGGTGCGGGAATGTGTATTCCGTAAGTTCCTGATGAAGCTATTGACGGTGAAGCTGCTGGATGCATCAAGGGAGTATTGGATCAGGCATGGAGTAACGGATTGGGGGTTGGTCATTGATGAAGAAGCATGATCTGTTGCAATCTGGTGATAACATAGTCCGAGTATTGGATATTCAGGATGATAGAATCCTCGTGATCGACTGTATCAAACATTCTATGCCTGTATGGGTGGATATTGAATCATTGAAGTCTGGAATGATGAAATGTGAATCATCAAAGGCTTGTTCTCAATGCTCTGATGAAGAATTATCAGAAGTATTTATATGTACTGATGATGAACTGTTTGAATCTACGAGTATTGATATTGCTGATATTGATTCATTAGATGCAGACCAGAGGAAGGTCATGTATGAACGATATACAATGATCACACCGATTCTTCCTTTCATTGCAGATGATAAGATGAGATCAAAATTAATCTGTTCCATAGCAGAAGACCATCATGTATCAAAGCAGACTGTTAGGAATTATCTATGTTTGTATCTGTCCTATCTGGATGTAAGTGTGCTTGCTCCAAAGAAACGGAAAGATGATCGGGAACTGACACAGGATGAGAAACGTATGCGATGGGCACTGAATAAGTTTTTCTATACGACTAAAAAGCAATCTCTTATGACTGCATACACTATGATGCTCAAAGAGAAGTATTGTGATGCTATGGGAGTATTGGCAGAAGAATATCCTTCCTTTTATCAGTTTCGTTATTTTTATCGTAAGACAAGGAAGATGCAGAACTTTTATATTTCGAGAGATGGATTGAAGAATTACCAGAGGAACAATCGCCCTCTTATCGGAGAAGGAGTACAGGAGTTTGCTCCTGCAGTTGGAGTAGGGATGCTGGATGCGACTGTGTGTGATATTTATCTGATTAATGATGAAGGAAATCTGGTTGGCAGACCGATTCTGACTGCCTGTATTGATGCTTACAGTAGCCTGTGCTGTGGGTATTCTCTTTCATGGGAAGGTGGCGTATACAGTCTTAGAGGATTGATGATGAATATCATAGCGGATAAGGTGGCATGGTGTAAGCGTTATGGTATTTCTATTAATAAAGAGGATTGGGATTGTGACAGGCTTCCGGGGACATTTGTTACCGATATGGGTAGTGAATACAAATCAGAGAATTTTGAACAGATAGCAGAATTGGGTGTTACGGTAGTCAATCTTCCCTCTTACAGACCAGAACTAAAAGGATTGGTAGAGAAGTTTTTTGATCTGATACAGGAGATGTACAAGAAGCATTTAAAGGGTAAGGGTGTAATTGAATCTGATTATCAGGAACGAGGAGTACATGATTACCGTAAGGATGCCTGTCTGACTATGATGGATTTTGAGAAGATTATTCTACATTGTATGATCTACTATAATTCAAAGCGGATCATAGAAAACTTCCCTTATACAAAAGCTATGATAAATACACAAGTGAAGCCCTATGCGTCCTGTATCTGGGAATGGGGTAAGTCACAGATTGGGGCAAATTTAATCAGTGTGGATAGTAGAGAACTGATATTGACATTATTGCCGAGAACTATAGGAAAATTTGGTCGGACGGGGTTGAAAGTAAATAAGTTACGGTATCACTGTGAGGGATATACAGAGCAATATCTATCTGGTGGTACTGTGATGGTTGCTTATAACCCAGAGAATGTGACTTCTGTATGGGTAATTGAGAATGGGATTTATACAGAATTTATTTTGATAGAATCCCGTTTTCAGGGAAAAGACCTTGTTGGAGTGCAGGAGATACAGAATGGACAGAGGATTATTAGCAAGAACGAAGTGAGGAACAACTTACAGGCGCAGATTGATCTTGCACAACATATTGAAACTATTGCAGGAAGTGTCGGTATTCATAAGGATGTACATATGAAGAATATCCGCCATACGAGAAGAAA
The DNA here is from genome assembly GCA_009774175.1 of Lachnospiraceae bacterium. Classification (GTDB taxonomy): domain Bacteria; phylum Bacillota; class Clostridia; order Lachnospirales; family Lachnospiraceae; genus UBA3282. Next base: position 2,717 of record VSNG01000005.1, on the reverse strand, counting down.
GGAACAGAGCAGATGTCATCAGGATTATATGAAGGAGGGAGCAAAACATGACTGATCTTTTAAACATTATTCATATTCTGCCACCAATGAGAGCAGGGGAAGATTTATTTTCAGCGTTGGAAGTTTTACCGAAGTATGATGAATCAATCTGTACAGCAGAGGTTCCTATGCGTCTTATGGCGCTTTCTGATCTCTACAGGATATATGTGCCCTCTCAGATGTCCTTGGAGATTTACAGTAAAATGTATCTGGCATTGCTACGTTCATTACAGAAGAAGGGTACGAAACTGGCGGTACAACAGAGGAATCAGAATTATAAAGCTGTGATACAGCAGGAGTACAGCGGTATTATGGGTGGCTCTGACAGTTTTACGATCATTGGGGCATCCGGCATTGGCAAAAGTTCCGCGATAAGCAGGGCAATCACGTTGATTACAGAGAATAGAGTGATTGAGGTGGAAAATCCATATACGAAGATTATTCCCTGTATCTGTGTCCAGTGTCCTTTTGATTCTTCTGTGAAAGGGCTGCTGTTAGAGATGCTGCGTAAAGTGGATGAAATGATAGACAGTAAATATTACCAGAATGCGCTAAGAGCCAGAACGACAACGGATATGCTGATCGGGAGCGTCAGTCAGGTAGCATTGAATCACATTGGATTATTGGTGGTGGATGAGATTCAGAATGTATGTAACAGTAAGAATGGAAAGAGCCTTGTAGGGATGTTGACGCAGCTTATCAATAATAGCGGTATTTCTATCTGTATGGTGGGGACTCCTAAGAGTGCGGTATTTTTTGAACAGGCGGTTCAGCTTGCCAGAAGGTCGTTGGGATTACGGTATGATGTGATGGAGTATGGAACGGATTTCAGAAATTTTTGTGAGATTGTGTTTTCTTATCAGTATGTGAAACAGAGGACAGAGATTACTGATGGGATTATGGAATGGCTCTATGAGCATACTTCAGGGAATATATCGGTAGTGGTGTCCCTGATCCATGATGCACAGGAGATTGCTATTTTAAATGGGAAAGAGATTCTGGATCTGGAAACATTGAACGAAGCATATCAAAAGAGGTTATCTATGCTGCATGGTTTTATTCATATGGAGCAGAAAAAGCAGACATCTAAGCCTAAAAAGAAAGTGTCTGTTACGAGTGTAGGTGTGAAGAATCCTATAAGAGAAGGGGATAGCGGAGAGGTTACGATTGCAGGATTAGTTTCTGTTGCCAAGGATGAAAATGTGGATATCGTACGGTTATTGAAAGAACATATGACAGTGATGGAGGTGGCAGTATGATTACTTACTTACCCACAATATATCCTGATGAATTGGTATATAGCTGGTTTTGTAGATACTATGTCCATTTAGGCTGTTTTTCACATAAGGAGGTTTTGGAGGAATTGTATTGTAAAAGATCAGATAATCCAAGCAAGGAATTTATCGGCAATCTGAATCCCGAAGCAAAGGGTCAGATTGAAAAAATATATCCTATGGACAAGCTCGTTTTAAATCATACCATGTACCCACAGTATGCACGGTTTGTTCCGTTAGATCAGAAGAAAGTTGCTCTGCACCGTTTAGCCCATGATTCTTGTGATGCGCATCGTTTGTTCCCTGTTCTGCCAAGAAATGATGGAGAACGATATCTGCGGTTCTGTCCATTGTGTGTTAATGATGATAGAGAAGCATATGGTGAAACATATTGGCATAGGAAGCATCAGATCCGGAATATGAGTATATGCACTAAGCATAAGTGTAGACTTATGGAATCAAACGTCTCTGCAAAGAGTGAGCAGAGCTTTACGTTTTGTCCTGCTGAAAGCTATACATATGACAGGGAAGCTGTATTTGAGAATGATTCATTAGTGATTCAGTATGCAGAATACTTAGACTCGATATTTGATGCGATGATGGATTTTGAAAAGGATATCTCTATCAGTTCGATCCTGTATAATGGAATGAGAAGGACGAAATATTTGAAACCATCGGGACGTAGCAGATACACGAAGATGCTTGCTGAGGACATAAATAATTTTTTTGAGAATATGGGCGTATGCAATATAGTAAGTGTATATCAGATTCAGAGAATACTTTTGGGTAGTTTGGCTGAGTTTTCCGCCATCTGTCAGATTGCATTATTTCTGGGGATGAAGCCAGAAGAACTAACAGCCCCTTCTCTAACATCGGAACAAATCAAACAGGAACAGGACAGCCATTATATGAAAAATAATGCACCTGTAGACTGGGAAATGTTGGATCGGGAAACGGCTCCTGTATTAGAAAAGTTTGTCAGGGCTGTATATGATGGGATTGCGAATGAAAATGGAAGGCCGGAGAGAGTATCAGAAAAATTTGTGTACAGAGAAATGAATCTGCTTGGGCATCAGTTGGAGAATATGCCAAGGTGTAAAGCTATTTTTGAAAAGTATACGGAATCTTATCCAGAGACTTGGGCGAGAAGGATCATTTGGGCGTATAAGAAGTTGGAAGAGGAGGGAGAGCCTTTTTGCTGGACGGATATTAGGAAGATATCAGGGGTGAAAAAGAAGAATTTGCAAGAGGTTGTTCCTTATTTGATGAGGTATATGGATGATGAGTTGGTTGAGAGGATCTTAGAGTTGGTTGCATTATGACAATAATTCAATTGTTGAAGAGTATATAATTTCGTTACTAAAAATTTTGCCTTTTATAAAGTGTAATTTTTTGGTATATTAA
>VSNG01000049.1 GCA_009774175.1 Lachnospiraceae bacterium | reverse complement strand
CCCATGAGGAATATCTGAAGGAGCTGTTCTGCACCGAACCTTTCCGTTTCCTCTCAAAACCGATTGAAAGGAAGGACCTCCGCGAGGTTTTTCATTCGGCGTGCAGAAGGATACAAAGCAGGTCGGCCTACTACTCTTTTGCCTATAAGAAAGCCTTACATAAAGTGCCGTTTGACCGTATCGCGTATTTCGAGAGCCGTGGCAGGCGGATATATATCCATATGTCAGGACTGGCTGCGGAGGGTCCTTATACAGAAGTGTTCTACGGAAAAATGAACGAAGTGGAAAAGCAGGTCGCCATGGTAAACAGCAGGTTCCTGCGGATACACCAGTCGTTTCTTGTAAACTTTGACTATGTCAGGGTCATCGGCTTTTCCGAAGTGGTCATGATGGACGGGCAGACATTGCAGGTCAGTGAAGAACGCCAGAAAAATGCAAGGACACAGTTCTGCCTTATGATGGACAATGGAGATGGCAAGGAGATAACAGATGGTTGACATTACCATAACAGATATACTGCTCGCCCTGTTCATGGCACGGATTATCCATGCCTATATTTCACTGTTTGGCAAACCACAGCAAAGCCATTCTGTATGGCAGACAGCATTATGGATAGCATATCTGTGTTTTGAATCACTGATATTTGGCTTGGATTCTTCCTATCCCCTGGTAACCCTGACGGGAAATATCCTGTTTATGACCCTGCTATACAGGGCAGCAAACGGGACAGACTTAAAAACTTCTGTCTTTCATATGGGTGTTTTCTGTACAGCATGGATGGCGATTGAAGTGGCTACCCATAGCTTCCTGCTTTTCGTAACAGTAGACACAAAAGCCACATATACGCTTGGCCGCGCTATCACGCAGCTCATTACATATATTGCGGTTCAGGCATATGGCAGGTTTATGCCGAAGGGAAAGGCCGCCCCGCTCCCGCTTCGGTGCTGACTTGAACTGTTCATCGCCCCGATGATTTCCGTATACGTCATTTATGATGCATACAGCCGTTCCCTGGAACACGGCTCCAACATCGGATTTGTCGTCGTCTCCCTGCTCATGGTTTTCATAAACCTTATCATTTTTGACGTTTATGAGCGAATGATATCGCACACACTGGCGGAAAAAAAGAACCTCATCTATGAACAGGAGATCGAGATGTGCAACCGGCAGGCAAAGGACCGGGAAGCCGCTTACCAGCAGACACGGATGCTGCGGCATGATCTGAATGACAGGCTGATAGGGATCGGCGCCCTGCTTGAATCCGGGCACAGTGATGAGGCTGCCGGGGAGATCAGCCGCATGCTGGCCGAAAACAGGCTGTACAGGGACAATGTTTCCCATTGCGGCAACTTGTCGCTGGATGCCCTGATCAATTACAAACATTCCCTGGCTTCCGGCATGGGTATCCGTCTGGAATGCCGCGCAGAAGTTCCGACGGAGCTGTTTGTGGACGGCACAGACCTGTGTATTATCCTTGGAAACCTTCTTGACAATGCACTGGAGGCCGTAGAGAACCTTCCTTTATCACAGCGTCTGGTAAAACTGGTGGTCCGACTGGAGAAAGGGGCGCTGTACATCATGGTGGAAAACCCTTATGCCGGGGAGATCGTGGAACATGGTGACGGCACCATAAGGAGCAGCAAAGGGCCGGGGGAACTGCATGGGTATGGCCTTGTATCCGTAAGAAAAACTGTTGGGAAGTATAACGGGGATCTTGTCATCCGGCACGGGGGAGGGGTATTCCGGGCTTCAGCCATCCTGTATCCGAAGTAATTTTTACATCCAGAACCGTATTTTTGACATTTTGCAATATGAGGGAAAAGATATATTAAACTTTATATGTAACATAATATTTTCACTTAAAAAGGAGGAAGTTACATGAATGCGATACCTAAAAAATTTTCAAGCTATACTATCTTAAAATTGCTGGGAGTTCTTGCTTTATTCTCTGCATTCGTTGGGGCAAATTCATCATGTGTCTTCTGCTATCACACCCCTGAGAAACCAGAGGCGTTGGAGAAGCTGAGAAAAATCTAAGCCTACATAAATCTCTCTCCAACCGTCATCCGCACATGGACTGCTGGACTGAACCCTTCCCTTTACAAGGTAATCTATACCAGTCTTTCCACACTGACGGCAAACGATTTCTACCGAAATCTGGCGCAGGAGCTGGGCGCACAGCTATAGCAGGTCACAGCCTTCCTTCCGCAAACTTGATAATTTCAGAACCATTCAGGAAAAAATCGCCCGCCTTTCCCTTGAAAAGCGGAAGACCCCTGTCATTATCATTGACGAAGCCAACTACATCAACAATGCCAACCTGAACGACCTGAAAATCCTGTTTAACGTTGAAATGGATTCCAGGGACAGGGCCGACGTTCTCCTCGCCGGGCTTCCCAAACTGAATTCCACTTTACGGCTGGCAATCCATGAGCCGCTTTACCGGCGGTTGATCATGAATTATAATCTGGAAGGGCTGTCCAAAGAGGAAGGCCGCGTATCATCAATAAGCTGTGCAATTCCGGCCTGCTCATTGGTGACAGCAGCAAATCAGAAATCATTACCGCCGACATCGCCATGCAGGCAATCAATGACTTCGAACTTGGCTGACCCAGAATCCTTCACGCATTTAATGTGCGTGGGGGATTTTGAAACTTTAAATAAAGTGGCCATCCGGCTTTATATAATCGCTGCATCTGTGTAGTTTCAGCACAAAAAATGTGACGCTGAAAGCATCATTTAATTTGCCAAACAACACCCATGCCAGACGCCACTTTGTCAATGCCATCAAAGCTATGGGGAATTGATCCCAAAATATACATTTTCATCAAAATCTAACGGTAAAACTTCTACACTTTTGCTTACCGACTAATTACTCTTTTCTAATTGATACCATTCCTCCAATACATCATATGACGTTTTCTTTTTGTCATTACTGAAAATAATATCATAGCTATAATCTGCCTGCACCTTGTTTTCAGACACATCATATATCAGTTTGATCTGTGTTGGCATATCCCTTTGATACTCTTGACATAATTTCTTAAGAGATATAATATCTTCAATAATAATGTCAATTACCTCTTTTTGTCTGTCAATGGAAACATCATATGGCTTTTCTCTATCTGCAATTGCGTCATTAAGCTTATTGTTATGGACTACCTTTCCATTTATTTTATAAAAGAAGTCGCCAGATATCATATTATTTTCATAGGAACAATAAATGTATATCTTCTCTGCTCTATCCTCCACATATTCTAGACAAATAGATATCATATCCGTTTGCAACTCTGTGAAATAATCCTCAAATACCTTACCCATAATTTTTCTCCTTATTAATTTAATATTATTTGCTTATAATATTTACCATCAATTGTATATTCTACCTTAAATTCTGCTGGTCGCAAACTATTCCCCTCATATTTAACAGTGACATTTGTAGAAACATTCTTTCCCTCCTTTATAGCCTTTGCCCATTGGTTTTCAATTTTTTTGTATTGGCTCATATTAACATTTTTTGATTGTGAAACAATATTATCTAATTTTGATGATCCACCAAATCTATCACCCGCCAAATGACCTGCTTGATCTCCTTCTAATTTGCCTGGTGTATTAGAATTATGTTTCAATCTGCTTGTGCGTTTTGTTAACTGTAAATTATCTGTATTCCAATTAGTTACTCTTCCATTCGCATCTGTTTCATAATTATATTTATATTCACCCGTTTGACATTTAACATTTGGCTTCAATTTTCCCGCTTCATCAAAAGGGGTATCTGTAAATTCTTTTTCTATGCTTCCTGCATTATCTTTACCAAATCTACTTTTTATCTTTTCCTTTACTTTACCAATCGGATTCTCCCCTGTCTTCTCCGAACCATAAGGGCACCACAGTTCTGCACCTAATACTAAGGGCTACGGCGGCGACTCTTCGAAATTCAAAAAACCTGTCAGCCAATTCCAGCTCATAAATCTTCTCCTTTATTGTACCACAGATTCTTCTATACCCATACCCCGGCTTCCCGCCGATATACACTCTCCGCAGAAAATGGGCTTACCATTTATATCACAGTTAATCCACTGGTTTTCTTTATACCCTGTACTGAATCCCGTCCCACTTTTCTCATACCTCTTTTAGCATAATACAGCAAAAAAGTAACCGTCAAATAGTCCGCCTTTACCTCGAGTGGGTTTTCTGTCATACTTTAAAAAACTCATAAAACTAATAGTTTTTTAAAGGAGACTAACTATCATGGACAAGACTACACATGAAATCCGTATCGCTAACTGGCGGTCCATTATCGAACAGTGCCATGCACGCCCTGAAGGCCAGTCAGCCAAGCAATGGCTTTCAGATAATGGCATTTCGGAAAAGAATTACTATTACTGGCAGCGCAAAGTCAGGAAGGAAACATATGCCCTCATCTCTCAAAAGGGGACTCCCACTGCAGAGTCTGAACCTGTAGCTTTTGCAGAACTTCCATTTATCACTTCTAAAGATGATGGGCAGTCTTTCTGCCCAGATGCAGTTATGCGCAGGGGGCAGACCGTACTGGAACTGTCCAACACCATTTCTGACAGGCTCCTTGACCGACTTATGGAGGTGTTAAGCCATGCTTGAAGATGCTGCCGGCATCCGGCGTGTAGTCCTGGCATACGGTTATGTTGATCTTCGGAAAGGGATTGATGGACTTTCCATGATCATAGGTGATAAATACCATCAGAATCCTTTTGAAAAAGGTACACTTTTCCTTTTCTGCGGCCGCAGATCCGATCGGATAAAAGGCCTGCTTTGGATGGGGAACGGATTTCTGCTCCTGTACAAGAGGTTTGAGTCAGGTTCTCTCTCGTGGCCGCGGACTACCGAAGAAGCTGCAGACCTTACGGAGGAACAGTACCATTATCTGATCTCTGCTTTCAGATTTAACTGTTCCGCAAGACTCTTCCCAAACTCCTGACCGGATGTGGCTCTGGATTTTCCCATTTGCGTGCCAGCTTCATCTTGTATTCACAGAGTTGGCCTCCGGCACATTCTCCAAATGGGAAAATATTGACCGATGATGTTGTATCATTTTATAGCTTTATCTACTTCTTTTCGCTTAATTCCCCCTTCATATAACTTCTTCATAATTATCGGAAAACGACGTCCCTACTTCGCGCTTTCTTTACGATAGGGCATTGGAGAGAAAAAGGAAGGCAAAAAATCGCCGCTTCCAAGCTGAAACCAATAAAAATCTATTTTAAATCCAACCGCCATAAAACCGCAGCTCCCCCATTTCTGATGTGCAATTATCTACTCGCATGTCCTTTCTCATTCCTTTGCAGATAGTATTTCTTCAACAGTAACCTCTCTTTCTGTTTTTAAGTCATAATATCCTATATGTACTCCTTTTTCATACAGCCAGAATAAATCCGTACCATATGGAGCCTCAAAAAATTCCAATAACTGAGGCGCAATCTCAGATAAAGATTGTGCATTAATAATCATAAAATTATCCGGATTTTGAATATATTCATCGTCATCCTGCTCCGATAATAGATTCCATCCGTTTAACTGAGGTATCGAGCTTTCCTCTCGAAAACTATATCTCACAGGCACTCCTCTATATACATTTTTAGAAATCATAAAACCACCATATAAATCATTATCAATCATTTTCCATCTCCTCTGCAATTTTAATAAACCCGTTTCTCCATGTTAGTTCTTTTGCATAATCTATACACGACTTACCAAAAGCATCTTTCAAATTATAATCTGACCCCGCTTTAATCATGTATCTATATACTTTTTTTATTTCCTCTGTATGCAGTTTAACAATCGTTATAGCATATTTTAAAGGTATCGCTTTAAATTTATCAAGTGCGTTTATTTCTATACCTGCATCTACCAACATTGTCACAGCTTTTAGTAAATACTCAGCATTACCCTCCAAAAAATTGAAAAAGATACAATGTAAAGCATTTCTATGATATTTTTTATCTTGGTAACTAATGTCAATATTATGCTCTAATAAAAAGTCAATTATTTTTAATCTTTCCGCTTCATTATTTGTACTTATTAACACACTTTGCAGCAAATTAAACGAGGAATATCTATCTATGACATTAACATCATCTGTATATAATCTTTTAAACTCTTTAAAGTTTCCTTCCTGTACAGCATCAAATACATTTACTATTCTCATGATTATACTCCTTTACTCATACAAATGACCTCGATTTGCAGATGGTGTTTCTAATCTATAATTATCAGGATTATATTGAAACTCTTTCAGCTCATCTAAGGAAATTTCCCGATTTTTATATTTTTGAAACATCGTATTATAGGATTTTCCTTGCTTATGACCGAAATCCACAACTCCCTTTCGCGGGTCTCCTGGCTTCCAATTAATAACTTCACCTGTGTTAGGATCCCTTAAGACACCATCTTCGCCCACACATTTTTTATAAACTTCTTTTTCAAATTCTAATTTCTTCTTTCCAGAAAGCGTAGGTCTCCCATTCGGTTTTCCGTTTTTTATATATGGTCCATCTTCCAAAGGCGGTAATTTATCCTCTCCACCATCTTTCTTAAAACGCTCTTTTAGTTTTTCTTTCGCCTTGCCAAATGGTTTCTCCCCTGTCTTCTCCGCCGGCTGCGACTGGGAAGCAAGATACATAAGCACCGCCTTCGAAAGCTGTGTCACCGCATCCGACATAGAACTCGTGAATACCCTGTTCTCTTCCTGCCATCTGATTA
>VSNG01000048.1 GCA_009774175.1 Lachnospiraceae bacterium | reverse complement strand
ATACGATTGAAATTGTATATAGTGACGGGCAGACAAGGCAATATCAGATTTCAGGCACTTATGGCGATTTTTCCAGTCTGCAGGGAACAGACGCACACGGATTACAACTGGCAGAGGGCGGGCTGCGCTTCCTGCCGGAAACAGAATATCAGGAATATAATTATATCCAGTTTAAGAACGGAACCAATATCAACCGTGCAAATGAAGAAATAAAATCCGAATTTTCCCTGACAGATGAACAGATTTCTACAAACGTTATGCTTCTTGGCTTAATGGGGCAAAGCAAAGACACTACTATGCTGGAAGTTTACCTTACTGCGGCAATTCTTTTTGTCCTTGTTGCCATGACCGGAACATTTATGATCGCCAGCAGCTTTAATATGAGCATTTTGGAGAGGACACAGTTTTTCGGTTTACTACGCTGCCTTGGGGCTACAAAACGGCAGATTAAAAGGTATATCCGTCGGGAAGGATTATTATACTGCCTGAAAGCAATTCCCGCCGGGTTGCTTTCGGGAAGCGTCATTTTATGGATTGCTATTTATGTGCTAAATGCGATCGACTCACAATATCTCCCGGAAATGCCGCAGTTTCAATTCAGCTTCCCCGGCATATTAGCCGGAACTGTAATAGGCGTATTCGTTGTGATGATTGCGTCAAGTTCCCCGGCTAAAAATGCCGCAAAGGTATCTCCGCAAACAGCCGTAACAGGAAATATCAATCAGACTGCCCGCCAAAACTTCAAAAAAGCGTCTAATACAAAAGCATTTCATGTAGATACGGCTATGGGACTGCGCCATGCCTTTTCCAATAAGAAAAGCATGATTTTGATTGCGGGTTCTTTTGCGATCAGTATCACCCTGTTTTTGTGTTTTACCATATTGATTACGTTTATGAACCATGCGTTAAGCCCCTTGAAGCCTTATGCCCCGGATTTAACGGTAGAGGGAAATGAACCGCATATTCTTTTGCCCCATTCCCTGAAAGAAGAAATAGAACAGCTTCCGGGAACGGAAAAAGTATATGGAAGAATGTTTTGTACGGACATTCCCGCGAATGACAAAAAAGGCGTGGGCAGGGCAACTTTAGTTTCTTATGATGAACCTCAATTTTCATGGGCAAGTGATGTGTTGATTTCCGGGGATATTGAAAATGTTCAAAATGGAAACGGCGTTTTAGTGGATTATGGCTATTCACAGGAATTTCATTGGGAGATTGGCGACATTATCACATTGGATATGAACGGTACAACGCATGAAGCGACGGTTTCCGGCATTGTGTCTGACGTTCCGCTGGATTCTGGGAGTGGGGAGTGGATTATTGTCTGTTCCGAAAATACGTTTACCGCTTTAACAGGAATTACAGATTATAAGGTTATTGAAGTTCAGGCAAGTACAGACATATCCGGGCAAATAAGGAACCTGATTACTCCTGCTATGAAACTGCTTGATATGCGGCAGCATAATGAAGAAGTACGCACCGGGTATTTTGCTATGGCGGTTTTTGTCTATGGATTTCTGATCGTGATTGCGCTGGTAGCTTTAATCAATATTATCAACACGGTCAATGCGAGCGTTTCCAGCAGGATCAATCATTATGGTGTCATGCGGGCAGTCGGAATGTCGGGGAAACAAATTCAAAAGGTAATACGCGCAGAAGCCGCAGCTTACGCTATCACCGGCAGCATTGCAGGGGCTGTATCAGGGTTATTCCTGCACCGCTTTTTCTTTGAAATGCTTATTACTTCTAATTGGGGGCAGGAATGGAAACTGCCGTTACTGGTTCTTGCCATAGTAATTTCAGCGGCAATCCTGACTACATTTATTGCTGTCATTGCACCGTCCCTAAGGATTAAAAAGACAAGCATTGTCAATGTAGTAAATGCGGGATGACTGACCATGAAAAAAATATTAATTGTAGATGATTACCCGATATTTTAGCAGGACTAAGCTATGTTCTAAAAAACTATTACGAAATAACAACCGCCGGCAATTTGACAAAAGCCAAAAAGGAAGTATCAACCAGTGTATTTGATGTGATTTGCTCTGACTATGCTATTTATCCTTATGCCTGTTATGCGGGACTTTTCCACAGTTGGATTTGGGGACGAACACGCCGCCGCAGACCGCACACCGTTTTATATGGGTTATTTCTCATGTATGTCCTCCATTTGCTTTTCCGTTGCCGTTCTCCCCGAAAAGGATTCCTGCCCCATCTCTGCGGCGTGGTTTCTCCTTTGGCACGCAAATGCGCTGCTTCGACGGGAGAAATATCCCCTTTCCTACGGTCATTTTTTCTGTATAATGGAAGTATGCGGAGGGGATGCGTGTCTATGGCTTTACCCGGAACACCGGGCAGCGGCAAAGCAGGATTTACAGCTTTTGAACGCCCAGAAGATAGGAGAACACGAAGCGGAGATTGAGAAAACTTTCCGTCGACGATGTAACGGCGATGATAGTCGGACAGATCGGAAAGCTTGCGCCGATGAACGAAGAAACTGCCGACCTGTTTCAGAAGTTGGCGAAGAAAATGTTAGAGCAAGCGGGAAAATAAAATCAAAGGAGATACCTATGGCGACAAAAATTTTTGTTCACGGCTCAGGACACAAGGCAACAAGTTGGAAAAAAACAATTTCATACATAACAAACAACGAAGATATTGTATGTCCGAATCTATCCTACATCCTTGAAGGAAAAGAGGCAAGTTATGAAAATCTATATTCTTCATTTGTAAAATATTGCAACGAAATTGATGGGCAAATTCATTTATGCGGCCTTTCGTTAGGTGGTATTTTGGCTTTGAATTTTGCTTTGGATTTCCCGCAAAAAGTGAAAACATTAGTTTTAATCGGAACGCCATATAGAGTTCCAAAGGTCGCATTTAGTTTTCAAAATATAATCTTCAGATTTTTACCAAAATCTATTTTTGAAACTATGGCATTTGATAAAAAGGACACTTTTGCTTTAGGAAACACCATGAAAAATTTAGATTTCAGTGATAAAATAAAAAATATTAAGTGCCCCACTCTAATCCTTTGCGGGAAGAAAGACAGTGCAAACATAAAGTCAGCGCATTTTTTGTCACAAAACATTAAAGGTGCGGAATTAAAAATTATTGAGGGAACAGGCCATGTAGTAAATGAAGAAAATCCGAAAATTTTAGCAAATATATTAACAGAATATTATTCAATGCATGCTTGAAATCGTTGTCGTTTATGAAAAGCTTCAAAAGGGTGCAATGACTGGCAATACTTTATTTTCTATGCACCCTCCCCCTTCCTCTCATTTTTTATAATAGAACCTTTATATTTTATTAACAGGAAATAAGTATCCGCTTCTTATAAATTTTGACTTCCTTTCAGCAGAAACTGACCCAAATATTCTTTCAGAGCCCTATTGCAGAGAAAAAATCACAGTAACATCCCCTCTACCCAGAGCTTCCTCCCAACCGGTCAGGTCATCAATATACCCCAATCTCGTGTAGTTCCAGGAATTAGAACCATAGAAAATAACAATCTGATTTCCATTGTATAAGACGATATCGCCGGCTTGTGTCGTAGTCTGGCTGTTGCTGGTCGGAAGGCTTGTTCCCAAAGAACCTACCTTTTCAAAGCCGGAATAGTCACTCATCTGAATCACTACAGGACTCTCCCGCATCATTTCCACCAAAGCAGACATGGCTTCATTCTTTTCCAGTGTCGCTGAAAATACCACATCACCAACCTGCACATTCATATTTTCCACTTTATTCTCCTCCATATTATCCTGAATATCTGTTTCTGCTGTATCCGTTTCATTCCTCTCGGTTTCCTGCACAGATGATTCACCTGCATTCTCCGAACCGTTTAAAATATCAGATTGTGATGAACTATCTATCGTAGAGGGCTCTGCCTGGCGGCTGGGTGTCTGAGCCTGTGTATCGTTCTTTCCACAGGCGGCCATACAAGACAGGATGATAGCCAGATACAAAACTGTATAAAATTTTCTCATCGTATACCTGCTCCTTTTTCAACTTTTTCACATAATTTCATATCGGGATTGCCCTTATAAAAACAAGGATTCCAAACAAGCTCAATACTACTCCGAAAATTCGGTTCATCTTCTGGAATCTGTCCGCCCGTTTCTTTTTTCTGGTCAGGGCAACCACAGCAGTGAGCCCTCCCCACCAGATGTAGGTTCCAACAAACACTCCCAAAACTACCGGCCATCCACCCGCTTTTGTGTTGTCCCCTGCAATACCAAACCAGGAAAAGGCAAATAGAAAGGTCAGGATTGCCGCCGGATTTGTAATTCCTACCGCAAAGGCCGACAAGAACATTTTAAACATTCCCGGCACCTCCGGGATTTGGGCTGTTTCTGCCTTTCGTAAGAGAAGGCCAAGTCCCATCAGTAGGATCATCATGCCTCCTGCCAGGTGGATAACCGTCTGATATTTCAAAAGAAAATCCGACACGACAGTCAGTCCAAAAGCCCCGATTCCTGCATAGATACAGTCTGCCGCAGAAGAACCCATCCCTGTCAGAAGCCCTGCCTTTATCCCATGCTCCCACGTTCTCTGTACTGTCATGGCTCCTACAGCCCCTACCGGCAACCCGAAGATCAGCCCAATCAGAATTCCTTTAAAAATCATAGCTATACCAACTCCCAAGATTCACCGCCCTTTACTGTGAGCAGCTTTAATGCCTTTCGCGATTCTTTTTTCCAAAGAGTCATACCCATAGGAATCACGAACGCCTCTGCCAGAACAAATGCCCACCAGATGAATGACAGCTCTCCCAAATGTGAGACAGCCGCAATCAAAAGCACTGGTAAAATAACCTGCCTGCTTAGTGTAAGCAGCATACTCTGGACTCCCATTCCCAATCCCTGAAAAGCGGATGAAAATATAAGGCATACATTGGAGAGAAGATAGCTTACCGCCATGATCCGCAACGCCACCACACCTATCGCAAGCATTTCTTCCGAAGCGTCAAACAACAAAAGTACCTCTTCCGGCACGATTTCCATAATGAGAAAAAATACACTGTAAAGCATAACGGAATAAAACATCGCCCACCGGCAGCTCTGGTAAATCCTTTCCGACTTTTTTGCTCCATAATTGTACGCCACAATGGGAATCAGTCCGCTTCCCATACCATTCACTCCTACCGTCACTAGCCCCTGTATTTTCACACATGCGCCGTAAACGGCAACCGCCGTGGGTGTAATGGCCATGAGGACTGAATTCACATAAATTGCCAGCACAGAAGTAATTACCTGCACAAATGTACTTGGTATCCCAACTTTTAAGATTGCCGCCATACACCCTGTATCTGCCTTTATGGTAAAATGAATAGGAATTTCACGATTCCATCTGCGGTTGATGAAGTATCCGGCAAAGCATCCAACCCACTGGCCGATCACAGTGGCAAGAGCCGCCCCTGCCGTCCCCATAGCCGGAAGCCCAAAGTATCCAAAAATAAGGATTGGATCTAACACTAAATTGGTGATGGAAGCTGCGGAAAGCGTAAACAGGAATAAAGATGATTTACCGCTCGCCATTACAAAACGATCAAATACCCATTGTCCCATCATACCCAGCGAACCCAGCATACAGATCCGCAGGTATGGAATCCCATAGTCCATAATGGTTCCGGCTCCGCCCGACTGCCATCTGAAATATGGTTTCATCACAGCTGCTTCCAGTATGACAACCAGTACCCACGCCAAAAATGCCAGTACCAGTGCCGCAGATGCTGTTTCTTCTACTCTTTTCCTGTTCCTCTCTCCTAATGCCCTGGAGATTACCGCGTTCAATCCCACAGCAATACCAAGCCCCATGGCAGACATGATGATCTGAATTGGTGCCGCCAGCGATAATGCTGTCAATGCATCTTCCGATATTCTGGCTACAAATACACTGTCCACAAAGTTATAAAGAGAATTGATCAGCAGGGAAATCATCAGCGGCAATCCGGTTTTCAGCACTAAACCTGATATTTTCGCCGTTCCCATAGGATTCTCCTGCGGCAACATCTCTTCCATACAAAATCCCTCCATTCAATAAGCCAAAAGAAGTGTCAGGCGGTTTTTTCCGACAGGATGGTATATGTCTCTTTTCCTTCATTTAATCCGCCGACATAGTTGATGCCGTTTTCATAGGCATATTCCAGCGCCCGGATTGCCTCTTTTTCCTCCGTCTCCGCAATGTAGCTTGTCCCCAGTCCGATTACGCTGATACGGTCGCCTGTCCTTTTGTTTGTCCTGTACTCCACCTTTACCCTCCAATCAAAAATAGATAACATTCACCACCAGTCCGCTCAAAAAAGAAAACATCATTACATATACCAGATATAGAGCAAACCGTTTTATTCCAAGTACAATCTTCAACGCCCCTAAATTGGTAATCTTCGTAGCCGGCCCGGTAATCATAAAGGCCGCCGCGCTGTACGGACTCCTGCAGGTAAGCCCGCATTTCATCAAAATCCCTGCATATCTGGCCAAATTCATTTTTTTCTCATACTGCATGGGCGTATCCAGATTCCCCTCCCGGGTAGCATGGCGGGATAAAAGATTTCACAAAGATATCTAAACAATTTTTAAACTTTACAGGCTGGTTTCTTTCCTGTCGTCTTTCCCTGAATCTGATAGATCAGATAATCCAGACAGGAAATCCTTCTTTCATCCGTGTGTACCCTGCCAAGCAGATATTCTCTCTGATGTTCCAGCAGTTCCAGCTGCTTTTCCTGCTGTCCTTTATCAAAACATCCCAGAAAATCATGGATCATTCCAATTTCACATCCGGCATCCTCCAGATTCTGTATAACGGATTCCCTGCTTCCTATAGCTACCATTCCTGCACCCCCTGACGTATTTGATAGCCGCACAGCTTACTGTGGAGTTTCTGTAGTTAACTATAAATCCACACAAGAAAAATAACAAATATTTATATATAATCCATTTTTATAGTTGAAACCTATCGAAACTTGTGATAGGATTTTTTTAACTGACATGGGTAATAAGGAGCAAAACTATGGAAATACGTGTACTTCAATACTTTCT
>VSNG01000047.1 GCA_009774175.1 Lachnospiraceae bacterium | reverse complement strand
GCGACCGAGTTGAATTTTTCAAAGCCGAGCGTGAGCGTCGCCGTAAAAAACCTGAAAAACCGCGGATACATCACCGTATCGGAAGAAGGATATCTCCATCTGACGGACGAAGGGCGTAAAATCGCGGAAAGCGTCTATGAGCGCCACACCTTGCTGACGGACTGGCTGGTCCATCTCGGCGTTGACCCCGTAATCGCGGCGGGCGATGCCTGCAAAATGGAGCATGACATCACACCGGAAAGCTATGAAGCAATGAAAAAATGCATCCTGTCCATTTTAGGGCGGGACTGAAACGCATCCTTTCTGTCCAGCCGCGCCATTCGCAAAACCGCACCTGTTACAATAGGTCCTGCATACTTTTCAGGCTGATTGCCAGCGTCGAAGTGTTGTGCAAAAGCGCCGAAGATGCGGGCTGCAAAAATCCACCGACGCCAAGCAGGATCAGCGCCGTATTGAAACCTACAATTACCCTGTAATTCCCATGGATTCGCCCGACCAGTGCATTGCCCAGCTTTTTTAACGTCACAAGCCCGTACAGGTCATCCGAACCGATCATAATGTCTGCAATCTCCCTTGCGATTTCCGCCCCGTCGCTGACCGCAATGCCCACATTCGCCGCCGACAATGCCGGGGAATCATTGATGCCGTCCCCGACCATGACAACCTTTCTGCCAGCTCTTTTTTCCGACTCTACAAAACGCGCCTTGTCCTCCGGCAGCACTTCCGAATAATACTCGTCAACGCCGACTTTTTCCGCAATGGCGCGAGCTGTCCGTTCGCTGTCGCCCGTCATCATCACGATCCTGCCAATCCCACACGCCCGCAGTTTGCTGACCGCATCCGCCGCTTCTTCCCGCAGGGGATCTTCAATACAGATCACCGCCGCCAGTACGGAATCGACTGCCATGTACAGATGGGAATACTCCGCAGGAAGGGCATCAAACTGCTCCTGCATCCCCTCCGGCACCGTACACTGTTCATCCTGAAAAACAAAGTGGTAACTGCCGATGATGACTTTCTTTTCCCCGATACGGGATGAAATTCCATGCGCCACAATGTATTCCACCCTGGAGTGCATCTCGCTGTGTTCCAGTCCTTTCTGCCCAGCCGCCTCCACCACGGCTCTCGCCATCGAATGGGGAAAATGTTCCTCCAGACAGGCGGCAGTCCTTAACAGTTCGTCCGGCTCATCCCCCTGAAAGGGTATGACATCCACCACTACCGGCTTTGCCTTTGTCAGCGTCCCGGTCTTGTCAAAGACAATCGTATCCGCCTCGGCAAGCGCCTCCAGAAACTTCCCGCCTTTGACCGTGATATGGTGTCCGCTTGCCTCCCGTATTGCCGAAAGCACGGAAATCGGCATTGCCAGTTTTAACGCGCAGGAAAAATCCACCATCAGCACCGATAACGCCTTTGTGGCATTCCGGGTAAGGGCATAGACGCCGCCGGTTCCAAGCAGCATAAACGGCACCAGCCGGTCCGCCAGATGCGCAGCTTTCCCTTCCAGAGAAGATTTTAACTTTTCCGATTTCTCGATCATCGTGACAATCCGCTCGAAACGGCTCGCCCCGCCCACAGTTTCCACGCGGACGGCCAGTTCGCCTTCTTCCAGCACCGTCCCGGCATACACATATCCATGCGGCTGCTTAAAGACCGCTGCGGATTCCCCGGTCAGGGACGCCTGATTGACCATCCCCTCCCCGGAAACCACCATGCCGTCAAAAGGAATGACATTGCCCATACGCACCACGATTTCGTCACCGATTGCAATACCGGACACCGGCGCCAGCATCTCCTGCCCGTCCCTGCGCAGCCACACTCTGCTGATATTGAGGGACATGCTTCTTGCCAGGTCGCCTACCGACTTTTTATGCGTCCATTCTTCCAAAAGCTCACCGATTCCAAGCAGGAAAATGATGGAGCCTGCCGTTTTCATGTCGCCGCGCAGTACCGAAACACCGATTGCCGTGGCATCCAGAACCGGCACCTCCAGTTTTCTGCGGCAGAGCGTTTTGATCCCAAGCCCGATATATCGCAGTGATCTGACTGCAGCAATTCCCGCCCTGACGGGATAAGGAATAACTGCCATGCTGCCATATCTGAGAAGCACTTTGCCAACAAGCTTTTCCTTATATGTTTCATTCAGCTCCCTGCAGGAATGCCGCAGGTAATCTTCCGAAACCGTCACGCTGCCATAGGAAAATGCCCGCAGTTTTTGGATCAGCTCCGCCCTGTTTCCGCCATAACATACCGTTACGCCCGCAGTCCGCCTCTGTACGGACACCTTCGACACGTTCGACAACGCGGACAGGGCATACTCCAATGTATCCGCCTCGCTGCATGTCATTTCACGGGGCTGCAGCACCCGTATCCGCAGACGCCCCGGAATGTCATGGCAGATCACGAACTTCATATGCCCTGTTCTCCGAAAACGCCCGTTTCCGTGAAATTGTTCGTTTCCGTCAGATGATCCTTTCCCGCAGGAGCCGTTTCTTCTTCCCAGTCTTCCCCGCCGGAAAACATCTGCTCCGCTTCCTGCCTTGCTCTTTCCTCGTTGATCTGAACGGCCTCCGCATAAGCCCAATGGCGGGACGTCTTTAGAAGCTCTTCTCGTGCTATTACTGGTGTTTATAACCGGTATATAACGTCATAAAAAAGCAGGCAATCATCGCCCATGCCCAGAATCGGTGTTTCTTCATATTTATAAACCTTCCTTTATCTTTAAGTCCTTATTTTCTCAAAGTTTCCGGCTTTGCCGGATGGCAGGCTCCATTCATGGCGCAGCCCGCGCACCCACAGCCACAGGATGATTTTCCTTTTCTCTTACCGCGTATCATACTGACAAGAATCGCCGCCGCCACGAGAACCAAAACCGCACTGATGATGATTGTCGCCATATTTTCCATAAGCCATGTAAGCATCGAAATCCCTCCTGTTTCCCTGTTACAAATCTAAAAACGAAACCCGGCGCCCCGTATTATGGCGGGACGCCTTTAGAAACGCTTTCCGCGTCGTTACTTCGCCATTTTCAGTTTCGTCGTTACTTCGCCACTTTCAGTTTCATATTTGTTGTCAGCTTCGTCGCCTCTTTATACGGTCTGAACAGCATATAGATCATACCGCCGAGAAGAGTAATAGCCGCAAGCAGACCGATGACATTCAGGTTTCCTGTAAATGCCGAACCAATCTGGTAGACCATCAGCGCCGCCACGTAAGCTAAACCACACTGGTATCCGATCGCAAACCACGTCCATTTCGCATTGTTCATCTCCCGCTTGATGGCGCCAATCGCTGCAAAGCAGGGCGCACACAGAAGATTGAACACCAGGAAGGAGTATCCCGCAAGCTGACTGAAGTTTGCGCCAATCTCAGACCATCCGCCGGGATAAAGGATACCCATTGTACCAACGATATTTTCCTTCGCCACAAGACCGGTGATGGACGCCACTGCCGCCTGCCAGCTGCCCCAGCCCAGAGGCGTAAAGATCCATGCGATCGCGCTGCCGACCGCCGCAAGGAGCGACTGGTCCATTTCCTCCTCGCCCAGCATTCGGAAGCCTTCCGAAGTAAATCCAAAGTATGTCGTAAACCAGATCACGATGGTGGAGAGCAGGATGATCGTACCCGCCTTTTTGATAAAGGACCATCCGCGTTCCCACATGGAACGCAGCACGTTGCCCACCGTGGGCATATGGTAAGCCGGAAGCTCCATAACAAAGGGTGCCGGATCGCCGGAAAACATCTTCGTCTTCTTTAACATAATGCCGGAAATAATAATCGCCGCCATACCTACAAAGTACGCACTCGTTGCCACCCATGCAGAGCCGCCGAAGATCGCGCCCGCCACCATGGAGATAAACGGCACCTTCGCGCCACAGGGAATAAAGGTTGTCGTCATAATCGTCATACGGCGGTCACGCTCGTTCTCAATCGTCCTCGATGCCATGATACCCGGAATGCCGCAGCCGGTACCGATGAGCATCGGAATGAAGGACTTGCCGGACAGTCCGAACTTGCGGAAGATACGGTCCAGCACGAATGCGATACGAGCCATATAGCCACACGCTTCGAGGAAGGCCAAAAGCAGGAACAGGACAAGCATCTGGGGCACAAAGCCAAGCACCGCGCCCACGCCTGCCACAATACCGTCATTGATCAATCCCGCAAGCCAGTCTGCCGCACCCACAGCTTCCAGTGCGTTCCCGACAAACACCGGAATACCGGGAACCCATACGCCGTAAGCTGCCGGATCGGGCTCGTCACCATACTGCTCCATCACCACAAGCGCACCCTCATAATCTGCAAGGGACGCCGTTTCCACCATCACCTCCAATGTTTCTTCATCCGCCACTTCATAAGGGAAGTCGCCTGTAGGAGCCGCGCCGTTTTCTTCCACATAGGCATCATAGCCATCCACAATCAGCGCTGCATCGCCATATTCCTCAGAAGCCTCTCCATAAGCCACGGAACCGATGCCGAAGAGATGAAAACCGTCGCCAAATAACCCGTCATTTGCCCAGTCCGTCGCGTTTGCGCCCACCGTTACCATGGAAATATAGTATACGAGGAACATGATCGCCGCAAAAATCGGCAGTCCCAAAAACCTGTTTGTGACAATTCTGTCAATCTTATCAGAGGTGGTCAGCTTTCCGGCAGACTTTTTCTTTAAGCAGCCTTTGATAATGCTCCCGATATAAACATAGCGTTCGTTGGTGATGATGGATTCCGCGTCGTCGTCCATCTCCTTTTCCGCCGCCTTGATGTCCTCCTCGATATGCTTCTGCACTGTCAGATCCAGACTTAACTGCTCTAACACCTTGTCGTCCCGCTCAAACAGCTTGATGGCATACCAACGCTGCTGCTCTTCCGGCAGCCCGTGTACCGCCGCCTCCTCGATGTGTGCAAGAGCGTGCTCCACCGTCCCCGAAAACGTGTGCATGGGAACGGTCTTTCCGTTCTTCGCCGCGTCGATCGCTGCTTCCGCAGCCTCCATAAGCCCGTTTCCTTTCAGGGCGGAAATCTCAACGACCTTACAGCCTAACTGCCTTGACAGCTCCGCCGTGTTAATCTGGTCGCCGTTTTTCTCTACCACGTCCATCATGTTAACAGCAACGACAACAGGGATGCCAAGCTCGGTAAGCTGTGTGGTCAGGTACAGGTTTCTCTCCAGGTTCGTGCCGTCGATAATATTTAAGATGGCATCAGGACGCTCGCTGATGAGATAGTTTCTCGCCACTACTTCCTCCAGTGTATAAGGGGAAAGGGAATAAATACCCGGAAGGTCGGTGATGGTCACGCCGTCATGCCTCTTTAACTTTCCTTCCTTCTTTTCCACCGTAACGCCCGGCCAGTTCCCGACAAACTGATTGGAACCTGTCAAGGCATTAAATAATGTCGTTTTCCCGCAGTTCGGGTTGCCCGCAAGGGCAATTCGCATACTCATAGTTTTCCTCTCCTTCTATATATTAGTTTTCGCTAACTATTTGTCTGAAAATAAAGGGGATAAACCCCTGCACAAGCTTTTTCATCTTATGCGCTTTCGACTTCAATCATTTCCGCATCTGCCTTCCGAATGGAAAGTTCGTAACCGCGGACGGTCACCTCAATCGGATCTCCCAGAGGCGCCACCTTGCGGATCTGTACATCAACGCCCTTTGTCAGTCCCATGTCCATGATACGGCGTTTGACCGCGCCTTCCCCGTGGAGCTTCACCACCCGGACGGTGTCGCCGACCTTTGATTCTTTCAGTGTTTTCATTTTCAACCTGTCCTCCTCATTTCATAATAGAATTTTGACCATGGAATCCTGTCTTGGATTCCATGGTATTAAAAACAATTAATAACCCTTTGCAGCGTTCTTGACTGCCAAAAGTTTCTTAATGCTTTATTCAGACCATAATCTTCTGTGCCATCTCTTTGCTGACCGCAACACGGGAATCTTTCACGTTCACGATCACATTGCCGCCGATGGCGCTTATTACAGTGACCGCCCCTCCCACAACAAAACCGAGGTTCTCCAGATGTGCCTTAACCTCCTGTTTTCCTCCGATTTTCCTGATAATGTTTTCCTCTCCGACTTCTGCTAATGTAAGCGGCATCATGCATTCACCTTCTTTTGAATATGTATTAGTTTTCACTAACCTTATGTGGTAAATAAAAGTTAGCACTCGCTAACCATATTTATAATATGACCTGCCATATTCCTTGTCAACGTTATTTTCATAACTCACCAAACTTTCATCATACTAACCAATGCGTTAGAGAATCCTAACTCGCTGTTTTGTGCAAAATATCCATACTCCCTACACCAGCGCCGCCGTATTTCCCGTACCGCTTCAATAAACCGCTGCCACTTCATTTATAAATCTCTCCATCCTTTCCATTATGTATTTGTTTGTAGATTTTTCTGTATAAATCATAAAACCGTTCCCCGAACAAACAGCATTTACGAACACACCACAACAAGCCGCTCAAACGAGCGGTGTTTCTGGAATGCCTCCCAGTACAGGCGTGTGCATTTTTTGTACTGCGCAAACTTACGCTGTGCGGTTTCCACGTTTCCGTACACCTTCCATGTTCCGATACACTTTGCCCCCGCCGCGCCGTTTCTGATAAACCCGTCCACATCCTCCGGCGGATAGCCGAGGAACAGGCCAATCTCATGCGGAAACGCTTCCCCGTCCTCCAAGCGGCGCACCAGTTCCACAATACATTTCTCCGTTTCCCCCACAGGATAATCCCGCTCCGCCAAAATCTTCCTCGCCTCGCTGTCTCCCAAATCCTCTCGCAGCCTGTCAGGGCGGTACATATAAACCAGCACACTTTTCCCCATGTTTTTCAGAGGAACAATCCGCACGCCCCGCGGAAGCAGACGCCTGTTCATCTCCCGAATGTTTTCTAAGAACATCCTGTTGTTTTTAGCGGGACAATTAAACAGATTCCCCGTTTTTAACCCTGCCATTGTCGGCGAGCAGTGGAATATCAGCAGCTCCTCCGATATATTTTCCGTATCCATAGCTTCCATTCATCCTCTTCTTTTTTAGTTAGTTTTTGCTAACCTTTGCAGTAAAGAAAAATGCCCTTCGGCAATCTGCATCTATTTTTTGGGTTAGTTATTTCTAACTATATACAGAATATCATGCCATAGGATGTACTGTCAATACCATTTTTAAAATGGTCGATTACAAACCGACTTTCCCGGTTTTTCATTCCATCTGTGTTATAATGGCTTCATGGCCGGGTAAAAATGCGCACAAAAACCGGACATGATATGTTCTCTGTATGCTTCTGTGCAAGGCATAGACGATTCCCCCTTTCTCCCACATAGGACAGTGCATGGTTTACTGTTACTTTTTTATAATTCAGCGGAGCAATATCACTCAAGCTGTCGCCCCGCTAAACTCAAAAATTTATAGTTTAATTTTATAAATATCTGCTGCTTCATTTTCTAAAAAAAAGCTCCGTTCATACACGCCGCCATTTTTTTGTATAACTTTTATTGACGCTGCGTTTTCTTTTTCAACAGATATATGAAGTTCTTTCATTTCTGCTTCTTTAGCCGCTTGGAGAAGTTGATATAGCATTTCTGTTGCATATCCCTTTTTTCTTTCAGATGGACGTACACTATACCCACAATTCCCTAAATCTTTCAAA
>VSNG01000046.1 GCA_009774175.1 Lachnospiraceae bacterium | reverse complement strand
CGGTAATTACCGCATGAAAAAAGACTATAACCGTTGCTGTCATAGCCTCTTAAGGATTGAGAAAGTCCCTTTTTATTTGTGTTTGTTTGTCGCCCTTCCGCACTATCCAACATCTGTTTCCACGCTCACATAAGCCTCCAGCGTGTCAGGCAGTTCCAGCTCCGATCTGTCTGTCCCCACGGGAACCGTCCGCTCCCGCACCAGATGCACCGTACTCTTTGCGCTCTGTTTCAGTAATTTTATCTCTTCGTATCCCATACTTCCTTTGTTCCTTTCACCCACTGTCAGAAATACCCGCCAAACAAAAACCATTATAGGTAAATTGAGGCCGATTTTAGTCTACCTTCGGTAGACATTATTCATTTCTGCCCAAACCTTTGTCAAAGAGTTGTCACATTTTAAGGAAATGTATATAATAATTTATATAGAACACAAAAGACAGGTGAAAAAATGTACAGCAAGTCAACAGACGAATTAAAGCATGAAATCAAGACGGTGACAGACATTGAGGACTATCTGTCTGTAAACAGAGATCATTTCATAAAAGAAAGCTTATCCCAACATCTGCACATGCTCCTTGCGCAAAAAAAACTCTGCAGGGCAGCCGTGATACGCAATTCGCTGCTTGGCAGAGCCTATGTCTACCGAATCTTTGCCGGTCAGAAAATTCCCTCCCGGGACAAGCTGATCGCCTTGGCCTTCGGCATGCATCTTACCGACGATGAGACGCAAAAACTGTTGAAACTGTCCGGAAACAGAGAATTATACGCAAGGGACGAACGCGACGCGCTGATCCTGTTTGCCCTACAGCGGAAAATGACTGTCATGGACACAAACAGTCTGCTTTTCGAACATCATTTCGCAGTGCTGGATACTTCGAAAGAATAGTTTCCCAAAGATCTGCACCAATTCATACATACCGCCATAAAATAATCAAAAGTCCCTCGGGAGCTATCTTATGCCCAATAATCAAACGACACCCCGAATTGCTTTCACAAATCTTCTCCTGCGCGATCACCCGGATGCCGCCGCATGGATCAATGGCAATACCAAAAACCCCAAATTAAGCGGCACGGTCAAATTCTATCATACCACCTATGGAGGCGTGCTGGTGGAGACGCAGATTTTCGGTCTTCCGAACAAAGAAGTCCCCGGCTCAAGCAATTTCTATGCCATGCACATACACGAATCCGGAGACTGCAGTGACGATTTCGCGCACACGGGGACACACTATAATCCCAAGGATGCCGCACATCCAAATCATGCCGGTGACATGCCGCCTCTCCTTGGCAGTCAGGGATATGCCTACAGCGTATTTTACGACAAAAGATTTGCCATCACAGAAATCATAGGAAAAGCTGTGATCATACATGAAAAACCTGACGATTTCACTTCTCAGCCTTCCGGGAATGCGGGTGAGAAAATAGGCTGTGGTGAAATCAAATGGTTCGTCTGACCACACTGCTCATCCTTCTACACCTGTCAAAGCTGTCCTGATCCTGTCCATGGCATCCTGCAGCACGCTTCTCGGGCACGTTACATTGATTCTCTGGAAGCCCCTTCCACTGTCCCCAAAGATTTTGCCGCTGTCCAGCCACAGCTTTGCCTTATGAATCATCAGGTCGTCCAGTTCTTCTACGGAAAGCCCGGTCCCTGCAAAATCCAGCCAGACAAGATAGGTTCCCTCATGCTCCGTCATGGTGACGCCCGGCAGTTTTTCCTCCACATAAGACTTAACAAACTCGATGTTGCCACGGACATATTCGAGCATGTCAAGATACCACTCCTCCCCCTTTCCGTAGGCCGTCTCACAGGCAATCAGCCCCATCACGCCAAGCTGGCTGATCCCCGCCGCGTCAAGCTGTTTCCGGAAACGTTTCCGCAAATCCCGGCTGGGAATAAAAATATTCGACATCACCATTGTCGCCAGATTAAAGGTCTTGCTCGGGGAGGTGCAGATAATACTGATATCTTCATACTTCTTTTTCAGGTTTGCAAACACGGAGTGTCTGCCCCTGAATATAAAATCATGATGAATCTCATCGCTCACCACAATCACGCCATGAGCCACACAGATATCCCCCAGACGGATCAGCTCTTCTTCCGTCCAGACACGCCCTACGGGATTGTGGGGATTGCAGAGGAAAAACAGCCTGATCTGATTCTCCACCACTTTTTTCTCAAAGTCCTCAAAATCAATATGATAGCGGTTGTCCTCTCCCCTGTACAGGGTGTTGCTCACAACGCGTCTGCCGTTATCCTCAATCACCTCGGAAAAAGGGTAATAGACCGGAAGCTGTATCAGCACTGCGTCGCCTGGCTCCGTGTAAGCTTTCACAGCCATGGCAAGCGCCGTCACCACTCCCGGCGTCTTAACAAGCCAGCTCTCCTCCGGCCGCCAGTCATGATGTTTTACCATCCAGTCCCTCACAATCTCAAAATAAGGAGTCTGCACCTCACTGTAGCCAAAGATGCCCTCCCTCACCCGCTCCACCAGCGCATCCTCTATGTAGGAGGAGGTTTTAAAATCCATATCTGCCACCCACAGCGGCAGTACATCCTCCGGCATACCATAGCTTGCCGCAAAATCATATTTTAAGGATCTGGTATTTTTCCTTTCTATTATCTGATCAAAGTCAAGGTTTCTCTCCGCCATCTCAATTCCTTTCCTCACCTCAAAGATTCTCTCTGCTCTTTTTCTGCGCCTCTGTCTCCCGGAACACTTCTGCCAGCTCATTTAACAGATCGTCCCCGTCCTCGATGCCCACCGACATGCGAAGGGTGCTCTCTGTGATACCGTTCCGCTCCCTGATCTCCTGCGGGACGTCGGCGTGGGTCTGTGTGGCCGGATAAGTAATCAGGGTCTCCACCCCGCCGAGGCTCTCTGCGTACTGAATTAACTTCACCTTCTCCAAAACTGCCAGGGCAAACTCTCTGCTCTCCAGTTGAAAAGTAAGCATAGCCCCAAAAC
This sequence comes from Lachnospiraceae bacterium, assembly GCA_009774175.1. GTDB lineage: Bacteria > Bacillota > Clostridia > Lachnospirales > Lachnospiraceae > UBA3282. The sequence goes on along the minus strand of VSNG01000046.1, from coordinate 5,784 downwards.
CGCTCGCCTGTCTCTTCATAATTTCATGCCCCGGGTGCTCCGCAAGGCCCGGATAGATAACCTCGGTCACACCTGGCTGCTCCTTAAGCCACTCCGCGATCCGCTTTGCGTTCTCTTGCGCTTTTTCCATGCGGACACCAAGGGTTTTGATGCCGCGCAGAATAAGCCAGCTGTCGAGAGGCGCAAGTCCCGCTCCCGTGGTCTTAATCAGAAAGCGCAGCCTCTCCCTCACGTCCTCCCTGTTAGTAACAAGAAAACCTGCCAGCGTATCGTTGTGCCCACCCAGATATTTCGTGCCGCTGTGGATCACAATGTCCGCGCCAAGGTCAAGGGGATTTTGGAAATAAGGAGACAAAAATGTGTTGTCCACGATCAAAAGCACGCCGTGCCGCCTTGCAATCTCCGCCGTCTTTCTGATATCTGTCACATGCATCATCGGGTTGGTGGGCGTCTCAATATAGACCGCCTTCGTATTCTCTTTGATATAATTTTCTATATTCTCTTTATAGCAGTCAATGCTCGTAAAGTCAACGCCGTTTTTCCGTGAAACGTGCTCAAACAGACGGATGCTCCCGCCGTATAAGTCCGCATCCACAATCAGATGATCGCCGGGCGTAAACAGTTCCATCATCAGGGAAATAGCAGCCATGCCCGAGGACAGCGCCAACGCGTCGATCCCGTTTTCCAGAGAAGCCACCACCTTTTCCACCTGCTCCCTTGTCGGGTTCTGCAGTCTGCTGTAATCAAAGCCGGTGCTCTCCCCTACCGCCGGATGTGCGTAGGTGGCCGTCTGGTAGATCGGATAGCTGATCGCGCCGTAATGGGCAAGCCGCGCCCCATCCTCCTCCAAGTGAATACATTTCGTTCCGATTCCCCTTGCCATACTCTCCTCCTGTATCTCCCCGTCCGTTCTGTTACGAATCAGGTTTATTTTTCTATTAAGTATACCAGATTAGTAGGAATTGCTCAATACCCATATTTCCTATTTGATAAATATGAAATATATTTTCCCGCAATCTGATTGTCCTGCAACCACACGTTGACAAAATTCCATCAAAAGTTGGTGGTATGCAACCGCCTGACTTCTGTATCATTCTTTCTATCAAAAAAACTGGGAAAGAGGAAAAAACAAATGAATCACACACTTCAAAAAGAGAATTTACATTACAAACCGTTTCTGTTTATTATCAGCGTCTTTGTCACAACATGGGGCTGTGCCGCCCTAATGGAAATAGCAGATTACAGGGCATACAGAATCCTGCATACCGTATTGGATTTTCTTGAAAATGCCTCACCTTTGATCTGCGCGCTCTTTTTATTCAAAAAATATCTGACGGCCGGTCATTTTCTACGGCGCTTTTTTCTGGGAAATTCCTGCGGAGTTGTCCGATATCTCATCGTTTTTCTCTTATTCACTGTGCAGTTTTTAAATTTCTATCTCTTCCGCCTGCCTGATACTTCACTCACAATACAAGACTTTTTATCCGTTTTTGTGGGGCAGCTTCTGCTCGGCGGCGGTCTGGAAGAAGCCGGTTGGCGCGGCTACCTGCTTCCCTGTCTGTACAGAAGGCGCCACGTTCTCATCTCCTCCACCGCAGTCAGTATCCTGTGGATACTCTGGCATCTGCCATATTTCTTTCTTCCCGGAACAACGCAGGAAGGGCAAAATTTCATATCTTACGCGATAATCGGTCTTTTGACCGGCTTTATTCTCACTGCCATTTATCTGTTGACAAAAAGCGTCCTGCTATGTATGCTTTTTCACAGTTGGCAGAATACAATTGTAATGGTTTTACCAGCCGATACTGAAAACACAGGCTTTTTACTGACCTTCACTATTCTTGGGCTTATGTCCGCATTACTCTGTCTTTTCTGTAAGCCGCAAGAACACATATCCGACTAATGTCATGCTTACTGCGAAGGTATGATTGCCCCAAAAAGGAGGATTCCATGGAACTGAATGAACGTTTAAGAGAACTTCGCAAAAAGGCTGGTTACTCGCAGGAAGAACTTGCCGAAGAATTAAACATTTCCAGACAGGCCGTTTCAAAATGGGAAAACAGCACAGCAAACCCTGATATCAATAACCTGATACAGCTATCAGAATTGTATCGGGTCAGCACGGATTATATTTTGTTTGGAGGCTCTCCTGCAGAAGAACCTTCCGCACCTGATCATACGGAACAGATAAAAGAAACACCATCCGCATACACGAAACGTCACACGAATGGTTATCTCTGGCTCGGATTAATTGTTTTAGCTGTTCTTCTATTGTACTTTATAACCAACGGTTTTTTATAGACGGCACTCTTTCCCTATCTGATCCCGTCACCCCGCGAAAGCGCAAAACGGCCCTACAGTGATCTCCGTCACGAGATTATCCTCCGCCGAAAACCAGATGCTCACATTGCCAAATCCTTCCCCTGTAATGAGGCAGTTTTCCACTTCCCCATAGGGTGAAGCATAAAAACCGTAGGCCTTCAGTTTTTCCCATGCGCCGTCCACACTGATTCCCGGATAAATACCGAAGATCGTCACATCTCCCACCTTCTCGCCGGAATAACTGAGATCCCCGGCATTCAATGCTGTGAAAGTAAAAACTTCTCTATCGGCAAGCAGACCCACTGTATACTCCTCAAAATCCTGCTCCGGCTGTTCGATCAGCACATCATACTTCTCGGAAAGAAGGGTCCGAGCCACATCCAGAAAATGATCCTCGTTGAGAATAAGCAGACCCAGATCGGCTTCCTTGTCCGTCCGTTCCCTGCCCGCTTCCTCTGCTTTCAGTTTCAGATAAGCAGGTGTAAAATCCGCAAAGGACTCATATTCCAAGGGCTGATAGTCGATGGAAAGTTCCTTTGCGCCCTCCATAATCCCGTCGTACCATTTTTCAAAGTCCGCCTGATTATACTTGAAGTCCTCATACTCATAAGTAGCTTCCGCACCCTCTGAAATGTTGAACAAAGTGCCGTCGCCGTCAGCATCCAGCTCATCGGAAAACGGATGTCCCTCGGTCCATTCATCCACGATTTCTTTATCCCAGGTACTTACATAGGCGGTCTGCACGTACCTGTCGCTGTCCGGCTGATATTGATAGAGGGTAAAGGGCCAAAATTCCCCCCTGCTGTGATTATGGGAATCTTCCACCCTGATAATGCCGTTATCATAACAGGTGAGAGCCGGAAACTCTGTAAATTCCCGCTTTAGTTCTCCGAGAACAGGATCATAGTCATAGATAATCGCCATCATGCCTGCCATGGAGGCATTGGAATAACTGACGATCAGCTCCTCTCTGTCGTCCCCATCGATATCCGTCACGGCAAAGTGGTTGTCCCGCATCTCCCCAAAACCTGCATCTAGAGAATAAGTGTCCAATTCCCCGTCGGGAAGTTGCCTTGCCGCAATGATCTGTGACAGCACGCCGCCGTAATAATGCCTGATCTGCGCCTCATACAACGCCTGCGCCTTTTCTGCGCTTTCTTCGTCAGAATCCGCCGCCGTATTTTCTACATCCGCACTGTCCATGATACCCTCATCTTCCAATGCAGAATCATTCGTCCCGTCTGCAGACGCATCGCCATCCTCCACTGCGGGCTGCTCCATGGGCTCATGATCGAACTGCTCCATGGGAGCTTCCTTCCCGCCGCATCCGGCCAGCGCGATGATGCCGCACAGCAAAGCCCCCGCCAATACCCTGTTTCTTTCTGTTATCTTCTTTCCCACTATATGCCTCCTCTGATCCAGCCTATGGATAGCAGTCGCTTGTTTTTCTCTGCGACCATTATATCACAGTTTCCGAGGGACAAACAACTCTGCAAAGGAATCTGTACGGATACCAAAAGGAGCCTGCAGCCCCAACAGGCCACAAGCTCCTTTCCCTTATCCTTATTTCATGCAGACCGATGTCCGGCTTATTTCATAAGAAATGCGACAACGCCATTGCTCTTTAAATTCAAAACAACATGATCTGCTCTCACTTCCACTGCTTCCACATCTGTCCATGTGCCGTCAACATACTGTGCCGCCGTAATGTTGTCTCCAGCTTTCACGCCGGGCATATAGAAATTAACAACCGCCTCCAAAGCCGGGAACTGCACATCCACAACATTTAATACCGTGCCCTCCCGTGCCGCGCGGACGGAATCCACATAGACGGAGGATACCTTTGAGATGGTGGCGGACGCGTTCGTAGTCTGTCCGTCAATAATCAGCTTTCCGCCCTGGGCCACCGGCACCGCATTCTCAATGCCCTCTGTGGTCACTACCGCATTGTTATAATACTCGTCCGCAGATTTACCTGCCGCCTTCGCATCCTGCATCTGCGCAGCATTCTTAAATCCCAGTTCTGCCGCTTCCCCTTCCAGACGCACCGCTTCCCTGCTCGCCTGCTCCAGCGCTTTTCTCTCCTCCTCGGCCTTAAGTCTCTCAGCCTCTTCTGCTTCTTTTTCCGCACGGGACTTCTTGGACTTCTTAGGCGTGCTCTCCTTCACCCTTGTCCAAGTAGCTGTGTCATTCCATTCCCAATAATTATTGCTCGAATCCCACGTCAAATTACCGTATTCCATACGGTCACTGCCACGCATGATAAATATCTGTACATTGGAATCATTGCTTTTTGCGTCGTCAATTGTCTTATCCTCCGGCCATCCTCCCCAGAAATCATAAGACTCCGTACTGCCCTCTATATTTAGGGAACCCGCTTCCATATGGTATACCTTAGAGTGCCCCCACATATCGTCATATGTGCCATTCTCCTTAAAATGCAGCATACCGTCACTTGTCATACCGCTCCATGTCATCCCATCGAAACCGGCACAATACCAATCCCCGACAAGAGATTCCGCTGATGCCTCAGCCGCTTGCGCCGTCACAGGTACAAACGCGCCCACGCACAGTGCCGCCGTCATGGCAAATAAAGCGACTTTTTTCAACAATTTCCTCTTCATGTCATCATATCCTCCTTAATGATCTGTGTTCCCGGCAGTTGTCATGGATCATCTGCCGATCCTTTATCCCAGTTATTATACAACTTGTATTTAAGCTTTTGGTCTACCGCCAGGCGACATTCAGAAAATTAATTCGAATACCATGGACTGAAATATTCTTCCGGCACAGGATCCGGCATGGGACTGCTATTATATTCATTGGGTCTGGAGGTCAGCGCCTGAACCGTAAACCGATATGAACCGTCCCGATCCGAGAGAAACTCTTTCCGAATCTTGATTCCACCATTGCCCCTTTCCAGAATCTCTTCCTTCGTCCAGATATTATTCATGACATAATTCCCGTCCTGATCATATACGCACACATCAAAATTGTCGCTGTCCATATACTCGTCGATGTTGCCCCATGTGGCCCAATAGGTTCTTTCAGATATGCCGTCCTTCTCTTCCTCAACAATCTTCCATGCCAGATCTGTGGGCACAGGAAGCGCCGGCGCATCTGCCCCCCTGTACTCAAACACATCTGACACCGCATAAGGACTGTCTGCATGTTCTATCCCATCTCCTGCCGCGGCCACCGCCACATAATAAAATCCGTTCTCCTCAAAAAACGGGGCGAAACTCATTTCAAACCAATCCCCCTGTCCATTATCGCCCCGCATATCTCCCTCGGCACAACAATCCTCCTCTCCGGGCTCCGGCGTTCCAGCCGTATCTTTTCTATACAGTTTCCAATAGAACTGCACGCCGTCCCCATAACCCGATTCAGGGACGTGTTGTCAAGTGTGTTTTTAAACTTTTATAATCGTAAACTCTTAATTTAACCGATTGCTCTGCTTTG
>VSNG01000045.1 GCA_009774175.1 Lachnospiraceae bacterium | reverse complement strand
ATATAAGACAGTATAATTCAGGACAATATTGTAAATAAAAAAATAAGGAAAGTCTTGAAAACGCTATATTCTCAATACTTTCCCTATTTTGTTTTTACACTATCCTTATTTGGCATAGTCTATGACACGGCTCTCGCGAATCACATTTACCTTAATCTGTCCGGGATATTCCAATTCTGCCTCTATCTGCTTGGAAATATCTCTCGCGAGCAGCACCATATCAGAATCACTGATCTGTTCCGGAACTACCATTACACGAATCTCTCTACCTGCCTGAATAGCAAAAGATTTGTCCACACCTTTGAAATTGTTTGTGATGTCTTCCAATTGTTTTAATCTTGTTGTATATGTCTCTAATGTCTCTCTTCTTGCACCCGGTCTCGCTGCGGATATCGTATCGGCAGCCTGTACCAGACATGCAATCAACGTCTGCGCCTCCACATCTCCATGATGGGATTCTACCGCATTGATGACAACCGGGCCTTCTTTATACTTTCTGCAAAGATCTACGCCCAGCTGGATATGAGATCCTTCCATCTCATGATCCACCGCTTTACCGATATCGTGCAGTAAACCCGCACGCTTCGCCATTCTGACATCCAGTCCCATCTCTGCCGCCAGCAGACCGGACAGCTGCGCCACCTCAATGGAATGCTTCAACGCATTCTGCCCATAGCTGGTTCTGAACTTCATCTTACCAAGCAGTCTCACCAGCTCCGGATGGATACCATGTACACCGACCTCAAGGGTGGCCGCTTCGCCCTCCTCTTTGATCATGACTTCGACTTCCTTCTGCGCCTTCTCGACCATCTCTTCGATTCTGGCCGGGTGAATACGCCCGTCCACAATGAGCTTTTCAAGTGCGATCCTTGCAACCTCTCTTCGGATCGGATCAAAGCCGGAGAGAATAACCGCTTCGGGCGTATCGTCAATGATCAGATCTACGCCCGTCATCGTCTCAAGAGTTCTGATATTTCGTCCCTCTCTGCCGATGATCCTGCCTTTCATCTCATCATTGGGAAGCTGTACCACCGAAATAGTGGTCTCCGACACATGGTCAGCCGCGCATTTCTGAATGGCAGTAACCACATATTCCTTGGCCTTCTTGTCCGCTTCCTCTTTCGCCCTGCTCTCCATCTCCTTGATCAGGACAGCAGTTTCGTGTTTCACTTCATCTTCAACAATTTTCAACAGATAATCTTTTGCCTGTTCGGAGGTTAATCCAGAGATTCGTTCCAGTTCCTGTAATCTTTGTTCGCTCAGTTTGGAAATTTCTTCGCGCTGCCTGGCTAACGCTTCTTCCTTCTCTGCCAGACTCGCTTCTTTCTTCTCAATAGCATCCGCCTTCTTGTCGATGTTCTCTTCCTTCTGCTGAACCCGACGCTCATAACGCTGTGCCTCAGCACGCCGTTCCTTGATCTCCTTGTCCAATTCATTCTTGGTACGAATGGACTCTTCCTTGACTTCAAGCAGCGACTCGCGTTTCTTCGTCTCAGCAGCTTTGAGAGCTTCGTCGATAATCTCCCTGGCTTTCTCATCCGCGTTGCCGAGCTTCGCTTCCACCATCTTCTTCTGATAGCTTGTTGCGATCAGGGCAGCGGCGGGAACAGCGATCACCAGCGTGACGACTATTGCTACCACAACTTGCCACATTACAGGAGCACCTCCTTATTTAGTTTTCATTGTACATTACCAAATCTATTGACGGCTGCGCCATATACTCATAACAGCCGATAGTCAGCAAAACTACAACACATTAATTCTATACTGAATTTTATGTTATGTCAAGCAAAAGAGCTCTGCTAATCACCTCTGCACGAAAGCCCCTACGGTACAGAAAAGCGTACATTCTCTGTTTTTCCTGTCCCGTGGCCGTTTGCGGATCGTACTTTTTCTTTTCCAGCAGTCGACGGATCATCGCGCCCTCGTCCTGACTCGTTCCCTGTTCTTCCAATTCTTCAAAAACAGTGCGAATCGTATCCTTACTGATTCCCTTTCTCATCAGATCCTGTTCCATGCGTGTCCGACTTTTCCTGTCCAGATTGTAAGTAATAAAATCTCCCGCATAACGGCAGTCGTCCACATAACCATAGGATTTCACATAGGCCACAGCCTCCTCAATACACGACTCCGGATAATCGCCGCTTCGCAGCTTCTCCCGCAGTCCGGCCTCGGTGTAATCTCTGTTCTGCAACAGGTTCATGGCCCGCCGTTTCGCGCGGGTGGGCAGAATTTCTTCTTCGATCTCCCGCAGACTCTCTTCGGAAAGAGGTTCGCCCTCACGGATTCCAAGCCGCCTGACTTCTCCCCTGTACAATACGAACGCAGGCTTTTCTTCTATATAGATTCGGAAGCGTCCTTTGGTTATGCCTGTTATCTGCGTAACAATCATTATTTTCTCCGCCTGCTGCACCTCTCTCAATCCTTTTCTTTGGCTGCCTTAGCCGTCTTGCCATCCGCAGCCTTACCTTCCGCCGTCGGCTCCTGCGCTGCTACATCCGCCTCCAGATTAAAGAGCTCCCTTACCTTCTTCTCCACCTCGGCACAAATCTGCGGGTTATCCTTCAAATACTGCTTCGCATTCTCTCTGCCCTGCCCGATCTTATTCCCATCATAGGCATACCATGCGCCGCTCTTGTTGATAATGTTATTTTCCGCCGCCAGATCCAGAATATCGCCCTCCGTGGAGATACCCTGACCAAACATAATATCAAACTCCGCCTCCCGAAACGGCGGCGCAACCTTATTCTTAACAATCTTGACGCGGGTTCTGTTACCGATCACCTCGCCGCCCTGCTTAAGCGCTTCAATCCTTCTGACGTCAAGTCTCACGGAAGAATAGAATTTCAGCGCGCGGCCGCCGGTGGTGGTCTCCGGATTTCCGAACATGACGCCCACTTTCTCACGCAGCTGGTTGATAAAGACAACGGTACAGTTCGACTTGCTGATCACCGCCGTAAGCTTTCTGAGGGCCTGAGACATCAGTCTGGCCTGCAGGCCTACATGGCTGTCGCCCATATCGCCGTCAATCTCCGCCTTGGGCACCAGCGCCGCCACGGAGTCCACCACAATGATATCCACAGCCCCCGAGCGCACCATCATCTCCGTAATCTCCAATGCCTGCTCCCCGCAGTCGGGCTGGGAAATGTAAAGGTTATCAATATCTACACCGATATTCTTCGCATAAACGGGGTCAAGCGCATGCTCAGCGTCGATAAACCCTGCAATGCCGCCCCTCTTCTGCACTTCCGCAATCATATGTAAGGTGACTGTGGTCTTACCGCTGGACTCAGGCCCATAAATTTCAATCACCCTGCCCTTGGGTATCCCGCCAAGTCCCAGAGCGATATCCAGACTCAGCGATCCCGTCGGAATCGTCTCCACATTCATCTGTACGGAAGGATCGCCCAGCTTCATGATGGCTCCCTTTCCATACTGTCTCTCTATCTGTCCCAATGCCGCATCCAATGCTTTTAACTTTTCATCTCTTTCCATTAATCCGCTCTCCTTTTTCAGAACATCCGTTCTTATCTTAGAATAAAACAAACGTTCGATTTTGTCAACTTCAAATTTGATAAGGCGATCTTATCACCTTTTATGTCCCATAAATGACACTCTGCCCTCCTTTCCTCTGTAAAATATGAAAATAATGGAAATCGTGGCGAAATGCCGGACATGCGTGCGCATACAGATTCCACTTTCTCAGATAAAACCAGTTTACCAGAGATAAGAAATGTCTGCAAGCAGGACTTTCTTTTTGCGTATCAATATTCTTCGTTTTTTTCTTTTTCCGCTATATCATTTACCGGCGCTTCCAGACCTTCTATTACAATGTGCCTCTTCTGCGCATAATCCCATAACGCTGCATGAATTGCCTCTTCCGCCAGCAATGAACAATGTACTTTTACAGGCGGAAGCCCATCCAGCGCTTCCATAACCGCTTTATTCGTAACCTGCAGCGCTTCTCGAACGGTTTTTCCCTTTACCAGCTCCGTAGCCATACTGCTTGTCGCCACCGCCGCGCCGCATCCAAAAGTCTTAAATTTGACGTCCCTGATAACTTCCCGTTCATCTATATCCAAATACATCCTCATAATATCGCCGCATTTGGCATTTCCAACGGTGCCCACTCCGCTTGGATTTTCCATTTCGCCAACATTTCTCGGATGATTAAAATGATCCATTACTTTTTCACTGTACATTCTCTTTCTCCTTTCGATAATACGTTACTTTCGGTTTTTTAAAAAATCCTCATACAGCGGAGACATGCTTCTGAGTCTCTCAACAATCTTCTTTAACTCATCCGCCACAAAATCAATTTCCTCCAATGTCGTTTCTTCCGACAGGGTAATCCTCAAGGAACCGTGCGCGATCTCGTGAGGAAGTCCAATCGCAAGCAGCACATGGGACGGATCCAGCGCGCCGGAAGTGCAGGCCGAACCGCTGGAGGCGCATATTCCCAGCTGATCCAGTAAAATCAGCAGAGATTCCCCTTCAATAAACCGAAAGCAGAAGTTTAAATTGTTCGGCAGTCTGTCCGTTCTATGTCCGTTTAGTCTGACATATGGAATTTCTGATAAAACCCTTTCAATCAGATGATCCCTCAATACGGTTTCTTTGGCCGCCCTCTCATCCATTGTTTCCTTTGCGCACTGCGCCGCCCTGCCAAATCCCACAATCCCGGGCACATTGGCAGTTCCGGCCCTTCTGCCGCGCTCCTGCGCTCCTCCGTGGATAAAGGAACGGATTTTCAGACCTTTACGGATATACAGTATTCCAATTCCTTTCGGGCCATTACATTTATGCCCACTGGCGGAAAGCATGTCTATTCCCATATCATCCACATGAATCGGAATATGCCCATATGCCTGTACCGCGTCCGTATGAAACAGGACCCCATTCTCATGCGCGATCTTACCTATTTCTTTAACCGGCTCTATTGTGCCAATCTCATTATTTGCCGTCATAATGGATAGCAAAATGGTATCTGGACGGATAGCCGCTTTCAGTTCCTCAACAGATATTTTCCCTGCCTCATTTACATCAAGGTAAGTCACCTCATAGCCCTGGGTCTCCAGATATTCACAGGTGTGCAATACGGCATGATGCTCTATTTTGCTGGTAATAATATGTTTTCCCTTAAAAGAATAAGCCTCCGCCGCCGCTTTTAACGCCCAGTTATCAGATTCGCTCCCTCCGCCTGTAAAGTATATCTCTTCCGCAGCAGCGCCGATCAATTCGGCGGCATGCTTTCTCGCGCAGTCAACCGCTTTTCTGCTTTCTCCTGCAAAGCTGTATATGGCGGACGGATTGCTGTATATCTCCCTGAAAAAAGGAAGCATTTCATTTAACACTTCCTCGCTGATCTGCGTAGTTGCCGCATTGTCCAGATAAATCCGTTTGTTCATAAAGATGCACCCGCTTTCCTGATTCTAATATATGCCAGTATTACTCCTGCTCATTTATACATTCAACTTATATACCATATTTTTTCTATAGGAATAATATTGTTTTATGGCATAAATTATAGACATGAATTCCATGACTGTCAATAGCTATCATTATAAAATCAGTTTATTATTTTGCAGCGATTACTGCATCTTCCGAAACTATAGTCAGCCCTTCCGGGCCTGCAATTCTTTCTCTAAAAACTGCATGATATACGGATTGTTTTCCTCACTCAGGGAAGGCTGAAACACCATGTAGCGGCATTTCTGATACTGCTCGCCATCCAGCGCAAAGGTATATCCCATTACGCATTTGGGATTACAGTCATCCGGATAGATAAGCCGTTTGCAGACAGATGCTTTTCTGATTTCCTTTTTTGCCTTTTCGGGAAACGTATCAAGGAAGCTCTGGTATTCCTGTATATGCTCGGGATAAATGCGAAGCTTCATCCCTGATTTGCGGGATACAAATGTTGCCAGTGTCCTTTTGCCGCCGCTTAACACATAGGATACAACATAGCCGCTCTTTTGCAGTTTTATATCGCACTTACATTCATTTGCAGTCAGATACTGGTCGATTTGGCTTACAAAGTCACGAAACTTCCCGTCAACCGTTTCCATAAACATAATAAATTTTTCGTCCATAGGTCCCTCCGTTATGCTTTTTTCCCTGCTGTATGCAGACATACCTCATATTACGCTTTACAGACATCAGGATATCTATTTCATTATAAAGTCTATTCCTTAATTTTTCCTCTCTGTGCCTGTGCCAAAAAAGAGAGAATGAAAAGACGCACTATCTTTCATTCTCTCTGAATCATATATCGCTGCCACTTCCTTTACACTTTACACAGTCGGTTTTCTTCGTTTCCAGATTCCAGTCAGGATCAGGATCAATATAAACAGCGCCGGCATTACCACCAACATTACCGCCGTCATTTCCTTTTGACTCGTATTTTTCCGGATGCAGTTGCATATCCAGCTGTTCAATTTCTCCTTCCAAATTTTCTATCTTTTCACTCCATATATCACATTTCGCATTATAATCCGAATCCGCCATTTTTCCGCCTATACACATTTTACACTGTTCATACCCGCTCCCATAACAGCTCACACAGGAGAATACCATGGAGAGAGACGTTGCATTATTTCCTGGCATATCCATAATTCCCGTGCCATTACACCGATTACAAATCGTAATGGTTTTCTGAGTGCCGTTACAATATTGACAAGTTATAAGATATGCAGGACTGTCGTTCTTTAGATTTTCCAGTTCCTCCAGCTTTGCCAAAAAACACATAATTACTTTCGAATTATATATGTCCAGCATTAATACTTGTTACAAACTTTTCAACTGATTGTGGAACATTATCCACACTTTCCCAATTCATTAATTGCCCAAACGATCCAAAATCAAAATTGCTTCATAACCATATTTTTTCCAAGTTATCCGCATAATTGAATCCCTTATGATTAATATGGAACACTAATTTCATATCATCGAATTCTTTCAAAGATGTTATTATAGTACCACACTCTCATAGAAATTACGAATTTGAGAAATTCCAACCACAAATAGACATATTCCATAATTCACTGCACATATCGGCTGAATATTGGATTATAAAAATCAGAGAGTTTCTTAGACGCTCCATCGTCATCGAAACTCTCCGATTTTTTGTTCAATCCAAATAATACAATATTACACATATTTTTTACGGCAACATATTATATTTCTGAAACTGGATATGTTATATTAGTTTAATCTCTATAGTAACTCAACATACGCTCATAAATATAACTGGTTTGTTCTTCATCTCCCCATGATAAGGGGTCATCCGCATAACTAAGCGTCCAAAATGGTTCTATATTTTGGAGATTCCCAGGCAACTCCTCCCACAAGTGAAACATTCGACTTGCAAATTCTCTTATATCCAAATGATTTTCATAGATCTCTTTTAATTTGCTCATCAAAACTTTACCAAATAAATCAATGTCCAGATTATTGTAATCAATATGTGTTCTCACATATATTATAGCCTTTTTAATGTCCGTTTCCCATTCTAAATAGAGTAAATCATTAAACAAATCATCGTTTTCGGGAGTGCTGAGAAATAATTCATCAAGCCGTTTGTTATACTCATTTTCTGTTGCCAATTCCTCATATAACAAAAACGCATAAATCAATAGTTCCTCCATAATAGCCCCCCAAAAAAATCCGATTTACAGCAACAGTTTATCCACCTGCCAGATTATTTCTTGCTCAGATATATCATATGGCATTGGGTCAATATCTTCAAAGCAGCAATTTGAAGCATAAGAATGATTATCCGTCCATTCTAATACCCAAAAGTCTGCTAATGTAGATACTTTGAAAAATACTCCATTCATTGTCCAACAAATACCTGACGGGTATAATTCTAATTGCTTTGCTCCAAGTTCACGGAACCTATTTTCAGCAACTGCTTTTATATCTGCTTTTTTCATAAGCAACACCTTCCACAACTTACGATTATCCTTGCTTTTTCATAAGTCGTTGTCCACTAAAAGCATTCCGACTGCAAATCCCTGTACAATATCCAATCCTATCACAACTGTTGAGTTATTATAAAGGCTTGTGCAATTGGTGTATTTCGCGCGCTCAAACGCTGAAAGCCTATGGCTGATGTTCAATAATCCATTGTAAAATTTCCTTTTCACCAATATCACCGGATGCCAATGCAAGAATGACATCACTTAACTCCTTTTGGCTGTAATACAATTCATATCCATTCAATGCAAGAAAAACTAACATAACATGCGTACCAAGTCTTTTGTTTCCGTCCAGCATTGCATGATTTCTTACCAATCCAAAACAAAGCCGTGCCGCCTTTGCCTGAATGCTTGGATAAAGCTCTTTTCCGCCAAATGACTGAAACGGATTATTTAACGCCAAATCCAGCATTCCTTCATCACGAATACCGTCACTTCCTCCAGTGGCTTTTATTAAACTTGCATGAAGTTTTAGCACCTGCTCTTTGCTTAAAATAATCATTTTGCAAGAATCTCATATGCTTCCATATTCCGTTTTATTAACCGTTCTGATATTGCAAATACATCTTCATTACTGGCAACTTTTTCTTTTTCCGCTCTACTGAAATCAATGACCAGATATCTGGGTACATTATTTTTCAGAATAACCGCCGTTCCATGTTCGTCAACTACTTTAGCTACTTTTGAAAAATTTTGATTTGCCTCTGTAATTGAAATCATTGTGTTTGTATCTATTGTCATTTTATATGCACCTCACTTCCACCTATATTATATGTAAATTCTAGCTAGAAAACAACCTATTTAGCGTTTTTAGATTGCTGTATCATTGAAATTTGCCCTTGTAAATAGCCCATAAGGACAAAAACAAGGGAAAATACATAGCAATTCACTGTATGAGGCTAGAAAATCCTTGAAAAATAAGGAAAGTTCAAGAAATTCATCTGCAAACTGGAATTTCACTAACCCTTAATTGGTATCCATATTTCAATAATTGAATTTTCTCTATTCCAATGAAAACGATAATCGTATCTTT
>VSNG01000044.1 GCA_009774175.1 Lachnospiraceae bacterium | reverse complement strand
AAAGAGCCGAATGCGGAAAAGCCGCACGTTCGGTTCTGCGAGGGGTACGCCTTGCAAGGGGCGTATCTACTCAACCCGTGATTCGCTTATTCCGATTATTGTATTCGGCATTCTTACAATGCTGATTGCCTGTCTGGTTACTGTTCGTTTTTCCAGCGGTCTTGTCACGGCGATCCGTAAAGTGGAGAAATTTTTGATTACAATCACAAAAGGGGATCTCCATGAGGAGCTTGACAGGGATGTTCTGGAACGGAAGGACGAGCTGGGAGAGGTGGGACGCTATCTGATTGAAATGCAGAAGTCTCTGCGAAAGCTGGTGGAGCAGGATATCCTCACTGAATTATATAACCGCAGGAGCGGGGAGAAGCTGTTAAGGCTGAGCAGCCAGCGTTTCCGCGAGGACGGAACGCCGTTTTGCGTGGCGATTGGGGATGTGGATCATTTTAAAAAGGTCAATGACACCTACGGCCACGAGTGCGGCGATGTGGCGCTTGCGGAAATATCTGCGCGAATTAGGAGGCATATGCAGGGAAAGGGATTTGTGGCCAGATGGGGCGGCGAGGAAATGCTGTTGGTATATGACAACATGAAGCTGGACAGGGCGGCCCACTGTATAGAAGAGCTGATGGAAGATATACGAAGTAGACCGGTTGTTTACGGCGACACGGTGTTTCAGGTTACGATGACCTTTGGTCTTGCGGAGGGAAATGGGGGAAAGGTTGAACATATCGTCCGGGACGCGGACGCCAAGATGTATGAGGGGAAAAACAGCGGAAGAAACAGAGTTGTGGTGTGAAATAATATTGATCGGGGAGATGGAAAAAGCCGTCTCCCCGTTTTTTATTCCTGATTTCCGCTTTTTAAAAATCGGATGTAACGCAGCAGATCGTGTCTGTCTTTTGCATTTAGCTGCTGGATATTGTATACCACATCGTGCATCGTAATGTCGTCCAAATATTTTCCGTTCAGATTTGTATTTCCCAGATATCCTGTATCGGCGCCAAGAAGATAGTCCGTGCTTACCATATAATATTTCGACAGCTGCAGGATAACCCAGAGGGGGATCTCGCGGTGGCCGTTTTCGTAGTTGGAGTAGGTTTGTTGAGATACACCCAGATAGGTAGCGACAGTTTTCTGTTTGAGGTCTTTATCTTTCCGTAAATCCCGTATGACTGTACGAAGCTCTTTCATAGACAGCACAACCTTTTTCGTTAATCCCATTGATAATATCGTTGTGCTAAATGCTATCACACAACAAAAAATTGTAGGAGGAAAACTGCGAAATGAATTAACGGGTCAATGGTGCACAACAATATGAGGTTATCTGCTTTTGACATATTCTTCCGGGCCGTATATATAACCAAGGCACTGAGTCTCCAGCGTGATGCCTTCCTCCGTCTGGGAAACTCTTTAATGGAAAGCCCCGCGCCGTGTCCTTTGGCAAGCGCAATGCTATAGTATTCCACATTGTAGCCGCTGCCGCATAGGGTACAGTTATTGGCTTTTGCCAGTTCATCCAGCGCTCTGGTGAACTCATGGGAAGAGTTCTACAGATATAAGGATTCCTCGCAGGTAGAGATGATGCAGATATCCGGTTTTAATTCGCATAAGATCCTTTCAGTCTCTTTGGCATCGGAAACTTTGACGCCTACGCTGTCAGTTCCCATAATTTCGCCGATATCTTTACCGATTATGGCCGAATTCATATCAAATGCCGCGATCAGCTCCGCGTCTTTCTACAATATATACCGCATCAGGTATACGCTCATTTTTCCGCAGCCGTATTGTGCGATTCGGACTTTTCTTTTCGTGGGAAATGCCTCCTTTTTGAAAGCAATCTTTTCTGAAACAGGCAGCTGCAACGAAAAGTTGCGAGATTGCCACAATAAAACAATTGACATTCTTTGCAGTATTGCTATTATGAACCAAGGACAGGAGGAAAATACATGACATTCGGAGAAAAGCTTTATCAATTAAGAAAAGCGCGGGGACTTTCACAGGAGGCGCTGGCAGAAAAATTGCATACCAGCAGACAGGCAATCAGCAAGTGGGAAAATAACAACGGCTATCCTGAAACAGAAAAAATTATTTTAATCAGCAAAATATTTCAGATAACACTGGACGATCTGCTGATGGAAGAGCGGGAGATGGAGACGGGGCGCGATGGTGACGAGGGAAACAGGGAAAACCGGCGAAGCGTCGAAAGAAAAGAAAGGAATGAATATTATGTAAACCGAGAAACTGCAAACGGGTTCCTGCTCTACTATAGAAAGAAGTTTTTGTGGATAGCAGCGGCCTGCGGGCTTATTTTAGGCTGCAACGGAGTTACCTATTCTTCGACGGAACCCGGATTTTATGAACTGACTTTACAGCCGTTTCTCGCTGTGCTGTCAGCCATGGCACTGTCAGCTATTGTATTTTATGTTATTTTAAAGCAGAACCCTTATAGAAATCTCAGAAACAGAGAGCTGGTCTTTTCGGAGGACGTGAGGAGTGAACTGCAGATTGAATTTTACAGGATGAAGAAGGTGCTGCTTGCGGGCATCATAGTATGTCTGGCGGCCGTGGGCGTCAGTGAAATATATTTTGCCCACGATTTTGGAGCCGCTTGGGATAAAATGTATCTTTTGAGTGAAGCTGAGATACTGCGCGATAATGTATTTGATATGATATTTGTGGGTGTTTGCGGCTTTGTTATGATTTTTTGCGCGGGAGTGTACTGGTCATATGCCGTATTGCTCCGGGATCAGCCTGAAAAGAATATGTGAGGAAAGCTAGTATGACTATGACAGAAAACCATTATATTGAAGTGAGAAATCTTGTAAAAACGTATGAAGCAGGACAGATGAAAGTAAACGCTGTTGATCATGTAAATTTTTATGTAGATCAAGGGGAATTTATCGGTATTATGGGAGCTTCCGGCTCAGGCAAAACCACAATTTTAAATATTCTTTCCACGATAGATACCATGTCCGAAGGTCAGGTCCTTTACGACAAGGTCGATATATCGAGAATGGACGAGGAAGAATTATCTGACTTCCGGCAAAAAAATCTTGGGTTTGTTTTTCAGGACTATAATCTTTTGGATACATTGAGTATTGAAGAAAATATTATGCTTTCTATGGCGCTTGGCAGTGCGAAAATGACCACGGCGCGTTTAAAGGAGGAAATGGAAAACAGGGTCAGGGACATAGCAGAAGCGTTACATATCGGCGATATTTTGAATAAATTTCCATATGAAGTATCTGGCGGGCAAAAGCAGCGGGCAGCCTGTGCAAGAGCGCTTGTCAACAAGCCGAAGCTGATTCTTGCTGATGAGCCGACCGGGGCTTTGGATTCCAAATCATCGGCCATGCTGCTTGGTACTTTACAGGTTATGAACAGAGAATTGGGCGCAACCGTATTAATGGTAACGCATGATGTGTTTTCGGCCTGCTATTGCGAGAGAATTTTATTTTTAAGCGACGGTAAAATATGTGCTGAATTAAATAGGGGAAGTTCGAACAGAAGAGATTACCTGGATTGCATTCTTGACATACAGTCTCAAATTGGAGGGGAGGACATTTATGCTGAATAAACTGGCATTGCGAAATGCGGGGAGACTGTGGAAGGATTATTCGAACTATTTTCTGACCTTATGCATGATAACGGCCCTTACATTTTCCTTTCATTCACTTCTTTTTTCAAAAGATATTTACGATATAATTCATTACGGAAATAATGGGGAATTGTCTACGGGGGGTAGTATGCTGATTACTTTTATGTCGGTTTCCACAGTGGCAATTCTTATCATAACCGGCTGGCTGATGAACTTTATGACACGTTTTATGTTAGAGAAAAGAAGCCGGGAATTTGCCATTTACTTATTAGCGGGAATGAAGAAAAAGCAAATTGCAGATCTTTTCATGAAAGAAAATCTTTATCTGGGAGTGGGAGCGCTTTTTGCAGGAGTGCTTTTGGGCTGCGGGTTAAGGCGGGCCCTCTTCTTTGCTTTTTATAAAAGCATTGGAAAAAACCTTAAGTTTGCAAGACAAAGCACGCGGGCGGAGCTGCTCACTTTTTGCGTGACAGTGATTCTGTATGGAGCCTGTTTTGTCATTGCACAGCTTCGGAGCAGAAATGAATTCTCCCATATGCAAATCATTAATTTAATTACTATGGAGAAGCGGAACGAAACAGTAAATGAAAGACAAAATACGACATGGAAAAACCTGTTTTTTCTCTCCGTAGGAAATATATTGCTTTTCTACTTTTTGATTTTTACGGGGAGGATAACTAGATGGACGGCAATATTGGAAATGATCGGCCTGCTTTTCACATTCTATTTTTTCTATGGGGGACTTTCTGCTTTTCTGATGAAATATATAAGAGGGAAAGGAAAATTAATCTATAAAAAGGAAAATTTATTTCTGATAAGGCAGTTTTCCTCAAAATTACGGAATACCTGTTTTGTCCTTGGGACATTAAGTCTTCTGTTTATGTTTGCGTTAGTGGGAAGTTCTCTTGCGCTTATGTTGAGCGATTATCAGAACAGGCAATTAAATGTCGAATATCCTTTTGATATTATTATGATCAGTGATAATACGGACAATGACTTTTCTAAAGAAGAAGCATTGATCGTTGACAGTATGACTCCGCGGCATATATTGAAATATTGCGTTTACCAAAATGGGACTTGCGAAATGGGCGATTTTTTGTATCAGAATTTAAAGCTGTTTTCTGGCAAAGACAGTGATCCTGTGATGGCGGAAGGGAAACGTGCCGTTGCTTACTACGATTATGACGTGTATATGGGAGTCGGCGACTATAATCATTTACGGGAAATGTTGGGCCTGACCCGTGTTACCCTGCAGGACAACCAGTATTTAATTCATATGCCAAACCGCGTATATCAGGAAATAAAGGATAAGGGTACCCAGCTGCGAAACAGTCTGCATACAGGGCTTGAGTTTGCCGGATTTCAAACGGATGGATTTGCGCAAAACGGGCATAATGGATCAGATTATTTACTGGTTGTGCCGGATAACAAACTGACGGAAATGAAAAAGTATTTTTCGCTTATGGCAGTTACGGCGGACGGAAATGTGCCGGAAAATTTATCGGAACGGTTGTATGAGCTGGCTGGAAAAACGAGAGGATATGATGAACTGGCAGACTATATAAAAATCGGAAGCGAACAGCTTTTTTTAATGCCAGCCGCAATACAGGTGAAAAGCAGGGAGATTTTGGAACTGAAGTTTTTGATGAGTACTCTGTCGTTTCCACTATTTTATATTGGTTTGGTATTTTTGTGCGTATCGTTTACTGTACTTTCGGTTCAGCAGTTAAGCGATTCCCATAAATATGAATTTCGTTATCAGGTTTTAAATAAACTTGGTATGGGAAAGAAAAGAATAAGGATAACTGTTGCAAAGCAGCTGTTTTTCTATTATTTGTGTCCGGTTATTCTTTCGGTTATTATCAGCGCGGTTTTTATCATATATGCCGGGCGGCAATTTGTTGCCTATACAGGAATACGCACAAGGGGGGCTTTTTACTTTTGTATTTCTTTGTTTGTTTTTCTGGGAATATATGTTATCTATTTTGTATTAACATACTTACAGTTTGAGAAAAATATTGAATCGGCTGTAGAACGGTTCTACTAAAACTGTGGGAAATGGCAATGCGGCGCAGGGGTAATTTGTTCCGTGCACCGCATTACTTCGTGTTTTATAATTTGCGGGATACTGCATTCTGAGACGCCGCCTGCCTTCTGCCTGCAGATAATCCGCAGATAAAATAGAAGAACAAAAAGCTGATGGAGAACCGGGTAAACACTTCTGCGGCCTGTTCGCTCACAGCGATCGACAATATCATACGTATTCCAATAATTCCGGTCATGGCAGCAACAGTGATAAATGCTTTTTTCATGTATTATATCTCCTTTTTTGTGCGCTGTGTGTTGCTTTTGTTTCTGAAATAAGGATACCAAACGGGATGGGATGCATCCATTGATTTAGCTTACAGTTTGAGGGTGATAGCTTACAATTTCGTAAGGTTGGGCAGGAAGCTTTGAAAGGCGCAGATAAGAAAAATATGATAGCCGGTATAAGTCATAACCCCTCAGACCCCTTCATACAATGTAAAAAAGTATTCTGAGGGGTTTTCTCTTGAAGGATTATATTGAAGAGCGCGCGATGAACATTGCCAATTATATTATTGAAAACAATGCAACGGTGAGACAGACGGCGAAGGAGTTTGGGATTAGTAAGAGTACGGTACATAAGGATGTAACAGAACGCCTTGCACAGATTAATCCGTCCTTGGCAGCCGAGGCGAGAAAGGTGCTGGATGTCAACAAGTCTGAACGTCATATCCGCGGCGGTCTGGCGACCAGAGAAAAATATTTGCACCAGCATATGTGCTAAGAAAAGAAGAACAGATAACAAAAGAGGCGCACAACCACTTTACATTGGTCCAGAATGGGCATAGAATAAGTTCATATTCTTTATGAAGGGCGATGAGGTGCCATGCGCGCGAAGGAGGGCCTACAGGGAACCATATACAGCAATCGCGATCTGAAAAGGCTTATTTTGCCTTTGATCATGGAGCAGCTTTTGGCTATTCTGGTGGGAATGCTCGATACCGTTATGATCTCCGGAGTGGGAGAAGCGGCGGTGTCAGGGGTTTCTCTGGTGGATAATATTAACATTTTGGTAATTAATATTTTTGCGGCATTGGCCACGGGCGGCGCTGTTGTGGCGGGTCATGCGCTGGGACAGAAAAACCGGGAGCAGGCGGGAGAATCGGCGTGGCAGATGGTGCTTTTTCTGCTGTATTCTTCTGCCGCAATGACCGTTATACTGCTTGGTCTGCACAGGGTGATTCTGCGGGCGATATTTGGGCAGGTGGAGGAGGCTGTTATGACCAGTGCCGTTACTTACCTGATTATTACAGGATTGTCTATCTGTCCCCTTGCTCTATACAATGGCTGCGCCGCGCTCTTTCGCGCCATGGGCGATTCGCGGACAACCATGTATATTTCGTTGTTGATGAATCTGCTTAATCTGATAGGAAATGCAGTTCTTATCTTTGTTTTTGAAATGGGCGTTGCGGGGGCGGCAATTTCCACACTCATTGCAAGAACGGTGTCGGCTGTTCTTATTTTTAAGCTGATGTTTGACGAGGGGAAAGAAATACACTTTAAGGGCAGGCTGACTCCCCGTATGAATTTTCCGCAGGTGAAAAAAATACTCTATATCGGTATTCCCAACGGGCTGGAAAACAGTCTGTTTCAGTTGGGGAAAATTCTGCTTCTCAGTCTGGTGTCCACCTTTGGAACGTCTGCCATTGCGGCGAACGCAGTCTGCGGCACTATCACAAATTTTAACATTCTGCCCGGTATGGCAATTAATATGGCGCTTCTGTCAGTGGCTTCTTACTGTATCGGCGCCGGAGAATTTGGACAGACAAAGTATTATACAAGAAAGCTGATGCGTCTTACGTGGCTGTGCATGAGCGCGGTCTCGCTTATTATGATGGCTGGTGCGCCGTTTTTTCTCAAAATATATCATTTGACGCCCGAGACGAACACGCTTGCCGTGCAGGTAATTCGTTTCCATGCGATTATGTGTATGGTGGCCTGGGTGGCGTCGTTTACGCTGCCAAATACCCTTCGTGCTGCGGGAGATGTGATGTGGACAATGGTCATTGCGATTATTTCCATGTGGGTGTTCCGAATCGGTACGGCATATTTTTTCAGTAATATATTTCATATGGGACTAATTGGGATTTGGATTGCAATGACTATTGATTGGATGTTCCGGGGGATCTGCTATGAGATCAGATACCGAGGTGGAAAGTGGGAGAATGCGATAGGAAAACGCTGCTGTCGGAATCGGAAAGGCATTTAAAAGATAAAAGGAATTAGGATTCTGCAGTTAATTTCGATAGAGTACAATCAGAACTTTTATGGAAAGTTCGAGTTTGTTAAAGTTTGTACTTCCATATTGTATGAAGAAACGGGAAATATACTTTGACAAGGGTTTTGGGGCTAACGTATAATAAAGGATGAAGTCATACAAGACATGACCAAGTTTAGCTACAGCATCCTTAAGAGAATGCAAGGAACGCGCATTCTCTGCGGCACAAATGGCAGTTTACTGAGGAGACAGATAGAATGCAAAGAGAAACGGTTATCGTATTAGATTTTGGCGGACAGTACAACCAGCTGGTGGCACGCCGCGTCAGAGAGTGTAATGTCTATTGTGAGATTTATTCTTATAAAACGGATTTGGCAAGGATACGGGAAATGAATCCGAAGGGCATTATTCTTACAGGAGGACCGAACAGCTGTTATGAGCCGGGGGCGGCGACCTGTTCTCCTGAGCTCTTTGAATTAGGGATTCCCGTATTGGGTCTTTGTTATGGCGCGCAGATTATGATGCAGGTGCTGGGCGGCAAGGTGGAGAAAGCTTCTGTCAGGGAATATGGTAAGATCGAGGTGAGCGTGAATAATAAGAGCGCGCTTTTTCAGAATGTATCGCCTAAAACAATCTGCTGGATGAGTCACAACGATTATATTGCAAAAATTGCGCCGGGTTTTTCAATCTGTGCCCATACATTGGACTGTCCGGTGGCGGCGGCTGAAAATCCTGATAAAAAGCTCTATGCGATTCAGTTTCATCCTGAAGTCTTTCATACGGTTGAAGGCACAAAAATGCTTTCTAATTTTGTCTATCAGGTGTGCGGCTGTGCCGGTGACTGGAAAATGGATTCCTTTGTACAGCAGTCCATAGAGTCTATTCGTAAAAAAGTGGGAGACGGCAAGGTGCTCTGCGCCCTTTCCGGCGGGGTGGATTCTTCTGTGGCGGCAGTTCTTTTATCAAAAGCAATCGGAAATCAGCTGACCTGTGTCTTTGTAGATCAGGGCCTTCTACGCAAAAACGAGGGAGACGAAGTGGAGGCTGTTTTCGGTTCGGAGGGCAATTATGATCTGAACTTTATCCGTGTCAACGCGCAGGAGCGTTTTTACGAAAAACTGGCAGGAGTGGAAGAACCGGAGCAGAAAAGAAAGATTATCGGGGAAGAATTTATCCGTGTGTTCGAGGAGGAAGCAAAGAAGATCGGCGCAGTTGATTTCCTTGTGCAGGGAACGATTTACCCGGATGTAGTGGAGAGCGGGCTGGGCGGTGAGAGTGCGGTTATTAAATCCCATCACAATGTAGGAGGCCTTCCGGATTATGTAGATTTTAAAGAAATTATTGAACCCCTCAGGGATCTTTTTAAAGATGAAGTGCGAAAGGTTGGACTGGAATTGGGCATTCCGGAATATCTGGTGTACAGACAGCCTTTCCCGGGCCCGGGGCTTGGCATTCGGATTATCGGTGAAGTGACTGCTGAAAAGGTGCGTATTGTGCAGGATGCTGATGCGATCTATCGGGAGGAGATTGCAAAGGCGGGGCTGGATCGGGAGATCAACCAGTATTTTGCAGCTCTTACGAATATGCGCAGTGTGGGCGTTATGGGGGATGAGAGGACTTATGATTATGCTGTGGCGCTGAGGGCGGTTAAGACGATTGATTTTATGACTGCGGAGAGCGCGGAGATTCCGTGGGCTGTGCTGCAGGGAGTTATGAATCGAATTATTAATGAGGTGAAAGGAGTTAACCGGGTGGTGTATGATCTGACCAGTAAGCCGCCGGGAACGATTGAGTTCGAGTGATGAAATGGACTTTAGGAAACCAGTATTTATGCGGTTTCCAAACAAATTTGTTTAGGTATTGGCAACGATTTGGCAACATTTTTCACATCACGCACTAAATAATTTCATCAATGGCATAAGAAAACCTTGCTGATTTTCAGATATGGAAACTGAATATCGGCAAGGTCTTTTTATGCTTATTTCTGCTTTTTCTTTTTCGCTGTTTTCTTTTCTTCTTTCTCGATTTTCTGAAATTCTTCCATAAGCATATCACTGACCGCCTGTGAGGGGACTTTCGCCCAATGCTTTGATGTGTCCAGTTCGGGGTACTTGTACCGCCACTGGTCGTATTCCTCTTTGGTAATCTCGCCCTGTTCCAGTTTGGCGGCTTGCTCCTGCCATGCGTGGAACATATCAAACATGGACGTATAAGTGGAATAGTCGGACTTGTCAAGGCGCAGGCAGATTTCCCCGTCAATCTCCCCGATTTTCAGCCCGTACATATCTTCCAACGCAAAGAGCGTGTGCATAAGCCCGGTATAGGTATCAATATCCGGCACGGTGAGGGCGTGGGTGCTTACATCAAAGATATTCGCCATTTCTTTTACAAGGTCGTGCTTTGGCGTCCTCGCTTCGGTTTCATACTGTGCCATGCGGACATCAGAGGTCTTTCCGAGAAAACCGAGGATTTCGCCTAACTGTTTCTGTGTCATGCCTTTTCGGTTGCGGAAAAAGCGGATACGTTTGCCAATTGCCATAATAAAACCTCCGTTATAGTGAAGTATAGTTGCATTGTAAAGTCATGCCAGTTCGAGCAGGTTGTGCTTTACTTAAACAAATCTGTTGAAGTTAGTATAACATGGTGCAATAGGAATAGCAAGAATAACTTAAATAAAAAAAGTTAAGATTTTCTTGAAAACCACTTGAC
>VSNG01000043.1 GCA_009774175.1 Lachnospiraceae bacterium | reverse complement strand
GGCATAGCCCATCAGTCTTGAAAGATTAGACTGTTTTTTCATTGAAAAAAACCTCCTTGAAAATTTTTTATGATATGGGGACTAAATAACTGCCCTCGAATATCCTTATTTGATTAGTGGCGTCTTTATAAAGTTAGCTAAAACTAACCTATTTGCCAAATATAATGGAAAGCGTAAACTTTCCATTATCAAGAATTATAGGGCAGATTGCCCTTACAAATTTTTTGTAATCGAAATTGTTCGATTTATTATTGCCCCATAATTTTCATCCACCCGGCAGTATAGAAAGCTCGCATTTCTTGCAAATAGTGTTTTGCTTCTTCAAGTGGCATTTCATGTATAATCAACTCAAAAAATGTGTTGAACATTCCCGTAATTAAGATATGCTCTAACCGTTCGTCAATGGGCGGCGCAGGTCTGCCTAACTGTTCAAGAACCGCTAAATAATCATGTGTGCCTTTTGTTTCTATTTCCACCATTTCATCAATAAGTTTTGAAAAACGTGTTCCCTCCGAACAGCAAAGTATGAGCTTAAATTCGTTCAAGTGTTCATAGGCGTACAAGAGCATTTCATACATATACACACCGGAAGTAGAAGTAAGATTGTCGGGCTGTTGCTCCGGCGGGATTTCTGCAAATTCTTTCTGCGCCTTGCAAAAGAGTTTCAATAAGAAGTTGTAGTGTTCGCCCACCAGTGCTTCAAATAAATCTTCTTTGCTGTCATAGTAGCCATAAAACGCACCCGTCGTCACGCCCGCCGTTTTGACAATGTTCCGCAAGGAAGCAGACTTATAGCCTTTTTCAAGAAATTCCTGCATGGCGGCTGAATGGATTAAATATAGTGTTGTCTGCTCTGCTTCGCGCATTTTCTCGTCTCCTGTATATAACAGCGTTATATATCACTGTTATATATTACTGTAAATCAGAGAGTTTGTCAATGGCTTTAAAAAATTTTTGAAGAATGTCTCTCAAAATTCCGTCAAAACCGCCCAATAACAAACAGGGATAACAGCATTATACACCCGTCTTTCGCAGGAAGATATGTTAGAGGGCGACAGCAACAGCATTGTGAACCAAGAGAACATATGTCAAGGGGGATTTCACCCAAAAGATGAAATCCCCATATAAGCTGAAATTTACCTTACTAATGACCACGCTTCATTTGATATGCAGGTAATATGCTCCGTTCTCAGAACCCCTTCCAATGCGCAAGGAACACTGCCTTTTGTGTGGTGATATTGAAATCCACATTTTTCCTGCACACGTTTTGATTTTAAATTTCCATCGAAATACCCACACCAAATTTTGTTGAGATTTAGTTCTTCAAAGCCATATCGCATTATCTCACGAACTGCTTCCGGGATAAGTCCTTGTCCCCAATATGGAACGCCAATCCAATATCCAACTTCACCCTCCGTATCAGGAATGCCGATATTACTTGCCTTACCAAGCATTAACCCTATGCTACCAACCGGCTGTCCTGTTTCCTTCAGAACTACCGCATATGTTTCCGGTGCAGAAAGAACCCCTTTGATAATCTCTCTGCTATTTTCTACACTCGTATGAACAGGCCACCCGGCAATCGGGCCTATGTCTGGATGACTTGCGTATTTATATAAATCCTCTGCGTCAGACTCCTGCCAAGGACGTAAAATTAGCCTTTCTGTTTCTAAAATCATATTTACCTCCATACCCCCTGATTTATAGAATTGACTTACCCGAAGCATAGCACAAAGCCGACCAGCGTTCAATCCCCATTGTAGGGATTTTACCAAAGTTGCAAGCACTGTATTATCGAAAGCGGCTGCCGAAAACATCGGCAAGTATAGCCGTATGCGAAGAGAGTCCCTTCAGGAATATCAGCCGGAATTTTACAATCAACTTCTTCTTTCAGGAAAATTACAAGCGCATTTGCCGGAGATAAACTATACAGCGCACCAGCGGCTTGGGCGGATGATGCCGGAGTTGGCAAAGCGGGCCGGAGCGATAAAGGAACTGAAGGCCAGCGCCTCACTGAAACGGGCAGGGCTTATGAACACCTGTAAGGTGCAGGCGGAGGAACATATTCTGAGTGATTACCCCCAATAAGCAGGAACTTGTATCCTTGTGTCATGCAAGTAAAGAACGTATAATATGTCTTGTTAAAATGCTTCGTGTTTGATGTTGTGTGTATGACAATCATTTCGTTATGAAAATAGGCAGCCCTATAAAGCTTGACCAAATTTTGACTTTCTCCCTATATGATGAAAAAAACTGGAGGTATTCGCATGGCATATAGAATTTTGATCGTGGATGATGAACCTATCCTGACCGAATTGCTTTCAACCCATTTGCAGGATCACGGATATACGGTTTCCGTAGCCAGCAGCAGCGACGAAGCCCTGGCAAAACTGAATACAAAGCCAAATCTCATTCTGCTGGACATCAATATGCCGGGGATGGACGGGCTGGAGCTGTGCAAGGTCATTCGGAATCATATCGTCTGCCCTATCCTGTTCCTGACGGCGCGGATCACAGAGCAGGATAAGGTCAACGGCCTGCGGGCGGGAGGGGACGACTATATCACCAAGCCTTTCGGCTTGCAGGAATTGATTGCCCGCATTGAGGCTCATCTGCGCCGGGACGAGCGGAATAACCGCCCGCCGAAGGTTGTGACCTCCCAGGGGCTGATTATCAATCTCTCTGGCAGAAAAGTATTTTGGAATGAGCAGGAGCTTTCCTTTTCCAAGAGAGAATTTGACATCATCGAATTTCTGTCCTCTAACCCCAACCAGGTCTTTGACAAGGATCGCATCTATGAGGCGGTATGGGGCTATGACGCGGAGGGCGACAGCAACGTGATAAAGGAGCATATCCGCAAAATCCGCGCAAAGCTCATGGAGGCCAGCGGGGGTGAGTACATCGAAACGGTTTGGGGGATGGGCTACCAATGGAGAAAGTAAAGAGACAATCACTGAAACGCTCCTTCATGGAAGCCGTGGCGATGACAATGCTGATCGTGTTCCTGTGCTGCGGCCTTACGATTTTCGGCTGTTATCGTTTCCAAAAACATGTTCTCCCCGATTCCAATGAGGTCTGGCTGACGCAGCAGACGGCCGCCCCGGATGGTACGGTCACAGAGGCAAAGGTAAGGTATGTCCTTGATGGCCCGCCAGAACCATTCAGCCAGCTGACAGCGGACGGCCAGGAACATAACGAGAATCAGGGACAGACGAGCTACATGATAGAGCGCATTGAATCCAGCTACTCCATGCTTTCCCCTAAAGCGAGAACAGCCTACCGCGCTTCACAAATTTGTATGGTGCTGCTGCCGCTTCTGTTTGCTGTAATTGGAATTACTTTGTGCGCGTGGTGGTTTTATCACAAGGTGCTGGAGCCGCCGATCACTGTCCTGATGGATGCCACCGCGCACATTCAAGACCGGGATTTGAACTTTCAGATCAGCTTTGACGGACAGGATGAATTGGGCCAGCTCTGTACCGCCTTTGAGAAAATGCGGCAGACCCTGTATGAGAATAACCGCCAGATGTGGAGTATGCTGGAGGAGCGCCGCGCATTACAGGCATCCGTGGCCCACGATCTGCGCAACCCCATCGCCATTATGACCGGCTATGTGGAATATTTGCAGGAGAACAACCGGGGCGGAACTTTGACGGAGGAAAAGCTGGAAAAGGCGCTCTTCAATCTTGGCATTACCGCAGAACGTATGGGCCGCTATACAGATACCATGCGTGACCTGGGCGCGATTGAAGAAACCGAAGTCCATCACAGAGAGGTGGAGCTTCCTGATTTTTTACAGCACATGGCGGATTCTTTATCTATCCTGTTTCAGAATACCGAGGTGCATTTTTCCTGTGACCTCCATGTACCGAAGGGCAGGGCCGTCCTTGACGGGGAGCTGTTATACCGTGTTCTGGAAAATCTAATCTCTAATGCCCTCCGCTTTGCGAAACATCAGATTGAGCTGGCCTTTAATCTCGAACATGGAACGCTGCTGGCCACCGTGACCGATGATGGGCCGGGTTTTTCGGAAAAGCTGCTGAAAAAGAAAACCGCCCTGTTTTACTCCGAAGATACCTCCGGCAAGCACTTGGGGCTGGGCCTTGCGGTGAGCCGGGCGCTGTGCCAGAAGCATGGGGGAACCATAGAGCTGTCAAACCAGCCGCCCCATGGGGCCTGTGTGAAAGCCTCCATCAAAGTCAAGCAATCCCCATGATAAAAACCATCTTCGGATGCCGCCCAAAAAACTTGGGCGGCATTTCGCTTTTCTTGACCGAATTTTGACTTTTACCCGCTATGCTTAGTCCATCAAAGCAAAGGAGGTCATGTATGCGACAGCGACTGATTGCCGTTCCCCTGATGTGCAGCGCACTTTTATCCCTCACCGCCTGCAGGAACTATGCCATTCCAGACAGTACGCCGCCGTCACAGTCCGCCGCCGCAAACCCGTTTGAGGACGAGGCCGGATTTCTGGCAGCGCTGACACACGGGTCCGCTTCACCTGACTTCTCCGAGAGCGGGGAGCATCTGCCATTCTCCTATGACGGCGGCAAGTTTCAGCTTGCGTATCAGTATTCCGTTACCGGCAAGCTGGATGCCGTTGGATTTCTCCTGTTTCTGGATGGCAAACCCCAGCCCTACAAGGTGAACGATACCACAGCGGAGTATGAGTATTGCCACAGCTTCGCCGCAGGGGAGGAAGGGGAGGATCAGAATTTTTCCTTTCTCTTTCAACCTGTGACCGGCAGCGCCGGCGATACGCTGTCCTTTACAGTGGTGAGCATCACAAACCCGGACTTCCAGCCGGATATGGAATCCACCTCCAGCTATGGCTGGTATCATAAGTGCTTAGAATATCGGACTCAATTGCAATTTAACAAAAGTGCCTCTCCTGATATTCCGTTTCAGGCAAAAGCTACGGATGCTTTTTCCAATGTGACTATACAGGAAGAAAAAATTACATCCGCATACATAGAAAAAACGCTCAGACAGAATGGGTGGGATGGCGTGACTATGGATGATCTGAATCAGCGTGTTTACTATACAGCAGATTTCAACGGCAGCATTGTGTTTGACAATCTCTGCCTATCTGATTCTGATGAAGTTGCTTTCCGCTATACAATATGTGGAATCCCCGGCGTTGAATATGATCTTTCCTTTTTCATTGATCATCAACCGGTCTGCTTAGACAATGGGCTTTCTTATCATGTTGCCTTATCGAAAGGCAACCGATGAGTGTTTGAAATAGCATTCGACGCCTCGAAAATGGATTCTTTCCAAACTTTCTATGTGATGGCTGTACCTAAAAACAGCAGCAATGATGTTCTGCCGGTGTTAAAAAGCAACTCAATTTTACTATACAAGGAGAACGAACAATGAAGAAATATTGGACTATCATTTTTACTCTGCTTTTTGCATTTGCTCTTTCTGCCTGTGGTGAAAAGACAGATACCGATACGCTATACGGTACTATCACCGGCACAAATTATTCGCAGCAGAACTCTATATCTACTACGCAGTCCCCGCAGGTGCAAGAAGAATCGGATACTGGTTCTTATCCCCATGATTATGCACAGGGAAAGTTTGATGCTTCCTTGTTTGCCGGAAAAGTAAAAAGCTGCGCGTATGCCGGAAATGACAAAATAATCGTTCTTTCAGATAAGCTGTACCTTTATGACACGCAAAGTGGTGTCGTATTAGCTGAAACAGAACCTCCTTTAGAGTTTTTTGAGGTATATGCATTTGAAGGTGGATACTTGCTGACGGGATTTTCATCGAATGGAGCCACCGCCTATTTTTACGATGAGAACCTTTCATTGACAAAAGAGCTTGTGACAATGGATTTGCTGGGAGAAGATTTAGTAACAATGGAGTCCGGTATTGCCATCTCTTCCGATGGGAAGAAACTTGCCCTTGCAGGGACGTACGGTCTTTATGTGTATGATTTGGAAAACGAAAGTACCGAGAGGCTGCTTGTTCAGGGAGATCGTTTTGCTGCCAACAGCATGGAAATTGTTACTTTCAACAGTGTGACATTCCTATGTGAAAATACGCAAATTGCATACTGTGGCCAAGGGCGCTCTATCTCTGATACAGCAGAGGATGAGTTGTTTTCCATCTGTGGTACAGTTTCGGTCAATGGAGATCACCTTAACATTGCCAAACCATCTGATTATGTAATTGACACGAACGACATACAGAATCGCGTCAATCGAATTTTTATGCCGCAGGAAATTTCAGAACCGGGAGATTTCGGGAAAAACACCGCCTCTTTGAAATGGCTTGATTCTAAAACAGGCCAGGAAAACCAATTTGCTTTTTCATCCAGCGATGAAGGATGTGAAGGTGTCTATAGCTCAGAACAAGGAACCTATGCTGCTACCGCTGTTTTGGGAGAAAGTCTGATAATTCGGATTTACGAGGTCAGTTCCGGGAGTCTGATTCATACGGTGGAAATTGAAAATCCCGATAAAACCTACTTTTATCGGATTCCACAAATCTATCTGTTTGATAATTCCAAAACTGCTCTCGTTCTCCTCGGCGGTGGCATTCAGAAGCTTGATACGCTGGTGTCCACATTTACATTTGGAGCGTAGCATGGAAATCACATTTGAAAGCGTATCGAAGCAATACAAGAAAAAATATGCGCTGAAAAACTTTACCGCCACATTGAACGAGGGCGTGTACGGCCTGCTGGGTGAAAACGGGGCCGGGAAAACCACGCTCATCAATACCTTTGTGGGCATCCTGCGTGGGGACAGCGGCACGATCCGGGTTGACGGCCAGGACGTGAGGACGCTGGGTAAGACGTTCCTGTCCCAAATCGGCTATATGCCGCAGTATCCTATTTTCTATCGGGATTTTACCGTCAAGGATTTTCTGCTCTATATGTGTGCGCTGAAAGACATTCCCACCCGCGAAGCGCAAGACCGGGTTTCGGAGCTGCTGGCCACGGTGAATCTGACGAACGCGCAGGACAAGAAAATCGGCGCGCTCTCCGGCGGTATGCGCCAGCGTGTCGGCATTGTGCAGGCCATGCTGTCCGACCCGAAGATTTTGATTCTGGACGAGCCTACCGCCGGTCTTGACCCCAGCGAACGGATACGGTTTCGGAACCTGATCTCCCGGTTTGCCCATGGGCGGACGATCCTGCTGGCGACCCACATCGTTTCAGATGTTGAGTGCATCGCGCGGGAAATCCTGCTGCTGAAACAGGGGACACTGCTCATGCAGGGAACGCCCGCTGCGCTGGAACGGAACATTGAGGGTAAGGTGTGGAATGTGACCGCCGGGGCCGAGGACGCCGCGCTGCTGACCGATATGTACTGCGTCAGCAACATGAAACAGGAGGGGGAACATTTTACCCTCCGCATTGTTGAAGCTGGATTCCCGATCAAGACCGCACAGCCTGTCCAGCCCAACCTGGAGGATGTGTTCTTATACTATTGCAGAGGGGAACGCCATGATACGTCTGATACGGTATGAATTTATCAAGCAGTTCTGTAAACGCTCCATCCTGGCGCTCTTTGTGGTATTCAGCCTGGCCAACCTGTTCAAAATCTATGGCGAATACCAATCCTACTCCTATCTGACAGACGGGAACGGAGAGAGAAGCTGGCACACGCTCCATTGGCAGCTTTACGAGGAATACCGGGGGAAAATCACCCCGGAGAAGGTGGAACGCCTGCTTGCCGTGTATGCGCCTCTTGTGGAGGCCACATCGGATATGACCGCAAGCACAGCCACCGATGACCCCAACACGATGACCGGGAACCTGTATAGCGACAGGAACCTGCTGGACAAGTATTTTGTGCAGCCTATGCAGTATTTCTATGAGTACAGCGGCCGGGCGGAGCAAGTGGCAAACAAAGCGCGGCAAAACGCCGCGCTCTATGGGGAACGGGGAGCGGTCTATCAGCAGAGGGAAAGCGGCGCGATCTATCACCTTTATGCCGGCCGCACCATCCCCGCCTTTGCCTACCGGGAAATGTGCAATTATTATCTGAACTATGATTTTTCCATTGTCCCGACCCTCCTGCTCTGTCTCTATGGGATCATCGGAACCTTTGTGAACGAACGGGAAACGCAGATGGAAATGCTGCTGCTGGTAAGTCCGGGCGGCGGCAGAAAAACAACCCTGGCAAAAATTCTCGCGGCCACCCTGTTTCTGCTCTTGACCTCGCTGTGGTTTTCTCTCCTTGACCTGGTTGGCTTTGCGGCCTCCTTTCAGACCTTTGAAGGGCTGGCCCTGCCGGTATTCGCAATTCCGAACTTTGCGGAAGCCTCCGTCAATCTCAGCATTTTTCAGTATGTCCTCCTGTCTGCGGCGCTCAAATGCGCTGGCACATGGATGATCGGGATGCTCTGGCTGTTTGTTTCGATGTTTTGGAAAAATGCCCTGCTCCCCTTTGTCATGAGTTTGTCCCTCTGTATGGCGCTGATTGTCAGCGGAGCCGCCTGCGCCTACTCCAATTTCTTCTGGACAAAGGTGCTGAACCCTTATTCTCTGCTGACAAACCGTGTTCTCCTGGGCAAAACGGAGTTTGTAAACCTGGGCGGATTCCCCGTCCTGACCTGGCAGGCCGCAACATGGTTTGCCCTGATCGCGGGTCTTTTGCTTGTAGCTGCAATCTATTTTCTATCAGCGGAAAACTGTCACCGCTGTGTCCGGAGGGCAAAATGAGCGTTTTCTCTTATGAATGGAAAAAACTGATGATTTATCAACGGGGCCTATGCTATATCCTGGCCGCGCTCCTGGTCAGTGCTGTTTGGCTGGCTGCAACCGACAGGCCGCAGAACTGCGCAATGGAAGAATACCGCGGGGAATACGAGTGGTATCTGGAACGGCTGGACGGGGCGTACACAGAGGAAAAGGCCGCTTGGCTGGAGCAGGAAGCCCAGGCCATCACGGAGGCCCGCTACGCCCGCTCCTGGTCCCAGGAAAGCTATTACAGCAGCCAAATCACAGCGGAACAGTATGAGCGGCAGATTGCGGAGGCTGGCACTGTATTGGCCCATGAGCATGGTTTTGAAGCTGTGTATCAGCAATATTTATATATCTGCGAGAACACCGGCAATCGCTACTTTCTGAAAACAAACGGCTGGACGGGGCTGTTTTCCGCCCAAACGCTGGAATTCCCGCTGTTCCTTGTCATTTTGATTTTGGCAGCTGCGGCTTTTTGTTTGGAGTATAGCTGCCAGATGGACGCGCTTTTGCGGACGGCTCCGCAGAGCCGCAAAAGCGCCAGAAGCAAAGTCGTAATGACCCTCTGCGCCGTGTTCGCTCTCTGCGGAGGGCTGGCCCTGATTCGTTTTGTATTCTTCGGGATAAAATATGGCCTGCCCCATGGGGAGTACCCCATTCAGAGCATCGCCGGTTTCGGGGACAGTACAAAAAATGTCTCCCTGCTGGCCGCGTATCTGATTTTGGCCATCCTGCGCTGCTTTGGAGCGGTGTATCTTGCCGCCCTGCTGCTCTTTCTCTCTGTTTTGGTGAAGAAATATGCTTTGACGGTAGTGATCGGGGTGGCATCCACCTTGATCCCGTATATCGGCCTGTCCAAACAGATCTGCTACCGCTTGCCGCTGCCCCTGCCGTTCCTGCTGGCAACCGGCTTTCTGGAGGGGACTTCCTCCGTAGAGGATTCGTTGACAGGAGCACCCATTGTGACTTTTTCAGAGCGTTCCCCCCAGGAGCTGCTGGCCCTGCTCGGCCTGTCTGCTGTGTGCTGCACCCTCATGGTGTGGTGGGTACTGCGGCAAAATACAAACTGCTGGCAGTTTGGAAGAAAACCCGTCAGAGGCTGCGGGGTTGCCGCGTTGAGCCTGCTGCTTCTGATTGCGCTATCCGGCTGTTCACTCAGAACGTCCGCAAATGGAATATATAATTCATCCTCGCAAAGCGTATCGGAAACTTACAGTGTGATCTTTGATGACCGAACGAGGACATACGCTCTGGAAAACCGGGCAACCGGCGCTTTGACGGATTTGGCCCTCTCTCCGCTGTTCGGGGTCTTTTCGGATGGAAAATCTATCAAGGCCGTTTATATGGATGCTCCGTACATTTACTATATGACCTCCCGCACAGAACAGTATGTGGATCGGGTCGGCAGCTACAACAGCACAGCTACCCAGGTGTCCATCGTCCAGTTTAATACAGAAACCTTTGAGGAACAGGTTATTTTTGAGAAAATAACGGACAGCGGGCGATCTCTGCTGGGAATTGACTACACGGTGGGAGATACCTGGATGTTTCTGCAATACTGCTACGGCTTTTTTCTGAACGATGACAGTCTCTTTTTCATTACGGATGATGGGATTACGGAAGTAGACAGAACAATCCGGCTCACGAAAATGCTGGACATCCCCACCAGTGGGAATATAGCGTTTGATGGGCGGACGATCTATTTCATCAACGAAAATTCTTTGCTGACAGCGTATGACACCAAAACCCACAAGGCAAGACCGTTTCGGAATGTTGTTGCTTACGACTTTTGCCTGACCGACCAAGGGCTGTATTTTATCAACCGCATGGATTCCGACTGCGTTTATCTATGCGGCAGAGATGGCGCCCACAGTCTGAAGATTTCAAATGACTCGGCCCTGTCTGTTGATTATGACGGTGAGAAAGTTACCGTGATCCTAAAATCGGACGGGAAGGCGGCGGTTTTTGAGCCGTGACGATACGGGAGAGCCAAGCATCCGTCAGTGCAAGGTGAAAAAGCGCGAGTGAATTGCCTGATGGGAATATGGAGACAGATGATTCTGCTCTTTCAGAGCCGCCTATTGTTCCGATAGAGCCTGCCGTAAGTGGGTTTTGCTAAAACAAGTGGACAAGAAGCTGGTGTACAGGTGGTTCTTATAAAATGAATATGGTAAAATTTTATAAGAAGCGAGGTAAAGCAATATGGAGAAGCAGGTTTATATCACAGAGGAAGAACGGGCAAAATGCAAAAAGGTGGCTGATACCAATGAACGCTGAAAAGCCTATTGTTAAACGACGCAAAACAGGAAAGGAAGAAAGAAATGAGTAAAATATTTCTATTGGAAGATGATTTGAGCCTGATTAACGGACTGACATTTGCTTTTCAAAAGGCGGGATTTGAATTAGACATTGCACGAACGATAAAAGAAGCTGATACCGCCTGGAGGTCGGGAAAGTATGATTTACTTATCTTGGACGTTTCTCTCCCCGACGGTTCCGGCTTTGAAATTTGCCGGAAAGTCCGGCAGACATCAAAAGTGCCAATCATATTTTTAACGGTTTCGGACGAGGAAATCAATGTGATTATGGGCTTGGATATAGGCGGTGACGACTATATAACAAAACCGTTTAAGGTCAGCGTGTTAATGTCGCGGATCAATGCCCTGCTTCGCCGGGCAAATGACTTTGGCTCTGTGGGTACAGAGCTTCATTCAAATGGCATTAAAGTTTTGCTCCTGCAAGGACAGGCATATAAAAACGGGGAACTGTTAGACTTGACCGCAGCGGAATATAAATTGCTTTGTCTGTTCATGCAAAATCCTAACGTCCTGTTGTCTAAAGAGCAAATATTACAGAAATTATGGGACGGTGACGGAAATTATGTTGACAGTAATACATTGACTGTTTATATCCGCAGACTGCGTATCAAAATCGAGGACAATCCCAGCGAGCCGCAAATGCTTCTCAATATCAGGCGTATGGGGTATAAATGGAATATTATTTGTTGAGGTGGAGCATGGAATTGTTTACAAACAGAGATACCAAATTTTTATTTACAGGGATAACCGCTTTTATAGCTGGCTTTTTACTATTATCACAGATAGGGATATGGATATTCCGTGATAGCTGCATACCGTTCATTTCCGCTCTTTCTGTTATATCGGGAGGCGGCATAGCGGCTGTTTGCCTTTGGCATTTTTATCAGCAGCATAAACTGATCGGGGCAGCTGTATCAGCAATCGACAAATACCTGAAAGGTGACACAGGCGCCCGAATTGCTTGTGACAGAGAGGGTGAATTATATAAGCTGTTCCATTCGGTGAACACCTTGGCTGCTGTATTAAACGCCCATGCTGAAAATGAATTGCGCTCAAAGGAATTTTTAAGGGATACCATATCAGATATTTCACATCAACTTAAAACGCCCATTGCCGCATTGAGCATCTATAACGAAATGGTGCAGGGAGAAGCGGAAAGACTGCCTGAAATAAAGAAATTTACCATATTATCGGAGCAGGAGCTAAACAGAATTGAAACGCTGGTACAAAATCTGCTGGAAATTACGAAGTTAGACGCCGGTACTATCAT
>VSNG01000042.1:4640-13987 GCA_009774175.1 Lachnospiraceae bacterium | reverse complement strand
AGCTTGTATAATTTAGTTTATAATGTTTAAAAACAAAATATCTATTGTCAAAATAGCCAAAATATAAATTTAAAAATTGTGAAATATAGGAAAAAAGCAAAAATATGGCAACAATGGTATATGAATTGCAATAATAATTGATGATTAATTTATTAACAAATGTATACTTAATTTAAAGTTAAATAATTAACTAACGACTCACTGTAGTCAGATTAAAAGGAGGACATTACTATTATGAAACTGAGAAAAGTATTAGCGCTTACTTTGGCAGCGGCAATGACTTTATCCCTGACTGCCTGCGGCGGATCCGATGAGGGCGGGGCAGAGGCTCCCGCAACAGAGACGCCCGCGGCGGACGATGGTGCGGCAGCGGAAACGCCTGCGGCGGATGATGGGGATGAGGCAGCGGCGCCTGCTGCCTCGTCAGGCGTTACTTATGCATCCATCAATCTGGGCGAGGACTATAAGGATTTGACAACCACGATCAAATTTATCCATCATAAGACGGACCGCGAAGAGGACGGCACGATTTCCGATCTGATTGCCAAGTTTAACGAGTTATATCCGAATATCATGGTGGAGACCGAGGGTATTACTGATTATCAGGAAGATGCCCTGCTTCGGCTCTCCGCAGGCGACTGGGGTGACGTGATGTTCATTCCCGCAGTGGATAAGGCTGAGCTTTCTACCTATTTTATTCCCTTCGGAACGGTAGAGGAGATGAGCGAATATGTAAATTTTGCGGATGAGTGGATGTATGATAACATGTGCTACGGTATTGGTTTCATGGGCAATGCGCAGGGAATTCTTTATAATAAGAAGGTGTTTGCAGACGCGGGCATCACGGAGCTTCCCAAGACGCCCGATGAGTTCATTGCAGCCCTGCAGGCAATCAAGGACAACACCGACGCGATTCCGCTTTACACAAACTATGCGGCAGGCTGGACCATGGGTGGCCAGTGGGATGCTTTTCTGGGCGCAATCACAACCAGTGACAAGACATGGTTAAATCAGAAGTTTGTACATACGGCGGAGCCTTTCAAGGATAACGGCGACGGTACAGGGGCTTATGCGTTATACAAAATTTTGTATGATGCCGTGGAAAAGGGCCTGATCGAGGATGACTATACCACTACCGACTGGGAGGGCTGCAAGCCCATGATCAACAACGGCGAGATCGGCTGTATGGTGCTCGGCTCCTGGGCGATTGCACAGATGAAGGCGGCGGGGGATCATCCTGACGATATCGGTTACATGCCTTTCCCGATCACGGTAGGCGGCAAGCAGTATGCGACAGCCGGCCCTGATTACAGCTATGCGATCAATGCGAATGCTTCTGAAGAAAATCAGGCGGCGGCCATGGTATTTGTAAAATGGATGGTGGAGGAGTCCGGCTGGTGTGAAATTGAGGGCGGCTATCCGATCTCCAAAACTGCGCCCACGTCCTTCGTATTCGAGGGTGTTGAGGTTGTCAGAAACATTCCTGCGCTGGAAGGGGAAGAGGATTTCCTGAATGAGATGAACGCGGAGTCCGAGCTTTCCTTCAATGCAGGCGGCGACGCCAAGGTACAGAGAATCGTGGAGGCGGCGTTTACAGGCGAGGAGACCTTTGACGACATTATGGCCGACTGGACGCAGGTGTGGAACGACGCGCAGGAGGCATGCGGAATTGAGGTTCTGTATTAAGAGCAGGCAGTTTCTCTGAAACAGTTTTGACAGGCAGTTGTAAGAGGTAAACGATAATCGGGGCTGGCACAGGAAGAAACGAAAGTGGCAGCCCCTGTATATCAGGAGGGTAGCGTATGGTGGCACAGGTAAATACAGCGGGAACAAAAAAGGGCTTCCTGCAGTGGGCGAAAAGCAGAAAGGGTCAGCAGGTTATCATTATTGTGGCGTTTATGATTATACCGCTGGCATTATTATTTACCTTTACATATCTTCCGTTCGGCGAGATGTTTGGGTATAGTTTTTATCGGATGAAGTATGTAGGCAAAAGAACCTTTGTGGGCTGGAAGAATTACGCCAGCGTATTCAGCAGAAAGGATTGTTTCGGGGCGCTTAAGCTGAGCCTGTATTACATGGGCGGTTCTATTGTACAGCTTGCGCTGGCTTTGTATCTGGCTACGGTTTTAAGCTTTAAGGTGAAGGGCGGCAATATTTTTAAGGGCTTTATGTTCTTTCCCTATCTGATCAACGGTATTGCCATCGGTTTTATTTTCAAATTCTTTTACACCAGAGGCTTCGTGTTTGACACGGTGCTCCAATGGTGCGGTTTTCAGTTGGAGAATCTTCCCTATTGGTTGAGAGACCAGAGGATTAACAATATATCCCTTGTGGGCACGTCTGTATGGCGGTATTTCGGACAGAACATGGTGCTCTTTATCGGCGCGATCATGTCCGTGGATTCCGAGCTGTATGAGGCGGCCATGTTAGACGGCGCGAACCGCTTTGCGCAGTTTCGGTATATCATTCTGCCAAGCATCAAGACGATCGTTACGCTGAATGTGATTTTGTCCATCACGGGTTCCTTAAGCGCATTCGAGCCGCCCTATGTTATCACCAGCGGCGCAAACGGAACGGGAACGTATTTCGTGGTCATGAACGAGATCGCCCATACCCAGCAGAAGGTGGGGCTTGCCTCGGCCATGGCGGTGGTGCTCCTTTTGATTATCTTTGCGGCGACGATTTTGCAGAAGCTTTTCTTCAAATATGCGTTTCGGAGTGCGGAGGACGAGGACTTCGGCGCAGCGGCAAGGCGCGAAAAGAAATTGGCGAGATATGCGGCCAGAAAGGCGGGGAGATAAATGACGGCATTACAGAAAATCGGACATTACCTGGTAATCTTTTTGAAATATTTATCGCTGGTGTTCTTTTCCTTCGTGGCGGTACTGCCTGTGGTTTCCTGTGTGATCACGGCCTTTAAGACAGAAGAGGAATATCAGAATACAAATGTTATGACGCTGCCTGTAAGCTGGGCGAATCCGGATAACTTTTTACAGGCCTTTGACCGGGCGAACATGGGGCGGGCGTTTATCAATTCCACCATCATTCTGATCAGCGTGCTTGTGGTTTCCGTGCTTGTGGGTACGTCACTTGCCTATGTGCTCAACCGCTTTCAGTTCCCGGGCAACGGCCTGATCAGAAACCTGTTTCTTTTTGCCACGCTGCTTCCCGGTGTTGCCATGCAGGTCGCGGTGTACGGGATCATGGATGCCCTGAATTTTATCAACTCCCTGCCGGGCTATATCATTATGATGTGCGGTACGGACGTTATCGCGATCTATATTTATATTCAGTTCTTTGAAAATATCAGCGTGTCTCTGGATGAGTCGGCCATCATCGACGGGGCGTCCTATTTCACGATCTATTATAAGATTCTGCTGCCCCTGTTAAAACCGGCTATCGTGACGGCCTGCATCTTAAAGGGCGTTGGCACCTATAATGAGTATTACTGCGCAAATCTGTATTTACAGAACAAGAAGACGCTGCCGACGGTGGCGACCAGTCTTTATACCTTCGTGGGCCCTTTGGGGAGCAAGTATAATCTGATCTGCGCGGGCGTTATTATTTCGCTTCTGCCGGCGTTAATTGTATTCATCCTTTTCCAGAAGCAGATTTACAGCGGCATGACCGCCGGGTCGGTGAAAGGATAGATGCGGTGTTCTATGCGCAGGTATGGTGAAGTTGTACAAAAATAAATCAGCCTTTTGAGTAATGATGCTGTTTTTACGAAAAAAAGGGGAATCGGATTGACATTGATGAGATTTACTTTATAATTTAATCAACAGTTAAGCTATTTCGCTCGCTTTTAAGCTAAATATTAAGCTGGAGGCGAGCGGAATTGCTTATACAGGAAAAATAAGGACAGGGAGAAAGACAGAGGAGGGGGAGACAGGCCATGATGGTGGAAGAGATCAGAAAGCACCTGACAGACTGCATCATTCCGTTTTGGAAGGGGCTTCGGGATGATGAAAACGGCGGCTATACCGGCTACATGGATTACGATCTGAAAAAGGATGAAAAGGCAGTGAAGGGCTGTATCTTAAACAGCCGTATTACATGGTTTTTTGCAAACGCTTACATGGCGCTTAAGGATGAATCGCTTCTTTTGGAAGCGCGGCACGGTTACGAATTCATGCAGAAGTTTTGTGTGGATCAGGAAAAGGGAGGCGTTTACTGGTCGGTGAATTATGACGGTACGCCGGAGGATACAACGAAGCATACTTACAATCAGGCGTTTTCGATTTACGCCCTCTCTTCCTATTATGATGCGTCTAAGGATGAGAGCGCGCTGACAACGGCCATGGAGCTGTTTCACATCATCGAGGAGCGGTGTATGGACGAGATAGGCTATAAGGAGGCTTTCGACCGGGAATTTCATGAGATCGAAAATGACAAGCTCTCCGAAAACGGCGTGATTGCGGATAAGACCATGAATACCCTTCTCCATGTGTTCGAGGCTTATACGGAGCTTTACCGGGTCAGCGGCGACGAGGCGGTGAAAAAGCGGCTTATGTGGATTCTGGATACCATCGCGGAAAAGATTTATAATCCGACGCTGCACAGGCAGGAGGTATTTTTTGACAGGGAGATGCATTCCATTCTGGATTTGCATTCTTACGGACACGATATCGAAACTGCATGGCTGATTAGGAGAGGAACGGATGTATTAGGGGATGATACATATACGGAGAAGATGCTGCCGATCATACTTGACCTGACCGGTCAGGTGTATCGGACAGCCTTCGACGGACAGTCTCTTGCCAATGAGTGCGAGAAAGGCGTGGTAGATGAAAACCGCATCTGGTGGGTGCAGGCGGAGACGCTGATAGGATTTTTAAACGGATATCAGCTGGATCCCACTCACACGGAATATCTGGAAGCCGCCCGGTCGGTATGGCGCTTTATCAGGGAGCACCTGATCGATAAACGGCCCGGCTCCGAATGGTTCTGGGATGTGGATAAGGAGGGAAAGTCTGTCAGCGGCAAACCCATTGTGGAGCCGTGGAAATGTCCCTATCATAACGGGAGAATGTGTCTGGAAGTGATAAAAAGAGGTATTGACTGAATTAGTCTGTTTTCTTTGCGCACGGATAGTCGTGTCTGCGTTCAGACGATATTACAGGGAAAGAGCTGCAAAAAAGGAGGAGGTTTACAATGCTGCATCAACAATATTATGTGGAACTGGAAAAGTACAATAAACTGATCGCGAGAAAAAATGTGAAATCCGACAGCTACAACGGCATTTACGACAGATACCAGTATCCTGTGCTCACACGGGAGCATATTCCGCTGCACTGGAGATACGACTTAAACCCGGAGACGAATCCGTATTTTATGGAGCGGCTTGGCGTCAATGCGGTGATGAATTCCGGGGCCATCGAGCTTGACGGAAAATATTATCTGGTGGCCAGAATTGAGGGAAACGACAGAAAGTCCTTCTTTGGCGTGGCCGAGAGTGACAACGGAATCGACGGTTTTACATTCTGGGATTATCCCATCCTGCTGCCGGATACCTGCCCGGAGGAGACGAATGTTTATGACATGAGACTCACGAAGCATGAGGACGGTTATATTTACGGCGTGTTTTGCTCCGAGAGCAAGGATACCACGGTAAACGACCTGTCTGCGGCGGTGGCTGCGGCGGGCATTGTAAGGACCAGGGATCTGAAAAACTGGGAGAGACTGCCCAATCTGGTGACGAAGCGTTCTCCCCAGCAGCGAAATGTAGTGCTGCATCCCGAATTTGTGGACGGAAAGTATGCCTTCTACACAAGACCCATGGACGACTTTATTGAGACCGGTTCGGGCGGCGGCATCGGTTTCGGGCTGTGCGACGACATTACCCATGCGGTGGTGGACGAGGAGAAGATGACATCCATCCGCAGATATCACACCATTACCGAGGCGAAAAACGGCGCGGGCGCGCCGCCCATTAAGACGAAGGACGGCTGGATTCATATTGCCCACGGCGTGCGTAACACCGCGGCGGGTCTGCGTTATGTGATTTACGCGTTTGCAACGGATTTAAAAGACCCTTCCAAAGTGATTGCGGAGCCTTCCGGGATGCTGATCGGCCCCAGAGACTGGGAGCGTGTGGGCGACGTGTCCAACGTGGTATTTACAAACGGCGCCATTGCAAGGGATAACGGAGACGTGTATATCTACTATGCGGCCAGCGATACGAGAATGCATGTGGCCACAACCACCATTGACAAGCTGACGGACTATGTGTTTAATACTCCGGGAGACCCTTACCGTTCCGTGGAGTGCGTGGCACAAAGATGCGATTTTATTAAGAAAAATTTAGTTTTTTT
Organism: Lachnospiraceae bacterium; assembly: GCA_009774175.1. GTDB lineage: Bacteria > Bacillota > Clostridia > Lachnospirales > Lachnospiraceae > UBA3282. The sequence goes on along the minus strand of VSNG01000042.1, from coordinate 7,670 downwards.
ATCCGAACAGTGAAGGAGGAAAAGAAAATGAGCGAAGTAAAAATGATCAGTCCTGTGGTAAAAAATGTGCCCTGGCAGGAGAAGCCGGAGGGACTTAAGGGGGCTCCGATCTGGAGATACAGCGAGAATCCCATTATCGGCAGAAATCCGGTGGAAGGTGTTGCCAGGATTTTTAACAGCGCCGTTATGCCCTACGGCGACGAGTTCATCGGCGTGTTCCGCGGCGAGCAGGTAAACGGCATTCCCTATATTTATCTCGGACACAGCAAGGATGCCATCCACTGGGAATTTGAGAAGGAGAAGATTCCCTTTAAGGATGAGCAGGGCAACGATTTTATGCCGGTATACGCCTATGATCCCCGTCTGGTGAAGGTAGAGGAAACCTATTATATTATCTGGTGTCAGGATTTCTACGGCGCTTCCATCGGTATGGCGAAGACCACGGATTTTAAGACCTTTACAAGAATTGAGAATCCCTTTATTCCCTTTAACAGGAATGCGGTGCTGTTCCCCAGAAAGATTAACGGCAATTTCGTGCTTTTAAGCCGTCCCTCCGATTCCGGTCATACGCCTTTCGGCGATATCTTTTTGAGCGAGAGCCCGGATATGGTATATTGGGGTAAGCACAGACATGTGATGGGCAGAAGCACCGAGTGGTGGGAGTCCGTTAAGATCGGCGGCGGCGCGGCGCCCATTGAGACAAGCGAAGGGTGGCTTTTGTTCTACCACGGCGTGACAGGCACCTGTAACGGTCTGGTGTATTCCATCGGCGGCGCGATTCTCGATATCGACAATCCTTCCAAGGTGCTCTACCGCTGTGAGAATTTCCTGCTGACCCCGGAGGAATGGTATGAGGAGAGAGGCTTTGTGCCGAACGTCTGCTTCCCCTGCGCGACCATTCATGACTCCGAGAGCGGTAAAATCGCCCTTTACTACGGCTGTGCGGACAGCTATGTAGGACTGGCGTTTACGAAGTTGGATGAGATAGTGGATTATATTAAGAAGAACAGTCATACCACCGAGTCTGATACGGAGATCGGTATCCGATAACAAACCTGACAGGTTCGATTACGGACTTTGTTTATACGGAATCGGAACAAAAGAGTAAAAATAAGCGGGTCGGATTCCTGTATGGGAAACCGGCCCGCTTTGTGCGTATAAGCAGGGGCGGAAGCCGGCGGAGATAAAAGCCAGCGGAGACAAAAGCTGGCGGAGACAAAAGCCGGCAGACCCGAAAACCGTCAGGCGGCACGGCAGGACGAATGCCGCATACCCTATAGCATATGGATTTTCTATCAATATGGCTATGAAGGAGAACGGGATTATGGCGATTGGATATCTGACCATGCAGGCGAGAACGGCTCACGAGGCGCTGCCCCTTGGCGGCGTACTGGTCAGCGTTCTGGACGACGAGCAGAACAGGATTTATGAGCTGACTACAGACAAAAACGGGGAGACGAGAAGGGTGTCTCTGGAAACCATGGACAAACGCTACTCGCAGGACGAGAATTTTACGGGGACGCCCTATGTAACTTATAATGTGCTTGCACAGGCGGAAGGTTTTGATTCGGTATATGTATCTGATATTCCGATTTTTGACGGCGAGTCGGCAGTTCTTCCGCTTGTGCTTGTTCCCATGCAGGGACAGCGGCCGGATCGGATGCAGACTCAAATCGTGGTGGGTGCGCCCGCCGTTTCCATGGAAGGGGAGCGGGAGCCGGAGGGCCCCGTTGACGGGGGAGAGTCGGGGCAGGTGCTGCGGCAGGTTGCCATTCCGAATCCGATCACGGTGCATCTGGGAACGCCGGATGCGGCGGCTTCCAATGTACAGGTATCTTTTCCCGATTATGTGAAAAACGTCGCCAGCAGCGAAATCTATCCCACATGGCCGGAGTCGGCGCTTCGGGCGAATATTTATGCGATTATTACATTTGCGCTAAACCGGGTATATACGGAATGGTATCGGGCGCAGGGATATCCCTTTGACATTACAAACAGTACCGCCTACGATCAGTATTTTGTTTACGGCAGGCCCATTTACGAATCCATCAGCAGGATCGTGGATCAGATTTTTAATGAATATGTCCGCAGACAGGGACAGGAAGCGCCCTATTTTACTTCCTTCTGTAACGGCACCACCGCTGCCTGCCGGGGAATGTCCCAGTGGGGAACGGTGTTGCTTGCCAATCAGGGTTATACGCCCATCAGGATACTGCGGTATTATTACCCGGATGATGTGGAGATCGCGCAGACAAACATTATAACGAATATGCTGGCTTCCTATCCGGGGACGCCGCTCAGGCTTGGAAGCACGGGATTGGACGTGCAGACTATACAAAGATATTTGAATCGGATCAGGCAAAACTATCCTGCCATACCGGCCATCACCGACGCGGAGGGAACCTTTGGGGACAGCACGAGAGCGGCGGTAACGAGGTTTCAGAGTATTTTCGGGCTTGTTTCCGACGGAATCGTAGGAAAATCTACCTGGTATAAGATTTCCAGCTTATATACGGCAGTGACCAGATTGGCGGAATTAGACAGTGAGGGCACCAATTTGGGAATCGGCACGGTGCCTCCTGCCATCGTGCTGCGGGAAGGTTCGAGAGGGCAGGATGTGATTACCCTGCAATATCTGCTGGATATCATTTCCGAATACTATCCCGATATTCCGGCCGTGACGCAGGACGGCATATTCGGTGCGGGGACGAAACAGGCGGTGATCGCCTTTCAGAGAAGGATGGGTCTTTCGGCGGACGGCATTGTGGGGCCTGCCACCTGGAACGCGCTGTACAGAACCTATCAGGGAATCGTGCAGAATGTACCTGTGCCGAATCCCAACCCGAATCCGAATCCCACTCCAACTCCCAACCCGAATCCCACGCCCGACACCGGCGGCTCCTTTGCCTATACGGTACGGGCCGGCGATACGTTCTGGCTTCTGGCAAACAGGTTCGGCACCACGGTGGATGATATCAAACGGTTGAACGGTCTTACAGGCGACAATTTGCAAATCGGCCAGGTGCTTCG
>VSNG01000042.1:0-4540 GCA_009774175.1 Lachnospiraceae bacterium | reverse complement strand
TGCAAATCGGCCAGGTGCTTCGCATTCCCACATAAAGATTGTCTTTTTGTGCAGGCGTGGTATACTGTAGAGAGAAATAATTTGCATGACGGAGGAACAGTTCAGTGAGAATCATAATAGCGGGAGACGGAAAGGTAGGCTCTACGCTGACGAGGCAGCTGGTTGCGGAAGGGCATGACGTCACGCTGATTGACGCGAAGTCTGAGGTTCTGGAAGCGAGCGAGGAAAACTATGATATCATGGCGGTGCAGGGAAACTGTGCCTCCATGGCAACACTCTCACGGGCCGGGGTGGAGGATGCAGAGCTTCTGTTAGTCATGACGGGAGCGGACGAGGTTAATCTGCTGTGCTGCACGATTGCCCATGGTATGAACCCGAAACTGCACACTATCGCAAGGATTCGTAATCCGGAATATACGGATCAGATTTATCAGATGAGGCATCTGTTTGGATTGTCCATGGTAGTCAATCCTGAGAGACAGGCGGCCATCGAGATGGAGAGACTGATCAAGTATCCGGGGTTTTTGAAGCGGGACACCTTTGCAAAGGGCAAGGTGGAGATCGTGGAGCTGCGGATCGGGGAGGACTCGAAACTGTGCAACGTGGGCCTCTTTGATCTGGAGAGCGTGGTCAAATGTAAGATTCTGGTCTGCGCGGTTTTACGGGACAGCAAGGCGGTGATTCCGGACGGTAATTTTGTAATGCAGTCAGGAGACCGAATATTCGTAACGGCTTCTACCAGAGAATTGACCGTGTTCCTCAAAAATATGGGCATCATTACCCACAGGGCAAAACGGGTGATTCTATGCGGCGGCGGACGGCTCAGCTTCTATCTGGCGCAGCTTCTGAATCAGGACGGTATCATGGTGGAAATCATAGAGCAGGACTATGACAGATGTCTGTCGTTAGCCAACCAGCTTCCCAATGTGACGGTGGTGCATGGCGACGCCAGCAATGAGCTGCTGCTGGAGCGGGAGGGGATCGGAGAATGTGACGTACTGGTCACATTGACCGGAGTGGACGAAATGAATCTCTTTATTTCCCTGATCGGCAGCAACGCCGGGGCGCCTCAGATCATCACGAAGCTGGGACGGCTCTCCAACAACAGGATTTTGGATAAGCTGTCCGTGGGCAGTACGATCAGTCCCAAGGAGCTGTGCTGTAACGATATTGTGCGTTATGTGCGGGCAATCAGAAACCAGAACGGTGCGGCCCAGGCGGTCAATGTGATCGCAGACGGTCAGGCGGAGGCCATCGAGTTTATTGTGGATGGGAACACCAGACATTGCGGCGAGCCGCTCAAGCGGTTAAAACTTAAGAAAAACATTCGTGTGGCGGGCATCAACAGGCATAGAAGCTTTGAGATACCAAACGGCGATTCTTTCTACGAAAACGGGGATGGCGTGATTATCGTCACCGGCAGGGACGAGGTCATCTATCAGCTCAATGATATTTTTGAGTCCTGAGGTGTGTGAGGAAATAAAACGCGCGCCGATGTGCCGCTGGAGGAAACCATGAACTATCGAATGATGGGAAAATTTATCAGCAGGATTCTTATGGTGGAGGCAGTATTCATGCTTCCGGCCCTGCTGATTGCAGTATATCACCGGGAGCGGAATACCGTGTTCGGGTTTTTGACCGGAATAGTCATAACCTTGGCGGTGTCTCTTGTACTATATTTGTTCTGCCGGAAAGCCAGAAAGGGCTTTTATGCCAGAGAGGGACTTGTCTGCGTCGGCGCAAGCTGGATTATGATGAGTCTTCTGGGGTGTCTGCCCTTCTATTTTTCAGGGGAGATCCCGCGCTTTATCGACGCGCTTTTCGAGACGGTGTCCGGATTTACCACTACAGGGGCTTCCGTACTGCCGCAGGTGGAGACTCTGTCCATGGGAAATCTTTACTGGCGCAGCTTTACTCACTGGCTGGGCGGTATGGGAGTTTTGGTGTTCGTGCTGGCCATCGGCAGAGGGCGGGAAAAAAACGACGGATACACCATGCACCTTCTGCGGGCGGAGAGCCCCGGGCCCAAGGTGGAAAAGCTTGTGCCGAAGATGAGGGATACGACGAAAATATTATACTTTATTTATTTCTTTCTTACCGTACTGAATGTGATTTTTCTCCTTATCGGCAGAATGCCGCTTTTTGACGCGGTGTGTACGGCTTTCGGAACAGCCGGCACCGGCGGTTTTGGCGTAAAAAATGACAGCATAGCGGGCTACAGCCCCTATTTGCAAAATGTATGCACTGTATTTATGCTGCTGTTCGGCGTGAATTTCAGCTGCTATTACATGCTGGCGATCCGCCAGGTAAAAAATGTGTTTAAGGATGAGGAGCTGCGGTTCTATCTGGGGATGGTGGCCGGAAGCATCCTGCTGATCACTTGGAATGTGAGGGGGCTTTACGGAACCATGGAAGAGGCTGTGCGGCATGCGGCGTTTCAGGTGTCCAGTATCGTCACGACCACAGGTTTTGCCACCACGGATTTTGATCTGTGGCCCAGCTTTTCCAGAGCGATTCTTCTTGGCCTCATGATTGTGGGCGCCTGCGCCGGCAGTACCGGCGGCGGCTTTAAGTGCGGGAGGGCGCTGCTTCTCATAAAAAGCCTGCGGCGTAATGTGCGGCAGATTCTGCATCCGCGCAAGGTACAGGTGGTGCGGGTGAACGGACAGATGGTGGCCGAACGGGTGTTGGACAATACAAACGCCTATCTGGCGGCCTATGCCTTCATTGTAGTATTCAGCTTTATTGTGATTTCCATAGACGGATTTTCACCCATAACCAATTTTTCAGCGGTGCTGGCCTGTTTTAACAATATAGGACCGGGACTGGAGAGCGTGGGGCCGACCTGTAACTTTGGAGATTACGGACTGGTTTCAAAGGCTCTGCTCATAGTGGACATGCTGGCCGGGCGTCTTGAGATATTTCCGATACTGATTCTGTTTTCCAGAAGCACCTGGAGCGGGAGATGATCTGTACAGGTACGGTTTTGATTTTGACGTATGGGGCGGTTTGTCTATTGAGAGACGGCAAAGAGTGTGTTACACTGGATAGGTAACGGAAATATAAATGCTTCGGAATGGAGAAAATTATGGAAAAGGAAAACATGATGGAAAACACGAAGGCAGCTTCGGAGGCGGCAGCGGAAATCGAAACGGAAGTGATTTTACAGTACCGCGAATACGAAGTGAATATGGATGATGTGACCGAACGGGTCAAAGCTCATTATCTGGCGAAGGGTCATTCGGCGGATTCCCTCGAAAACATGCAGATTTATGTGAAACCGGAAGATTTCACGGCCTACTACGTGATCAATGACAGCGTGGCAGGAAAAGTAAATCTTTTTTAAAAGATGGGCAGCAGCTCCACCGCGAAAACCACGACGCAGCACAGCACGGCAACCTGAAAAAGGCTGCAGCCCTTCCAGGCCAGGATGATACCCGCAATGAGGGCGAGGATTCCGGCTATGGGGGTCTGCGTGGCTTCCATGATGGCGGGGAAGGTCATAACCGCCAGCGTGGCGTAAGGTACATAAAAAAGGAAAGAACGCAGATATTTATTGGTGATTTCCCGGCGGATCAGCGCAAGAGGCGTCATGCGGATCAGGTAGGAGACTGCTGCCATCACCAGAAGGTAGATCCAGATATTATGACTCATTTCTATTATCCTCCTTATTTTTTTCCTCTGTATCAATCGGAAACAGGACAGCGGCGAGAAGGGCCAGCGAGGCGGTAAGCGCGATGGTCTTTACGCCTGCGGAAAGACCGGCGAATAATGGCAGCCGGTTCACGAGGAAGCTGGCTGCAAAGCCGGCGGCTACCAGTCCCGCAATCACCCGGTTTTTTCTGGCGGGCGGGATGATGATAGCTAAAAACATGCCGTACAGTCCGACGCTCAACGCACTGACCATTCTGGTCGGTAATGCGTTTCCCATAATAACGCCTAAATATGTTCCAAGAGCCCAGCCGGGAATGGCTACGGCGATGGCGCCGTAAGCGTACCATGGATTCAGATATCCGGGCTGCGCCACACAGATGCCGAAGATTTCGTCCGTCACGTCGTAGGCCATGATCATGCGGTGCCGCAGGGGCGTGTCAGGTTTCAGCTTTTGGCTGAGAGAACAGGACATCAGCAGATATCTTGCGTTGACTATTAAAGTCATTATCGCCGTTTCCAGATAAGTGCTGCCTGCCGCAATCAATGAAAAGCCTGCGTACTCCCCGGCGGAGGCATTGTTCAGAACGCTGGCCGCAAAGGCCTGTATGGCGGAGAGACCGGCGTTTTTGGCAGCGATACCAAGGGTGAAGGACACGGCGAAGTATCCAAGCGCAATGGGGCATCCGTCCCGCATTCCGTGTTGAAAGCATGTCTTATTTTCTGTCGTCATGATATTCGGACAACTCCTTTGTCAATATAATGCTGAGCACAGATATCAGTATAATACAGGGGATAAAGTTTTTCCACAAAATAAAAAAATTCCTGTCAAAATAACTGTTGACAAACAATATTATATGTCATATAGTATGTGTAGAAACAATATTAT
>VSNG01000041.1 GCA_009774175.1 Lachnospiraceae bacterium | reverse complement strand
GCCGGGAAAGCCCGAAAATACGGGCTATACCGACATATAAGAACTTCTAAAGAGATAATCTAAATTCACCATAAATTATGATCTAAAATATTAATATTATAACCGTGCAATTGCGCGCGGCCCGCATGCTGTGAAACAGCAAACTTCCCTATGCGGGCCTGCGCATAAAAAACCGGCACATTCATGTCCTGTGCCGGTTCCTGATATTTTATAAATTCTTCTTAAGATAATAGAATCCGTAAGCCGGAAGGGGTATCTTTTCCGTACCCATTCTTTCTCCCGTAAGCAGATTCGTATACTCCCCGTCCACGCCGCTCAGGGATACCTCCTTATCATACTCGCTGAAATTGAATACGCCAAGGATTTCTTCCCGCTCGTAAGCTCTGCCGATGCACAGGACATTTGTGTCTTTCGTGTCCACCGTCCGCATATCCGCCCGGGTGGCAAACACCTTTTCGGATCTCCTGATTTTTTCCAGCCGGTCAAGACTTTGGAAAATCTGCCCCGACACGGTTTTCTCATCGGAAGCCTGTTCTGCCAGCGTCCAGTCCATCCTGCCCCGGTGAATATAGCGCGAATCCGCCGCCTTATCAGGATTCTCCTTATAACTGTAATCGTTTACCCGTCCGATCTCATCGCCGCTGTAAAGCACGGGAATCCCGGACTGCATGAACATATAGGCGTGAAGCGTCACATCCTGTCTCACAGCCAGCTCCATGGCCTTCTCATTCTGTAAGCAGGCCGCCGTCTCAATGCCGCACATGGACGCCGTAGTCCCGCAGAATCTTGCGTCTCCCGACACAGGATCAGCATTATACAGTTCCCCTTTGCTGCTGCTTTCTCCCTCATATCCCTGAAAATAGTTGTTCAGGTACTGTTTATGGGAGCGCTCTTCAAATCCCCAAAGGCGCAAGGTAGCATAATCCAACCCCCAGCCGATGTCATCGTGGCATCGCAGATAATTCAAAAAGACATACTCTTTGGGCAGGCCGCCCACAATATCCAGCTGTCTTTTTAAAAGCCGCACGTCCCGCGTTGCCACCGTATGCCAAGTGGTTGCCATGGTCGTTACGTTGTAGAGCATATGGCATTCCGGCTTCTCAAGTGTCCCGAAATAGGGCGCCACCTTCTCCGGCTCCATCACCACCTCGCCAAGCAGCAGCACACCCGGACACACAATCTCGCTGATCATGCGCATCATGCGCACGATTGTGTGCACCTGTTTCAGATTACGGCACTGAGTATGCAGCTCCTTCCATATGTAAGGCACGGCGTCAATCCGCATAATATCAATTCCCTTATTTGCCAGATACAGGAAATTGTACATCATCTCATTAAACACTCTTGGGTTCCTGTAATTCAAATCCCACTGATACGGATAAAAGGAAGTCATAACATAATGTCCGGCGTCCGCAAGATAAGTAAAATTACCCGGCGCCGTGGTGGGAAATACCTGCGGAACCGTTTTTTCATACTCGGCGGGAATGGTGTCGTTGTCAAAGAAAAAGTAACGGCTCATATACTCGCCTTCTCCTGCCCTGGCCCGTCTTGCCCACTCATGCTCTTCGGAAGTGTGGTTCATGACAAAATCCATACAGACGCTGATCCCTTCCCTGCGGCAGGCCGCCGTCAGGCTTTCCAGATCCTCCATGGTGCCAAGCTCCGGCTGTACCTTCCTGAAATCTGCCACCGCATAACCGCCGTCCGATCGGCCCTTTGGCGTATCCAGAAAGGGCATCAGATGAATGTAGTTGACATTACAGCTTTTAATATAGGCAAGCTTCTCCTCCACACCCCGCAGATTCCCGGCAAAGTTATCAATATAGAGCATCATGCCAAGCATATCGTTTCCCCGATACCAGCCGGGACATTTTTCCCGCTCCATATCCTTCTTTTTCAGCTCCCTGTCCCGCTCCTCATAAAAGCGGTGAAGGCAGTCGCACAGCTCCGCAAACATGGAACCATTATCATAAAGCTCCATATACAACCATTTAAGCTCATCCAGATGTCTTTCAAAGCGCCGGCGATAAACAGCCTCCGCCCGTGAAGCTTTCTCCTTCGACTGCGCCGCCTTCGCAGTCACAGTCTGTGTTGTCTCTGCCATTTTGCCTCTCATATCACGCCTCCCTGACCAGTTCGATCTGATACGCCGGATACTCCTTTAACTCCACCGGCATGGGCAGTCCCGCCTTCATCAGATCCGCCCCGTAATAGCGTCTGCCGCTCTCCGTATCCCGGTATGCCGCCAGCGGATCAAGCCCTTTCATTTTAACATAACTCACCGTCATATTCCCATGCATCTCAAGCATCACCACGCTGAGCAGCGCACGATCCTTTTTCTCCGACACAAACATCCAAGCCGCAAAGGCTTCTTTAAAGGGATTGGAAAGACGGTAATATCTGCCCCCGCGGATCAACGCTTCCCAGCTCTTATACCGTCTGATCTGCTCTCTGACAGCCGCCTTCTCCTCCTCCGAAAGCTTTTCCGGGTCCAGCTCATAACCAAAAGCCCCCGCCATGGCTACCACGCCTCTGGTATGCAGTCCCACGCTCCTGCCCGTCTGGTGGTTGGGCACCGCCGAGACATGAGAACCCACCGTGGAAGCCGGATAAAAGAAGGAAGTGCCATACTGAATCCGCAGCCTGTCCAGCGCATCCGTATTATCGCTGCACCAGATCTGGGGCGTATAGTAGAGCATGCCCGCATCAAATCGGCCGCCGCCGCCGCTGCATCCCTCTATAAGAATATCCGGGTATCTTTGCAGCAGCTTTTCCAGAAAATCATATACTCCCAGCATATAATCGTAGGTCACTTTCCCCTGACAGTTCTCCATGGAATAGACGTCCACAATACTGCGGTTCATATCCCATTTGACATACTCAATCTTTCCCTGATCCAGTATGCCGCAGATCTGTGCAAAAATATATTCCCTGACTTCCTCTCTGGAAAAATCCAGGACGAGCTGGTTCCGGCACCGTACCGGCTCCCTGCCCGGGATCCGCAAAACCCAGTCCGAATGAGCCCTGTAAAGCCCGCTGTCCTCCGACACCATCTCCGGCTCTATCCAGATACCGAACTTTACCCCTTCCTGATTCACCTTTTCTATCAGTTCTTTCAGCGTGCATCCCAGTTTTTTCTCATTGACATGCCAGTCTCCCAGACCGCTGTTGTCGTCCTCACGCTTGCCAAACCATCCGTCGTCCATGACAAGCATGTCAATACCAAGATCCGCGGCGTTTTTTGCCAGCTTCAAAATAGTACTGCCGTCGAATGTAAAGTAAGCCGCCTCCCAGCTGTTTAACAGAACCGGCCGGGGCGCGTCCTGATATTTTCCCCTGCACAGATGTCTGCCGATACAACAGTGGAACTGCGCCGACAGCGTTCCCAGCCCCTGATCCGAAAAGGACAGGATCGTCTCAGGAACCACCAGCTTCTCTCCCGGTTCAAGCGGATAATGAAACAGATCGCTCTGCAGACCCATCAATACTCTGATCTGGTCATACTGATCCCGCTCCGCCTCGCAGAGAAAATTCCCGCTGTAGACAAACAACAGCCCGTAACAGTTCCCGGCATCCTCTGAAGCGTCCCTGTCCGCAATGATCACCGCCGGATTGTACTGGTGGCTGGAGGTGCCCCTGCGGCTGCCGATGGAGCGGGTGCCGTGCCGGATTTCTTCCCGCTGTAAATTTCTCTCCATGGTATGCCTGCCGTAAAAGCTGAGCATGTCATAACTGCCCGTAAGGAAATCCAAGCAGGCGGACGCAGCCTTTTCAACCGTTACGCTGTTTTCTCCACGGTTTTCCAGGACAGCGCTTCTTGTGATAATATCCGCCTCCTCCAGAACGCCGTACAGAAGCGTCACCCGCACGCCGCTTACCTTATCTTCCAGATAAATCTCAAGCGTCTGCGCCTCCCCACAGTCAGCATAGACTGCCGGAAGTCCCGGCAGTCTATACTTTTCATTTTTCGTCTCATGACTGATATAGCGTAAATCGCAACAATCAGATCCATCCGCGTTGCGGATGACAAGGGCGCTGTTACGAAAATCCCCGACGCCCATGACCGGGTATTCCTGGGGCAGAACGTCCATGGAGTAGGTTCTGTCATTTCCCACATCCGATGGATTACCGGAAAATCCCCTGTCATAGCAGGTAAGCAGATAGTCCATGTTTCCGTACACACGCCCGCCGTAATACAGATGCAGTAAAAACCCATAGTCATCTACCTTCATACGATAAGACGTGTGTGCCGTGTCCAATGCAAAAATCCTGTTTTCATGCTGATATCTAATTGCCATAGTATTACCTCATCTCACATTGTTATTTTACAGCCCCATTTACCACACCATTTAATATCTGTTTCTGACAAATCAGATAGAAAACAAGGATAGGGATCAGCGACAGCAGGTATGATGCAAACGCCAGATTATAGTTTGTTCCAAATTGTGACTGGAAATTCAACTGAGCAAGGGGAAGCGTGTTCTCGGAAGAACCCGCCATGATGATTAATGGCGTCATTACATCGTTCCACACTGCCAGCGCCGTGATAACCGCAACCGTCGCATGCATCGGGCGCATGATCGGAAAAATGATTTTCCAATAAGTCAGCCATGTGGACGCGCCGTCTACCCTCGCCGCCTCCTCCAAAGCCAACGGAATATTAGTAAGATAACCCGAGTACAGCATGACGTTCATGGGCATGTAAAACACCACATACAGAAGAATCACGCCGAACCAGTTTGCCAGGCCCATCTCCGCCGTCTGCTTAGCAAGCGGCATCATCAGAATTGCAAAAGGTACGAACATACCGCTGACGATAAAGAGATAGACAAAGTTGTAAAACTTGCTTGATTTATTGCGTCCAAGCGTATATCCCATAAGGGAATGAATCAGGATGGAAAGTCCCACTGTCAGCCCGGAGATCAGCAGACTGTTTTTCAGTGAGTTCCAGAAATCCGTTACATCCATGGCTTCCCTGAAATTTTGCAGGCTCCACACCTTTGGCAGGGAAAGGATGCCGCTTATGCTGTTGGTCATCTCAGAAGGCTGTTTGAACGCGATCACTACAGTCATATACAGAGGAAAGATAATCGTGGAAAGCCCGAGAATAAGCAGCACCATAACGGTTTTGTTTGATTTTCCGACTGTCGATGTTTGCTTCATAACTGCTCCTCCTTTGAACTGGAAAATTTCATCTGCGCAACAGAAATCACTACAATGACAATAAAGAATACTACCGCGTTAGCGCTCTGGAATCCGAACTGTCCGCCGGACATACCGTTGTTGTAAATCAGGTAGGATATGGATTCCGTGCTCTGCGCAGGGCCGCCTTTTGTCAGGGCGATGATCTGGTCAAACACCATCAGGAAGTTTTTCACGCAAAGTACCATATTGATGGAGAAAAACGGAATAATCAACGGGAACGTCAGATGCTTGAACTGCTTCCAGCCGGTGGCGCCGTCCAGGCCGCCCGCCTCGTATACATCCTCAGGCACCGTCTGTAATCCCGATATATAAATGATCGTGTTCATGGCGATTGACTGCCAGGCGCAGACAATCACAACGCCGATCCATGCCTTGCTGGGACTGGACAGAATGCTGGAACCCAGTGCCTGAATCCCTGTCAGATCCGCCAGCGCCGGAACAATATAAGTAAAAAAATAATTGAAAATATAACCTACCACCAGCGCTCCCAGAATGTTCGGAAGGAAATAGGCACCGCGGAAAAATCCCTTTGCCCTGATCTTACTGTTTAACCCAAGGGCCAGAATCAGGCTTAAAACGTTTACCACCACTGTCGTAACAAGCGCCAGCTTGATCGTAAACAGATAGGACTTGCCCACACGCCCGTCAGAAAACAGGTCGATATAATTGCGAAATCCCACCCAGTCGTGGTTTCCGAATCCTCTGGAATTGGTGAAACTATACATGGCGCCGCGAATCAGCGGAATCGTGTTGAAGCAGATAAACAGCGCCAGAATCGGTATCGTAATCAGTAAAAACGTTCTTTTTCTCTCATTTTCATGTTTGGACATTTCTTTTACCTCCTTCCTACTTTGCGTTTCCCTGTGCAGCTTCATATTCCTGTACCATGCGGATAATATCTCTGTTATATCTCTGCCAGCTGGTATCAAAGTTTTTCAGGAACGCGTCTTTGTCCTTCTCGATTAAGAACGTCTGCAAAAGCGCGTCCACCGACATTTCAGACGGATAATAATGATCCTGGTAGTCCGTCATATTGCCGCTTTCAATAAATTCCGTCATGCCGTCTAACAGGGAGGACAGCTTGAAATTCCCCTTTTTACACGGAACAGAAGTCTGGGCGTCAATGTATTTCTGCAAAGTGTCATCCTGATACAGGAAGTTCAACACTTCATATGCGGCTTCTTTGTTTTTACAGTCCTTTGTCACGCAAAAGCCCAGGTCGATACCCGAATTCAGTGTCCGCCCCTCCTTCTCATCGCTGGCCGGCATAACGAAGGAGTCCATCTTAAGCTCCGGGTTTACCGAAAGAATCTGCGGCGCCGCGTAGCTTCCGATGGGATACATGGCGGATTCTCCTCTGGCAAAAGCCGTGCAGGCGTCATTATAATTATAGGCAAACGGATCGTCCGGCCCATAAGGCAGAAGCGCCATATATTTTTCCGCAAGCTCTTCGTATTCTTTTGAAAAAGTTGTAAGCCCCTTATTCACCTGCCTGGTCGTATCCGACGGCGCAAGCTCCACTGCCATTGCGTTCCAGGGAGCCAGACAGGTCCAGATATCCTTAAACCCGAAATAGAACGGAAGAATGCCCTCCGCCGCAATTTCATCACACAGCGCAAGCATTTCGTCCCAGGTCTCGGGAATCTGCCAGCCATGCTCTTCGAACATCTCTCTGTTATAGAGAACGCCTGCCGCGTTAGCCGCATAAGGCAGAATATATGTACCGTCCACGGGAACAAGCTCCAGCGCCTCGGCGATCTCCAGATATCCTTCATTGACGTCCTGCATCCCCTCATATTCGGAAATGTCCGCCAGTATATCGGCATCTACAAAATAGGAATAATTGATATCCCCGCCGATTCCTATGATATCCGGGTAATCCTCCCTGATAAATCTGGTTTTGAGAATCGCCATCGCGTCATTGGGCGAACTGATTGTCAGGTGGATGTCGTCATGTGTCGAGTTAAACGCCTCCTCCACCGTCTTAAAATAATTTGCCGCCTCAGGCTTATACTGCACAATCTCAACTTCAATCCTGCCGTCCGAATCGTTTCCGCATCCCCAAACAGACGGCGCCAGCGCTGTAAGGCATATAGTCAGCGCCAAGCTCTTCAATCCCTTTTTCCTCATTGCCCTTCTCCTTCCTTTTTGGAATATAATGTGCCAAAAGCAGATCTTAGTTGATTCGTTTTATCCATTGTAACATACCATAATGCTTTCAAAAATATCGTCGTTTTGCGCGTTTTATATCTTTATGCTAATTTTTAAAGTATACATTGAAGTTGCCACGCATTTTGGTATATACTAAAGTGAGAAGTACTTCTTAAGACGTCCCGTCACAGGCCGGGACGCCAAGAAGTACTAAATCTCACTCGGGAGGCTGCCTATGAGCGAAGTTATCTTCTCGGTATTTCCAAGTGAAAATTTTGTAGACCTGGGGCTTTACCAATTTGGCTGGGAACATTGCGCTCCCTCCCACTCCTTCGGGCCGGCGGCCAGAAACCATTATCTGTTCCACTACTGTCTTTCCGGCACCGGTACCCTGTTCGCCGAGAATTCCCACGGCGAATCCATCCGCTATCAGATCAAAAGCGGGCAGGGATTTATGCTCTTCCCTAATCAGGTATGCACGTACATCGCGGATTATGATATTCCCTGGGAATATGCATGGATTGAATTTGACGGACTGCGCGCCAGAGAAACTGTCAGTCTGACAGGGCTTACTCTCGATCAGCCGGTCTACCGGGTTCGCTATAAAGATATTGCGGAGACAATGAAAAATGAAATGCTCTACATCGTAAACCATAGGGAGGAGTCCCCCTTTCATCTGATCGGACATCTCTATCTGTTCATAGACAGCTTTGTCCGCGCCTCCACCTCCGCCCAGATCGGCAGCGGGAACCGGCTCCGTGACTTCTATATTAAGGAAGCCTTCGCCTTTATCGAGCAAAACTTTCAAAACGACATATCCGTAGAGGACATTGCCGCTGCCTGCGGATTAAACCGCAGCTACTTCGGAAAAATCTTTCATGAGAACACCGGAAAAACCCCGCAGGCTTTTCTGATCTCCTACCGCATGACAAAGGCCGCGGAGCTCTTAAAGCTGACCGATTTGTCGGTCTCGGATATCGGTAACGCAGTAGGCTATCCGAACCAGCTGCATTTTTCCAGGGCATTCAAAAATGTGTACGGCATTTCGCCCAGACAATGGCGGTATGACAACAAGCAAATCATTTGATGAATACCCGTTGACATACCATTTTTATTTACAGTATAATGCTATCTGTATCACATAAAAAAAACAATAAAAAAGGAAGCGAGGACAACGTTTTGAGACAGTTTTTCGGTATGAGTCAAAGCGGTAATCTGGAAGAGGCGGTGCACGGTCTGAAAAATCCGCAGCTAATTATGCTTTTGTCCAACAACGATCAATTTGAAGCCCATGTTAAACAATTGGAATCCCTGTATCCTCACGTCCCCAGTATCGGATGTATCGGTATGAGCTACGACACCCGTGTTGTCGAAAAAGGCGTAGGCGTCATTGCCTATTATGACGGCGTAACCGCTGTGGCCAATGTGTTGGAAGACGTATCTGTCATGCCCGTAAAATACATCGGGCGGCTGCAGCAGGATATACATACCATTAAAAGCTCGGGACAGAACACGATTTGTATTGATTTTTGTTCCGGAAACGACGCCTGCGTGCTGACCACCATTTACAGCGCATTAAAGCGCAGCAATATCTCCCTGGTAGGCGGAACCGGCGACGGCGGAAAGATTTCTGCAAACGGCAGGGTTTATCAGGACGCAGTGGCATACGCGCTGATTAAAAACATGAACGGCCGGGTAAAGGCTTACAAGGAAAACATTTACCATCAGCTGGGAAACCATCGGTTTATCGCCTCCGGCACGGACAGGGCAAACTACCGTCTCGGTCTGTTAAACGGAAAATCCGCCAAACAGGTTTACCAGAATATTCTTCATGTGACTGAGGAACAGATTTCCACACAGACCTTCAAAAACCCCTTCGGTAAAATTAACGGAAACGACACCTGCATTATTTCCATCAAGGAAGTCAGCGGAAACTCTCTGACCTGTTTCCGTCAGGTAAACGACTCCGACGTACTGATTCTTCTGGAGTTAGGCGATTACCGGCAAGTTGTCAGAAATACCATTCAAACCATAAGAAATGAATTTTCCCATATTTCGGCTGTATTTTCCGTCAACTGTCTGTTTCGGTATCTGCTCTTTACCGACAACAACTACATGAAAGAATATCTGACGGAAATGAGCGTTCTTGGCAGCCATGCCGGACTGGTCGGGTACGGAGAACACTATAACAACCGCTTTGTCAACCAATCCATGACCTGCGTGGTATTTGAATAAGGGGAGGGAAAGAAAATGAAATTCCGCAAAAAAACGCAACGGGAAGAAAAAACGCTGAACCCGGTCAAATATGTAATAGAAAGCCTCCAGGAATACCGCAATGCGCTGGTGCAAAACGAAGTGGACTCTCTTAACGAGCTGAACATGGTCCGCAGATCTTTCGGCGAAGTGCTTAAGGATTCGGAAGAGCTGAAGGATTCCCTGTCGGACTTCGAACAGACCTTCTCCAGCATCAATACGGTATCCGGCCAGTTCGCTTCCGTAAAGGACAATATTTTTCAGTCTGTGGATCATGTACAGGGAGAAGTGGAAACCCTGAAAAACAGTTCCCTCCAGGTAGCCGGCCATTTTGGAGAAATGCAGAATACCTTCGATACCTTCCAGCTTTCCCTGAATGAGATCCGTAAATGCATGGTAAAAATTGTGTCCATTGCAGACCAGACTAACATTCTCTCCCTCAACGCTTCCATCGAAGCCGCCAGAGCCGGGGAGCAGGGCAAGGGCTTTGCCACCGTAGCCGGCGAGATCAAAAGTCTGTCCGAGGAAATAAAAAACCTCGTGGAAATGGTGGATTCCAGCATCGAAGATGTGGAGCACGGAACGGAACAGCTGAGCGCCAGTATCAATACCTCTCATCAGGCGCTGGAGGAAAGCCTCACAAAAGCAGACGAAACTTACGCCATGTTTACACAGATCACACAGGCAGCGGAGGAATCGGAAACGGTGCAGTCGCAGATATCTCTTGTAATCGACGATTCCAGAAATAAATTGCAGACTCTGAGCGGCTTTTTTGAAAAACTGAAATCACAGTATGACACGGTAATGCGGCATATTAACCGGGTCAGCAACATGGGTACTACCAAAAGCGCCATGTACGAGGACATCGACAATATGATGGCTCAGATTCCTCCCATTATTGACGATTATAATGCCGGCTGATCCGACTGCAGTATCTAAAAGGAGCTTCCATGATTAATAATTTTGAATTTTACTGCCCCACCCGCATTGTGTTCGGACGGGACTCGGAAAAGCAGATTGGAAAACTGGCAAAGGAATACGGCGCCACGCAGGCGCTCATTGTGTACGGCAAAAAAAGCGCCGCCCACTCGGGCCTTCTGGATCTGGTAAAAGCTTCTCTGGAGGCGGAGGATATCGGCTATGCCGAGCTTGGCGGCATTGTGCCAAATCCCCATCTTGAAAAAGTTTACGAAGGCATCCGCATCGGAAAGGCAACGGGCGTCGACTTCCTTCTCGCCATCGGCGGCGGCAGCGCCATCGACACGGCGAAAGCCATCGGCTACGGTCTTGCCGAGCCCGACCGCGACGTATGGGAGCTGTTTCGGCATACGAGAAAACCGGCCGGCTGTCTGCCCGTTGGCTGCATTGTCACCATCGCCGCAGCAGGAAGCGAAACCTCCAAGTCCTGCGTGATCACCAATAAAAAAACAGGCGAAAAGAGATCCTGTAACAGCGCTTTTGCCTGTCCGAAATTTACGCTCATGAATCCCGATTACACGAAATCCCTGCCGGACTACCAGACGGAATCCGGCTGCACGGACATCATGATGCACACCATGGAACGCTACTTTACAAGCGGGGCGAAAATGGAGCTTACGGACGCCATCGCGGAAGGCCTTTTAAAGACCGTCATGAAAAACGCGTTGATCCTGCACGAAGCTCCCGATAACTATGAGGCCCGGGCGGAAATCATGTGGGCGGGGTCGCTCTCCCACAACGGGCTTACCGGCTGTGGCAATTCCGGGGACGACTTTGTATCCCATAAACTGGAACACGAGCTGGGCGGCATGTTCGACGTAACCCATGGGGCAGGACTTTCCGCCATCTGGGGAAGCTGGGCAAGATATGTCTGCAAAAGCTGTCTTCCCCGCTTCGTGCGCTATGCCAGAAACGTCATGAATGTCACCGTCGAAGGCTCTGACGAGGAAATTGCACTGGCAGGTATTGAGGCCACCGAAGATTTCTTCCACAGCATCGGTATGCCGGTTTCCCTTTCGGAGCTCGGCATCTCCCCCACGGATGAGGAAATCGAAAAAATGGCCGCCAGCATAACCGGCGCTTACGGGGAACAGATTGGCTCCGCCAGAAAGCTGGGCCGCGAAGACATGATTGCCATTTATCATGCCGCAAAGTAATCCTGATTTGATAAGCATATAATAATTCGGCCAACAGCTAATTAACTCTCCCATTATAGGAGAGTTAATTTTTATTTCATGGGATTAAGGTGTCAAAGGGTACATATGGAAAGCAACAGGGCATCAAGCTTGAAGCGTCCCAAGAGGGCGGGGTATGAATGCGCAGCTTCGCGCGCGGAACAAAAGCGTAGCAAAAGAAGCTGCCGCTATAACCGAAAACCCGGCGTCGCAGCAGCCTCTGGCAATGGAGTGTATGCCCGAAATTAATATTTCTAGCCTTTAACCGCTCCGGCTGTCATACCCTCGATAAAATACCTCTGGAAGCAGAGGAAAATGATGAATACCGGAAGGATGCCAAACATGGATCCGGCAATCAGTACATCGTAGTTATTTCCATAGGGCGTAAGCAATGTATTCAGACCAATGGGAAGCGTGAACTTCTCTGCGCTTCTGTACACAAGCATCGGCCAGAGCACATTATTCCATGAACCCATGGCGCACAGTATGGCCATGGCCGCAAACGCGGGCTTCGTAATCGGCATCATGATCTTAAAGCAGATACCGTATTCAGTCGCGCCGTCGATTCTTCCCGCATCCAGCAGATCCTTTGGCAGCCCCGACATATACTGCCGGAAAAAGAATATGGTAGACGCGCCGCAGATACCCGGCAGCATTACGCCCCAGATGGTGTCAACCAGTTTCAGACCGATCATTTCCTTGTAAAGCGGAAGGATCAAAATCTCAAAAGGAACCATCATAGTCGCAATCACGAGGAAGAACAGAAAATTCTTCAACTTATAGTTATACATGGTCAGGCCGTAGGCTACGATATAGCAGACAAGCAGCGTCAGTACCACCGTGACAACCATCAGTACCAGACTGTTTTTATACCACATAAAATATCTGTGGCCATCCACGTTATTTCCAAACAGGTATGTATAATTGTCCAGCGTCATGGTGCTGAAATCAAGGTTGATGCTCAAGCCCCGGCGAATCAGCTCCGTGCCCGGCCGGAAGGAAGCGATCAGTCCCGCAAACAGTGGATAGATAATAAGGAACGATAAAATTGCAAACAATGCCGTTGCGAACACGGTCAGAATCCTTCTCTTTGCCCTCATTCCGCCGGTTTCTTTGCCTTTTACAGAGGTTGTTTCTGCCATATCAGTCTTCCTCCTTCCCTAAAGTCCCGTTTACAACGAGCTGTACTATATTGATTGCCAGCGCGATCACAAGCAGGACGATACCTACCGCGCTGCCGTATCCGAGCTGATTCTTTGTGATACCGCGCTTGTACAGATATCCAACAATGGTCAGACCGATGTTGTTCGGCGAATCGGGGCCGGACCACAGCATGTAGGATTCCATGAACATTGCCAGACCCGCGTACACGCTGATCGTCAGCACATAAACGGTAGTCGGTTTCAAAAGAGGAATGGTAACATACCGGAATTTCTGCCAGGCAGTCGCGCCGTCAATGTCGGCCGCCTCATACATGGCGGTGTCAATCGCCTTCAATCCGGAAATAAAGTAGAGCATATTTACGCCGGTCCATCTCCAGCACGCCACAAGCAAAAGAGCGGCGAGACCGGTTGCTTTCACTTTCAGCCATTTAAAAGTGCCAAGTCCGAGAGCCGTCGTGATCACATTCATCTGACCGGTAGGATACTCGGAAAACATCAGTCGAAACAAAGTACCGGAGATAACGACCGAAGTCAGCGCCGGTACATACAGGCAGGCTTTCCAGAAGCCCTTCGCCTTCACCAGTCTGGAATCCATCAATACCGCAAAAAACATGGGAAACGGTATCAACAGCACCAGTGTCAGTATCATATACTGAAAGCTGTTTTTGATCGCCGTATGGAAAACGGTATCTTTTAACAGCTTCTGAAAGTTCTTTATACCCACCCATTCTGTGCCCGTAGGGGTGATATCCTGAAAGCTCATGGTGATTGTACTGCATAACGGATAAATCCAGAATAAAAGAAAACTGATAATAAAAGGAAGCACGAATACATACGGCGCTGCCTTCTGCGAATAGAAAAACTTTTTAACCTTATTCATACGCACACACTCCTTACCAATAAACCAATAACCCCGATAGTTTTGCTTACCTTAACAGTAAGAGGGGATTGCATTCACAATCCCCTCTATTCACCTTTTCAGTCAAGCCCGCTCAAACAGCATCCTCAAGCCAGCCCAAGAGGCTTTCTCATGCCCAGGTCCACGTGTGGTTTCTCCACGCCAAGCCTGTCTGAGTGGCTTCCTCATGTCGAGCCTGCCCGGTAGTAAATCCTTATAGGATTTACTACGGTTACTGTTCGAGATCAACCACGTCCTGAGCTGCCTGCAGCGCCTCGTCAACGCTTACGCCGTTCTCAAGGATATCGTTGAGCGTTACATTACACATCTGCTCGTTAATCGTCGGGCTGATAGTTGTGGTGTATACAGTACCGATATCATCCTTGATGCTGTAAAGCACATCGTAAGGGTAGTTGATAAAGAACTGGTTATACTGGTTATTATCATCATGCGCGAATGCGTCGTCATTCCAAAGTACGGTGTTACATACATCGAATCCAAGGTTATCCCAGATCAGCTGCTCGCCTTCCTCGGACATCTTAGCCCAGCAGAGGAATTCGGAAGCAAGATCCTTGTCGCCTGCCTGCTGTGTTACAACAGTACCGGTACCGCCGATACCTACGGAGCACTTCTGGCCTGCCTCAAACACAGGACACTTAGCGATATACCAGTTGCCGGACTCCTCAGGCATGTAGTTGGTGAAACGGCTCATGTACCACATAGCCTTCGGGAAGGATACGATATTGTGATCCAGAATGTTCTGGAAGCCTGCCTCCAGATCAACATGTCCGTCAGGAGACACCATTGCAAGACCGCTGTTTACCCACTCCTGCTCCATGGTGCACATTTTCTTCACAGAGTCAAGCTGTACGCTCGCCGTGCCGCCCATGCCGCCGGTCCAGTCTTCACCGTACTCAGCCATGGCGATCCACTGCCAGTCGCAGCCTGCCGTGTCAACAGAAGTCCAATGCTTATCTTCGGGATTCCCGAGCGCTGCAAGGTACTCCTCACCAAGCGCCGCGTAATCATCCCATGTTACAACGGCATCAATCTTTGCGATCACTTCGTCCTGAGAGATGCCCATAGCCTCCGCCATAGCGGCTGCATTATAATACATTACGGTAGCGCCTACATGGTAAGGAATACCGTAATAATTTCCGTCAGTACCTGAGTAGACATCCATTCTGGCCTGAACCATGGTGTCTAAATAAGGAGCCGCCGTATCGTTCTGGGGAACAAGCCACGTATCAAGACCTGCTACCACGTTGGGGAACTGGCCGATCTCCACATCACAGATATCAGGCGCGCCTGTACCTGCGTTCAAAGAAGTCAAAAGCTTTGTATGCATATCTGCGTAAGGATATGTAGTGCAGGTAATCTCAATGGTTCTGTCGGGATTCTGCTCATTCCATTTTTCAACCATATTGCCGTAGTGCTGTCCGTGGATTTCCACGAATGTCCACATCTCCATATGCGTGCCGTTGGGATCGCCGAAGGTAGCGGTAGGAATCTCCTCCTCTGCTGCTGCCGCATCATCTGCGGGCGCCTCCCCGCCGTCGTCCGCCGCCGCATCGCCGTCTGCTGCAGGAGCTTCTACCCCCCCCCCCTTCATCTGCAGAGGGTGTGCCGCTGTCTGCTGCGCCGCCGCCGCAGCCTGCCAATGTTGTAGCGAGCATTGCCGCTGTCAACAAAGTAGCCAATACTTTCTTTTTCATTCTTTTTCCTCCTTTTATAAAATATGCTGTCCGATAACCGCATCGTGATCCGCCTAAAGTATTTTAGTCATTTCGACCGACCTTTTTTCTTCAAAAGCCATACTTTCATTCAAAAAATATGATCTCTGTTTACTTCTTGCCGCTTGTTAATTAAGCAACTTGCATATTTTTTTCTTTTTTGCGGTTATCTTATGTTCATATTGTACAATAGCAGGAAATTATAGTCA
>VSNG01000040.1 GCA_009774175.1 Lachnospiraceae bacterium | reverse complement strand
CGTTGAGCACATTTCCGTTTCTCTGTTGAGAAACTCCAATGCACTCAACAGGGTCTATTCGACCCATAAAATAAAAGAACAGGCGAAGGACCAAAAGTCGTTCACCTGTTCAGTGTAAAAGGGGAATTTTACAAAAAGAATTTTAACAAAAAATTTTGTCAAAATCAAGCCATATTATAAAATTTTTGCGAGAAATTACATGTAAGTTATCGCGCAGCGTAATTTGCGCTCCCGTTTATACGGAAAAAGACATCAAACCAAGCTTGGACAGGGCCAGCTCCTGTATCACAACGCCCTGCGCTTTTTTCTGGGCCAGATTGATATCGACAAACTCCGCAAGCGGCATGGTTTTTGTGACATACCCTCTCTTTTTCTTGCCGAAGAGGCTTTTCTTCTCCTCCAGAATGCTCACCTTTACCCTGGCTTTTAGCTGCTGGTATGTTTTGTAGGAGAACTGCTCCTTCGTCATGTAATAAAGCTGGCTTTCCAGCGTAGTCTCCGGATCGGTGTCCTTAAAAATATAATGCTCCACAATACTCTTATATTTAAAATTAACCATCTCGTCCTGCAAAATCTCCGCATAGCTCAATTTCGCGCCCAGATAAACAGAACCCGTATCCTGCATGAAATATTTATAATCCCTGTTTTCCGCTTCCATGGTATCTTCTCCTCCTGCCGGGGCTGTGAAGCAATCCCCGTTAAATTTCGAAGGATTTTACTTCATTGCGATGGACTCTATGCTGCCGCCGCTTATGCGGACCGCATCTTCTATGGCCTTTCTTGAGAATCCCGTCTCCTCCATGAGTTCCTCTACCGTTACCGCCCTGCGAAGCTCCTCCCGCAGGACATTGGCGGCATCCGCCACCTTATTTACCTTGTCGGCAATCTTCTGATCCGCCTTTTCCTCCGCCTCGCTTGCCGTTATACAGTCCTCCATGGCGTCCATAATCATCCTGCCAAGCATCCCCCGGGCCTCGTGTGCGTGCTCCAGCGCGCCCAGCATGGTAACGCCCAGAGAAAGAGCCACATTGCCCTCGCCAATCAGATCCTCCAGACTGACCCCCTGTCCCGTATACAGCTTGGCAATCTGAGGCACCTCCGGCAGCATAAGCTCCGTCAGTCTCTCCACCGCATCCGGATCCCCTGCCATGGCCGACAAAGTAATGGCTTCCCGCTCTCCCTCTGTGGCCCCGGGAATGGCCGTAAGCGCCTCCAGATAGGAGTCAAGGTAATTTCGTTCTTCCTCCTCCAGACCGGCATCCATATCCGCCGGCTCGTCAATGCCAATCTTATTTTCCCGCAGATAGGCATACACCATGTCCATCTGCTCTGTGCTCAGTGAAAGCGCGGAAAATGCCTCCTCTATCTCTGTGCTTGTGATAAAATTCTGTCCGGCTCTCGCCTTTTTCTTTATCTGCTCCAGAATTGCAGTAAACTCTTTTTCCCGCCCCATTGGTTTCCCCTCTCCCCTGCATATTATAAAATAACACTTGATTTTATTCCTTGGCGGTTATCCCGCCGCTATCTGTCAGGAACCGGGCCGCTTAATGTGCGTGTGGGTATAAAGATGCTCCTCGCAGTATTCATAGTTGCCGTCGCACTTGGAACAGAAACGGAACTGCATCTGCGGGCTGTCCACCTCGGTTCTTCCACAGATCGCGCACTTATGCTTTGTGATCCCCGTATTCCTTCGCACATCCCGCTTAAACTCCTGCCGCCTGTGAATCTGCTTCGGATTCAGGTGCATCATGTTACGCGACGTCAGGAAGAACACAATAAAATTAAGCAGCGACGCGCCGATCACAAACTTCCCGGCCACACCTGAGCCAAGGAACTGGAAGGCAAGCATCACCGCATAGATAATGCCCAGCCATTTGACCTTGATCGGAATAATAAACATAAGAAGTACCTGTGCATCCGGAAAAGTCGCCGCATACGCCAGGAATATCGACATATTGATATAGTAGGTGCTGAACATCATCGCTATAAAGCCAAAATAATCATAGGGTGTATCAATAGTCAATATCATTCTTTCCGTCAGCTGGAATTGCGGGTGAAACAAATAGCAGTACCCCATCAGCAGAAAGCTCCCCGCTATGGTGAAAAGCATCCCCTGAAACAAATATACATTATACCGATAAGTCCCCCATGTGTGTTCCAGCGAACTGCCAAGCGAGCAGTAAAAATACAGCATAATCAGCGTGACAAAAAGGCCGCCGCTGTTTGGCGGAATCAGCACCCACGTCACCAGCCGCCAGATCTGCCCGTGCAGAATCGCGTAAGGATTTAAATTCAGATATAACGTGACCATCCCAGATCTGTCAATCAGCTGTATCGCATACCCGATTGCATAACAGGCCACCAGAACAAAAGAAAGATTCCGTATGGCATATTTTCCAAATCTTCGCTCGAAAGGACTCATAGCACACTCTCCCTTAAAAATATATAATAGAATCCAAAACAGGATTCTATTATCCAAAATCTATTATATAATATAGCATTCCTCTATTTAAAAGTAAACGGCGCGGCTTAAGAAAAACATGATGTCATAAAAATTTAATAAATGGCTCTCGAAATCTTCATGTTTTTCTAAGAATTGGAGAATTGCATTTTGGAAAACTGTGTCGTATAATGACAGGGTATGTGGAAAAACACATTATAATAAGAAAAAAGGTAATTGATTCCAAAAACCTTTTCGACTATGAAGGAGTGAACGAGAAATGAGTGACATGCAATATACCCTTGGCATTGACATCGGTTCCACCACCGTCAAAATCGCCATTTTGGACGACCGGCATCAAATACTCTTTTCCGATTACCAAAGACATTTTGCCAATATCAGAGAAACCCTGCAGCGACTTCTCTCACAGGCTTATGACAAGCTCGGCGACCTCACGGTACATCCCATGATTACAGGTTCCGGCGGCCTTACTCTGGCCAATCATCTGGAAATTCCCTTTGTCCAGGAGGTAATCGCCGTATCCACCTCACTGCAGACTCTTGCGCCCGTCACGGACGTAGCCATAGAACTGGGCGGTGAAGACGCCAAGATTATTTATTTCGAGAGCGGCAACGTGGAACAGCGGATGAACGGCATCTGCGCGGGAGGCACGGGCTCCTTTATCGACCAGATGGCGTCCCTGTTACAGACAGACGCCGCCGGGCTCAATGAATACGCTAAAAATTATCATTCCCTTTACACCATAGCGGCCCGCTGCGGCGTGTTTGCCAAGTCCGATATCCAGCCTCTCATCAATGAGGGCGCCACAAAGGAAGATCTTTCCGCCTCCATCTTTCAGGCGGTGGTAAACCAGACCATCAGCGGTCTTGCCTGCGGCAAGCCGATTCGGGGGCATGTGGCCTTTCTGGGCGGCCCGCTGCACTTTTTATCAGAATTGAAGCAGTCCTTTATCCGCACCTTGAAGCTGGACGACGCCCATATCATAGACACCGAAAACTCCCATCTTTTCGCCGCCATCGGCTCCGCTCTGAACGCGAAAGAGGAGTCCCATTATACCATGAAGGAGCTGACAGACAAGCTCTCCTCCGATATTAAAATGGAGTTTGAGGTGGAGCGCATGGAGCCTCTCTTTGCTTCCCAGCCGGACTACGACGCCTTTCTCTCCCGCCACAACAGACATCATGTTGCTACAGGCGATCTGGCTTCCTATCAGGGAAACTGCTTCCTTGGCATCGACGCCGGGTCCACTACTACGAAGGTAGCGCTTGTGGGGGAGGACGGCTCTCTTCTGTATTCCTTTTACAGCAGCAACGACGGCAGTCCGCTTAAGACCGCCATCCGTTCCTTAAAGGAAATTTACAACCTGCTTCCCGAGGGCGTAAAAATTGCCCGCTCCTGCTCCACCGGTTACGGCGAAGCCCTGATGAAGGCTGCCTTTTTGCTGGACGACGGCGAAGTGGAAACCGTAGCGCACTATAATGCGGCCGCCTTCTTTGATCCCCAGGTGGACTGCATTCTGGACATCGGCGGACAGGACATGAAATGCATCAAAATTAAAAATCAGACCGTAGACAGCGTACAGCTTAACGAGGCCTGCTCCTCCGGCTGCGGTTCCTTCATCGAAACCTTTGCCAAATCCCTGAATTACGGTGTGGAGGATTTTGCAAGAACCGCCCTTTTTGCCGAACATCCCATTGATCTGGGAACCCGCTGTACGGTATTTATGAACTCCAAAGTAAAGCAGGCGCAGAAGGAAGGCGCTTCCGTCTCCGATATTTCCGCGGGACTGGCCTACTCCGTTATCAAGAACGCGCTCTTTAAAGTAATTAAAGTCTCCGACGCCTCCGCCCTCGGAAAGAACATTGTGGTACAGGGAGGCACTTTCTACAACGACGCGGTTCTTCGAAGCTTTGAAAAGATCGCCGGCTGTGAGGCAATCCGTCCCGATATCGCGGGCATTATGGGCGCTTTCGGCGCAGCGCTGATTGCCAGAGCTCATTTTAGGGATGGATATCAGACCACCATGCTGAATCTGGAGCAGATCACAAATCTGCAATTTGAGACCAGCATGGCCAAATGTAAGGGCTGCACCAACAACTGCCGGCTGACCATCAACAAATTTACCGGCGGCCGTCAATACATTTCCGGCAACCGCTGCGAGAGGGGGCTTGGCCGGGCCAAAAAAGAGAACGGCGCGCCCAACCTCTTCGACTATAAGCTGAAACGTTACTTCTCCTACGAGCCTCTGCCGGCCGATGAGGCCAAACGGGGCACGGTAGGAATACCGCGGGTTCTGAACATGTACGAAAACTATCCTTTTTGGTTCACCTTCTTTACGAAGCTGGGCTTTCGTGTGGTGCTCTCGCCCCTTTCCAACCGTAAAATCTACGAGCTTGGTATCGAATCCATTCCCAGCGAGTCGGAGTGCTATCCCGCAAAGCTGGCCCACGGACACGTTTCATGGCTTATCAAGCAAAAGGTGGACTTTATCTTCTATCCCTCGCTCTTTTACGAACGGGATGAGTTTCACGACGCCAACAACCACTATAACTGTCCCATCGTTACCTCCTATTCGGAAAACATTAAAAATAACGTGGAGGAAATCGGACGGGGCGAGGTGGTGTTCCGCAATCCCTTTATGTCTTTCCAGAGCCTCCAGACTGTCACGGAAGCGCTGACAAGGGAATTTCAGGAATTACCCGTAACAGCCGTTATGGATGCAGCAGAAGCCGCTTGGCAGGAACAGGCCTGTGCCAGACAGGATATGCGCTACAAGGGCGAAGAGGTAATTCGTTATCTGGAGGAAAACCACAAGCGCGGCATCGTTCTGGCAGGCCGTCCCTACCACATTGACCCGGAGATTAACCACGGTATCCCCGAGCTGATCACCTCCTATGATATCGCGGTGCTTACCGAGGATTCCGTTTCCCATCTTGCCACGCCGGAAAGACCGCTGATCGTCTCCGACCAGTGGATGTACCACTCCCGTCTCTACGCCGCGGCAAGCTTTGTAAAAACAAGAGAGGATCTGGATCTGATTCAGCTTAATTCCTTTGGCTGCGGACTGGACGCCGTCACTACGGATCAGGTAAACGACATCCTCACAAATTCCGACAAAATTTATACCTGTCTGAAAATTGACGAGGTAAACAATCTGGGCGCGGCAAGGATCCGTATCCGTTCCCTGCTCTCCGCCATTCAGGTCAGAGAACAGCAGGCCGCGAAGCGCAATATCCATTCCAGCGCCATCACAAAAGTGCCCTTCACCGAGGAGATGCGGAAGGATTACACCATTCTCTGCCCTCAGATGTCTCCCATCCACTTTGAGATCATGGAGGCCGCTTTTAATGCCTGCGGTTACCACTTTGAAGTGCTTGACAACGATAATCGACACGCCGTTGATATGGGTCTGAAGTACGTAAATAATGACGCATGTTACCCTTCGTTGATGGTAGTAGGGCAGATTATGGACGCCCTGCATTCGGGGAAATATGACCTGAACAAGGTTGCCATTATCATGAGTCAGACAGGCGGCGGATGCCGGGCTACAAACTATGTGGGCTTTATCCGCCGGGCACTGGAAAAAGCCGGCATGTCGCAGATTCCCGTCATTTCCCTGAATCTGGCCGGTATCGAGAGTAACCCCGGGTTCCACATGAACCTCGACCTTCTCATGCGGGCCGCCTACAGCGCTCTTTTCGGCGATATTTTCATGCGCTGTGTCTACCGCATGCGCCCTTACGAAAAAGAGCCCGGTTCCGTAGACGCGCTGCATGCCAGATGGGTCGAAAAATGCCGGAAGTTTGTTTCTCAAAAAAGCATGAATTATCTGACCTTCCAGCGGATGTGCCGTCAGATCGTGCGAGATTTTGACGCAGTTCCCATCCACGAGGATATGAAGAAACCCCGCGTCGGCATCGTGGGCGAAATCCTTGTTAAATTTGCGCCGGCCGCCAACAATCATCTGGTAGAACTTCTGGAAGCCGAGGGCGCGGAAGCCGTAGTGCCGGATCTTTTAGACTTTATGCTTTACTGCTTCTACAACCAGATTTACAAGGCGGATTATCTGGGCACCTCGAAAAAGGCGGCCCTGCTCTCCAATCTGGGCATCAAAGCCCTTGAGAAGCTGCGTGCGCAGACTGCAAAGGAATTTGCAAAGAGCAGGCATTTCACCCCTCCAGTGCGCATCCGCACGCTGGTGGACTACGCCAAACCCATCGTCGACATCGGCAACCAGACCGGAGAAGGGTGGTTTCTCACCGGCGAAATGGTGGAACTGATCCACAGCGGGGTAAATAACATTGTCTGCACCCAGCCCTTTGGCTGCCTGCCAAATCATGTTGTTGGAAAAGGCGTAATCAAGGAGCTGCGCAAACGCTTCCCCAGCTCCAATATTGTAGCCATCGACTACGATCCCGGCGCAAGCGAAGTCAATCAGCTCAACCGCATCAAGCTGATGCTCTCCACAGCGCAGAAAAATCTGAACAAACAGGCTTGAAATACATCCTATTCCAGGTCTTCGTATCAGTAAAAAACCGGGTGCAGAAATCTGCACCCGGTTATATCATTCTCTGTTTAATAAAACGTCTTGTCCACTCTTCGGTTGATGAAGCGAATCTTATCCCTCACATCCTCCGCAAGCTCTTCAATCGCGTCGTCCGCACTCTCCTTTTGCAGCTGGTTCACGCAAAACACGCAGGCGCCAAACGTATCGTTGGAGAAAAATTTGGGTTTCTCCCATTTCACAAAATAGGATACCCGATGCTTAAGCAGAACCTTTTCTATCTTCTCCTTTGTAGCCATATCCTTTACCTGACACCATTCCAGCTCATTGTTCACTTTTACCTTCTGATATGCTGTCTCCATAATCTGATCGTTCCCCTCCAAAGAAAGTTAAGCCAAGCAATACAATTAAATTATAATGCAAAATGTTGAATTATGCAAATCTTTTTCTTTCCCGCTTTCTGTATGGAATGGGAACACTTTCATTTATTTAACCCCGATAAGGGCAAAATGCCCGTTTTCCGTTATATCAACAGTAATGTTGTCATCTGCAACCATGGTAGGGCAGGCCAGCCAGTTATCGCCTGCGGCGCGCTGATAAAACGTGACTGCCTGACCGGCCTTAATGCCGGGCGCATAGAAACGGATACGCGCAGTGCCAAATTCCGCGTGCGTCTCTACCTTTACAACACTGAGCAAAGATCCTTTTCCCTGAGAAAACGCCTTAGCCTCATAAACTCTTTTCAGATCCGGCTTTAACAGATTGAAAGTAAGTCCCGGCGATTCCATTCCGTCAAGGACTGCTCCCTGCCCTATGGCCAGAGGCTGAACCTCATCTTTGGTCATATCCCAGATATCCAGCACTGCATTGTTCATATATTCGCCAATTGTCTTACCCTCTTCAACTGCCATTGCCGTGGCAGAAGGGTCGCCGATATCAGAGCTTTCCTCAAGATATACCGCCACAGGCGAGCCGGTCTCCTTCGCCAGAACGGGTGTGGAGAAGCTCATGACGCCTGCCAGGGTTAATATCATTATCTTTTTCATGTCCAGTTTCCCCTTTCTTTTCCCTCCGTATTATAATGTCTGTCCGTCATCATAAAAATTTCCGGCAAATACAGCGTTTCGCGGACTTGGCCGCCTTGCATGCCAGGTCTGTTTATGATATACTTCATACATTATATAAGTTAGTAATATGCATATATAAGACAATATATTTATCCATTATTTATTAATATTCAGTATACATTACAGAGAAAGCGAGGGATTTTCATGCCCATTAAAGTGGCTGATTTACTGCCGGCAACCGGTATTTTGGAAAATGAAAATATATTTGTTATGACGGAATTTCGGGCGATGCATCAGGACATCCGTCCTCTTGACGTGCTCATCCTGAATCTGATGCCCACCAAAGAAGTGACTGAGACACAGCTTCTGCGCAAGCTTTCAAACACGCCTTTGCAGGTGAATGTGGAATTCCTGCAGACAGCCAGCTATACGCCTGTGCATACGGATTCCAACCATATGGAAGCCTTTTATACCACCTTCGACCAGATTAAGAACCGCAAATTTGACGGTATGATTATCACCGGTGCGCCTCTTGACCATGTTCGTTTCGAAAAAGTGGCATACTGGGATGAGATCTGCACCATTATGGAGTGGGGCCGCACCCATGTGCACTGCACCCTTCACCTGTGCTGGGGCGCTTACGCCGCCCTGTATCATTTTTACGGTCTGGACAGGGAAGATTTGGACGTAAAGCTTTCCGGCGTTTATCCTCACCGCATTCTGAAAAGAAAGTCTCCGCTCTTCCGCGGATTTGACGATATCTTTTACGCGCCGCAGTCGCGGGCCATGACAATTGCCCCGACACAGATCGCTTCCGTACCGGGTCTGGAGCTTATGGCGGTTTCGGATGAAGCCGGCGTTGCCATCGCCAAAACCGAAGACAGCCGGCATTTCTTCGTCACCTGTCATCTGGAATACGACTCTGATACGCTGGCTCTGGAATACGCCAGAGACATGGAAAAGGGGATGAATCCGAAAATACCGGCGAATTATTTCCCGGACGACGACCCCACAAAAGAACCCGTTGTCAACTGGCGTTCCGCCGGACAGCTTTTATTCTCCAACTGGCTTAATTATTATGTGTATCAGACCACGCCTTATGATGTGAGAGAAATATAAACGCTAAGGCAGACCATTGGTCTGCCTCTCTTTTTGTCAAATAAATATCTTGCGCTATTTTAAATATTCTTCCATAAACCTCTCCTCAGATAAAACCGGTATCTCCAATTCTCTGGCTTTCCGATTCTTTGAGGAAGACGATGCCGTATCGTTATTGATCAGGCAGACTGTTTTTCCGGTAACGCTGCCCGTCACCTTGCCGCCCCTTTTCTCAATTTCCTCTTTCAGCGCATTTCGGTTTTCAAAATGGTTCAGGCTCCCGGTAATAACAAAGCTCATTCCCGAAAGCGTCTGCTCTTCCCGTACTGCCTCCTTTGCAATTTCAAGCTCATCCAGAAGGCTGTGCAGCTGCTCTCTTGTCTTTTCCTCATGGAAATAGGCATATATGCTGCGGGCAATCACCC
This sequence comes from Lachnospiraceae bacterium, assembly GCA_009774175.1. Classification (GTDB taxonomy): domain Bacteria; phylum Bacillota; class Clostridia; order Lachnospirales; family Lachnospiraceae; genus UBA3282. The sequence continues at coordinate 9,980 of VSNG01000040.1, read as the reverse complement.
CGCCCACGCCGTCCGTCTCGGCAAGCTCTTCCTCAGTGGCATTCTCAATGGCATGCAGATCGTATCCAAACTGCCTGCAAAGCAGCTTTGCATTGGCTACACCCACATTTTCAATACCCAGTCCATAAAGCAGCCGGGGGAGCGTAGTCTGTCTGGCCCGTTCCAGGCTTCCCGCCAGATTACGATAAGACTTTTCCCCGAAGCCATCCATCTGCGTGATCTGCTCCTGAAACCGTTCCAGTCGAAACAGATCCGCAAATTCATGCAAGAATCCTTTCGCAAGAAATTTTTCCAGCGTAGACTCGGACAGGCCGTCCACGTTCAGGGCGTCCCGGCTCACAAGCAGCGTAAACGCCTTAATCTTTTTGGCAGCGCAGCCCGGATTATCACAGTACAAGGACTGTACGTCGTTTATCTGGCTGATCCGGGCAGACTGTCCGCAGACAGGACAGACGTCGGGAATTTCCAGCGAATCGCTTTTCGTCAGATTCTCCGCAATCTGTGGAATGATCATGTTTGCCTTATAAACCATGATCCGGTCTCCGATTCCCAGCTTTAATCCCCGTACAATACTGATATTGTGTACGGAAGCTCTGGTCACAGTAGTGCCCTCCAGCTCCACAGGTTCAAAAACAGCCACGGGATTAATCAGCCCTGTACGGCTGGCGCTCCACTCCATCTGCAAAAGGGTGGTTTCCCGCAGCTCATCCGCCCACTTAAATGCAATGGCATCACGAGGGAACTTCGCCGTTCTGCCAAGAGACGCGCCATATGCCATATCCTCATAAGTCAATACCAGCCCGTCAGAGGGTACGTCACAGGTCTGTATCTTCTCTTCGAAATAACTAATGTTATCTAATATATTTTCCGGATTGACCCGCCGGTATTCCACCACATCGAAGCCCTGTTCTTCCAGAAACGCAAACTGCGCCGCACGGGAATTGCCAAAATCGACATCCGCTCTTACCAGTGAAAACGCATAAAAGAACACGCCTCTCTGCGCCGTAATCCGATTATCCAGCTGTCTGACGCTGCCACTGCAAAGATTTCTCGGATTTTTATACCTGGCTTCGCCATCCTCAATCTCTCTGTTTATTTTCTCAAAACCGCTGTAGGTGATCACCGCTTCTCCCCGCAGAATCAGATCCCCCTGAAAGGGAATGGTCAGGGGAATATTCCGAAATACCCGGGCATTGTTGGTAATTACCTCTCCCACCTCTCCATTGCCCCTTGTCACGGCCTTTTGCAGCGTCCCCTTCCTGTAAGTCAAAACGATAGTAAGCCCGTCCAGCTTCCACGAAAGAAGCGCATCCCTGCCATTTAACCAGTCACGAAGCTCCTCCCTGCTCTTTGTCTTTGCAAGGGAAAGCATCGGCGTCTCATGACGTTCCTTGGGAAGCTCCTCCACCGCCTCATACCCCACCTTCGCCGAGGGGCTTTCCGCCAGCGTAACGCCAAGCTCTTTCTCCAGCGCCGTCAGTTCATCATAAAGCTTATCATATTCAAAATTGGAAATAATCTCTTCATCTTTTGCATAATAGGCCTCAGAAGCCCTGTTTAAGAGAGACACCAGCTCCCGCATGCGCTCCATCCTGTTTTCCGCCATCCGTTACTCTCCTCCTGCAAAAAGCCCGCAGATTTGATACAGCTTTTGCCGCTCCAGCTCTGTCAGCTCCCGATATTCTCCGGGGTTCAGCTTACCGAGCTCTATATTTATAACACGTGTTCTCTTTAATCCTCTGACCCGGTAGCCCTGCCCCTCGCACATACGCCGGATCTGCCTGTTTAACCCCTGTGTAAGAATCATCCTGAGGGTTTTATCTCCGATCTTTTCTATTTGACAGGGGCGGGTTGTCTGACCAAGCTCCTCCAGATAAACCCCCGCCCTCATGTTTGCAATTGCGGCGTCATCCCACGCTCTGTCCGCCTTTACGATGTATTCCTTTTCATGGGCATTCTTTCCACGCATCATGGCGTCGATAAGCCCGCCGTCATTGGTCAGCAGAATCAGCCCCTCAGAGTCTTTGTCAAGCCTTCCCGCATAGGTAACACGCTTCGGATAATTGATCTCTTTCATCAAAATCCGCTGCGCATGGGCATCCCGCTCCGTACAGACCACGCCGACAGGCTTATAATAGGCGAGCACTACCTTTTCATCGGACATATGCACCCGCTTTCCCCTCACTTCAACGCAGTCACCATCGTCCACCTTCATGCCGGCCTGTGCCCTTGCCCCGTTTACAAAAACCTCCCCCGCCCCGATCAGCTTATCCGCATCCCGTCTGGAACACAGACCGCAGGAAGCCAGATACTTATTCAGTCTCGTCTGCGCCATGCGCTGCCTCCTTCTGTCCGCTCCGTGCCTCCGCATTTACATCCGCGTTTTGTTCCTGCGACTTTTTTTCCACACCGTGCTCAAAGAGGAAATTGCGCCATTTTTCATAATTCTGCGCATAGAGATGAACGCCGTCAAAGGTAAGCTCCTCCTGTAAATATCCCTCCTCGTCGGTAAACAGAGGATTACAGTCCAGATAAAAAATATCTCTGCCGTTGGCCAGTCTTGCAGAGGCCACGTTTTTGTCGTTGATATTTATATTGTTAAACTCTGTCTCCATATTATTCTTCTCACGGCTGACATGCAGATTTGCCATGATATAAATAACCGCATCCGGCTGCCACTCTCTGATCTGACTGACTACTTTTAGATATTGTTTCATATACATGGCTGTGTTTCCGTACCCCAGCTCATTCATTCCCAGCATGATATAAACCTTACCATAACTCTTTTCCTGCAAAACTTCTTTCAGGTCCATCTTTTTTCCCGTCTTCTGATAAGTCACTCCTTTATCTTCCAGAAGCTTGAAAATGGTCATGCCGTTGTCACAGAAAAAATCCGCCCCGTCCAATCCCGCATAATCCGATATGCCCAAAGTCCTGGAATCCCCAAGAAAAACGGCGTCATTAAAATAACTCTCGTTTTCCAACACATAATCATATGCTGTGGTCAATGCAATTTTTCCTGCATCAGAGTAATATCGGGAATCTATGGAAATGGGCGTGTATTCCTCAAATTTTGTAGCCCTGTTTTCCTCTTTTTCCCTGTTTTTCTCAATTCCCAGCTTTGCTATATCGATTTTCTGTTTTATTTCCTCCTCTTTATGGTCTCCATTTTTCTTGCGTATTCCTGCATTTTCCACTTCATGACCCGTTTTATGCTGGGAATTTTCCGTTTCCTCTTCTGTCCCATTATCTGAATGAAGTTCTTCTGCAAATGCTTCTCCATCAAAATTTTGTGTATTTTCTTCTTTTATCGCCGCTGTTTCCACTTCATTCTGCATTCGAAAAGCGGCAATACTTTTATCAATATTAAAAACTCCCGTCTCGTCAAAAAAGAGAGCGAACAGGAATCCTGATGCAATGAGCAGCAAAAGAAAGGGGCAGTTATATATGATTTCAAGAAAAGTTTTCATCTTATTTCTGTTCATTTTTATCCTCGTTTATCCACTAAAACCTGAAATACAAAAACGGATTATTGCTCCCCTGAAGAATCTCCCGAACCGACCACCAGAAAATTAACAGTAACAGCAGCACCATAAACCACCGGTCTTTCCATTTCCAATAAAGCTTTGCAGGAAGCGGTGTGGCAAATATAACACACGCTATCAAAAGAGCGCCGTATTCCTTGAGATACCTGACAAGCTGTGTCACGCCGACCAAAATTTCTTCCTTATGATAACCGACCAGATTCCCCAAATACCCTGCAAGCTGTCCCATATCCGTAATGGCAAAAATCACCCAAGTCGCGGGAATCAGCAGAACCACATAAATATGACCAAGTACCCTGCTGTTCTCCAGCCATTTTCCGAAGGTTCTTTTCTCCAGTGAAATAAGCAGAAAAAAGACAGTGCCCCAAAGCACGAAATTCCAGTCAGCTCCATGCCAGAGCCCTGTAAGCGCCCATACCACTAAAAGATTAAAAACCGTCCGGCCGCTCCCCCTGCGGCTTCCGCCAAGGGGAATATAGACATACTCCCGAAACCAGCTCCCAAGCGTAATGTGCCACCGCCTCCAAAATTCCGATACAGAACGGGAAGCATAGGGCGTGTCAAAATTTCGCGGTATGGAAAATCCCAGCATCTTCCCAAGTCCCATGGCCATCACGGAATATCCCCAAAAATCAAAATAAATCTGACAGGAATAGGCAAAAGCGCCAAGCCAAGCCACCAAAACATGCAGGCTTCCCGCGCCCGCCGTCATAATCAGGTTCCAGAGGGTGCCAATCTGATTTGCCAGAATTACTTTCAGGCCCAATCCCACCGTAAAGAGTTTCAGGCCGTTCTCAATATCCCGAATCCTCACCTTCCTGTCCTTCATGCGCTTGGCCACCTCGCCGTAGCGCACTATTGGACCCGCAATCAGCTGCGGAAACATGCAGACATAGGTTGCAAACGGAAGAAAACCGGCCTTATCCTTTATCGTACCGCGATAACAGTCCACCTGATATGACAACATCTGGAACGTATAAAAACTGATTCCCAGCGGCAGCGCAAGAGAAAGCAGCGGTAAAATCCCCTGCCCCACAATCCCGTTGATATTGCTCACCGCAAAATCCCAGTATTTAAATACAAACAGGATGCCAAGATCAAACACCGCCGCAAAGACAAGCGCGCGTTTACGCCTTCTTGCCGATTTCAGCTTACGGTTCGACTGCGGAGAACGCGGCTCCCAGAACATATAACGACTTAATCCATAGTTTATCAGGACAGACAAAAGAAGCAGCAGAACAAAATAAGGTTCTCCCACTCCATAAAAGATGAGGCTCCCTGCCAAAAGAATCAAATTGCGATATTTAGGAAACGCCAGATAGATTATCATAAAAATCGGCAGAAACCGAAATAAAAAGCCAACACTGGAAAATACCATCGAAAGGACTCCCTACACAAGCCAAAGTGGTTTATCACTCGTAAAAATCTATATCTAGTATATTCCAGCCTGATTCATTTGACAAGACCATATATCAAAATTAAGATATTAAAAAGATTTCCGAAGTCCCTTCGGATAATGATTTTTTATCTGACCGCCCGATGCCTTTCCATAACCAAGCGCATACCCCTCATAAAAGAGAACCGTCCACCCTTTCTCTGCCTCGCAGAGCAGGCTTTCTCCCCGCAGATAGGAAATCGCTTCCGGCTCCGTAATCTCCAGCCCCCTTTGCGTATCCGCCCGCAACAGAGTCCTGGCCAGTGCATGGGCCGGTTCAAAACGGTTCTTTTTCTCCGTAAGCAGATGCAGGCCCGGCCGCAAAACCCTGAATCCCGACAGGGAAGGCATTTCCTCCGGCGTCAGGTAAATGTGATCTCCAAATTTCGTAATCCGCCCGGAATGCCGTTCCATCCATGCGCCGCCAATCCCCAGCTCTTCCCGCAGGAAGCTTTCTGTGAGTTTACATAACTTCTTATCACCGGTAATGTTCCATTCTGTTTTTCCCGCGCCGCCGTTGTCCTGTATCTTTTTCGGCACGCCATACGCCGGCGCAGCCCCTTCCGACGGTTCTTCCGTCGGGATTTTTTCCGATGCGCCGCCCCGTTTCCTCAGTTTTGCCGCATAATGTCCCTCTCCCCGAATCAGATGGGGCCACAGGCGCAGGGTATGTTCTATCCCCTCTCCCGGCGCTTCCACCCATTCGGCCCGGCCCGGCGCAAAGATGCCTTCAAAAGCGGTCTCCTCTATCGAATATTCCTCATGGGCCTGCAAAAAGGCGCTGACCGTCCCCTCGTTTTCCTCCGGGGAAAAGGTGCAGGTAGAATAAATAAGCGCACCGCCTGGCTTTACCATTTTAGCCGCCTCTTCCAGAATCAAAGCCTGTCTTTTCGCGCACATTTCCACAGCGGCAGGGTTCCATTCGCCTGCCGCCGCCTCGTCCTTTCGAAACATTCCTTCGCCGGAACAGGGCGCATCCACCAGAACACGGTCAAAAAAGGCCGGAAAAAGCGCCGCCATGCGCTCCGGGCTCTCACTGCACACCACGCAGTTGCCGATACCCATACGCTCTACATTTTGAGACAGCACACGGGCTCTCTCCCCCATCACCTCATTGGAAACCAGCAGCCCGCATCCCTGCATTTTCCCCGCAATCTGCGTACTCTTTCCGCCCGGCGCCGCGCAAAGATCCAATATCCTTTCACCCGGCCGTGGGGAAACGATCTCCGCCACGGCCATGGCGGAAGGCTCCTGAATATAGTAGGCTCCCGCCTCATGAAGCGCATGTCTGCCCGGCTGTGCGCCGGCATCATAATAATACCCTTCCCGCACCCATGAAATTCTTTCCAGCGGAAAGGGCATCCCTTTGATAAACGTTTCTTCCGATCCCTTTAAAAGATTACGTCTGAGTCCGTATTGCCGCTGCTTTTCGTAGCTTGCGGCAAAAGCCTCATATTCGCTGCCAAGAAGCCTCTGCATTCTCTCCAGGAACGCCTCTGGCAGCGCTGTCCTTTTATCGTCCATATTTATCACCAAACCCGAAAGCCTTTGCCGCTTTCCTTTCCTGGCGGCTATGACATCAGCGCACCCCCGAAGAAGGCCTTCTGCTCCTCGGTCACAAGAATACGAAGCGGCTTATCCTGTTCCTTCCGGTGGCCAAGCTTCGCCATAAATCTTCCGTACGCCTTAAATCCGCCTCTGGGTATCATCTGAATCTTTACTTTATCAAGCTCATCCAGTTCCCGGTCTCTCTTATAGCCGGGGCAGCTCTCCATCAGACATTCGTCCAGAAGCTGTTCCGCATCCTTCGGAAGCACGCTGTCCGCCAGCTCCAGATACAGCATATACCGAGGCCTTCTTTTGGCGTAATCGCCATCCACGCAATATCCTTCCGCAGTACATTCCGCCCTTCTCTGGAATTTGCGCATCGCATTCTCCAGCTGGCGCACATTCATCTTCTCATCCGCTATATTGATTACCTGACTCTTCCGATAGCAGACCCGCACAAGGGGCGCCTGTCCCTCAAATCCCACAACTTCCACCACGTCCCCGATGGCATAGCGGTATGCGCCCGAAAAGGTCGTAATCAGCATTTCATACTTGGAACCCACTTCCACGTCGCGTATGGTTAAAATCTTCTCCCCGTCCCCCGTCTCCGAAAGAAATTCATAAAAACAGGTGTCAGGAAGCAGAACATAATAGGCGTCTCCTTCATTGATCCCCCTTGCTATGCCGAAGCATCCCTCGGAAGCTGCATATGTAAAATAGTGGATGGGCAGATCGTCCACATACCTCCATAGTCTGTCCATATACGGCGCAAACATACTGCCGCCGATCAGACAGCCGTATTTGATCTTCGGCCATATTTTCTTCACCAGACCCTTTTCCAAATCATCAATGGGAATTTTGCGGAGCTGTGCCGCCCGCTCCGGATCCGCGGGAAGATGCTCCTTTACATAAAGCTCCCACTCATGGCTCACGGAAAAGCAATCGCTGATTTCCCCTGTCTCGATATCAGACAAAAAGGCTTCCCAGTTATCCGTCACATAGCGAAGCATTCCCACAACGCGGTTTACAAAGACGCCGTGTATCGCAGTCACGTCCCTGCACGCCAGCGCAAAACGCAGCTTCACATAAAGCATGTCTTCCGTCGTGTCATTGGGAAACAGTACTTCCAAAGGCGCCGTATAGCAATCTGTATTTAATTCGCCCTTTTCCTCCAGATAACGGTTCAGCGCTCCGGCCCTCACGCCGCTCATGGTGCCGTCGGGCATAAAATCACGCCGAAATTCACCCGTCTCAAAAATCTTGCCGAACAGCTCCTCCTCCGAAAAGTCAGGCATCTGTGCCCTGATTGATTCCCTGATCAGATCCTTCCAGTAGAACTTCTGTGTTATAAGATCCCGCTCTATAATAGGAACATACTTCGGCGAATCCGTACTTCCGGAACTGATGCAGTAATATACCGGTTTATCCGCCGTAAGCAGCCCTTCCTCTCCTTCCACCTGACGCTCAATAACCGCCTCATAATCATAATGAAAAGTGATGGGCAGCTCCTTCTGATATTCTTCCACGGAATGAATATATTCAAAACCAAACAGTTTCCCGTATTCTGTATCCTTATTCTCCGCAAGTCTGTCCATCAGGAATTTCTCCTGAATGGCTACCGCGTTTCGGCAAATCTCCTCAAAACGGGCTATCGCCCCTGTTTTACTGTTTGCAGCCCCCATTGTATCCTCCTTCTCTCACTGCGCATGATATTTTACAAAAATATAGTGCAGATAATGACATTATATGCGATTTTTCCCATAAAATCAATAGATATGGCGCTCCCAGGCACGTTTGCCGTACTTTTTTATTGCGCATTTTCGTTAAAACCGCTATAATAGCAAAGGATTGCGTAAATAAAGCAGAAGATGAGGAGGAAAATTATGACGTCGCAGATTTGTATTATCATTGCGATCATCGCCTATCTTGGCGGAATGATCTATATCGGTATAACCTTTTCCAAAAAAAACACGCAGGCATCGGAATTTTACCTTGGCGGCCGTAAGCTTGGCCCGCTGGTAACCGCCATGAGCGCGGAGGCTTCCGATATGAGCAGCTACCTGCTTATGGGACTGCCGGGACTTGCCTATCTGTCCGGCCTTGCCGAGGTGGGCTGGACTGCCATCGGTCTGGCTGTCGGCACCTATTTGAACTGGCTCTTTGTATCCAAAAGAATCCGCCGTTACTCAAGCCGTATCGGCTCCTTCACCATTCCCGAATTCTTTGCCGGAAGATACGGCGATGACAGGCATATCCTGACATGCATCGCCGCTCTGATCATCGTAATTTTCTTCGTACCCTACACTGCCTCCGGCTTTGCGGCCTGCGGCAAGCTTTTCAGCACTCTCTTCGGCATGAATTATATTGCCGCCATGCTTCTGAGCGCGGCGGTTATCGTGCTTTACTGCACGCTGGGCGGCTTTCTGGCTGTCAGCACCACCGATCTGATTCAGGGAATCACCATGAGCATCGCCCTTCTCATCGTGGTCGGTTTCGGCGCCGTTGTGACCGGCGGTTTCGGCAGCGTCATGAGCGCCGTGGAGCAGCTTCCCGGTTATCTGAGTCTGGTACAGACCTACTCTCCCCAGACCGGCGCCGCTTCACCCTATACGCCTCTCATGATCGCCTCCATGCTGGCATGGGGACTTGGCTATTTCGGAATGCCCCATATCCTGCTCCGCTTCATGGCCATTGAAGATGAAAACAAGCTGACGCTTTCCAGACGGATCGCTACCGTCTGGGTGGTCATCTCCATGTCCATCGCCGTGCTGATCGGCGTGGTCGGCTACAGCCTGTCTCAGGCAGGCATTATTCCCGTTCTGGAGGGAAGTAACGCTGAGACAGTCATCATACAGATTGCCTCCACATTAAGCGCAGAAGGCATTGTTCCCGCATTGATTGCCGGCGTTATTCTGGCCGGTATTCTGGCGGCAACCATGTCTACCGCCGACTCCCAGCTTCTGGCTGCCGCATCCAGCATTTCCCAGAATCTGGTACAGGATTTCGGCAAAAAGAAGCTGGATGCAAAAGCTTCCCTGCTGATCGCAAGACTCACAGTAATTGCCATTTCCCTGATCGCCGTATTTATCGCGCAGGATCCCAACAGCTCCATTTTCGGCATCGTCTCCTTTGCCTGGGCAGGCTTCGGCGCCGCCTTCGGCCCTGTGGTGCTTCTGGCGCTGTTTTGGAAGCGTTCCAACAGGCAGGGCGCGCTTGCAGGCATGATTGCCGGCGGCGTCATGGTGTTTGTATGGAAATACGGCATTGCCAGACTGGGCGGCGCTTTCGCCATCTATGAGCTGCTTCCGGCATTTGTCGTTGCGCTTCTTGTAAATGTGGGCGTGTCTCTGCTCACAAAAGAACCGTCAGAAGAAATCACGGCAGTCTTTGATGAAGTGAACGCCAGATAATATTTTGGAATTATATAAAATATTTTGAAGCCGATTTACCCC
>VSNG01000004.1:2689-178941 GCA_009774175.1 Lachnospiraceae bacterium | reverse complement strand
GCAATAGCCCTCCCGGCGATCAGTTGAGCGGAATCTCATCCGGCCCCTCCATCTCGGCATATTTATCAGCAAACTCGTCTTCCTCAATGGTGACATACATAGTCTTCAAATATGCCTTGACGCCGTTCTTCTCGTTCTTCGTCCCTTCCTGAATGACCCAGTTGTAAGGACGAATGGTCAGATCCACATTCCGGATTTCCGCATAATCCAAAGTGTCAATAGACTCCTCATCTAACTGCGTTTTTGCTTTCCGGGTAATCATAAAAACTTTGGGCGGAATATTTTCAAAGCTGACTGCCACCTGAAGATAGTGCTTCGGGTCATCGCCCTCATCGCGAGGGGGAAGAATCCGGATATTCCATCCTTCGTCCGCCAGTCTCTGAGCCAATTCGGGATCATCGATGATTACACAAAAGTTACGGGCACCAGCTCTGTTGTACTTGCCCTCTTTTCCGGCAAAATTCCGAAAGATAACGCGGGCATTCTCCATGATAATGTTATCGTTTACTCTTTTCCGTGACATAATAATTCTCCTTTACTTTTTTAGTTGTCTTCGGGTTGATTCATGGCGTGTTTCATAATCACGTCCGAAATATCGTATCCAAGACCGCAATCCATATGGAAAGTGTCTTCGTTAAAATGCGGACAGTCAAAGCAGGTACTGAACTTTGCATCTCCGCAAGGCATTAACCACGGCAGCGTATCCTCACAGTCAATGTCGGAATCATTTGCTCCGAGCGGACCAACATAAGGGTCGTTCGAAACAAACCACTCGAAATCTCCATACTCTGAGATTGTCTTAACCGCCTCGTCAATCAGTTTGTCATAATATCCACGGTCAATGTCGCTTTCCTTCTCCAGTTCCCGGACCATCTCCGATTCAAGCCATCGATATCCTTTCGATCCGGTAGCGGCATAATACTTACCGTCTTTCTCCCGCATAAGCAGACCGCCACCGCAACCATCTTTAATCGGGCAGAACTGACCGACTTTTCCGATGAAGCGATAATTGTGTCCCTCGTCAATAAGTGGTCTTAACTCCGCACAGGTCGCTTCAAATGTCGTATCCGAAAGCAGTCCTTTTTTGTAGTCACTTTCCGCTTTGGCAAATTCTTTCTCATGAGTCGTCACATCCGGCATCCCCTCATTCATATCCAAATATAAAGAGCTGCTCACGGATTTGGTTTCGCACATATCTTCAAATGCGATCTCTTCTCCGCTGAACAGCTTCTTGAATATATATGGAATCTGGAACTGGGTTCCTGTTGCCGTCCATTCACCGGCGTGTTTTCCATCCTTATACTTGGCAATGTAAACTGCATCATTGACGAGACACATCCTGTCGTATGTAGCCTCATGCTCAAATGTGTATCCATACTGTTTGCCATAATCCATTACAAACTGAATAATCTCAGGCGTTGCATCCGGAATTTTGATTGAGTCTGTCTTTATGTGCGCAACAGTAAAGCCCCGTTCCTGTACCTCATGCTTGAGGTTAATCATGAACAGAGCTCCTCGTTTCGCCACAATATTGTCTTTGTTTCTCGGATCGCGGAATGCATTATCGAACGATGCAGAAGTAAGACCGTATACAGAATTGATTGCCGTCTTCAACGCATCGGCAAGCTGCTTAGATGTCATTTCGCCGTCGATTACTTTCTGGATATAAGGTGTGAGTTTACCATCCAGCATCGTGTTGACAATATCCCATGCCTCGTGCTTGATGCTCACACGTCCCTCAACGATATCCCGGAACGCTCTGGTGAATTTTACTCCGAATAGAACTTCTGCAATAGCACTGTGGGGATGCATGGAAGAAATATCCAACAATGCAACATTTCCGTACATACCCGGCTCTGCATAGACATAACCACCTTCTCCGACTTCCTCGCCGCGGTAGGTTGACTTTCCGTTCTCAAATTTGTATCCCGGAAAATATGGAAGAAAACTTCCGGCTTCACCATGCGTATGGTTCATCATTTCCGGACATGCTTCAGCCAAGAACTGATAAGTCTCCTCGTCCAAATCATGTACCGGCTCAGCCAAATCTCGATAATTAAACTGGTCCTGTGGCTTTCGGTTATTGCCAAATATAATCTTTTGAGTGAGACTGTTTGTCGTATCGTTTACAGTCATGTCCGCCAAGTCAGCCAGAATCTCTCGGGCTGTCCAATCAGCTTTCAAATAAACAAACGCCGCTTCGGTCGCAATCACATCGTTATCGCAATACTCGGCAACTTTTGTCCAGAGCTCCTCCGGTACAGGCTGATCCCACGGAAGTCCGAGCTCCTGATGATGGGTTCCAGCTTTGATAATCCGAATCTCTGCCTCTGAAAATCCTCTTTTTTTCAGCTCCTTTTCAGAAACATTTCCCATCTCAATTTCCAACTTCTTGAGGCTTTTCTTATTTCCGGCAGAAGCAAAGTCATAAACGTCCGTGTAACTGACATTATAGGCTTCTCCAAAGAAACAATTAGCGCTTCCGTTAATAATCTTCTGCGAAAGGTTGTAAAGTTGTTCATTGGAATAACCCATAAGCCTTGCGTAGAGAATATGATTGTCATATCGGCGACAATTAAAGCCGATCAAACGGAAACGCATCAAGCTCTCAATTTCGGCCGGCGTAGGATTGATCATTCTGACAACCGGCTTTCCCTCACCCTCAATTTTCCAGTTTACAAGAAACAGGTTGGGAAACACTTCAACGTCATAAAATATCAGCTTTGCATCCTCATTTTTTACGGCTGTGGACGTATCAGCCGATTTGAACTGCATCTTGTTTACTAACTTGATACAGTAATCAGCCTGATGGGTGCTGCTTGCTGCAAAAGCTAATACCGCATTCCGCATATCCGTCACATCATATTTCAGCTCGCTCGAATATGCGTCCTCCAGTATTTTGTAAATAAAGTCGATACTGGGCTTAGTACCGGGATGAATCTCCTTATTGAGATTACGCTTTATCAGTGTTCTAAGCCCTTTCTCGCTTTGAATCGCATCAAAATTTACCATTTTATTTTCTCCTTTCAGCGGTAAACCAGAGCTAATTGTTGCGATGGGCAAATTGTTACACTTTGATAGCTTACGTCTTAATGAACTATTGCCCGTGAACACCTTAACTTCTATGTGGTCGTCATAAACGCGGCTCAGCTTGCTGGGATCACCTGTATAAATATAATGCAGATGTACTCCGCATCCACTTTTACTGAGTTCCGCATAAGTAGGCGGCCATTTGCTTGCTTCTGTAACATTCCTTTCAAAAGACTTATTACCGTCCTTATCGGAAATATCAAAATCGATTACAATGTGGTTCTCCGGAATCTTGACATAATGAAGTTGCGAAGAATCTAAAGCCGCCAAGGTAGTCTTGACGTTTGACCATTTTTTGCTTGGTGTTCCCGCTTCCGTGCCATATTGAGCTGGGCAATCGGAGCATTCCTTGTCAAATATTGATTCCTGCTCTTTGAACTCAATCAATTTGGCCTTTGTTTCCGCAATTTCACCCTCCGGATTTTTTTCAGTTTCAAATTTCTCAGTCCGAAATCCGGAGTAATAGCTCCTAACCCGTGAGCCATCGTCAAGATTGAACCGCTCTTTGTAATCTCTGAAATAGTTTCTAAGTTCCTCCTTAAAGATTCTCTGGGAGAATGGAAATGACACCTTTGCTTCATCACAATAGGTTTTATACATCTCCCAGGCAGCTTTTAAAGTTGTTCCGTCTTCTTTTTTGAATACATGGTACGAATCAACAATGAAGTTGTAAAAGTCATTGGATGCTCCCAGCATAGCAATAGGAATATAGTCGTCATACATACCGGGGTTTTCCAAATACACTTCCTGACAGTGAGAAGCAATAGCTCCAAGTTCAAAACCAACCTGCCTCACAATCGCCTTGTAATCTTTCGGACTTAACTTGTCCCCTGTTGGGGATACGTCTATCAGTCTTCGGATAAGACCGGATTTAGCATCTGTTATCTTTACCGGTTTGTTTGTTCCCATAAAAAGAAAACATTTGAATCGGTTGGCATAGGTCGATTTGAACTTTTCATTTACTGTCATCAGCTCGTGAGACACCAAACTATTAAGACGGGTATTGTCTTCAATCCTTGACAAATCACCGTCATGTTGAATTGCTACAAGAGGATTGCTCTTAAAAGCTTCCAGTGCAAAAGAATTACTGGAAGAGCCAAGTGCTTTCGCATCAAATACCGAATAGTACCCATCGAAGAGTTGCTGAATGATGTTAAGCACCGTAGATTTACCTGTTCCAGCAGCACCATATAAAACCATGAACTTCTGCAGTCTTTTAGACTCTCCTGAAACGATCGAGCCGATTGCCCATTCGATCTTGTGTCTTTCTTCTTCAGAATATAAAACCGACATCAGCTTGTCGTAAGCAGACAAATCGCCAGCTTCAAGCGGATAATTCAGCTTTTTACTGGCGTAATCTTTTTTGTTCGTTTCTGTATTTGAAAATATAAGTTTTTCATCCAGCATATGAAAGGAATCTCTCATCTGTTTTTGGCAATACTTATGCCAAGAATCAATCATTCCGGACTCGGCATCCCACATATGCAGGACTTTAATATCGGAGTCAAAGCGCCGGCGGTTTTCTTCTGCGTATCTATCCAGTTCGCGGTCTATGAGCTGCAAGGCATCCTGCTCATCTGTAGACCATAAACCACGTTCCTCAATCCAGATAGCGTAAAAGTCACCACCTCGAATCATCAGATCGGAGCTTTTTTTAATAATGAACTTCGGATAGATTTCTATTACACCACGCTTTGTACTACGTGTTGAAATCATCAAAAAGTCGATCATTGCATTTTTTACTCTCCTTCCGGGCGCCTTAATTCCTTAATCTCATTGCTGAGCTCCTCAATTTTCTTGTTCTGCTTTTTGCGGTCGATTTCATTCGTAACCACATAAGCCGTCATAGCAATAGCTAAAACGGCCACATTACGGTTAAAACTTCTCTGATGTTTTAAGGTTCGCTGAATACTCTGAACAGCTTTTTCAGAAGACCGTAAACTGCTAAAAATATAACCAAACACCTCACACATATGAATCTTGCCTCCTTTCCTTTGAACCTTAAAATTTATACGATTTCGTCTAAGTACCAGCACATTTGATACCAGATTTCAACAGTTCGCAAATCTCTGCGACTGTGTTTTACCGTAAACAAACCACCCTCGCCATTTCGTTCGTACTCTCGATTTAGAAATCGTTCGATGACTTTGTTAGCATAATCCTCATCAAATTTTGCATCTGTCATTGAACCTAACCCGAGATTCACTACCATGTTCCAGAACCATTGACCTGTACGATCTCCGATATCGGGATCATCCATAATATGTTCTTCACAGCGAATAGCGAGGGCAATCATCATCTCCAAAACACTGCAGGGGTAATTGTCCAAATAAGTTGAAATCATGGATTGTTTGTACGAATTGTCGTAACCGAACCGATATCTAAGATCTATCCCATCCTCTTCTCTGTTTTCGTCCATAGCGATAGTATAGTTAAAATCTACGCTGTGAAGAAATGATAAAAGCTTCCGATAAGATAAACTCTTAGAATATCGGCGGTCTAATACGAGCTGGCACATCCAGTCAAAATATTCGCTATTCAGCTCGCTCTTTGTCATCATACCTCCATCTGATGCGGTCTCGTTTTAACGACGTCCGAATAAGTTCTCTGATCCAGAAGAATTTCATAGTCACATTTCAGCCGGTCATTTCTGACAAAGACCGAATCATCCTCGTACTCTCCAAAATGAGTCAGAGACTCAAACCCAACGGCGCCCTCCACATCTTCTACCAACTCGTCATTTTCATCCGCAAGAACCTGATCTGCATAATAGGTAAGGCTTATTTTCTCATACTCCTCATCCTCACCAAATTCTTCCGGGGAAATAACATAGGGTTTATTGCTCATAGCTATCTGCTCCTCTTTCCCAGTTCCCGAATAATTCGTGTAGCCTTCATTTTTCAGCAACGCAGCATATTCGGAAATGCTGGGCTTTTCTTCTACTTTCCGCGGCTCTGCCTGATGTGGTGTTTCCGAAACAGTTACTTCCATGTCGGGATCTTTTTTCATGAAGACAGCCTTTACGGAATCAATCTCTTCCTGAGCAATCTGCTCATATTTTTTCTTAACGCACTGCCATGTAATAACCGATCCAACCGCAGTCCCCATAGCAAACATTACAAAATTGGTTACTTTACTCATCATCGGTCTCCTCATTTTTTATAGTCATCACCGTTAATGCCAAGCCGCCAAACATCATGGACATGCTGATCAAAATTCCTCCGGTGATATGTCTTTTCCTCTTGGTATCCAATATGTAATCTAACATGGATATCAAACTCTCGAATCCTTCCATGTCTTTACATCTCCTCTCCGCCGGACAGAACGGCGATTCCGCCGACAAAACAGATACCAGCCATAGCCGCTAACGCATAGGAAACAAATGTCAAAACATTATTCATAAGTCAATTCTCCTTTCATTCATACCTTGAAAAATAGTGGTTTTCTACCTGAAACATGGGAACGCCATAATCGCTGTAACATCCAGCCGTGAAAAATACAACATCGTAGTTTGTTCGACATTCCAGCTCTTCTCTGACAAGCTGACAAATATCTTCTCGCACTTCACAGCAATCCGCCCTACCGTTCCACATCGATGAAAACTGATACGGCTGATAAATCACATCGTAAGCTGTATCGGGAAAATGTTCGGAGTCCATACGGTTAAGAATCGTGTCGATCACCAGCCGTTTACCCTCTTCGCATTCTCCTTCAGCTTCGGCCATAGTGACCAATGCAATCAGCGCAACATCTTCATCTGGAAGTAATTCTTCTTTCTTTTCAGTATCCTTCATGTTCATTACAGAAATATCTTCTGTCGGTTCATAATTGGCAGCGGCTATGTGCAGCGGAATAACTTCCGTTTCTAAAACCGGTTCTTCTGCTGTTGAAATGGTGGTAACTGAAAATATAAAAACCGCACACAGAGAAAGAAACGCGGTTATTGCAGTTATCTTACGCATATAAGTTCTCCTTAAAAATATTTAGACTATCCTCAGTTCTCTAGGTCCGAGCCAAGGATAGTCTATTGCATCCTGATATGGATTTCCGGAACCGATCCCATCCCTTCACATAAGCTCCCAGATATTTCCGTCCACATTGAAGTCCAACAAAATCGCAGGATCAAGTCCGTTTGCAAAATCGGAATAGCTCAGATTGTCGGTATAAAGCCCAAAATCCACATAGTTGTCACCAACGGGATGCTCCGGATCATAAACCCAACCAACTACCTGACCGGCTTTGGTGCGAGGCATTCCCAACATTTCATATACATCATTCAGGAAAAGACGCTTCTTTGCCCGAAGAAGATCATTGGCATAGCTTTCCTGCGCCTTGAGAAACATAAGGTTGTATTCGTTGCTGGTTTCCCAATGAGGATTTAAAACACTGTTTCCATCCTCATCCGTTGTGTACTTCTCAAAAAACCGGGCGTAACCGCTGATATCAGACGGATTTACAACAAAAGCCGTTTTCTTTACTTTCTTTTCCTTGCCGGTCTCTTCATCCATAACCGTTTCACTTACTTTTTCCGCTTTGATATTGTACCTGAGTTCCCGATCAATCTCTTTGCCGAACCGCTCAATAACGCGATTTCTATAATCCTTGAAACTCTTATCGATCGTAGCGTAAGCCGCTGCCAGAGCCACATTCCTCTTCCGAAGAATATTATTGGACGCCAGAATGCTGGCGATGGATAATGTACCAACTGCCACAGCGGGCGCGTACAGCTTTGCCAACTTCAACGCTGTCTGGGTATAGACAATGACCGTGTCTTTCTTGGCGTCTTCCGGGGAATAGTCCTCTCCCATCGCGGTGCAGCCTTTTTCGGCAGACTCATGGACCTTACCCATTTTTTCTTTGGTTTCGTCCAAAACTTTATCCACCTTCAACGTAGCTTTACAAGCCAGAACGGCACTCGCCACGGTGCCAACAACACCAGCCACGACAAGAATTTCCGGGCTGTGCTTTTTTAACTGGAAACCGACCTTATTAAAGGTTCCGCTTACCTTTGTCATGATTTCTGCTTTTTTCATAGTTAAATAGTCTCCTTTTCTAACTTTTTCAAATGGTCAATAAGATGCTGCGTATACCAAAGGATTTTCTCCAAATCCTGAGTACCGTTTTTTTTCTTCCACCGGCAGGCATACTTGAGAATATTTCCCGTATCTGTAGCCTCAATTCCTTTGAGATCAAAGGTAAAGGCTTCAATCACATCGATAACTTCCAATCCCGTTTCGGATTGATAATGGTCCGGGTGGGATACCATCTTGTCTTTCGATTCGTACATAGGCACCTCCTCTAGTTAATTGGAAGCGCTTTGGGTAATTTGAGAATATATCCATCTCTTACCCGAACCGGCTTACATCCGCGGATATCAGTCCAGCCATATTTATTCACGTTATAATTATCCGTGGATACATCGGCGAGATCATACAAATCTCCGACACTCACAACTCCATACGTACTAATAATCTCAATCATGGCATCAAGAACCGACTCCGCATCTCCGCGAGTTTCAAAGATAATATCGTCATAATCATATCCACCGCGGGACGAAGCCAAACGCTCACGTCTTCGATCCGGCTCACGGTCATAGAACTTTCCGTATGACACCTTAGTTCCAGACGAAGCCTTTCTTGTCCGCCCGGTTTCTCCGTACAGAATCATATCAATACCATTCGTAACGATATCTGATATTGCCTTTTTTATTGCCGGAACGAGAACGTCCATCAAAATATAAGACTTCACATTTCCGACATCCTCGGAAATAAAAACATCGGCGAACTTCTGCATCTCACCTTTTTTCTTAGGCTTAGCTGATCCGCTGATAACCTTTTCTACCTTTTTATCCGGTGGAGCTGCCCCCTCCTTTTGGGTTTCTTTAGATTTATGGGAATTAGGTCTGTATTCCTCCATTTTCTTCTTCTTCTCCTTTCGCTAAACAGTAACCAACTTTCCCGGCAACGTAATTTTTGTATTAGGAAGCTTGTTATTCTGCTTTTTAAACTGATATGAGAGATTACTTCTCGCTTTCCTCTCGGACGTTGCGTATGTAGAGCCTTTCCAGTTATGCGCAACGCAAATTTCAAATTCCATAACAGGTCCGCTGTACTTATACTGGTTCATAAGCCACCTCCTTAAAACAAAAAGAAAAAGGGAAAGCACCTTGTTACAGGTACCTTCCCCGTCCGAACACTGTTTTTCTTACATTTACGCCGGTTCTTCATCAACGGTCTCTCCGCTTACGATCTCTGTCTCCTCGAAGTCATCGAAATCTCTCTGCTCGACCATCTGTTTATTCCGCTTCCGGGCTTTGATATGTGCTATCGCCGGGTCGATGATGTATTTACCTGCTACATAGCCGCCAATAAACACCAATCCGAAGGCAGCCGCTTTCTTAAATCCGTTAGCCGAACTTACTTTCACGATCTCCTCAGTAGTTTCCATAACCTCTTCGTTTGTCATAATTTCGTTGTTTTCCATTGTGCTTTCTCCTTTCAATAATCAGAAAATATGTGGGTTCTTCCATTAAAGACATTGTTTTTTTCGCGTACCCATCAGGCGGTGCGGAAATCATATCGAGGCGCAACATGATACTCAATTACAAGACAAGGTGTTCCGTCATCTGCCAATTGGGAACTGAATGACAAATCAATATAGCCCTGATCAATATTCCAGCCGAGTTCGTCACCGATGCTGACCGGATTTAAGCCGATTTCATAGTAGAAATCGTTCAGAGAAATATACATCTCATCCCGCATCTGCCGATTCAACTCATTTGCTGCCTTTTTCAATTTATCTATATCGGATTTGAAATATCTTCCCGATACAGCGTCGTAACAGAGAGTATTGCCTCTTTCGGTGACGATTACTTCTCTGTTAGTTACAGGGTTCTTTTCAATCTTATCCTTAGCTACAGCATCCCGAATAGATTGCTCTTTTTTCTCTCCAATTGTTTCCACTACTTTTTCCTGATACTCCTTCAGAGCAGACTCAGAGAGGGCGTATGCCGTAGCCAAAGCTGCCCGTCGCCTCATATTTACCGAACTGGCTCCGATTAAACAAGCTATTGAAACCGTTCCAATGGCAGCCGTCGGAATATAACAAGTCCACGCTGCCTGAATTGTTTCTTTCGGTGTAAGCTCGTCTACCTCCAGTTCACCCTTCTTTTCCTCAATAAGAACTAGAGCTTTGGGCGTTGCCCGGACCGCCATTACCGTTGTTGTAATCATTCCGGCGATTCCAATCCCGGTTAAAATTTCCGGACTGTGTTTCTTTACAGCGGTTCGCATATTCCACATCGCCGCCGTTATGGTGTTTTTGTTCATCAATATACTCCTTTCGGTTTTTGCCGCACATAAGCGCATCCCCTTTCAAAAATATAAGACCGCCCACAAGGGGCGGCGATTAGCCTAACCGGAAGACCGGACGAACCCCACAAGAGGCCGAAGCGCTGGGGTAGCGCGTAACGCCATGGCCGGCCACACTAGCGAAATGAGCCGAAGAAGACTTTACTTTGTTCTGTAACCAGCCCCACTCATAGGGGTCTCCTTCGCGAATCGCAATTCGGTTCCTGCGATCTTTCATAAGAGGCCACTGTTTCTTGCCGCTGGGTTCATAATCATCGTCATCGCCGAAGAACTCTTCCGCATACGGGATACGAAGCAAATCACCATTCTTGAAAGGAACCATGATACTCCGAATAGAGCTGAAGATATTCAGAACTTCTTCTTTCTGGAGTTCTTTGCGCAAATCACTTGCCTCGTAGCCGCCCTCATTTGTATTCTCACGATTCATCTGATATGCCGTATCCAGATACTGATCCAGAAGAAAGAGTGCTCCCTTTCTGGTAATCTTCTGACAGGTTGCCGTATACTTTCCAACCTCGATCTGGTCACCAACCTTAAACTCATTTGCTGCCTGAATTGTTACTTCCTGTTTTCTTAATGTCTTCATTTCTTTTTCTCCTTTCATTTTCAACCCGTTATTCCAAACATCTTGTAATTTCTAAGATGTCTGTTGTCATTTCATAGGCAACATTAAATATCTGCCTATCCTCTTTATCCCCATAATCTTTTGCAGAAAACTTGCCCGTCTTTACTGCAAAATCCGATATAATATCAATGGGGTCTTGTGTTGGGTTTCTGCGAACACGATCTAAAAGTTCACGACCAGTCCACCTTTGATAACTAACTTCCTTGAACCAGTGCTTATCCCAACTTCGCTGTGGTTCCGTGATATCGAAAATATAATCCTCAATGATCAAGATAACTTGTTCATGCTTAGACATCCTAGACATAGTTCTCTCCTTAGAACAGAAAAGAAGAGCCCTTGTTAGGACTCCTCATTTTCGTCATCTCTTTTGGCAAGTGCTTCATTTACCTTTTCTTCGATTTTTTCATCCATTTTCTGTTCGTTGACCCAATCGGTTACAAGCGTTGCTGCTACCCCGATCACAGTCGCTGCCAGACCAAGAACTTTAATCAATTTACTTTTAGTAGTCATAAAGCGATTACCTCCTTTTCATAATAGAACTTGCAATTTCTGCGAATTACTCAAATTTGCAGAGCGCCATGGTATCAATGGTAATGCACTCCAAACCGTCTTCCAGAGTTGTTTTCTGATTATCAAAATCCAGCCAATAGGTCTCCATCTCTTCAACCATATAGCTTATATCCCAACCCATTTCATCGCCTTTCTCTACACCATCGATACCGAGAAACGATAAATATTCATTTAAAGAACAATCACCGCGTATTGAAAGATTCCGATTAACATGGTATTGGGCGTTTAACACAGCTGCCATTGTTGTAGTAAAATATTTCTTCGATGTAAGGTCATAGAAAAGTAACTCCTCACTTTCAGGGTCCATATCCATGTTATAAACCTGATATCCCCATTCCTGTGAAGCGACTTTTGCATCTTTAGCCATTTCAGCATGGATTTTGTTATCTGCATCCTCACCATAGACCTTTTTAGCCGCTTGGCGGTATTGCTTGTAAGATTCATTAAGCATAGCATAAGCACTTGTCAAGGCTGCCTGATTTCGTTTATCCATTACACCAATACCAATGATACAAGTAACAGTACCAACGCCTACCAAAACAGACGGAATATAACATTTCCAAGTTGTTTGCACCAGTTCCACAGGCGTAAGTTTATCCGTTTCCAGCTCATCTTTCTTAGCTTTGATAAGCCTCATTGCCTTAGGTGTTGCCCGGACAGCCGTTACAGCCGTGCCAACAACACCGACGATTCCCAAGACAGTTAATATTGTTGGGGATGATCGCCGTAATCCCGTTGAAAATTTGCTCATTTTCTTCTCCTCTCAAAAGGGGCACAAGGCCCCAAGATTTATCTAACCAACCAGAACTCCGGACGAACCCCACAAGAGTTCGAAGCGTTGCTGTAGTCCGCATGGCCACGGCTGCCCACAATAGCGAAAACAGCCGAAGAAAACCTCTGCTTTACCGCATTTCTGAGCCAACCCCATTCCCATTCATCATTAAGGTATGCTACACGATTTCTCCGCTCCTTCATAAGCGGAAGCTGCTCGTCTTCATCCGGTTCAAAATGTTCGTTATTCCATTCGTCATCGTGACCGAACAACTCGCCTACTGTCGGAATAGACAAATCGTCAATCCGGTTTTTAAGCTCTTCGGGAAATGCCGCCAAGAGAACCGTGTCAATCCACTTCTTTAAATCAGACTCCTCATAACCGCCCGCATTGGTTCTCTGGTTGTTCATCGGTCTGCTTGTAACGTACTCATCAAAAATAAACAAGACGCCCTTGTCCGTAATCTTGTGAGCCGTTGCGGTAAAGTTTCCGATCTCTGCCAAGGATACCAAAATCTGATCCCCAACCATAACCTCTCTTGTTTCCAGTTCCTGTCTCCGTAATACTTTGATGTTTTCCATTTCTTTTTCTCCTTTCAAGATTTTTATTTATCGCGGAATTATTACATCCGGATTTAACACAACAATCGAAGCACAATCCCAGCCATACAGTTCGAAATAAAAGTCGCCAGAAGCAACGTACGCAAACTCCTCCCCATACCAACACAGCCCGATAGCATCAATACCGAGACGTACACACTTTTCAAAATCAATAAGATAAGAAGAAGCAAGTCTCGAATTTTCAATACGAGGGAGTCTACGAAGCTGCTGTAATGTACTAATAGTTGCAATACGACTTTCATCTTTGATAACAAATTCAAAAGAGCAGTCTTCTGTACATTCTCTAAACTCTTCTCTGGCACACCAATCCTTCCAACCAAACGAGGCATTTTTTCTTGATGCCCAGAGGCCGCCTTTAGGCTTAACCCAACAATACTCATTCTTAATTGGGAAACTCAAAAAGGGGTCAAACTGTGTTGCTCCATAATGAATGTAAATTTGCCTGTTCATAAATTTTCTCCTTTCATTTTGGCAAAAATAAAAGAGCCGTTACCGACTCAAAACCTAAGAGAAACAGATAGGACTCGAACCTATAACCTCTCCACTTACGTTTTACCGGGACAACGCTCTACCAATTGAGCTACTGTCTCTCCATAATATAACTTGCAAATTTCGCGTATGTAAAAGCTAAGAGACCGTGTCTCCACGATCCCTCTGCCACTATAAACCGATTGCACTCAAAATTTTTGTGAGTTCGTCTTTATTCAATTCCGCATCAACACTTAGATGAACACGTGCTGTTCCATCAGTAACAGTGGCAGTAAACTCATTCAACTGAATATCTACGTCATATCCAGTTTTTTTCTTTACCGTTCTTTTTACCAGTTTCGCAACCAAAGTCTTCATAAATTTTGATCCGATTTTCATTTCGTCCATACCTCGCTAACTCCTTTCAGTTCAACGGTTTTTTCATAAAAGGAATTGTAAAAAGTGCGTCTAAATATCACGTCTATCGAAGACTGTTTCCCATCGCTCTCTCGCAATCGGCTTCATTTTAAGCGCCCACATAATCTGACGAACGGTAACGGTGGGATAGAGACCATCCTTACATTCCCTAGCGCGTTCGTCAAAGTATTTCTTAAATTCAGGATGTAAATATAAATCGTCCGTCAACCAAGGGTCAACTTCACTCCACCACGTACTCTTTGTCTCCGAATCATATCGCTGCTGAATGACAGCTAATCCTTTGTCGTTGATTTGAAAGAGAGTACAACTGTTATAAACTGGATGTTCGCAAATATAAAGTTTGCCATACATGGAAAGATAAATAGCAGGCTTTTCGTAATGGTATCTCATACCTGTCTCCTAAAAGCAAAAAGAAAGAGCCCTCGTCAGGACTCCCTCTTGTGTTGATAATTCTTTAGTTGTCAAATAGTTTACATGACGTTTTGCAATGCGGATATGGACCGCCACAAGCTCTGCATCCTTTTGGCGGCACATTACCTCTATAGGATTCGAGTGTTCCTTCTGTCCATTCTTCTTCGCTATCTTCATACTCGTAATCCATTTCATCTACTTCCCATCCGCATGATGGGCAGGTATAAATATCACAGCCACCCTCTGGATCTTCTCTTCGGTCCATAACTGCTCCGCAACGATTGCAAATCGCGTATCCGTTATTTAGGTACTCCATTAACTCCATACCTTCCGGTTTGATAATTTTTTGGCTCATAAAGTCATTACCTCCTTGATAATCTGAAAGTAACGGTATAATTGTACGGTTACTCCCTGTATTAAGTCAAGAGATAAAAGAGCTCTTTAGCATCTCCTTTCCATAATAGGGGCTGTAAAAATCACGCAGAAAAACGAAGAGGACGTGTAATATACGCCCTCCATCGTCTTAAAATCGTTCATTTTCCTATTTTCTCGTTGGCCTAAAACGGTTGAACAATCCTCTGAATGTTGTAGAGGTGTATGTTCCGGTTTCCTCAAACTTAAATCCCTTTTTCATCCAGATACCATAGAACATCAACGGTATCATGAGTTCTGCCGCCGCAATTCCCAATCTGAAGTATCGATCTTTAATCTGTTCCGACAACTGAGTACGTTTCATTTCCTCATCCCGAGTGCCGGCTTCTTCTTCCATTACCCGACGATTGTACTTTTCATCATACTCCCAGTCATTCTTAGATTCCTCGATTCTCAGTTTGTAGAGCTTTGCCAGATCATCAATTGCTGTTGATTTTTCTTTGCTACCCGCATTTAAGCCGGATAAAGCCTGAATCTCCCTGCTGATCTCACCACTTAACAAATCTCTGATGTTTTCTTCCATTTTCAGTTTCTCCTTTCAAATAGTCTATTACTGATTCCATAAGAGAGCGTGTTATTCGTGCGAAATATAACTTTTGAGATCGACCTGCAAAAGCACCTGTTTCTTAGAGGATATGTCACCAACGCCTTTTGACAATTCCAGAAACATAAAGGGACCGTCCGGATCGGAAGTATCAATACGAAGTTTACCAACGGATTTAGACCGCCGGACTATACTCGAAAAGACACAACCAATAACCACCCCGATTGTAAACACAATTACAAATTCCATGTTCTTCTCCTTTCAAATTGTTTTTCAGAATTTTCCACCCGGGAATTTTTCAGATATCAAAATACCATGTTTTTCCGTCACCTGCGTACTGGAATTCTAAGCTAGGATAAAAAGAAAGAGCCATTGCTGGCTCAGTCTTTTAAAAGTCTTGTAATAAGGTATTCTGTTCCGATAATCCCTATAATGCAGATGCCAATCCAAGGGATAAGCCCTGCTATGTATGGATTTTTGATTTTCATAAAATATCACTCTCCTTTCATAATAGGAGCTGTTATTTCTGCGACCCCTCGCCTTCATAGACAATCTTCTTTCTCAAATCCGACCATGCAATATATCGCTCTTTCTTGCAGACTGGGCAGAAAAACTTAATCACCTTGCCTCCGATATCCTCCAAATCCTGACTGTCAGCCTCCAACCGACTTTGACAATTCGGGCAGTTGAACCGATATACCTTTTTCACTGCAACATCCACAATCTTCATATCAACCACGCTCCTTATTCAACAACCAGAAGAAACGTCTGTACAAGTCGTAGTAGACATCCTTGCAGCATGGAATATCTAATCTAGCTTTCAAACAATCATAAGAGATACCACTTGTAACAGCCTGTAAAATATAAGTTCCAAGCACGACATCAGTCTCTTCGGCCACCGACTCAACCAGTTCCATTCTGTTGGAGTAAAATATCCTTGCCTCGGCGCATTTAGCAGTCGGATCGCTGAGGTCTCGTTGTCCTGAAAATAGGACTAAATCAGATGGTCTTTTGGCTAACCCGTCTAAAGCCAAATATGCCTTTTTCCAGATAGGATATTGAAGACAGAAATGCTTCAGCTCATAGTACCGATGTTTTTCAATCCAATAGGGATTCTTCTCGGACAGCTCCGGACGTATTGTTGTTCCCATCAGCGTTTCTCTCCTTTCCATAAATAGCCCGTTTCTTCATAAAGGAGCTTCGGAGAAATATAGAAATTGATACGTCCGTACCTCGAATTCATCTCCTCAATGTTTGTTACAAGTTTACCGTTTCGAGTAGCCTTTCCGATTGGAAGCCATCCAGATATGATTCCAGCTCTTACCCAAGATGCATCCTTGCCGTATACTCTGGCTGCAACGACCACTGGCACTGAACCCGATTCAAATATAATTTCTTCCATTGGCTCTTGCCTCCTTTCAACGGCTATTCTAGGATAAGAACGGCTTTTAGTAAAAACAACCTCGGTGGTATAGCCGCAAAAAGAAGGAGTCCTTGTTAGGACTCATCTTCAATAACCGATTCGTATGTTTCGCTAAAAAACTTTTCGAGTTTTTCTCCGCCAATAATAACTCTGTCATCAACAGTATTTATTCTTATTCGGCTTCCAATTAGCGCTGACACAACTCCTATAGACGCTAAAATTAAACCTCCGTTTGTCATATACTGTCCTACATTATAAGTTTTCATATCGCGGATAAAACTTAAAACCTTAGTTTTCATATGAATCACACTCCTTTCATAAAGGAAGATGTATTTTTTGCGACAGCCACCGAATCATTGTCATTTCACAAGGGTAATCCTCATATCCAAGAGTCTCACAGGTAATAAGACCTTCAATCACACCTCGAATAATTTCTCCTTCGTATTGCTTGTATGGAAAAATATAATCAGGAAGTTCTCTATGTAGATGTCCGCATTTGATACAACGTAATCTCCGAACTTTAATCCAGCTTGTACTTCGCCTTTTAGTCCGTACAATTCTAGGAACGCTGTCATAGTATTTCAATGCCCCGCCGCAATCGGGACAAGTTGATTCATCATGAGTAACCACATACATCACCTCCAGGGCAAAAAATAAGTGTAGGAGTAGTTGACAATTCCTACACTATGATATATGATTGCCATGAATGTTGCAACAGAAAGGAGATTTGAAATGCTTATTAAATGCCCTGAATGTGAATTGCAAATAAGTAATAAAGCACTAGTCTGTCCACATTGTGGATACCCAATGCATCCAAACGCCAAACCTAAATCTACACGAAAATCAAACAAGCGAAGGCGCTTACCTAATGGATTTGGTCAGATTAGCGAAATCAAAGGCCGGAATCTTCGTAACCCATTTCGGGCAATGGTCACTGTTGGTAAAACAGAAATGGGGCGTCCGATATGCAAACCATTAAAACCAGAATCCTATTTCCCAACATATAATGATGCTTATGCTGCTCTAGTGGAATACAACAAAAACCCTTATGATTTAGAGCCGGCCATTACTGTTAAGCAGCTGTACGAACGGTGGAGCGAAGAATATTTTAAGACCTTAAAATCCGATTCCAGCAGTCGAACAATTACGTCAGCTTGGTCTTACTGCTCCTCTATTTATGGGATGAGAGTCTGCGATATACGAGCCAGACATATTAAAGGTTGTATGGATGAAGGAATTGCAATAATCAAGGGCAAAGAACAACGTCCTTCAGCCGGAACAAAAACCCGAATCAAATCAATGTTTAATCTTATGCTGGATTATGCTTTAGAATATGAGATAGTGGACAGAAACTACGCTAGAACATTCAATGTGTCTGATGATATTATAAAAGAAAAAGAAGATGCCAAACGAGGCCACATCCCATTTAATGATGAAGAAATGCAAAAATTATGGGAACGCTCCAATACAATGAAATATGTTGACATCATCCTAATACAATGCTATTCCGGATGGAGACCACAAGAACTCGGATTGCTCAAACTTGAAAATGTAGATACCGACAATTGGACTTTTATGGGTGGAATGAAAACAGAGGCCGGTACAAATCGTATTGTACCAATTCATTCCAAAATACGTCCTTTGGTTATGGCAAAATATAAAGAAGCGCAGGAGCTTGGCAGTGAATTTCTAATCAACTGCACCGATACTGCCACTCACAGAAGTTCATATATGTTTACTTATGATAAATATCAAAAACGATTTAATAAGATTAGAGACGAATTAAAACTGAATCCGCAACATAGAGCCCATGATGGTCGAATGCATTTCATTACGATTGCAAAAAAATATCAGGTAGATGAATATGCTATCAAATACATAGTTGGTCATTCCATTCAAGATATTACCGAACGTGTGTACACTAAACGAGAAATCGCTTGGCTTAAAGAGGAAATAGAAAAAATAAAATAACATGTTCGCGGTGTAGGAGTGTTGTATAGGAGTGATGTAGGAATAATGTATAAATTACATACATTTTCCCACATTTTACCACTCCTACTCACTTCTTCAAAGTATTGATTTTACTGCATTTCTTAGAACTTGCCTGCCTTCGCCGCTTCCTCGATCGAAACCGCAACAGCCACGGTAGCGCCTACCATCGGGTTGTTACCCATACCGATCAGACCCATCATTTCCACATGCGCCGGAACGGAGGAAGAACCTGCAAACTGCGCGTCAGAGTGCATACGGCCAAGCGTATCTGTGAAACCATAGGACGCAGGGCCCGCAGCCATATTATCGGGATGCAGGGTACGGCCCGTGCCGCCGCCGGATGCAACGGAGAAGTACTTCTTGCCTGCCTCTGTTCTCTCCTTCTTGTATGTACCAGCCACAGGATGCTGGAATCTTGTGGGGTTCGTGGAGTTACCGGTAATGGATACATCCACGTTCTCTTTCCACATGATTGCCACTCCCTCGGGAACGGAGTTAGCGCCGTAGCAGTTTACTTTGGAACGAAGGCCCTCGGAATAAGGCGTTCTGCTTACTTCCTTCACTTCGTTGGTATAAGGATCGTACTCGGTCTCTACAAAGGTAAAGCCGTTGATTCTGGAAATGATCTTAGCCGCGTCTTTTCCAAGAC
Source organism: Lachnospiraceae bacterium (assembly GCA_009774175.1). Taxonomy (GTDB): domain Bacteria; phylum Bacillota; class Clostridia; order Lachnospirales; family Lachnospiraceae; genus UBA3282. The sequence continues at coordinate 159,537 of VSNG01000004.1, read as the reverse complement.
CATTCAGGATAACGCGAAGAGGTTTCTGACGTACCTTGTTTGCCTTCTCCGCAATACCGATTGCACCCTCAGCCGCCGCAAAGGACTCATGACCTGCCAGAAATGCAAAGCAGTCCGTCTCCTCTTCAAGGAGCATCTTGCCAAGATTACCATGACCAAGGCCAACCTTACGAGTATCGGCCACGGAGCCGGGAATACAGAATGCCTGCAGGCCCTCACCAATCGCTGCAGCAGCGTCAGCCGCCTTCTTGCAGTCCTTCTTGATTGCGATAGCCGCGCCTACGGTATATGCCCAGCATGCGTTCTCAAAACAAATAGGCTGGATCTTCTTCACCTGCTCATATACATCCAGGCCGGCGTCTTTTGTGATTTTCTCAGCTTCTTCGATAGAAGAAATGCCATAGCTGCTCAATACGGAATTGATTTTATCAATTCTTCTTTCATATGATTCAAATAAAGCCATCTTATCTTCTCCTCCTGATTTTTGTATAGCTCCCTTTTAACTATTGTTCTGGCTGAACTGTTGCAGCCTATTCGCATCTGGGATCAATAATCTTCACAGCATCGTCCACACGGCCATACTGACCGCAAGCCTTCTCATATGCTGTATTGGGGTCGTCGCCCTTCTTGATAAAGTCGGTCATCTTGCCAAGACTTACAAACTTGTAACCGATGATCTCGTCATTCGCATCAAGCGCGATGCCGGTCACATAACCCTCCGCCATCTCCAGATAACGGGGCCCTTTCTTAAGCGTACCGTACATCGTACCAACCTGGCTTCTTAAGCCCTTACCAAGATCCTCAAGACCTGCGCCTACCGGAAGTCCATCCTCGGAGAATGCAGACTGTGTACGTCCATATACAATCTGTAAGAACAGCTCTCTCATTGCCGTGTTAATCGCATCGCACACCAGATCCGTGTTCAGTGCTTCCATAACCGTAAGACCCGGCAAAATCTCGGAAGCCATGGCTGCGGAGTGAGTCATACCGGAACATCCGATGGTCTCCACGAGCGCTTCCTGAATAATACCCTCCTTCACGTTCAGGGTCAGCTTACATGCCCCCTGCTGAGGAGCGCACCAGCCTACGCCGTGTGTCAGACCGGAAATATCCTTTACTTCCTTCGCCTGCACCCACTTTGCTTCCTCGGGGATAGGAGCACAGCCATGATGAACGCCCTGTGCCACTGTACACATTTCTTCAACTTCTTTTGAATAGATCATGTGATAACTCCTTTCGATTATGTATTAATTATTTGATAACAGGCCAAAACGCCTGTCATAACCGCCAGTCTCATTGTCTCATATCGGAGGGAAAAAATCCAGATGTTTGTGAATTTTTTCCCATGTTTTCCATTTTCGTAACAGTTCAGCCGCACCTATTCGCAAAACTGCAGCTTTGTTCTGTCTAAACTGTTATCCCATAAAGTACTCCGATATATCAAAGCTGTTTAACAGCGCAAGTCCGTTCTCCTCCCTGCACTCCAGCCAGCTTGCACTGCACCTGGTCCAGCTTCGGAGGGAATAATTGAAGATTTCCTCCGTGCATCGGCAATGGGAATCATTCTTGTCAAGATTACGCAGAATACAGTTTTCGCAGGGCGTATCCTTGTTCTGCAATGCCTTATAACAGACGTCCCCAATTTTCACATTGGGAGATTCCACCACTACTTTTCTATTGATGAAGGTGATTTCGTAATTATCAGGATTCACCACATAAACAAAGCTGTCCATATTATCAAAGACCGCAATCTGCGCCACAAAATTCTGCATTCTGTCCATCAGGCCAATTTGCAGAATATTCGCCTCCATCAGCCGGAACAGGGAACGAACCTCAGCCATTTCGCTTTTTGACAGCTCCATCTGAACGTCCTCATGGTTCTCAAAAACAATGGCGCCCTGAAATTCACCCTTGGATGTAAGCGGATAATACAGCATACTCTTAATGCCCTCCGCCTGAAAATATTCGTGCATTTCTTCCGCCGTCAGATCATAGTCGTGAATCATCGTCACACCGGGGAAAGAAGCATAAAGAATCTCATTGACAACCCGCTTTAACTCGTAATGTTCATCCGCTTCCTTTCCCGTGGCATACTGCTTCACGGTAAACTGGATATTACGCGAGATCGGCAGGGAATCATTGCCGCAGATATATCCTCTGTGGAAATGATATTTCGCCGTCATAAGCTCTATGGAAGAACGCAGCGCGGATTCAAGCACCTTATCTTCAAAGAGAATCTGCATTACCTGATCCTCAATGTTTCTATCATAGTCCAGCGTCTTTGTCATATCATAGCCGACTTTTCTGTTGGCATGATAAACCGTTGTGCTTGCGGCATGATACACGCGGTATCCATCCTTACCGTTTGCCTTAACCGTGTACACGGCCCTGTCCGCTTTCTCAAAAAGCTCTTCGTATGTTTTGCCGTGATAGGGATAAACAGCAACGCCCACGCTGCAGGTTACATGAATCGGCTCTCCCTCAAACTCAAGCTCATAATTTACCGCCTTTACAATGTTTCCGGCCATCTCATCCGCGTCCGAGATTGTGGTCAGGTTTCTCATATATACCAGAAACTCATCACCGCCGATGCGGCCGATCACATCGCCGCCCTTAAACATATCCTTCAACATTTCGGCCGTCTTCTCCAATAACTGGTCGCCGTTTGCATGCCCCAGAAGATCGTTGGCCTCCTTGAAATTATCAAGATCAATGAGTATCAGCGCGCTCAGCGTATTTTCACTGCTGTCTTCTATGGCATTGTGTATGAGCTGTTCCGTTGCGCCCTGATTATATATACCCGTCAGCGCATCCTTCTCCGCCCGAAGCAAAAGCTCCATCTCCCTGAGTTTCTTGTCATTGATATTGATCATACGGCCCACGATACGGGTCACATAGCCTTCTGCGCCCAAAAGGGAAGTCAGATTGGCCTGATACCATGTAAAATCATCGTCAAATCGCCTGATTCTGAATTCGATGGTATCGTGCTTTGGAGACTTAAGCAGGCTCTCCAGTACCGCCTTATAATAAGCCACATCCTCCTTGAAAATCGACGAGGAATCAAAGCGCGCCATATATCTGCTGTGTATCTCGTCTTTTGCCATACCATATTCATCGTTATAACGAATAATCATAACGTCCGTTCTGGCATTATAATCAATAATTTTCTCGCCTTCGGCCTCTGACAAAATGTGAAGACGCTCCGCCTGTCTTTGCAGCTCCTCTTCCACATTCTTTCGCTCGGTCACATCTTCGATGATCGTGACGATGGTGTATTTCTTTCCTTCTCTGGCATACAGATTCCCCCGCACATGCAGCCAGCGCAGTCCGCCGCTTCCCGTTACGGTACGAAATTCCGTATTCACCACGCCATCATCCTTAAGCACATCCCTTATGGCCTGCTTGTAAGTCGGAATATCCTCCGGGATAATGCTTCGTTCAACCTTTTCAAGGTATTTCATCCCCTGTACTCGGTTATAGCCAAGCATACGGAAAAATCCCTCGTTAATGAAAACAGGAGTCATTTCTCCGTTTTCATACTCAAAGAAGCAGATTCCGGCTATCACATTATCAATCATGGAACTCAAGTTTTCCATATTCAATTCAGTCGCCATACGCCCATCCCCACCACACTTTTCTCTGGTTATTTTATCGTCTTTCTGAATTTTACTGACGTTTAACTGCTATCTCGCCCTGCCGTTTATAGATACTGTCTGCCGGGATCAGTCCCCGCACCATGGATGTGGGATAAATATTTGAATTTTTGCCGATCACTGTGCCGGGATTTAAAACGGAATTACATCCCACTTCCACATGATCCCCCAGCATGGCGCCAAATTTTTTCAGCCCGGTCTCGCAGACTTCCTCACCGGCCTTCACCACAACAAGAGTCTTATCGCTCTTCACGTTGGAGGTAATAGAACCGGCTCCCATGTGCGCCCTGTATCCGAGAATACTGTCTCCCACATAATTGTAATGGGGTACCTGCACCTTGTTAAAAAGAACCACATTTTTAAGTTCGGTGGAATTTCCCACAACCGCTCCTTTTCCCACGATTGCACTGCCCCTGATAAAGGCGCAGTGCCGGATTTCCGCCTCTTCGTCAATAATGGCCGGTCCGCCGATATAAGCGCTTGGAAATACTTTCGCGCTTCTGGCAATCCAGATGTTTCCTTCCCTTCTCTCAAATTTATCTTCGGGAAGTTTTTCACCAAGTGCAATAATAAAGTCCTTAATTTTCGGAAGCGCTTCCCACGGATAGGTAAGCCCTTCAAACAATTCCTCTGCGATTGTCTCCTCCAGCGTATAGAGAGCTGCAATCGCCGCATTCTGTAATCCACTCATCTGCTTTTACCCCTTCTCCTTTTTTATTCCCTTATAAAACTGCGACGCATATTGAAATCTGTGATAAAGCGCGCTCTGATTTGACATCTGTTTTACCGTATTCGTTCTTCTGGTAACAAAGTCATCCAGCTTTCCCATATACTCCTCTTCCGTGATCTCTCCCGAGGCAACTAACGTCAGTCCCTTTTCCCAGCTGGCCGTCAGCCGGGGATCCAGAAGCGGTTTTATGGAACCCGCTACTACCTCGTAAATCATCTCTCCCAGAAGTGTCGGCGTGATAATCTGCGTCTTTTTATTTAAATTCAGGTATTTAATATGTACCAGCTTTTTCAGGATCTCCGCTCTTGTCGCGGAAGTGCCGATACCGCTTCCTTTAATCTGTGCCCGCAGCTCCTCGTCTTCGATAAACTGCCCGGCGTTTTCCATCGTGAGGATCATGGTGCCGGAATTATAGCGTTTGGGCGGGGAAGTCTCCCCCTCCTTCTTTTCCAGAGCCTTTGTTGCAAGAGCTGATCCCTTCTTCAACGCCCCCAGCGCCTGCATAAAGTCGGCATCCGCCAAAGCGCCTGTCTGCTCCTCCTCATTCCTCTCTTCTCCAGTATACTCCTCCGCCCGCTTTCTTGCAAAAGAATTTTGGGCAACTTCCAGATATCCCGGCTGCGCCTGTACCTTAAACCCGGAAATAAAGGTCTCACCTCTCAATTTTGCGGTCAGGGTGATCTTTTGAAAGACTGCCGCCGGATAAAAAATACTTAAAAACCGTCTGGCTATGATCTCATAAACCTTTGCGGAAGCGGGGTGCAGGCTGTTCAGTGCGGCAAGTCCCTGTCCTGTGGGAATGATTGCATAATGATCTGTGATCTGTTTATCATTCACATATCTGGTCTTCGCGATTCCCTTAAAACATTCCTCCGAAAGAATCCTCTGCGCATAAGCCGCCACCGGCTGATAATTCTGTAAGCCTCTGATATTTTTACCGATCTCTTTGGCCACCGCCGTGGAGAGGACTCTGGCATCTGTTCTGGGATATGTGGTCAGTTTTTTCTCATAAAGTTCCTGGGCAATTCTTAACGTCTCATCCGGGCTGATTTTAAAAAGTTTGGAGCAGTCGTTTTGCAGCTCCGCCAGATTGTACAAAAGGGGCGGATTCTTTGTCTCCTTTTTTCTTTCCAGCTTCTCGACAACAGGCTGTTCCTGCGGTTCCTCCTGCAGATAAGCTAAAAATTTATCTGCCTCCGCTTCCTCCAGAAAACCGTTGTCCTTATAAAGTCCGGGGAACTGAAAATATCTGGATCCCTCCACCGCCTTCCATTCAAGCGTGCAGTCATGTCCCTGTATCTGCGCCTGTAGGAGAATACGGTAAAAGGGGATTTTTACAAACTCCCGAATCTCCCTCTCACGATTGACTACCATGCCGAGCACACAGGTCATAACCCGGCCTACAGAAACAACCGCTTTGTCCGCATTCAGGTAATTTTTAATTGAATAACTGTATTTCAATGTAAGCGCACGTGAAAAGTTAATTCCCATCAGGTAATCTTCCTTGGCCCGCAGGTAGGCCGCGTGGGAAAGATTGTCGTAAGCCGAAAGATCCTTGGCTTCACGGATCCCCCGCAGAATCTCCTCCTCTGTCTGGGAGTCGATCCATACCCGTCTCCTGTTTTTTCCTTCCACGCCTGCCTGCTGTTCCACCAGACGGTAAATATATTCGCCCTCCCGCCCGGAATCCGTACAGACGTAGATTGTCTCCACATCCTCTCTGTTTAACAGGCCGCTCACAATATGAAACTGTTTCTTTACGCTTTCGATGACCTCATACTTAAATTCCTTCGGAATAAAGGGGATCGTATCAAGAGACCATCTTCTGTATTTCTCATCATAGGCCTCCGGGTAACTCATGGTCACCAGATGGCCCACACACCACGTCACAACCGCCTCATCAGATTCCATATAGCCGTCGCGGTTTTTCATATTATATTTTAATGCCTTCGCGAATTCTTTTGCCACGCTGGGCTTCTCCGCAATATACAAACTTTTTCCCATACTTTTTTCCCGTTAGCTTACATAACAGAGAATGCCTCTCTCACGCTTTTACAGATCGGAAATCTGTACCAGTTTCAGATTTGACTTAACTTTAGCCTCCAGATTCAGCCGCTCGTCAAACCGAAATGCCGTATACATATAAATATAGTCAGCGCTGATCCTTGCCTTTTTCGCGTAGAGAAGAAGATTCTCATAATCTTCATAGGTCATGGGCTTCTCCCAGTTGCACAGCCCGATCAGGGTACGGCCCTCCTCGTCCTGGGCAATGATATCCAGAGAACCCACCTTACCGATCCACTCGCCTATGGTGCCGCAGTCAATGGGAAGCCGGTGTCTTTCGCCAAGCGCCGCCAGATGCTGCCTGCATACCTGTTTAAAGCATCCCGATACATAACGCCTGAAGTCCCTCATAATATAATGATTATAAAACTCTCCCACCGAAAGCTGCTGCAAATCACTCAGATGCGGATACATATAAGTAAAATAGAAATCCACAAAAGGATGGCTGATCCGATAGATTCCCTTCTGCACATTTTCCTTTCCGGCCGTGTCATAGGAAAAAACCTTCTCCACCAGTTCCAGCTCAATCAGGTTTTTCAGATACACACTGATCTTTGCACGAGAAAACTCCGTGTGAAGATAGAGGTCGTTCAGTTTGTGATCCCCCGCCGCGATAGAAGCCATAATGGTATTGTAAACCCCCGGCTCCCTGAGCTGTTCCGTAAGTATACGCTCCCCTTCCTCGAAGAGGAAGCTGTTGCAGTCCAGAATATTGCGGCAGATATTCTGCTGAATCGTAAGTCTGTCGTCAAACTGGTTCCAAAGTCCGGGAATCCCCCCTAAAATGGCGTAAGCCTCCACGCATTCTTCGATGCGGAAGTTAGGAAAACGGGCCACAAGATCAGCAAACGGCATCTCCTTTATTTTCAGCAGCCCGGAAAGCTCATAGGCCGCCTCCCCGATACGGGTAATCATGTTATTTTCAATCCACCCGATGGAGGAGCTCAGAAGAATCACCATCACGTCGTCCCGGTTCCACTGGCTGTGCACAAACGCTACCAGCTCCTTCATAAAGGCATCGCTGGCCCGCACAATGTTCTGAAACTCATCAATTACCAGAACCTTCTTACCGGTAACCCGATGGGCAATCTTTTGAAAAATATCCTGAAAGGACGGAAATTTGTCCACAATATAACCGTCATGGGCAAGCTGCCTTCCCCACTGGTAGGCCTGTTCCCTCTCCGAACATGCTCTTGCCAGATAATAATACCCCGGACGATCCTTCATAAACTCCTTTACGAGCGCTGTTTTCCCGATATGCTTCTGGCCGTAGACAATCAATATCTGACTGCCGTCCCGGTCATAGTAATTATTCAGATATCCCAGTTCCGTTGTTCTGCCCAGTAACATAACTTCTGTCTACCTCATCATACCTTCGCCGTCAAATCCGCCAACAGATTTTCAATTTCCTCTGCCGGCATCGGTCTGCCCAAATAATAACCCTGAATAGTATCGCATCCAAGCCCTTTAAGATACTCGAACTGCGCCTCGGTTTCCACACCCTCCGCTATTGTCTCGTACCCCAGACGCTTCACCATCAGTACTATGGACTCTGTAATGATTTTCGTATTTACATCAGTAAGCAGGGTGTCAACAAAGGTTTTATCAATTTTCAGCGTATCAATAGGCAGCCCCTTCAAATAGGACAGGGAAGAAAATCCTGTGCCAAAATCATCCAGCGATATTTTAACCCCGATTTCCCTCAGTTCACTCAGGCGCTTGCTTATGTAATCAAAATCCTCTATCAGAATCGTCTCCGTAATTTCTATCTCTATATCCCCCGGGGATACGTCATATTTTTCCAATATCTGCATAAGGCTGTCAATAAAATCCTTCTGCTTACACTGAACAGACGAAACATTGATGGATAAAATAAGCGGGTAATGATATTTGCTGCGCCACTCCACATAATCCTGCACACTCTTCTCAATCACCCAGTTCCCGATGGGGACAATGGTGCCGTTCTTCTCCGCGATGGGAATAAAGACTGCGGGGCTTATCATATCCCCTTTGTTATCCTTCCAGCGGATCAGCGCTTCCACACCGCGCAGCTTCTTACCCCCGGTATAATACTGTGGCTGAAAATGCATGGTAAAATTCTGCTCAAACACAACCTCTCTCAGTTTTGTCTGGATGGTCACTGTCTGCAAAAATTCCTCCAGAATCGCGCCTTCAAAATACTGGATCTTATCCTTTCCCCGGCTTTTGGCCTTAAACATGACGATTTCCGCACAGTTGATCAGCTCCAGCGCCCCGGTGGCCGCTTCCGGATACTCGGACACGCCAACAGACACCGTCATGGTGACCTCCTGTCCGTCCATCAGCTTAAACGGCTTTTCCAGCCGCTTCTTAATTACCTGATAAATGGTTTCCACGCTTCTGGCTCCGCATGGATCGTAAATCGCGATGCAGTAAATATCCGTGCTGAAATGGGAAATCACCACATGATCGCTCATAAGATCAGACAGATACTGTCCGAAAAGCTGCACCAGATCATCCCCTGCAATCAGGCCCATGCCGTCATTGACCCTGCGGAAATCGTCAAAGTCGATAAACATGACGGCCACCTTGCATTTATCCTTTTCCGCGTTGCGCAGAAATTCTCCCAAAAGCCTGACAAAATAATTGCGGTTATAAAGCCCTGTCAGTATATCGTAATATGCCATGTAGGTAAGCTCATCCTTCTGGGCGTTCAGCTTCGTCACGTCCTTAAACCGAATGATTTTATCCGTCGGCTTCCCGTCGGCGTTGTACACGATATTCACTTCCACCTCTATGCAGAGGCGGCTGTCCTTCAACCGAATTTCAAAGCTCTGTCTTTCCCTGTTTTGCTTCTCTATAAACAGACCTTCCCTGAGCGGAATCTCATACTGTTCTTCCACGCTCTCATAAAGTCTGGAAAGATCCCTCATATCGGAAACCGGGAAATGGAAAAAATGTTCCCAGTTAGCCAGCGTTTTAACCCGGTCTTCCTTATAACTATAATAAATAAATGCGCTGTTTGACGTCTCGCACAGCAGCCGGAACATCTTTTCATCGTCACGAAGCTTCTGAAATTCCTCCGCGTACAGTTCCGGCACGTTTCCCTTCTCTTTTACCTTCGTATCCACTGCCGTATCCCTGCGCCGTCCCCTTCTGACGGCGTCTCCCCCTATATTTTTTCTTTATACTCTCATCCCTTTATTTCTTTGTAATATACCCTTTGGCTTTCAGGGTCTCCGCACACAGCACAGCACCCCCTGCTGCTCCGCGCACGGTATTATGGGAAAGCCCCACAAACTTCCAGTCATAAACGCTGTCTTCCCGGATCCGGCCCACACTGATTCCCATGCCGTTCTCATAATCCACGTCCAGCTTCACCTGAGGGCGGTTGTCTTCCTCCATCACCCGGATAAACTGCCTGGGCGCGCTTGGAAGCTGCAATTCCTGCGGCAGTCCCTTAAACTGCAGCAGTTTCTCAACAAGCTGTTCTTTCGTCGGATTTTTTCTGAACTTCACAAACACAGCCGCCGTGTGGCCGTTCAAAACGGGAACACGGATACACTGACAGGTAATCACAGGACTTTCTGCCGGAACAATCTGGCCATTCTCCACCTTGCCCCAGATCCGCAGAGGTTCCTTTTCACTCTTTTCCTCTTCACCGCCAATATAGGGAATCACATTTTCCACCATCTCCGGCCAGTCTTTAAAGGTCTTACCCGCTCCTGAGATCGCCTGATAAGTGGTTGCCACCACCTCGTAAGGTTCAAACTCCTTCCACGCGGTAAGCACCGGCGCATAGCTCTGAATCGAGCAGTTCGGTTTCACGGCAATAAAGCCGCGCTTTGTGCCGAGTCTCTTCTTCTGCGCCTCTATCACATCGAAATGCTCCGGGTTGATTTCCGGCACCACCATGGGTACGTCCGGCGTCCATCTGTGGGCGCTGTTGTTGGAAACTACCGGCGTCTCCGTCTTTGCATATTCCTCTTCGATCTTTTTAATTTCATCCTTTGTCATGTCTACGGCAGAAAATACAAAATCCACCTCCGCCGCCACCTGGTCGACCTCGTTTACATTTTTAACAATTATATTCTTTACGGCTTCCGGCATGGGCGTATCCATCTTCCACCTCTCACCTACTGCCTCCAGATAGGTTTTGCCCGCCGACCGGGGACTTGCCGCAATCGTCGTAACCTCAAACCACGGGTGGTTTTCCAGAAGGGCAATAAAACGCTGCCCTACCATGCCGGTGCCCCCTAAAATTCCCACCTTCAACTTCTCGCTCATAATACTTACTCCTCCTTTATCTCTGCCTTTCCTTTATCTCCTGTTCGCCAAGCCTTCCACCGAACATGACGTCTTCATCCTGCCAATCTGCGGACAGATATTCCCTGTGCATCCGTATGACCTCCCGCATCATTTCAGACCCCGGCGCACCGATTGTCAGCCGCTTCTCCACACAGGTTTTCAGGCTGACGGCCTCATAAATATCCTCCTCAAATACCGGGCTGATTTGCTTCAGTTCCTCAATGGGCAGATCTTCTATGCTGCACTTCTTATCAATACAGTATAATACCAGCTGTCCGATGATACCGTGGGCGTCCCGGAAGGGAACTCCTTTCCCCACCAGATAATCCGCCGCATCTGTGGCATTGGTAAATCCCAGCATAGCGCTCTTTTCCATTACGTCACGATTAAACTTCATGGTGCGTACCATGCCCTCAAACAATGCAATACACCCTTTCACCGTATCAATGGCATCAAAGGTCAGTTCCTTGTCCTCCTGCATATCCTTATTATATGCCAGCGGAATCCCCTTCATGGTCGTCAAAATGGAAAACAGCGCGCCGTAAACCCGTCCTGTTTTGCCACGAACCAACTCCGCAATATCAGGATTTTTCTTCTGGGGCATAATGCTGCTCCCTGTGGAATAGGCGTCGTCAATCTCCACAAAGCGGTATTCGTTGGAATTCCAGATAATGATCTCCTCGCAAAAGCGGCTCAGGTGCATCATGATCGTAGAGAGCGCCGACAGAAATTCTATCACATAATCCCTGTCAGACACAGAATCCATGCTGTTTAAAGTAGGTCCTTCAAAGCCCAGAAGGGAAGCCGTATAATTTCTGTCAAGAGGATACGTCGTCCCCGCAAGGGCCCCCGCCCCAAGCGGACAGTAATTCATGCGGTAAAAAATATCCTTAAGCCGCGACCTGTCCCTCTTAAACATCTCAAAATAGGCGCCGATATGGTGCGAAAGCGTCACCGGCTGGGCCTTTTGCAGATGCGTAAATCCGGGCATGTACGTCTCCGTATGCTCTTCCATAATCGCAAGAAGGGTCTGAAGGAGTTCTTTTAAAAGCGCGTCCACATTAAGCACTTCAAGTCTGGTATACAGCCTCATGTCAAGCGCCACCTGATCATTCCGGCTCCTGCCGGTGTGCAGCTTCTTGCCTGCGTCCCCGATCCGTTCGATCAGATTGGCCTCCACAAAGCTGTGAATATCCTCGTACTCTTCGGTAATCGAAAGTTTACCGTTCTCCACGTCCTCCCGAATTCCGGTAAGCCCCTTTAAAATCGCATCCTTCTCCTCTTTCGTCAGTATCCCCTGCTTTGCCAGCATAACCACATGGGCAATGCTGCCTTCAATATCCTGTTTCAGGAACTTCTGGTCAAAGGAGATGGAGGCATTGAAGTTATAAACAAGCTGATCCGTTTCCTTGGTAAAACGGCCGCCCCACAACTGTGCCATGCGTAAAACCTCCATTTTAATTAAATCTAAATTTGATGATACCATAAATTGGTTTTCTTTTCAATCAAAACACATATTTTCTTCCCCGTCATAAAATATTCTATACTCGTAGTAAACGACCCATAAGATTTCGGTTCGCGAAAAATATGATGTCGTTAACTACATAAGGAGTGATTTTCTATGCAGCCAATACTATCCCTGCGGGAGGTTTCCTACTCCTACCACAATTTGAAGGGAGAAACCCCCGCTCTTTCACACATTAATCTGCAAGTCACTGAGGGAAGCTTTGTCGCTGTCGTAGGACCAAGCGGCTGTGGAAAATCCACGCTTCTTTCCCTCATTGCAGGACTGCTTCCCCCGGAGGACGGCGAAATTCTCTACCGGGGTCTTTCATCCAGGGACTACTGCGCGGACACAGCTCTGAGAATAGGCTATATGCTGCAAAGAGACCACCTGTTTGAATGGCGCACGGTCTATCAGAATGTAATTCTCGGTTTGGAACTTACCCACAGCCTTTCTGGTGAAAATACGGACTATGTCTTAAAGCTTTTAAATGACTACGGCCTTTACGGCTTTAAGGACAAAAAGCCTTCCGAACTTTCCGGCGGCATGCGCCAGCGCGCAGCGCTGATCCGTACCATGGCGATTCACCCCGATCTTCTCCTTCTTGACGAACCGTTCAGCGCTCTGGATTTTCAGACCCGCCTGTCAGTATCTGCGGACATTGCATCCATTATCCGAAAAACAGGAAAAACCGCGCTTCTCATTACACATGATCTTTCGGAAGCAATCACACTGGCGGATCATGTTATCGTTCTCTCCAGACGACCCGCCAGCGTAAAATGTGAAATGTCAATTCTCTATGACATAAGCAGGCAAGACCCGCTGGCAATCCGCGGCACAGCCGCCTATCAGGAATATTTTAATCAATTATGGGAGGTATTGACAGATGAGCAAAAAAACGTCTGAATCGTCGCCGCCTGTCTCTTCGCGTCAGGAACAGTTTCTGCGCGCCCACCACAGGCAGCACCATATCATTACGCTGGGAAGACTCTCTATCCTTATCCTCTTTCTCGGTTTCTGGGAAACAGCTGCCAGACTCGCCTGGATTGACAGTTTCTTTTTCAGCAGTCCTTCCGGCATTGTGCAGTATCTTTTTCAAATGGTTGCCGACCGTTCCCTCTTTACCCACACCGGCGTCACCCTGTTTGAGACAGTCGCAAGCTTTCTTCTGGTCACCGTATTAAGCCTCGCCGCCGCCACGCTCCTGTGGTACCAACGCGGCCTTTCCTCCATTCTGGAACCTTACCTTGTGGTCCTAAACGCCCTGCCGAAATCCGCTCTCGCGCCGTTACTCATCGTCTGGCTTGGCACCGGGGCGAACACCATCATTGTAGCCGGCATCTCCGTTGCCGTTTTCGGCTCCATTATCAGTCTCTACACAGGATTTTGCCAGGTAGATTCGGAAATGTGCAAGCTGATCTACACCCTTGGCGGCAGCCGGAAAGACGCCCTTGTCAAAGTAATCCTGCCAAGCTCCATACCGCTCATATTAAGCAGCATGAAAGTAAACATCGGCCTGTCTCTGGTAGGCGTCATCATCGGCGAATTTCTGGCTGCCAGAAGAGGCCTCGGCTATTTGATTATTTACGGATCGCAGGTCTTCCAGCTGAACATGGTCATTACGTCTATCATCATTCTGTGCGCCATTGCCATGATATTTTATAAACTGATCCAGAGTGCGGAGCATTTCTACCGCAAGCTATACTAAACTGCAAAAAATCAGCATCACCGTCCTTCTTGATGATGCTGATTTTTTGCCTTATTTTACTAATCCTGCTTCCAAAGCACCGCTTCGCCCTTCTCCAGAGACTCCTGCACAAGTATGATGCGCTGGTTTCCAGATCCCCGAAATTGCAGGCTGATATCCTTCTGTGCCAGAATAAACGCCCCGTCCACAATCACGTCGAGACAGGCCAGAAACTCCTTCATCGGTTCCCACTGCACACAGAACTTTTCCAAAATGTCCTTCTCAAAAAGATATCCTGTGTAGCACCATATGTTTTTCTTCGGATATCTTTCTTTTGCCGCTCTCACAAGAGGCAAAAGCGCCTCCCGGTTTCCAGGTTCAAGGGGTTCGCCCCCCAGAAGGGTAAGCCCTTCCACATAATCCGGCGCAAGCATGGAAAGAATACGGTCAGCGGTTTTTTGCGTAAACGGTTCTCCATATTGGAAATCCCAGGTCTCCTGATTAAAGCATCCCTCGCAGTGATGGGTGCAGCCGCTGACAAAAAGAGTCACCCGCACCCCCGGGCCGTTAGCGATATCGCAATTTTTGATGATAGAATAATACATACTCATATACCTCGAGTTTGCGCAGCAAATCTCGTGAGGTTAATTTATGCAGTAAATTTACCTCTGTTCATAAGTGCAGCACTCTCTCCTTAATTTCCTGGGTGCGTCCCTGATTCCAGAACTGGGTGCCGATATAACCGCAGGTACGTCTGGCCACATTCATCTTATTCTGATCGGTATTACCGCAGTTCGGGCATTTCCAGACGAGCTTCCCGTCCCCGTCCTCCACAATCTGCATCTCTCCGTGGTAATCACAGGCCTGACAATAATCGCTCTTGGCATTTAACTCCGCATACATGATATTGTCATAAATATACTGCATCACCGAAAGTACCGCATCCAGATTATTCTCCATATTGGGCACTTCCACATAACTGATCGCCCCGCCCGGTGAAAGCTCCTGAAACTGCGCTTCAAATTTCAGCTTGTCAAAAGCATTAATCTCTTCGGTCACATGCACATGATAGCTGTTAGTAATATAGCTCTTATCCGTCACGCCGTCAATGATACCGAAACGTTTCTGGAGGCATTTCGCAAATTTATAGGTAGTGGACTCCAGCGGCGTGCCGTACAGACTGAAATCAATATTGGTCTCCTCACGCCATTCATTGCATGCATGATTTAAATACTGCATCACTTTCAGCGCAAAAGGCGTCGCTTCTGGATCCGTATGACTCCTGCCCGTCATATATCTGGTGCATTCGCACAGACCGGCATAACCGAGCGATATGGTGGAGTATCCGCCGTAAAGAAGCCTGTCGATCTTCTCCCCCTTCTTAAGCCTTGCCAGCGCCCCGTTCTGCCACAGGATCGGCGCCACATCCGAGAGCGTTCCCTTCAGCCTGTTATGCCGTGCCATCAGGGCCCGTTTGCAAAGGTCAAGCCTCTCGTCCATAATCTGCCAGAACCGTTCCATATTCCGTCCGGAGGAACAGGCCACATCCACCAGATTCAAGGTGACAACGCCCTGATTGAACCTGCCGTAAAACTTGGGTTTATCATTCTCGTCATGGTAAACGGTGAGGAAAGAACGGCATCCCATACAGGTATAGCAGTTGCCATCCTTTAACTGCTTCATTATTTTTTCGGAAATATAATCCGGCACCATCCGCTTCGCCGTGCACTCCGCCGCAAGCTTCGTCAGATACCAGTACTTTGTGCCCTCCCGAATATTATCCTCTTCCAGCACATAGATCAGCTTGGGAAAAGCCGGCGTAATATAAACGCCCTTCTCATTTTTAACGCCGCAGATGCGCTGATTTAACATCTCCTCAATAATCAGTGCAAGGTCATCCCGAGTCCGTCCCTCGGGCACCTCGTCAATATACATGAATACGGTAATAAAAGGCGCCTGCCCGTTGGTTGTCATAAGCGTAATCACCTGATACTGAATGATTTGTACGCCCTGCCGGATCTCATCCCGCACACGCCGCTCCGCAATATCGTTGATCTGTTCCTGTGTGGCGGCAATGCTCATCTCCTCCATCTCTTCCCGCACCTTCCTGCGGAATTTCTCACGGCTCACATTCACGAACGGAGCCAGATGGGAAAGGGTGATACTCTGCCCGCCGTACTGACAGCTGGCAATCTGCGCAATACTTTGCGTCGCCACATTACACGCCGTAGAAAAGCTTTTTGGCGTATCAATCATGGTCTCGCTGATTACCGTGCCGTTTTGCAGCATATCTTCCAGATTGACCAGACAGCAGTTATGCATATGCTGGGCAAAATAGTCCGCGTCATGAAAATGAATGACACCCTGCTCATGGGCTTCCACGATATCCGGCGAAAGCAGGAAACGTTTGGTAATGTCCTTACTCACTTCCCCCGCCATATAATCTCTCTGCACGCTGTTGACCGTAGGATTTTTATTGGAATTTTCCTGTTTTACCTCCTCGTTATTACATTCCAGAAGGCTCAGGATCTGCTCATCCGTAGAATTGGATTTTCGGACCAGCGCCCTTTTATACCGATAGGTAATATAGTTTCTCGAAATGGTGTAGGCCCGGTATTTCATCAGCTGGTTTTCCACCATATCCTGAATCTCTTCCACACTGGGAGCTCTTCTCATCTCCTCACAGTGGTCCGCCACCACGGAAGCTATCTCGTCAATCTCCGCCTCGGACAGCCGGTCCTCCTCCCTGACGCTGCCGTTCGCCTTTTTGATTGCCGCTATGATCTTTCTCAGATCAAAATTAACCTCCACACCGCTTCTCTTAATAATCTTCATTCAATAAACGCCCCCACATTCTCTTCTCTATCTATATACTACATTATATATGTCAATTCCATGCTGCGCATACTACATATTGTATCACGTCAATATATTATGTCAAGTTGTTGTGGTATTTATTTTCAGAAAAAAGAAGAATTGATTTTGATTGACTCAGTCGGTAAATTATTCCATAGGACTCGCTTCCCTGTGAAATAAAAAAGCTCCGCACCCGCGAAGCCTTTTAAGCTGGAAAAGGGACTCGAACCCTCGACCTACTGATTACGAATCAGTTGCGCTACCAACTGCGCTATTCCAGCATGTTCCTGCAACAATGACTATTATATGATGGAACTTGACATTTTGCAAGAGATTTTTCCTGAAATCAGTCAGCTTTTTCGATATGCACGTCCAATTGCGGAAAAGGAATGCCGATTCCCGCCTCATCCAGCGCGTATTTCACCTTTTCCGTCAGCCGCCATTTCGTCTCCCAGAACATATCGTTAGCGCTGTAGCAGCGCAGATTCAATACCACGCTGCTGTCTCCTAGTTCATCCACAAACACCAGCTTCTCCTGCTCGTGCAGCACGCCGGGATCTTCATTCATAACATTCAGAAGTACCTCCTTCGCCCTGCGGATATCCGCATCATAGGAGATTCCCACCTTAATATCCATTCTGCGATCTTCCACGGTGCTCATATTCAAAATATTGCCGTTAGCAAGCGCTCCGTTAGGCACCACCACCATATGACGGTCCGGCGTGATCAGTCTCGTATAAAAAAGCTGTACTTCCTCCACTGTTCCCTCGTTGCCCGCACTGTCCCTGATATAATCCCCAATCTTGAAGGGATGCAGCAGTAAAATCAACACGCCGCCTGCAAAATTTGACAGGCTTCCCTGTACCGCAAGACCGATCGCCACACCGGCGGAGCCCACCAGCGCCACCACACTGGTTGCATCCAGTCCGAAGGAGGATGCGATCATAAAGAGCAGCAGGATATAGAGCACCGCCTTGACGCAGGAATCCAGAAATCGGCTAACACCCACGTCCACATTGCGTCTTTCAAAGGATTTGCGCAGAATCCTCCGAATCAGCTTGATCAGCTGAATGCCGATAAAAAACACCACCAGCGCCAGCAGCACCCTGACTCCGAACCGAATCAGCTTATCCGGCAGTTCCTGGAGATATCTTTCCATCACTCCCACCTGGAGCTCGTCTGACGCAATATACTCAATCTCCCTGACTGTCTCCTCTACCTCTATTGCCTGCTCTTCCATGCTTCTCCTTTGCCGCCGCTTTCGGCCTGCCTGTCAGTTCCTGTAACTTCTGTGCCGCTGCCTGCGCTTTCTTCTCCAGAAGCTCTGCAGCCTTCGCGCTCTCCTTCGCCTCAGCAGCCGCACGTTTTGCCAGCTCTCTGGCCTCGGCCGCCGCTTTCTTTGCCTGTTCTTTGGCTTCGGCCGCCGCCTGCGCCGTGCGATCCGCTTCCTCCTTTGCAAGGCGTCTCTCTTCCGCTTCCTTTGCAAGCCTGCGTTCCTCCGCCCGCTTGCGCTCGATCTGTGCTTTCTCTTCCTTGGTATACGGCGTATAGGAGAAAATGCTGATGCTTAAAGGGGCGCTGATCATATCAATGGCGTAGGGCTTGCCGTCCCACTCCGTCTCCAGCGTATCGCAGACGGCCTTATTTAAAATACCGCTTCCGCCGTATGCCGTGTCGTCCGTATTAAATACTTCCCGATATTTCCCCTCACAGGGAACGCCCACACGGAACTCCTGTCTTGCATCTGCAAAATTTGCCACTACTACAAGCATGTCATTGATATCGTCCGTTTTTCTGATATAAGATAACATACAGGCGTTGGGCGTGATACAGTTAATCCATTCGAAGCCGTCCCAGGAGTTATCCTTCCGATAAAGCGCCGGTGATGAAGTATAAAACTTATTTAACGCCGCCACCATCTGGTTCAGTTTATTGTGGTCCCCGTTTTCCAGAAGCTCCCACTCCACTGCACGTTTTTCGTTAAATTCGTCGTATTCTCCGATATCCTGCCCCATAAACAGAAGCTTCTTCCCGGGATGGGTCATATGATAGGCGAACGTCAGGCGCAGATTGGCAAACTGCTTCTCCCGCTCTCCCGGCATTTTGCCAAGCAGCGTGCCCTTGCCATGCACTACCTCGTCATGAGACAGCACCAGCATAAACTTCTCGCTGTAGGCATAAATCATGCTGAACGTCAGATCATTATGTCTTCCCGAACGGAAAAAGGGATCGGTCATAATATAGCCAAGGTAATCATTCATAAAGCCCATGTTCCATTTCAGGTCAAAGCCGAGGCCGTCCTCATCGAGCGCCCCCGTTACTCTGGGCCACGCCGTGGACTCCTCAGCGATCATGAGCACACCGGGATTCCTCTTCTTCATGATGGAATTTAGGTGCTTTAAGAGCTCCACCGCCTCCAGATTTTCGTGACCGCCGTAAATATTGGCAACCCACTCTCCGTCGTTTTTCCCATAATCAAGATAAAGCATGGAAGCAACCGCGTCAATGCGTATACCGTCCACATGATATTTCTCCACCCAATACAGAGCGTTTGCAATCAGATAATTGCTCACCTGCGGTCTGCCGTAATTATAAATCAGGGTTCCCCAGTGAGGATGAAATCCCTGTCTGGGATCCTGATGCTCATACAGACAGGTTCCGTCAAAAGCGGAAAGCCCATAGGTATCCCGCGGAAAATGCGCCGGCACCCAGTCGAGAATCACACCGATCCCCGCCCCGTGCATCTCATTCATAAAGTACATGAAATCTTCCGGCGTACCGTAACGCGCGGTAGGCGCATAATAGCCGATCACCTGATAGCCCCAGGATTCGTCCAGCGGATGCTCCATCACAGGCATCAGCTCAATATGGGTATATCCCATCTTTTTCACATAATCAATTACTTTCGGCGCAAGTTCCCTGTAACTGTAAAACTCTCTGCCGTCGGAGGGCTTCTCAAAGGAGCCAAGATACAGCTCGTAAACGCTCATGGGCTTATCTTCCGCCTGCGCCGTCGCACGCTCCTTAAGCCACTTGCTGTCCTTCCACGAAAAACGATTGATATCCCGAACAACCGAGGCGCTCTCCGGTCGAAGCTGCGCTCCGAAGCCATAGGGATCTGCCTTCAAAAATACCAGCCCGCTTTTCACTTTAATTTCATATTTATAGCATTCCCCCTCTTTCACATCAGGAATGAATATCTCAAAAATTCCGGAATCCCAAAGCCGTCTCATCTGATGGGTTCTGCCGTCCCAGCCGTTAAAATCGCCTACCACGCTGACACGCAGGGCATTTGGCGCCCACACTGCAAAATAAGTGCCTGAAACGCCGTCTATCACGCCCGGATGCGCACCCAGCTTCTCATATACGCTGTAATGAATGCCCGCCTCAAATTTCTCCGTATCCTTTTTGGTAATCTGCGGCGCAAAATTATAAGCGTCCCGCACCTTTCTAAGGCTTCCGTTTTCCGCCTCCACTACATACTCATAGGCCGGAACCGTCTTTCCGGGCAGAAGCAGTGCAAAATAGCCCCCTTCGTCCGCCTCTTCCATCCGATAGCTCTTATCTCCTTCCAGAAGCTGGAGACGCACGCTTTTTGCACCAGGCTGAAAGGTCTGTATCAACACGGAACCTCCCGCCACGTGCGCACCCAGAATATCATGTGGATGATCCGACTCCGAGTAAACTATCTCTTCAATCTGTGCCCAGTTCATCAGTTTATATAATCTTTTATTCATCCGCAGCTTCCCTGCCTTTCTCTTATTTTTCCTTTATTTTTTTAATTTATTAATGAAGCCCGATCCTCTATCCGATGAATCAAAAGACCGCTTCGCAGCTTCGGCTCAAACCATGTGGATTTCGGGGGCATCAGCTCTCCCGCGTCCGACACTTTAAAAAGCTCGTGGATGTCTGTCGGAAACATGGCGAAAGCCACTTTCGCGTCCGTGTGCACCCGCCGTTCCAGCTCCTTAAGCCCTCTGATACCGCCCACAAAATCAATCCGTTCATCCACCTTGGGATCGACAATGCCAAAAACCGGTTCCAAAAGATACTTTTGCAGAATCGCCACGTCCAGATCCTCTACCGGATCGCCTGTATAGCAGTCGCCCTTTATCGTAAGCCGATACCACTCATCCCGGTAAAACATACCGATTTCGCCCTTTTTCTGCGGTCTGTAAGGTTCTTTACCAACCTTTTCCACCCCGAAAACAGCTGCCGCTTTCTCCAAAAACGTACACTCGTCAAAGTCCGCTCCCGGCTTCATTACCCGGTTATAATCCATAATCATAAGCTGATCGTCCGGGAACAACACCGACAGGAAATAGTTAAACGCCTCTTTTCCCGTGTAATCGGGACAGGCCGCCCGTCTCTTCTTTGAGACCCGCACTGCGGATGCGCACCGATGATGCCCGTCGGCAATATAGATATCCTCCACCTGTCTGAAAGCCGCCTCAATACGCGACACAGCTTCCTCCTCGTCAATAACCCACAGCCTGTGCGTAACGCCATCCCCTGCCGTAAAATCATAGACAGGATCATCCGCCATCGCCCGCTTTACTTCCCGCTCAATGTCTTCCCGCCTGCGGTAGGCCAGAAAGATAGGGCCTGTCTGGGCGCTGCACACATCCACATGCCGTATGCGGTCCGCTTCCTTGTCGGCGCGGGTATTTTCATGCTTCTTAATCGTCCTGTTATCATAGTCGTCCACACTGGCGCAGGCCCCGATTCCCACCTGGGATCTGCCGCCCATGACAAGCTCGTAGACATAGTAAGCGGCTTTTTCCTCCTGTATGAAAAGCCCCTCCTCTATCATCTGATCGAGCATCTGTCTCGCTTTCTCATATACCTCGGGGGCATACATGTCGTAATCTTTCGGAAACTGGGTTTCCGGCCTGTCTATCCGAAGGAAAGTGTAATCATCTCCTTCCACCGCTTTTCTTGCCTCTTCCCTGTTGTAAATATCATAGGGAAGCGCCGCTATTTTCTCTGCCAGATCGGCCCTTGGCCGAATCGCCTGAAACGGAATTATGTTTGCCATTGGTAGTCCCCTCTCCCTGCCTTTGCAGGACATATGTAATTATTTTAACAAATTACGCTGGGCATCACAAGGACTTTGTGCTATGATCATAATAACATTAATAATTAAGCAAAGAGAAAGGAAGCGCAGACATGACAGCAGAAGAACAGAAAATTCTTGATAAAATAAACACTTATGCGGAAACGGCCCTGGCGGATATTGATCCTCAGAAAACCCGGATATCTTTTCAGTTGGAGGCCTTGAAGCCCGTTATGGAAGAAATCGCAAAGGAAACCGGGAAATCCGTTGAGGAAATTTTCATTCTCTATATGGATCTGGCCAGCGAAGCGGCCGTGGAAGCGGATAAAAAACTACAGGCCGCTCTGGACGACGAGGAAGGAGCCGACTTCTCCTCCATTGCGAACCGATTGAACTGAATATTACTCTCACAAAAACCTGCCTAAGGAATCCCCCGGCAGGTTTTATATTGCAAGTTTTATTGATAAACTCCAAACAGTTACTTCACTACCCTGACTCTGAACACCCCGTCGATGGACTGGAGCTTTTCGATAATCTCCCTGGATGCGGGCGTCTCAATATCCAGCATGGTGTACGCAACCTCTCCTCTCGACTTATTGGTCATATCGGAGATATTGATGTCGTTTTCACCAAAGCACGCCGTAAACTTAGTAATCATATTGGCGATATTCTTATGGAAAATCGCCACACGGCCTGCCTGCTCGCAAATGCCCATATCGCATTTCGGATAATTGACACTGTTGGCAATGTTACCGTTCTCCAGATAATCCTTCATCTGTTTGACAGCCATCACCGCACAGTTATCCTCCGACTCCTCCGTGGACGCGCCAAGATGCGGGATTACGATACAGCCCTCCTGTCCGGCAGTCGTGGGATTCGGGAAATCCGAAACATACTTTCTCACCTTTCCAGACTTAATGCTCTCCAGAACCGCCTTCTCATCCACAAGAAGATCCCTTGCAAAGTTCAGCAGAATTACGCCGTCCTTCATCTGATCAAGCGCTTCTTTATTGATCATACCCTTCGTCGCATCCATAAGCGGCACATGAATGGTAATGATATCGCATTCCTGATAAATCTCCTCCACATGAAGCACATGTTTCACGTCACGGCTCAGATTCCATGCCGCATCCACAGACACATAGGGATCATAACCGTAAACCTCCATGCCAAGATGCTTCGCCACATTGGCAACCTTCACGCCGATGGCGCCCAGACCAATAATACCAAGTTTCTTACCCTGAATCTCGGTTCCTGCAAAATTCTTTTTCGCCTTCTCCGCATCCTTCGCGATATTTTCGTCGGCCGCATTTTCCTTCACCCACTCGATACCGCCCGCCACATCTCTGGAAGCCAGCAGCATACCCGCAATAACGAGCTCTTTCACACCGTTTGCATTGGCGCCGGGAGTATTAAAGACCACAATTCCCTTCTCCGCGCACTTGTCGAGAGGAATGTTATTAACCCCGGCCCCGGCTCTTGCGATTGCCAGAAGCGCGTCCGGCAGTTCCATGTCATGCATGGCGGCGCTTCTTACCAGAATGCCGTCCGCTTCCTCTATCTTTTCCGTCTTCTCATACTGATCGCTGAACTTATTAAGCCCCACCTGCGCGATGGGATTCAAGCAATGATATTTAAACATCACAGTCCCCCTTCTTTCTACTTATGTTTCTATTTATGTTTTTCTTCAAATTCCTTCATGAAGGCAACCAGCTTCTCCACGCCTTCCACAGGCATGGCATTATAAATGCTGGCGCGCATGCCGCCTACCGTTCTGTGTCCTTTCAGGTTCACGAAGCCGGCAGCCGTCGCTTCCTTAATAAACTCGGCGTCCGTCTCCTCATTGCCTGTCACAAAGGGCACGTTCATAAGCGATCTATCCTCTTTTCTTACCGTTCCCTTAAAGAGACTACTCTCATCCAGAAAATCATACAGAATCCGGGCTTTCTTCTCATTTAAGGCCTTCATTGCCTCAAGGCCGCCGTTTTTCAACAGCCACTTAAACACCTTGCCGCAGATATAAATACCGTAACAGGGCGGTGTATTATAAAGGGAATCATTATCCGCATGCACCTTAAACTTCATCATGGTAGGCGTTCCCGGCAGGGTATCCTCCGTCAGCAGGTCTTCTCTGATAATCACCACCTGCGTGCCGGCAGGACCTACGTTCTTCTGTACGCCCGCATACACCAGTCCGTACTTTGTCACGTCCATGGGCTCCGACAAAAAGCAGGAAGATACGTCGGAAACCAAAATCTTCCCCTTGGTGTTTGGCAGGGTATGATATTTCGTACCGTAAATCGTATTATTCTCACAGATATAGACATAATCCATATCATCCGTTATGGGAAGATCGGAGCAGTCCGGAATATAGGAGAAGGTCTCATCTGCAGAAGAGGCAAGCTCCACCGCCTCCCCGTAAATCTTTGCCTCGGCAAATGCCTTCTTGGCCCACTGTCCGGTCAGAATATAACCTGCCTTGCGGTTCTTCATCAGATTCATGGGCACGGATGCAAACAAAAGGCTTGCACCGCCCTGCAAAAACAATACTTTATAGTTATCCGGAATCTTCAGGAGCGTGCGCAGATCCGCCTCCGCCTCCTTAATGATCGTGTCATAAACCTTCGACCGATGGCTCATCTCCATGACCGACATTCCCGACCCCTTATAATCGAGCATCTCCTCCGCAGCCTCTTTCAACACCTCTTCCGGCAAAACTGCGGGGCCCGCTGAAAAATTATACACTCTGGACACTTCTATCTCCTCCCGTTTTCCCTTCACTTATCCGAGCTCGCAAAGCGAATCTCTCAAGTAAGCTACCCGTTTTTACAAACTAAAGACCATTTTACGCTTTTCGCGCACTTTAGTCAATTACTTTAATAAAACATGACCACCGGCGTTCCCACTTCCGCCATATCAAAAAGCTCCTCCATGGCCGAACGCGGCGTATTAATACAGCCGTGGGAACCGTTGGTCTGATAAATCGTCCCGCCGAATTTTCCCCGCCACGCCGCGTCATGAATACCGATATTGCCCTTCACCGGCATCCAGAAATCCACGTGGGAAGCGTAATTTGCACCGCGAAGTATTCGGTTTTTCTGTTTTGCATACACATAATTTACGCCGGAGGGCGTTCCCATTCTGCGGGAAGTATTTCCTGTCACAATGGGCGTATCAATCTTCAAAACGCCGTCCACATAGTAATACATTTTCTGCTCGCCCATATCCACTTCTATGTAGGTCGAACCGATATCCTCCCTGCCCTGCTGCAGGGCCTCCTGCGTATAGGCCGGCCGATGCACTTCCTCTTTTCTTTCCTGAAAGGCCTGCGTCAGATAGGCAGTCTCCGCCGCCCTGTCGATCTTATTACCGTACAGACCGCCCTCCACCGTCACCATTTCTCCTCTGGTAGATAAGAACTGCCTGCTTTTGCCTACCGTATCATATTCATCCGCCAGCGCATCCACAAATTCCTCTATGGCATTTTCCCGTAATTGCAGTTCTCCCGCTTCATCAAAAAGAAAACGCCCGTTATCATCTGTTGCAATCCAGCCGCTGACCACGGAAGCATCCACCGAAACCTCTTCCGCCCCCATCTGATAGACAATGCCGCACTGCTGAAAGCGTTCCAGTTTTTCCCATATATCCAGCGTTTCTCTCATCTGCGCCGTCAGCTCCAGATCATGGTAACACCCCGCCTCAACGAGAGAAACCTCGCTTACGGAATCTTCCACAGCGGCAAGCACCGCATCCTTCGCCTGTTCCACCGAAAGAACATCCGTCCGCTCATTTACAAGCGCATATCCCTCCGGCGTGTGTACAATCTCCACCTTCCGCTCCTGATCCCCTTTCGACTCCCGGCAAAAGGGCAGAGCCGCAAAGCAGGACTCAAAGGCTTCCCTATCAAAAGATACCACCGGCACAAGCTCCACCTGATGCCCGCCGAACAGGCTGTCTGTCCACATCCACGGATTCTGCCGCTTCTGGTAAATTTCAAGGGCCTTCTTAAAATCGTACTGGTATGCAATTTCCTGCGCGGATATTACATAGCTGTTGCCGTCCCTGTCCGTCACGGTAACTCCTTCATAGATAAAATCCGCCGCAAGCTCCTTATTTACCTCCTGAATACTCTTTCCGGTACAATAGATCCCGTTAATCCATGTTCCATAGGTAAATGCATTTCGATAATAAACGGCAAGCCCGATATAAACCGCCATCAGACTGACGACGGCAATACCGATAATAACCGCCATATGCTTTAGTAATCTCTTCATGACAAGCTCTTATTTTTTCTCCAGATCTCCCGCGTCAAAAGCCTCGCTGATCGGCGCCCCTGCCGGCACCATGGGAAATACTTTATCGTCCTTTGGTATGATACAATTTAATAACACCGGTTTCTTTAAAGCAACAGCCTTCTCAATGGCGGGCCCGACCTCTTCTTTCTTCGTCACAAGAATCGCCTCGCAGCCAAGTCCTTCCGCCACCTTGCAGAAATCCACGCCGTCATCCAGAATCGTCTGTGAATACCGCTGTCCGTAGAACAGCGTCTGCCACTGTCTCACCATGCCAAGTACATGATTGTTGATTACCACCTGGATAATCGGTATGTTATAGCGGCTTGCCGTCGCCAGTTCATTCATATTCATGCGAAAACACCCGTCGCCCGCAATATTGATGCAGATTTTGTCAGGCCGCCCCATCTTCGCGCCGATGCATGCGCCAAGACCATAGCCCATGGTGCCGAGTCCGCCTGAGGTAAGCAGGGTGCGCGGGGCGCTGTACCGATAATACTGTGCCGCCCACATCTGGTGCTGTCCCACGTCCGTGGTAATGATGGCTTCCCCCTTCGTCACCCTGTCGATCTCTTCCATGATATAAGGACAGGAAAGCACGCTCTCGTCATAGTTTAACGGATATTTGCTTTTCAGCTCTGCAATGTGCGCCATCCACGCCTCATGCTTCTGCGCCGACAGACGTCCGTTTAATTGGGAAAGCACCTCTTTTAAATCTCCCACCAGAGAAACGTCCGTTTTAATATTTTTATTGATTTCCGCCGCATCCACATCAATGTGCAGCACCTTTGCGTGTTCTGCGAACCGCTTCGGATTCCCCACCACACGGTCCGAAAAACGCGCGCCCAGCGCAATCAGAAGATCACACCCGCTGACGCCAAAGTTGGAAGTTTTGGTGCCGTGCATACCGATCATTCCCGTGTACCGTTCATCATTTCCGTCGATAACGCCTTTTCCCATCAAGGTATCGCAGACCGGTGCGTCCAGAAGATTTGCAAATTCCCGCACTTCCCTGTAAGCCTCGGAGATCACTGCGCCGCCGCCCACATAAATAAAGGGTTTTTCCGCATTCTCCAAAAGCTTTACAGCCTCGGAAAGTTCCTCCTGCGTATACCGTGCTGCCGCTTTGGCCTGCGCAGGCTCCTTTTTCTCATAATTGCAGCTGTTTGCCGTCACATCTTTCGTGATATCCACAAGAACCGGGCCGGGTCTGCCGCTCTTTGCAATGGTAAAGGCGTTTCTGAGCGTATCCGCCAGAATCGTTACATCCTTTACGATATAATTATGCTTGGTAATCGGCATGGTGATTCCCGCAATGTCCACCTCCTGAAAGGAATCCTTTCCCAGAAGAGGCAGATTCACGTTACAGGTAATCGCCACCACAGGCACCGAATCCATATAAGCCGTTGCAATACCCGTTACCAGATTGGTCGCCCCCGGGCCGCTGGTCGCCAGACAGACTCCCGTTTTTCCTGTGGCTCTGGCATAACCGTCCGCCGCATGAGCAGCTCCCTGCTCATGAGACGTCAAAATATGATTAATCTCGCTGCTGTGCTGATACAGCGCGTCATATACATTCAAAATCGTACCGCCGGGATAGCCGAACACTATGTCGACTCCCTGCTCTTTGAGACATTCCACTACTATCTGCGCACCTGTCAATACCATGTCTTCCTCCATTCCGACTGAAAATCAAGCTCATCAGACTTATTTTTCAATCTTTTCCTCCATCAGTTACCGCCCGCGGGAATTTCCAGAATCGCGCCTCTGTTACCGCTTGTCACCATCTCCCGGTATCTGGCAAGATAGCCGCTTGTCACTTTCGGCTCCCTTGGCTGCCATTTTGCCTTCCTCGCCGCCAGCTCTTCCTCAGACACCTTCACATCCAGTTTCATATTGGGAATATCAATACTGATGATATCGCCTTCTTCCACCAACGCGATAGGGCCGCCCACCGCAGCCTCAGGCGATACATGGCCAATAGAAGCTCCTCTGGAAGCGCCGGAAAAACGGCCGTCTGTGATCAGCGCCACGCTGGAGCCAAGACCCATACCGGCAATAGCCGAAGTGGGATTTAACATCTCCCGCATTCCGGGGCCGCCTTTCGGGCCTTCATAGCGGATCACCACCACGTCCCCTGCCACAATTTTTCCGCCCTTGATGGCGTCAATGGCGTCTTCCTCACATTCAAACACACGGGCCGGGCCCTCGTGAACCATCATCTCTTCCACCACGGCGGAACGCTTCACCACGCTGCCGTCAGGCGCAAGATTTCCTTTCAGCACTGCCAGTCCGCCGGTCTTACTGTAAGGATTTTCCACTGTGCGAATAACATCTGTATTTTTATTTGCGGCATCCTTAATATTTTCGCCAATCGTCTCACCCGTAACCGTCATGCAGTCCGTATGAAGCAGGCCGATATCCGCAAGCTCCTTCATTACCGCATAAACGCCGCCTGCTTCGTTCAGATCTTCCATATAAGTGGGGCCCGCCGGAGCCAGATGACACACATTGGGAGTCTTTTCGCTGATCTCATTGGCAAAGGAAATGTCAAAATCAAATCCCACTTCATGAGCGATGGCAGGCAGATGCAGCATGGAGTTGGTAGAGCAGCCAAGCGCCATATCTACTGTAAGCGCATTTAAGACAGCGTCCTTCGTCATAATATCTCTGGGTCTGATATTCTTTTCCAGAAGCTTCATCACCGCCATACCCGCATGCTTCGCCAGCTTGATCCGCTCGGAATAAACCGCAGGAATCGTTCCGTTGCCGCGAAGGCCCATGCCCAGCGCCTCAGTCAGGCAGTTCATGGAATTGGCCGTATACATACCGGAGCAGGAACCGCAGGTAGGACAGGTCTTTTCCTCAAACTCCAGAAGCTCCTCGTCCGAAAGCGTTCCGGCCGCATGAGAGCCCACCGCCTCGAACATGGAAGAGAGGCTTCTCTTCTGTCCCTTTACGTGACCGGCGAGCATAGGGCCGCCGGATACAAAAACAGTCGGCACATTGATACGGGCCGCCGCCATCAGAAGGCCGGGGACGTTTTTATCACAGTTAGGCACCATCACCAATGCGTCAAACTGATGCGCGAGCGCCATACACTCCGTAGAGTCGGCAATCAGGTCTCTGGTCACCAAAGAATACTTCATGCCGATATGGCCCATGGCAATACCGTCGCAGACCGCGATAGCCGGAAATACCACCGGCACGCCGCCGGCTTCCGCCACGCCCATTTTTACCGCCTCCACAATTTTATCCAGATTCATATGCCCCGGCACAATCTCATTGTAGGAGCTGACAATTCCCACCATGGGGCGTTCCATCTCCTCCTTTGTAAAACCAAGGGCATTAAATAAACTTCTGTGAGGCGCCTGCTGTACACCCGCCTTTACGTTGTCACTTCTCATAATCGCTTTCCTCCTGTTTTATATTTATAAGCCCGGCTCTAGGCTCAAAATCCAGCCGCTCCGCGTCTGCTTTTGCCTTAACTTTCAAGCTCAAAAATCCAGCCGCTCCGCGTCTGCTTTTGTCTTAACTTTCAAGCTCAAAAATCCAGCCGCTCCGCGTCTGCCGCACTTCGTGCTCTTAGATTTTTTCGCTGTCCTGTCAGGCGAAACCAAATGCTCACTCTGTTCGCGCTTGCTTTCGCTCTAACAGGACAAATTGCCAGTTTTCATAGACCTGTGTCATATTTTCTTCCAGATATTGCGCATGGGCGGCCACATCCTCCGCCGTCAGATAGAATTTCCACTCTTCCGGCCCTTCCCTGTACCCATAGGGAATACCAAGCAGCGCCTTGTCAAGAATCACTATGTCCGCCGCCTCCATATCCCTTGTAACCGATATGTCCTGCTGTCCATAGAGATACAAAAACAGGTACTCCTGATCACAGTCCGTCACCGCCAAAACATCCGTCTCTTCCATGTCAATCTGCATACAGGCATCCGCAAGCAGCTCGTCGCGCTTACTGTAAGGGGTCATATCCGCCAACACAAAAGCCCAGGAAACGCCCGCTGCAAGATAAGCCAGAACCATAACGGCCTTTCCTACTCTCTGTCTCCATCCAAAATCGGATTCCCCATGCAGCAGCAAAACCGTCTTCTGTACAAGCCACCCCATAAGAAGCGCCGCCCACACACCGAGAAAGGAAAACACCCGCTGATAGGGAAGCTTACACTGTATGAGGAGGGCCAGCGTCAAAAGAACCGCCGTCAACAGAAAATACCACTCTAAAAAAGCCTTTTTCGGCCTTCTGACAAGACAGACAACCGCGGCGGCAAGTCCGATCGCAAGCAAAAGGCACATGATATTTCCCGTAAGCCCCCACATGGGAGCCAGCTGCGTGCCAAACAGCGTCTGTATCCAGTGTCCTGCCTGCCCGTTAAACTCCTGTCTTGTCATACTCTGGATATAGGGCGTGGCAAGCATGTACTCCATCCCCTCGGCAAGGGCCTCAAAGGGCCTGTGGAGAATCACATCAATATGCCTCGCCTGATAAAGGGGCCCGTCCGGTATCTTTGTGATCAGATTGGAACCGATCGCCAGCCACAACAGACAATAGATGCCCGCCGTACACACCGCGCTCACAAGGGAAGTGACAACCAGCCTGATAAGCCGTCTGTAATCCCGATCCAGAAGAAGGACAAGCCCCCCGATCAGGCAGACCGGCATTACCATATACAAACTGCTTGGGATCGTCCAGAGGGAGATCACAAGTGACAGTCCGAAAATTATATAATTACGCTTGTTATCTGATTTCTCCACTATGATATGATGCAAAGACAGCATTGCAGCAAGATAACAAAAGGTCACAAGCGCATAGCCTCTGCCCTGCACTGCCAGCTGATTGACTCCATACATTCCCGCAAACAGAAGCACGGGAATTAGCGTCACAATGCCCGCAAACCATTTTTTTGAAATTCGATACAGAAGAATCAGACTTCCCAGACTGCAAAAACAGGATACACCACGAAGGGCTACAGGTGCGCATCCAAATATCCCCAAACAGGCTGAGAGCGTGGAATAGCCCACATGATTATTGGGCAGAGGCCAGTGAATCGCCGCATATATCGGGCCTCTGCTGATAAAATAAAAATAAGTATACAGCTCGTCATACCAGGGCGTCAGGGTAAACATCCGACACCCGTAATAGACGGCCATCACAAGGAAAAACAGCAGAAAAACCACAGTTTCCTTTTTTCCATGACTGCTCAAAAAGTAACGCATGGTATTATTTGACTCTTTCTACGATCAGATCGCCCATTCTCTTACAGCCGACCTTCTCACAGCCCTCGGACATGATATCGCCCGTGCGATACCCGTCACGCAGCACCTGCTTTACCGCCCCGTCAATGACATCCGCCTCTTTGTCCAGATCAAAGCTGTAGCGAAGCATCATGGAAGCCGAAAGAATGGTAGCAATCGGATTTGCCATGTCCTTACCGGCAATATCAGGCGCAGACCCGTGGCTTGGTTCATACAGGCCGAATTTCGTATCGTTTAAGGACGCGGAAGCCAGCATGCCGATGGAGCCGGTCACCATACTTGCCTCGTCGGAAAGAATATCCCCGAACATATTCTCCGTCAAAATCACATCAAACTGGGCCGGATCCTTCACAAGCTGCATGGCGCAGTTATCAACCAGCATATGTTCTAATGTCACGTCAGGGTAGTCTTTTGCCACCTCTTCCACAACAGCGCGCCAAAGTCTGGAGGAATCCAGAACATTGGCCTTATCCACACTGGTCACTTTCTTTCTGCGCTTTCTGGCAATATCAAAACCTTTGACGGCGATCCGGCGAATTTCATTCTCGTCGTAGGTCAGCGTATCTATGGCCTTCCTCACGCCGTTCTCCTCCACAGTCTTTCGCTCGCCAAAATACAGGCCGCCCGTCAGTTCTCTCATAATAAGCATGTCAAAGCCGGTTTCGGATATCTCCTGTTTCAGCGGACAGGCCTGGGCCAGCTCTTCATACAAAACCGCCGGCCGCAGATTGGCAAAAAGATTTAACGCCTTACGAATCCCCAGAAGTCCTGCCTCCGGCCGCAGATTGGGCGGGAGCTTATACCAGGGAGAAGTGGTGGTATCGCCGCCGATAGAGCCCATCAGCACTGCATCCGCACTTTTTGCAGTTGCCACCGCCTCGTCTGTCAGCGGTACGCCGTGCACGTCGATGGATGCGCCTCCCATCAGAATATCTGTATACTGCATGTCATGTCCGTATTTTTTCGCCACCGCATCCAGCACTTTCTTTGCCTCAGCCACAATTTCCGGTCCGATCCCGTCACCGGGAATACAGGTGATTTTGAGCTCCATAAGGTTCCTCCATTCCATATATTCCTCAAAAAGCCGGACCGCTTGCGCGCCGGCTTTTTGACATAAGTTCTGTTTGCTCTTTGTTTACTCTGCTCTATAGCTCTTTTCTACAATAACATTTCCGTCGGAATCACAGTATCTGATACCGTATGAAACTGTCCCTTTTTCAGCGCCGATTGAATCATCCAGCACACCTGCCAGTGCAGAAAAAGCGCTCTCCATCGTATCCATACCCTCGCTCAGAGTATCCACCGCATTCTCCGGCAACTCAACGGAATCCTTAAAGGTAGCTATGCAAATTACATCGTTTCCCACTACCTCGATCTCCATATCCACTGCCTCATTGCCCTGTGCAGCAGCCTGCTCCTCAAGCTCCTTCTCTGCGGCCGGATCCTCTTTCAGGAACTCCTCAAGCGTCTTTGCGCCGCTCTCATCCTCAGCAGGCGCTTCCTCCTCTGCGGGTGCCTCTTCCTCAGCAGGCGCTTCCTCTTCTGCGGGTGCCTCTTCCTCAGCAGGCGCTTCCTCTTCTGCGGGTGCCTCTTCCTCAGCAGGCGCTTCCTCTTCAACCGCAGGAGCCTCGCTCTCTTTGGGGCTGTCAGAACCGCCACAAGCTGTTGCTGACATGGCAAGCGTTAATAACGCTGCGCACAAAAAAGTTTTCACTGTTCTCCTCTTCATAAAACTACTCCTCCTTAAAATGAAATGATATTTATGTTGTATTACTTTTACAACCCATTTATTCCGTTTCCGCCTTCTCAATCTGCGCAATGGCCGTCTTCTGCATGGGAATACGGCAGTTTTTGTTACTGCCGAACTCTACGATAACCGTGTCGTCGGTAATGTCAATCACAATTCCATAGAAACCGCTGTTGGTTAAAACACAGTCCCCGACAGCCATATCCGCCAGCATTGCCGCCATTCTCTTCTGTTCCTTCTTCTGCGGACGAATCATAATAAAATACATGAATGCCACAATAATGACAATATAGATAACCATCACCAGACCGCCGCCCGTGGCAGCCGCCGCATCAGCTGTTAATAATAATCCCATTTCGTTTCCTCCGTTATTCTTTCAATAAAATACTAAAGCGTATAATACACTACTTAATCAGGAAAAACAAGCCCCTTCTAAAAATTTCGTCAACCTTTCCCATTCTGCATCCCCTCAAGCTTTTGTTTCTTATAGGAAGCAAATCGTCCTTCGTCCAGCGCGTCTCTGATCTCCTCCATCATCTTATTATAGAAGAAAAGGTTGTGCAGCACGCACAGGCGCATGCCAAGCATCTCCTTTGCTTTCAGCAAATGTCTGATATAGGCGCGTGAATATCTCCTGCATGCCGGACAGGCGCACCCCTCCTCAATAGGCCTATTGTCAAGCTCATATCTGGCGTTAAAAAGGTTTATTTTTCCAAAATTGGTATAAAGATGTCCGTGCCTTCCGTTTCTCGAGGGATATACGCAATCAAAGAAATCTACCCCCCGCTCCACTGCCTCCAGAATATTAGCCGGTGTCCCGACTCCCATCAGATAAGTAGGTTTATCCACCGGCAGACAAGGCACCGTCTCCTCAATCACATGATACATCTGCTCGTGGCTCTCCCCCACCGCAAGACCGCCAAGCGCGTAACCGTCACAGTCAAGCTCCGCAATCCGTCTGGCGTGATCCATACGGATATCATCAAAAACCGCTCCCTGATTAATGCCGAATAGCAGCTGTTTTTTATTAATGGTATCTTCCAACCCGTTCAGACGCGCCATCTCCTGTTTACAGCGCACAAGCCATCTGCTTGTCCGGGCCACGGAATTCTCCACGTACTTTCTTTCCGCCATGCTGGGCGGACATTCATCAAATGCCATGGCAATGGTGGACGCCAGATTGGATTGAATCTGCATACTCTCCTCAGGGCCCATAAATATTTTCCGTCCGTCTATGTGGGAATGGAAATACACCCCTTCTTCCTTTATCCTGCGAAGCCCCGCCAGTGAAAACACCTGGAAACCTCCTGAGTCCGTCAGAATCGGTTTATCCCAGGACATAAATTTATGCAGTCCGCCCAACTGCCTGATCACCCGGTCACCCGGACGCACATGCAGATGGTAGGTATTGGAAAGTTCCACCTGAGTTCCGATCTTTTCCAGATCCTCCGTGGCCACAGCGCCCTTAATGGCCGCCGCTGTTCCTACATTCATAAAGACAGGGGTCTGTATCGTGCCATGCACAGTCGTAAACTCAGCACGCTTAGCCCTGCCTTCCTGTTTTAAAATCTTATACATATTGTCCTCTTTCCAGTTTAAAATAACTATAGATATTTATCCCAGAATTCTTCCAGACAAAGATCCTCTGTCTTCATAACTGCCGCCGCTTCCCTGCCTACATAACGAAAATGCCAGGGCTCATATTCAATACCGGTAATATATTCTTTCCCGGAAGGATACCGCAGAATAAACCCATACTCATGACTGTGCTCCTCCAGCCACTCTCCCTCCTTCGTATCGGCAAACCCCTGCAAAAGCGGAATATAACTGTCGGAGGTAATGTCCAGCGCCAGCCCCACCTCATGCTCGCTGCATCCGGGGACCGTAATGACTCTTGAAGTGACTTTGTAAGCTTCCATATAAGAAAGTCCCTGTTTCATATAGGACTTGATTCTGCCGTTAAAATTGTCTTCCTGATGATCCGAGGTTCTGTACGGAGATCTGACAACCAGATTCAGTCCGTCTCTCTTTGCCGCCTGCATCATGAGAAGCAGATCTTCGATCACCCTCTCGTCACAGCGCATACCCGAAGTAAACGTTCCAAGCTTGAAATCATACTCGTCGGGAATCGGATGCTGCTTGTTGATCAGCGTCAGCCTCCAGTCAGAAGAATCAAACGCCAGCGTCTCTGTATCCGTAATCGGCTCCGTATCCGCCTGACGCGCTGTTTCCTCATGATCATGGGTTTCCATTTGGCCGTGATTTTCCAGCAGATCATCCAGCGTATAAGCCTCAATCTCCGCATCCTCATGCTCCGTCACTATCCCTGTTTCATCCAGAAGCACTTTCTCCGGCGGTGTTACCGGCTCAACAACTGCCAGAGAAACATCCGACGTCTCCACTATGGCGCTGTAAGTCTCCTGCACGCCGGCAAATCCGGTACGCTCCGCAAACACGGCAAAGGAGAAGCTGCAACTGCTCATAAAAAAGGCAGCTACAAACACCATACTGGCATAACGTTTTCCGTTTGTGGTAAAATGCCTTCCGGCATAATAAAATAAAAGAGACACTGACATCGCCGCCAGACAGGGATATTTCAACAGCTTGTGTTTTTTTGCCGCTCCCATAAAATATGCAATTATATTTTTTCGAAACGTCTTATCCATGCAAAACCCCAATTATGTCATAATTACAATTTCTGTCTTATATCATAACACATAAAATTTTTTTGTACACCCTTTTTTTATGTAAATCTGTCATTTTTCTTGCTTTTTTTTCACTCTTTTCCCCTTTGATTTGATTTTTAATATTACAGTTGTCCTTTTTCGGTTCCTTTTTCTTCCTGTTTCGGCCTTCGTTTTTCCCCTGACGGCACTTGCATTTTAAACAAAATATGGTATGCTGTGTAAGGAGAAAACCGCATGAATTCTTACAAATTTTGCAGGATTACGTTATTGCGTCAGATTTCCCGCCGGTTTCTTTTCCGAACCATTTTTAATTGTACATTTTATATTTCATATGCAATTTAATTTTTGCAGGATATCCTGCATGCTTTTTTCAGAAAACTTCACGCATTTCAAGAAAGGATCAGACAATGGCAGGCTCAACACTGGGAATTATCTATCGAATCACTACATGGGGGGAGTCCCACGGCCCCGGACTCGGCGTCGTTGTGGACGGCTGCCCGGCAGGGCTGGCGCTTAATGCAAACGATATTCAGTCATATCTGGACCGGCGAAAACCCGGTCAAAGCCGTATTTCCACCCCCCGTAAGGAAGCGGACGCCGTGGAAATTCTTTCCGGCGTCTTTGAGGGAAAAACCACAGGCGCTCCCATTTCCCTGCTGGTCCGCAACACATCGCAGCGCTCCGGAGACTATAGCGAAATCGCAAGCTATTACCGCCCCGGCCATGCCGATTATACCTTTGACCAAAAATACGGCTTCCGTGACTACCGCGGCGGCGGACGCTCCTCAGGACGCGAAACCATTGGCCGTGTAGCCGCAGGCGCTATCGCCGCAAAAGCTCTGTATGCGTTTGGCATACGACTTACGGCTTACACAAAATCCATCGGCCCCGTATCCATTAATCCGAATTCCTTTGACCCGGCGGCCATTCTGGAAACGCCAACGGCCATGCCCGACAGAGAAGCTTCCGTTCATGCGGAAAAGTATCTTGCGGACTGTATGAAAGACTACGATTCCTCCGGGGGCATAATCGAGTGCGTGATTGACGGCGTACCGGCCGGTCTTGGCGACCCGGTCTTTGAGAAGCTGGACGCAAATCTGGCAAAAGCCATAATGTCCATCGGCGCTGTGAAAGCAGTGGAAATTGGCGACGGAATTGAAGTTTCCACCCGGAGAGGCTCGGAAAACAACGATCCCTTCCACATGCAGAACGGCCGAATTGTCAAATCGACCAACCATGCAGGCGGCATTCTCGGCGGCATCAGCGACGGCTCCCAAATACTTCTGCGGGCGCATATAAAGCCTACCCCCTCCATCTTTTCCCCGCAAAATACCGTAAACAGGGACGGAGAAGATATTACGGTTTCCATCAAGGGCCGGCACGACCCCGTTATTGTTCCGAGAGCAGTGGTGGTTGTGGAATCCATGGCGGCAATCACACTGTTGGATGCGCTTCTTGTCAATGCCGGATCAAAAATGGAACATCTTGCAGCCATTTACAAAAATTAAATCAACGAGAAAAAGTTTCCGTATTTTAAATTGAGACTTAATTATTTCCACATTTTTACTTTTTGTCCATCTTCAAACAAAAGACTCTCCAACTTAAGTAAACCAGTTTGGAGAGTCTTTCTCTATCGCAATATCATGTAATAACAGCTATCTTTTTCGTGGTATCATCCGTTATTCTCTCTCACGAGAATTTCAGCGGTACATTCCATAACAGGTGACTCCTTAATAATCTCCCCCACACTATCTACCGAAATAATCCCGGACTTCGGATTTTTGACGGATATCACATGTCCTCTCACATCCGCCTCCACATCCGAGTATTCAAAGGCCAGATCCGTATCTTCCATGGTACAGTTAATCAGCTTCAGATTTTTGCAGTAGCATAATGGCTGCGTACCGATAATCTTACAGTCAATCAGCGTAAGACCGTCTGAAAACCATGCCAGATACTCTCCCTTTACCACCGAATTTCTGACCGTCACATTTTCACTGTGCCAGAAAGCGTCTTTTGTATCAAGCACGCTGTCCGTAATCTCAAGATTCTTCATATATTGAAAGGAATACTTTCCCTTCATTTTCACCCGTTCCAGTTTTACGTCTCTGCTGTCAAAAAACAGATACTCCGACTCGATGTCTGAATCCGTCATGGTAATGTCCTTTGATTTCCAGCCAAATTCCTGCGACACAATATGACAGGAATCAAGCCGGATTCGTTCGCACTCCCTGACCGCTTTAATTCCCTCTAATGAACAATGCTGTATCTCGCCGTCGGAAGCATACCAAATGGCCGCCCTTGTCAGTTCATCCATTGTGGCGTTATTCATGGTAAACTTCTTTACATGCCACAGGGGATAACGCAGAGAGAACGTGCACGCTGTCAAATGCACGTTCCCGGCCTCCTTCAAAACGGACTCTCCGTCCGCCGGCCCGGCAAAAGTACAGGACCTTACATCTGCGTCCTGTAAATGATATAACGCCCGTTCTTCATCAAACTGCCGGTTTGTAATCGTTGTTCTCATTATAGCTCACCTCTCCGCTTAATTGTCTGTGCACTACTCATTGCCAACGTACAGGTAGCTGCTGATACAGTACAGCGTCTGTCCGTTATATTCCACCTTCGACCATCCGTAATCCTCATTGATGCCGGTTCTGGTCGCATATTCTCCATTGTGCAAAGTGGCTACCACCACTGCGTCAGGATTCGTCACGCTGGGAAGCTTTCGCAGGTTTACCTCAATTTTTGCCGTTACCTGCTCGTCTCTCTTTGTAAAACGGGTTTTCAATCCGTCGCCGCTGCCGGCTCCCTCCTGCCCGGTCTGCTCCTTCGGTCCTTCCTGCTTCGGCGTCTGATAACCTAGATCGGTAGTAAGGTAACTGCTCACGGCATAAACGGTCTGTTCCCCGTAAAGCAGTCTGGACCAGCCGCTGTCACTTACGCCTGTTCTCTTCAACGTCTCTCCGTTTTTCAGCGTATACACTACCGCGCTGTCGTCTCCCTGACTGGGTATATTGCGCAGGTTGGTTGCATCCTTTGCCGTTACCTCCTCATCCACCTGTGTAAAAGGCATCAGCGCTTCCACATCCGCATGGGCTTCCTCCGGCGTTTCATCGTTTTGTGCGCCCGCCGTCCCCTCGTAACCAAAATAGGCAATGTTGACGTCCACAGGCTGACTGATGCCGGAAACGGTTCCCCGATTGGTGTACTGCCACATGGCATGGGTTCCCTGATAGGCGGATTTTTCCGTCTGAGGATAGGGCGCCGGTGGATACTGTGAGACCCAGATGCGATAGGTTTTCTCAATCCTTGACGTTTCCCACTTGGCGTCGCCCGCCATCTCGTTCATGGAGGAATAGAACATGGGCGTATAGCCTCTTTCATATATCCTGTTCAGAAAGGCAATGGCGATATCCGTCCGCTTTGTGGCGGAGAGTCCGTACTGCGCGCTGTCTTCCCGCTCAAACCCTTCGCAGTCAAAGGCTACCGGATAGGTAATCTGATACTGGGAAATATAATCGGCTGTCCAGTTCGCTTCCTCTATTGCCTCCGCCTCATTTGTGGCGGTGGAAAAGAAATATGCCCCGATTTTGATCCCGTTCTTCTGGGCTTCCTGCATATTATATCTGGCGTTGCTGTCCGCAACAATCTCCCGGCTGCCGTCCATGCGGTATCCCACGCGTACCATAACAAAATCGACGCCGGAATCGGCCACCTGCGCCCAGTCAATCGTACCCTGATACCTGGCCACGTCAATTCCAAAAGTAATCTCTTCCGTTTCCGTTGCGGCCCCTGAGGTGAGGAGCTTACTCACATCCACCTCCGTACCCTGTTCCGTACTCATGGTTTCCGTCTCCGGATCTTTTTGCATATCCGCTTCCGCATCGTCCTCCGGCTTCTCCTGTGCGGTTTCCCCCACCAGCTTCTCTGCAGATTCCCCTGCCGCGTCCTTATCGGACTGCGCATTTTCCTCAGAATCGGGTTCTACGTCCCGCTCCGGCCCATTCTCCTGCCCTTGGGAAAAATCCTCCGCCTCCGAGGTTTCATTCATAACAGATGTTTTTTCTTCCGTGCCATTTCGAAACAGAAAGAACAGCGCCACAGCGACTATCACCACCACAATGCCGATCACAGCCGGAAGCAGCACCCGCTTTACAAAGCGCAGCGCATTTTCGTCCAGTTCTTCGTCAAAATCATCGTCGTAATCGTCATCATCGTCTGAAAAATCGTACTCTTCTTCCTCATCGTCATCTGACACATCGTACTCTTCTTCCTCATCCAGATCAATAAATTCAAGCTCTTCCTCGCTATTTCTCTTCTGCTTCACAGGGAATCCCCTTTCATTCGCATCAATATTACATGTGTTATTTATCCTGCGGTAAAACCTATATGATTCAAAATATGAGCGCTGTGTTTAGAAGCTCTCCAGAAGCTCCAGATAAAATTCGTAGTAATCCTTTCTGTTCTCCTTCATAAACTGAATGGCGGACTTGGGATGCTGATTGAGAATGCCTGTCAGCAGATAAGGCACGTCATACCCCCATGTCACGCCGGATTCCCTGAGCGGCACAATCTGTTCCTCAATAAAGTGCAGAATCGGATTGATATTATATTTGGGATTCTTCAAAAATCCCAGAAGCAGTTCACTCGGGCAGTTGCCGCAGCCGCGCCCCATGCCGCTCACCGTTGCGTCCAGATAGCTCACTCCCATAATGACAACTTCCGATGTGTTTGCAAAGGCAAGCTGCTGATTGTTGTGGGCATGTATTCCCACCTTTTTATTGTATTTATCCGCCACTTCAAGGTATTTATCTGCAAGTCTTCTGGCCTGCTCCGGGTAGAGAGAACCGTAGCTGTCCACCAGATAAATCGTCCCCACGCTGCTTTGGCCAAGCAGCTCCAGCGCTGCGTCCAGATCCGTCTCGTTTGCCTTGGAAATCGCCATGATATTTACAGTAGTTTCATACCCCTTCTTCGTGCAGTCCTCGATCATGGCAATCGCAGCAGGAATCGTGTTGATATAGGTCGCGATGCGCACCAGATCAACCGGGCTGTCCTTTTTGTTGAGAATATCCTTTTTGTAATCGCATCGGCCCACATCAGCCATGACGCCGATCTTCATATCCGTCTTGTTTTCTCCCACAACGGCACGGATATCCTTATCGTCACAGAATTTCCACTTACCAAACTTGTTCACGTCAAACATTTCTTTGGACGCCTTGTAACCAAACTCCATATAATCCACACCGGCCCTGATGTTTGCACGATACAGCGCCTGCACAAACTCGTCCGTAAAGCGGAAATCATTTACCAGACCGCCATCCCGCAGCGTGCAGTCCACCACCTTGATATCCGGCGTGTATGACATCAATGTTCTTCCCTTTGCTCTCTTTTCCATAGTAAAATCCCTCTCTGCCTTTCCTCTCGTTTTGCGGATTCGGGTGAATGCCGCCCGATTCCCGCAGTTATCCCGTTACCTATACCAGAATCTTCTTAAAGCTCTTCTTGCCTTTTTTAACGATAAATTCCTCAGCGGCGATATCTTCCTTCGTGTAAGAAGTCTTCACATCGCTTACTTTCTCTCCCTTTACGGACACGCCGCCCTGTTCCACGGCTCTGCGTGCTTCGGAACGGGAAGCTGCCAGAGCGGCGGATACAAGAACACCCAGAATATCAATTCTGCCGTCTCTGAAATCCTCATCCCGCAGCGTCACTGCAGGCATGTTTTCCGAACTGGTTCCGCCTGCAAAGAGGGCTCTGGAAGCTTCCTTCGCCTTGTCGGCCTCCTCCTCCCCATGCACCAGATTCGTCAGTTCATAAGCCAGAATTTCCTTCGCCTCATTTAACTGACTGCCCTCCCAGCTGTCCATCTCCTCGATCTGCTCAAGAGGCAGGAAGGTAAGCATCCGCAGACATTTCAGCACGTCCGCATCGTCCACATTGCGCCAGTACTGGTAAAACTCAAAAGGCGTGGTCTTATTGGGATCCAGCCACACAGCGCCCTTCTGGGTTTTTCCCATCTTCTTGCCTTCGGAGTTCATAAGAAGGGTGATTGTCATGGCGTAAGCGTCTTTGGAAAGCTTTCTGCGAATCAAATCCGTGCCGCCAAGCATATTACTCCACTGATCGTCACCGCCAAACTGCATATTACAGCCGTATCTCCTGTAAAGCTCAAGGAAATCATAACTCTGCATAATCATATAGTTAAACTCAAGAAAGCTGAGTCCCTTCTCCATCCGCTGCTTATAGCATTCCGCCCGCAGCATG
The DNA here is from genome assembly GCA_009774175.1 of Lachnospiraceae bacterium. Classification (GTDB taxonomy): domain Bacteria; phylum Bacillota; class Clostridia; order Lachnospirales; family Lachnospiraceae; genus UBA3282. The sequence goes on along the minus strand of VSNG01000004.1, from coordinate 117,439 downwards.
TTGTTTACGGAAAAGCACGCGCCCACTTCCCTGATAAATTCCACATAGTTAAGGTCAAGCAGCCAGTCCGCATTATTCACCATAAGCGCCTTTCCTTCGGAAAAGTCAATAAACCGGCTCATCTGCTTCTTAAAGCACTCGCAGTTGTGCTCAATAGTCTCTTTGGTCATCATGGAACGCATGTCCGTTCTTCCGGAGGGATCCCCAATCATCGCAGTCCCGCCGCCAATCAGGGCAATGGGCTTATTTCCCGCCTCCTGCAGACGCTTCATCAGACATAACGCCATAAAATGCCCCACATGCAGGCTGTCCGCCGTTGGATCGAACCCGATATAAAAAGTCGCCTTTCCGTTATTGATCAGATCGCGTATTTCCGCTTCATCCGTCAGCTGGGCAAGAAGTCCTCTCGCCTGTAATTCTTCATAGATTCCCATAATTTCCTCCATTTCTTTCCACAACAAAACCCCCGTCCTGTTATCAGGACGAGGGTTAAACTCGTGTTACCACCTAATTTCACGAATGACTCGCATCATTCGCCTCACCGGGTACGGTCATAAATAACAATCGCTATGTATTGTTATCCGCCATGACGATACTCTCCTGCTGTAACGTGCATTCCTCCGTCACGGCCTACTAAGAAACAGTTTCGCTCTATTCTGCCGTGAAGCTCCGAGATGTATTCATGGAAAAGTTCCCGCGCGCCTCTCATCTGCCGGCTGCTTTCTGTCCGTTTCCTGATCCACTACTTGTTCTCTTCTACGCCTGTTTTCTGTTTTGCAAAGCTTTACTGCCTTATAATTTATACGAATTTTGGGGCTTTGTCAACCCCTTTATTTTTATGAAAACAACATTTATTTCTTAAGGAATCCGTCAACATACCGTACCGCCGTAATGCTGTCTTCTGCCGCTACGCCGGGCATGTAGAAATTAACAACCGCCTCAAGCGCCGGGAACTGCACGTCCACAATCTTTAATACCGTGCCCTTTTTCGCCGCGCGAACGGAATCCACATATACGGAGGATACCTTGGAGATGGTTGCGGACGCATTGGTCTCCTGAGCGTCAGTGATCCGTCAAGAAATGTTTTAATGCAGTCCCAGATCCTCCCCGGCAATCGTACCGATCCCGTTCTGATCGAGAACCGCCGCAAGCCCGTCCGTATCCGCCACGCGGAAGATCATGCAGGCCTGCTCGTCTTTCTGTCCAAATACCGAGTACATATACTCCACGTCAATGTCCGCCGCGGAAATCACACCGAGCACCTTGCTCAAACCGCCGGGCGTATCGGGAACCGCCACGCCTACAACAGGCGTCATGGTCAGGATAAAGCCCTGCTCCAAAAGAATGGCGGAAGCCTTTGACGCGTCGTCCACAATCAGCCGCAGCACGCCATAGTCTGCGGTCTCCGCAATATTAATCGCCCGCATGTTCACATGATTTTCCGAAAGAATCCCTGTGATGTCCGCAAGCTGTCCCGCCTTATTTTCGAGAAATACAGATATCTGAGGTATTGTCATAGTTTATCTCCTCTCCGACTTTTCAGCCATCCCTATTACCGCCATCAACGCAAATTCTATATTTTCCGATTATCAATCACGCGCACGGCTTTGCCTTCGCTTCGCGTAATGGACTTGGGCGCCACCAGACGCACCTTTGCGTATATGCCGAGCATTGCCTTAAGCGCAGAAACCAGTCCCTTCTCCATCTCCGTGATTTTGCCGAGATTATCGGAGAAGTTCTCCGGCGTCATTTCCACCTTCACCTCGATGGTATCGGAATTATTAACGCGATCCACAATGATCTGATAATTTGCCGGATACCCCTGCTCCAGAAGAACCGTCTCAATCTGGGACGGGAATACGTTTACGCCCTTGACGATCAGCATGTCGTCACTTCTGCCCATAGGCTTGCTCATCTTTACATGGGTACGGCCGCAGGCGCATTTCTCTCTGGTAAGCACACAGATGTCCCTTGTGCGGTAACGCAGAAGCGGAAACGCTTCCTTGGTAATGGAGGTAAATACCAGCTCTCCCTTACTGCCCTCGGGAAGCACTTCACCTGTATCCGGGTCAATAATTTCAGCAATAAAATGATCCTCATTGATATGCATGCCGGTCTGCTCGCTGCATTCGAAAGCAACGCCGGGGCCGCTGGTTTCCGTGAGTCCGTAAATATCGTACGCCTTGATGCCAAGCTTATTCTGAATATCCTGACGCATTTCCTCGCTCCATGCCTCCGCGCCGAAGATACCCGCCTTTAACTTAATCTTATCCCGCAGACCTCTCTCGTGAATGCTCTCCGCCAAAAAAGCGGCATAGGAGGGCGTACAGCAGAGAATCGTCGCCTCCAGATCAACCATGAACTGTAACTGACGGTCCGTGTTGCCGGAGGACATGGGCAGTGTCAGACATCCCACTCTGTGACTGCCGCCGTTTAAACCCGGCCCGCCGGTAAAAAGGCCATAACCGTAGCAGACATGACAGACGTCCTCATTTGTGCCTCCTGCCGCCACAATGGCGCGGGCACAGCAGTCTTCCCACAGATCAACGTCGTGCTGGGTATAGAAAGCCACCACCCTGCGGCCTGTGGTGCCGGATGTGGACTGGATACGGACACAATCCTTCAAGGGTTTCGCCAAAAGGCCGTAAGGGTATGCCTCCCGCAGGTCGTCCTTCGTCAGAAAAGGAAGCTTATGCAAATCCTCCACACTCTGAATCTCCTCAGGTGTAACCCCCTTCTCCTCCATCTTTTTGCGGTAATAGGGCACATTGTCCCACACATGGCGCACCTGCCTGACAAGACGCTCGTTCTGCCACGCGAGAATCTGCTCCCTGTCCGCAGTCTCAATCTCTTTCTGGTAATACCGTTCCATACCTTCCTCCTTCATTCACTATATACGAAGAATGCCCTCTTTACGGCATTTCTCATTACGCGCTGCGTCCCAGCTCAAAAGCCTTCCTGTTCAGCTCCAAAAACTTCGGCGGCACACTTTCCTCAATCGCAGCCATCCACTCCTCGTCCGTAAAATCAAAATGCTTCGCCAGTCTCCCCATCAGCACCAGATTAACCGCCTTGCTGCTTCCGGCTTCCTCCGCCAGAGAAAGGGCGTCCAGTGCGTCCACATTGATCTCAAGAGCCGAAAGCTTCTCCTCCAGCTTCTCCGGATAAACCGCTGCCCCCGCAATCACCGGCATGGGATTGATCTGCTGGCTGTTCACAATAATTCTGCCGCCCGGCTTTAAGTATTCCGTATAGCGGGCCGCTTCCAGCAGCTCAAAGGAAAGAATGCAGTCCGCCTGTCCCTTATCTATGATAGGAGAACGGACTCTGTCTCCCCAGCGCACATATGTAACCACGCTTCCGCCGCGCTGGCTCATGCCGTGCACCTCGCTCACCTTCACATCAAAGCCTTTTCCCAGAAGCAGGCGTCCCAGAAGCTTACTGGCAAGCAGCGTACCCTGTCCGCCCACGCCCACGATCATAATATTTTTTGTTTCCATATTTTCCTCCATGTCACAGCTTTTCTGTAACTCAAACCAGCGCTCCGAACTTGCAGAGCTGCCTGCAGACGCCGCAGCCCACGCAAAGAGTCTCGTCAATTTTCACCTTGCCGTCCTCCATACTGATTGCGGGACAGCCAATATTCATGCATGCCTTACAGCCCTTGCACTTTTCCGTATCCGCACAGATCGGGCCGGGATGCTTTACATATTTTAACAGTGCGCAGGGACGGCGGGAAATGATAACGGAAGGCTCCTTCGCCGCCAGTTCTTCCTTAATCACCGTCTGGCAGTTCTCCATATCATAGGGATCCACCACCCGCACCCGCTTAATGCCAACGGCACGGCACAGACTTTCCAGATCAATCTTTGTGCAGGGATCTCCTTTCAGGTTGTAGCCTGTAGTGGGATTCTGCTGATGCCCCGTCATACCCGTAATGGAATTATCCAGTATAATCACGGTAGAATTTGACTCGTTATAGGCAATGTTGATCAAACCCGTAACACCGGAATGGATAAAGGTGGAGTCACCAATCACCGCCACCGTCCTTTCTGCATTCTCCTCGTCGCCGGCCTTAACAAAGCCGTGAAGCCCCGAAACAGACGCCCCCATACATATGGTAGTGTCAATAGCGTTTAAAGGCGCCACCGCTCCCAGCGTATAACAGCCGATATCGCCCAGCACCGTCAGGTTTAATTTTTTAAGCACATAAAAGAGGCTTCTGTGAGGGCAGCCCGCACACATCACAGGCGGTCTGGCTGGAATCTCTTCCCCGATTGAGGCGCCGGCGGGCGCGCTTCCTCCCAGCTTCTCTTTCACCATATTCTGGCTCAGTTCCCCTATTTCCGTAAACAGTTCCTTTCCGGCTACTGCAAGGCCCAGATTCCTGCAATGGGCCTCAATAAAGCTGTCAAGCTCTTCCACCACCACCAGTCTGTCAACAGAAGCGGCAAAATCTATTATTTTTTTCTCCGGCATAGGCCAGATCATACCAAGCTTCAAAACGGGATAGGTATCGCCCAGAGCTTCCTTCACATACTGGTAACAGGTAGACGAAGTGATAATGCCTGTGGAGTGATCCTCTCCCGGCTCAATCCGATTAATCTCCGCCTTCTCCGCCCAGGCGCTCAGCGCCTTCGTGCGCTCCTCTACGACCGGATGCTTCTTCTTCGCATAGGCCGGCATCATAATATACTTAGCGGGATTTTTCTCATAGGGCTTCTGCCCGGGCAGTACTCTCTCCCCCGTCTCCACCACACTCTGGGAATGACTGACACGGGTGCACATCTTAATGAAAACCGGTGTGTCAAACTCCTCGGCAAGCTCATAGGCCAGTTTGGCAAAAGCAAGTCCCTCCGCGGAATCGGAAGGCTCCAGCATGGGAACCTTGGCCGCCCGTGCATAATGACGGGAATCCTGCTCATTCTGGGAGCTGTGCATACCGGCATCATCGGCTACCCCGATCACCAGTCCGGCATTCACGCCGGTATAGGAAATCGTAAAAAGCGGGTCAGCCGCCACGTTTAAGCCGACATGTTTCATGGCGCAGAAACTCCTTTTTCCGCGCAGGGAAGCGCCAAGCGCCGCCTCAAGAGCAACTTTCTCATTTGGCGCCCACTCGGCATAGACCTCTTCATATTTCGCCACGCACTCGGTAATTTCCGTGCTGGGCGTTCCCGGATAGCTGGACACAAAGCTGCAGCCTGCCTCATACAGGCCTCTGGCAACCGCTTCGTTGCCAAGCATTAATGTTTTCATAATATTCCATTCCTTTCTCTCGCATTGCGGAGAATGCTGTTTTTTGCATTCTCCTGCTTGAAACTATAGAACTTCCTGGCGTCCCGTCCACTGGCGGGACGTCATTAGAAGTTCTTTTCAAGCGAATCGCCGATGGAATCCCTCACGGAAACAGTCACCTTCTTATCGTAACAGGAGAATATCTCCTCCAGCTTTTTCTCCCCGGGCGCCTTCGTCACCACGCTCACCACCGGCACAATCACAAGCCCAGCCAGCATACAGAATGCGCCGGCATTAATAGGAGACTGTAAATACGAGGGGAACGACGGGCGAAAGAAAATATTCGCCAGCATCACGATTGTGGAGAATAAAAAGCTCACCCAGCAGGCTGCTTTGGTCGTCTTCTTCCAATATAAACCATAGAGGAAAGGCGCCAGAAACGCACCAGCAAGCGCGCCCCAGCTCACACCCATGAGCTGTGCGATAAAAGTAACGTTGGAACGGTACTGGATCAGTGCAAGCACTACGGAAATCATGATAAATACCACCAGAAGCCCTCGCATCCATTTCACCTGTTTCTTCTCATCCATCTCTTTAATCATATTACCTTTAATAAAGTCCAACGTCAAGGTAGAGCTTGATGCCAATACAAGGGAGGAAAGGGTGGACATGGACGCCGACAGCACCAGAATCACCACTATCGCTATCAAAATCGCGGGAAGGCCGCTTAACATTGTCGGCACAATCGAATCGTAACCATTCGCCGCAATGTCGATTTTATCACTGAAAAGTCTTCCAAAGCCGCCGAGGAAATAACAGCCGCCGGAAACAATGGTCGCAAAGACAGTGGAAATCACCATGCCCTTATTGATGGCGCTCTCGCTCTTGATGGCATAGAACTTCTGCACCATCTGGGGCAGTCCCCAGGTACCCAGACTGGTCAGGATCACTACCCCTAAAAGTCCCGCCGGATCAGGCCCGAAGAAGGAGTTAAACACGCCGGGTGCGGCGGAAACCGTCTCGTCGCTGACAGCCGCCAGCTTATCAAGGGCCGCAAGGAAGCCGCCCTGACTTTTCAGCACCGCTAAAATAACAGCCACTATTCCAAATATCATGATGATGCCCTGAATGAAATCATTGATGGCAGTCGCCATATAGCCCCCGGCTATGACATAGATGCCGGTAAGCACCGCCATGACAACCACACACACGCTGTAATCAATATCGAAAGCCATACCGAACAGACGGCTGAGTCCGTTATAGAGACTGGCCGTATAAGGAATCAGAAAGATAAAGATAATCGCGGAAGCCGCCAGTTTCAAAGGCTTGCTCTCAAAACGCTCACCGAAAAACTGAGGCATGGTCGCGCTGTTTAAGTGCTGCGTCATAATACGGGTACGCCGTCCCAGCACCGCCCAGGCAAGGAGCGAACCGAGAAAGGCGTTTCCCAGCCCCGCCCAGGTAGCGGCTATGCCATACTTCCAACCAAACTGCCCGGCATATCCCACGAATACCACCGCAGAAAAATAGCTGGTTCCATAAGCAAAAGCCGTAAGCCACGGGCCCACGTTTCTGCCGCCGAGCACAAACCCGTTCACATCCGTGGCGTGCCTGCGGCAGTAAAGGCCGATGCCGATCATAACGCCGAAAAAGATAACCAACATAACAAGTTTGATAAACAGATCCATTTCCGTACTTCCTCCTAGTTTTTAATCTGTGCCTCCACGAGACTGCCGTGACAGTACCGCTCTCGGAGAACCGGTTTTTCTATCTTACCCGTAGGATTTCTGGGTACCTTATCAAAAATAATTTTTCTGGGACGTTTGTAACGGGGAAGTCCGCTGCAAAACGCCGTAATTTCCTCCTCCGTGCAGGTCTCATTTTCCTTGATTTCTATAATGGCCGCCGCTATCTCGCCAAGCCTGTGATCCGGCAGGCCGATTACCGCCACATCTTTAATTTTATCGTTGCTTCGCAGAAAATCCTCGATCTGTACCGGATAGAGATTTTCCCCGCCGGAAATGATCACGTCTTTCTTTCGGTCCACCAGATAGATGAATCCGTCTTCATCCATCCGCGCCATGTCGCCCGTATAAAGCCAGCCGTCCTTTATGACCTCCGCCGTGGCCTCGGGATTTTTATAATAACAGAGCATAACGCCGGGGCCGTGGACAATAAGTTCTCCCACATCCCCCTGCGCCACCTCTGTACCCTGCTCGTCTACGATCTTTGCCTCCCAGTGGTAGCCCGGCTTTCCGATAGCCCCCACCTTATGTATATTCTCCACGCCAAGATGCACACAGCCGGGGCCTATGGATTCGCTCAGGCCGTAGTTTGTGTCATACTGATGATGCGGAAAATGCTTTTTCCATCTTTGGATCAGGCTGGGCGGAACAGGCTGGGCCCCAATGTGCATCAGGCGCCACTGCTCAAGCAGATAATGGTTCATATCCACTTTGCCGGAGTCGATGGCATCCAGAAGATCCTGCGCCCATGGCACCAGAAGCCAGACGATGGTACACTGTTCCTCCGTAACCGCCCTTAAAATCCATTCCGGCTTCACGCCACGCAAAAGCACCGCCTTACTGCCCGAAAGCAGCGAACCGAACCAGTGCATCTTCGCCCCGGTGTGATAAAGCGGCGGAATGCAGAGAAATACGTCCTCTCTCGTCTGTCCATGATGATTCTGCTCCGTCTCGCAGGAGGAGCGCAGGGACCGATGATTATGTAAAATCGCCTTGGGAAATCCCGTCGTGCCCGAAGAAAAATAGATCGCCGCATAATCCTCTTCACATAACGCCACCGGCGGCGCGCTGGAAGAACAAAATCCCATCAGCTTCAGGCAGTCTTCCGTGTAATCGGGACCACCGCTTCCCGGAAAGAACATCATCCCCACGCCCGGCAGATCATCCGCAATACTGTCCATCCGCTCAATAAACTCCGGCCCGAAAACAAGCACTTCCACGTCCGCCAGTTCCAGACAGTATTTGATCTCGTCCGCCGAATAACGGAAATTCATGGGCACGGCCACGCCCCCTGCCTTCAATATGCCAAAATAAATGGGCAGCCATTCCAGACAGTTCATCATCAGAATCCCCACCTTGGTCTCCCGCTCCATTCCCCGGCTTAAGAGCAGATTCGCAAAACGGTTGGCCCTCCTGTCGAAATCCGTCCAGCTCAGTTCCCTCCGATAGGGCGCGCCGTTCCCGGCGCTCTCAATCAGACTGGCCTCCCTCCAGGTCACAGCACTGTCCCGTTCCTGAGAGGGGTTCAACTCCACAAGGGCCGTTTCTGAACCGTACAGGCGGGCGTTCCGCTCCAAAAACTCCGTAATTACCATAACTATGGCTCCTCCTTTATGTTTCTCCACAATTAAATATCGTTGGCTATTCCATTCACAGTCACAATACAGTTCAACCGTTATCCGAGCACATACCCGTTTATCGTCCCGTGGGCCACATAGGTTCCCAGCTCGTCCCGCACATCCACCGTATAAAGCGCCGTCGTGCGTCCATCCCGCAAAGAGACAGCCTCTGCAATCAACCGTTTTCCCCTGGCCGGAGAAAGAAACGTAATGGAAGCGTGCTGGCTGACCGTTTTTCTCTCAGAATATCCGTTGGCCGCTATGGCGCAGGTAAAATCCGCCAGCGTAAACACGGCGCCGCCCATGGGAACATGATTTTCATTCATATGCCGCTCTTCCAGCGTCAGAGAGCATACCGCCTTTCCCGGTTCCGCGGAATCAATTACAATCCCTGTCGCATCCATGGCAAAATGGTCGTTTTGAAAACGACTGCGAATCTCCTCTAATGATGGCATAATCAGACTCCTTTCCGCGGCCGCACCGCCGCATCCGTAATCTTTCTATTATTTTATCCCTTTTTACAAAAAAAACCACATTTAACACTTTAGCACTTTTACTCGTTAAAGTCAACTGCGCAAAAAAGCATACAGACAAAGTCTTTGCCAGACGAGGCGCCGTTTATGCACCCATGCACTCCCCGTCGGCTTTCCCACTTTATCTGTATGCGCAGATCACCGATTTACCATCAGCTTCATCATAGCCTGATTCAATCCGTCAACCGTCAGCCTATACATAGGGAAAAGGCCCTTGATCGCCGTCTCCGCCTCCCGCCACGGCGCATGGCCGGGCGCCATCTTGGGATTAAGCCACACGATCTTTTTGTAATGCCGCTTCATGAGAAGCAGCCAGTCCATCCCGGAAAGGCCGCCGTTTGGGCCTCTGTAATTACCCGTTGTAGAGTAAAGCTCTTCCGGAGCCATAGCCGCGTCCCCCACGATGATTACCTTATAATCGCTGTCCAGATTGCGGAACATCCACTCCGTCTCAATCCACTCGCCGTTTTCGCACTCCGGCGTTTTGTAGAGATGGGAATAAATGCAGTTATGGAAAAAGTAGGTTTTCACATCCTTATAGTGATTGGATTTGTGAACGGACTGAAACAGCTCGCTCAAAAGCGTGGTATAGGGAATCATGGTGCCGCCCGAATCCATCAGAAGCAGAAGCTTTACTGCATTTTTGCGGGGCTTTTCCATCACAATCTGCAAACAGCCGCCATTGTTGCAGGTAGCGTCTACCGTTCCGTTAATGTCAAGCTCCGTCTCCGGAATATCCAGTTTGGTGGAAAACTGACGAAGCTTTCTGAGCGCCATCTGGAACTGCCTGTTGTCCAACACCTTATCATTCCTGAAATCACGGTACTTTCTGGCTCCAACCACCTGAAAAGCGGACTGATAGCCGGTACTGCCGCCCACACGGATACCGCCCATATTACCGCCCATATTACCGAAGGAGGTCTTACCCATGGTGCCGATCCAGAAGCTGCCGCCGTTGTGCTCCTCGTCCTGATCCCGCAGCCTTTCCTTGAACTTGTTCTCGATGTCGTCCTTGTCCATGGTGACCACTTCCTGATTCATCTCATGGCGCATCTCCTCGAACACATCCTGCATCTCCGGTTTATCCAGCCAGCGGAGCATGTTTTTGCTCACCTCGTTCTCTGACATAACCCCCTTAAACACTTCGTCAAAGGCCATGTCAAACTTATCGAACTCGGTTTCCGATTTTACCAGAATCATCCGCGCCAGATAATAAAATTCCGTCAGGCTGCTGTGGCAAAGCCCCTGCTGCAAGGCTTCCTGTAAGGTAAGCCATTCGCTCAGGGAAACCTCCAGTCCCTTATCTTTCAATGTATAGAAGAATTTACTGAACATATATTTTCCTCATTCATATCTTCAATCTATCCTGCCCTTAACCGTCTCCATATCCTCGTCCTTTTTGACCACCACCCCGATAAAGGGAAGGTCCTGCCGCAGCCTGTCCGTCGGAATGCCGCCGATCTGTAACGCGTTGATCCAGTCAATCAGTTCTGAGGTACTTGGTTTCTTACGAATATCCTTTATGGAGCGAATCCAATAAAACACCTCCATGGCGTCCTTTAGCAGCTTATCCTCCACATCGGGATAATGGGTTCTCACAATCTCTTCCATGAGCGCCTGATCTGGAAAGTCGATATAGTGGAAAATGCATCTGCGAAGGAATGCGTCCGGCAGCTCCTTTTCCGCGTTGGAGGTGATGATCACGATGGGCCGGTTTTTTGCCTTAACCGTCCGCTTTGTCTCATGAATGTAAAACTCCATCTGATCAAGCTCCCAGAGCAGATCGTTTGGAAATTCCAGATCCGCCTTGTCAATCTCGTCAATCAGCAGAACCACCTGCTCATCCGATTCAAAGGCTTCCCCAAGCTTACCGAGTTTAATGTAATGGGCGATATCGTCCACGCCCTCCTCTCCAAACTGACCGTCGTACAGTCTCTGGATCGTATCATACATATAAAGACCGTCCTGAGCCTTCGTGGTAGACTTGATATTCCAGATAATCAGCTTCTTTCCAAGGGAAGCCGCCACCGCCTGCGCCAGCATCGTCTTTCCCGTGCCGGGCTCTCCCTTTACCAGAAGCGGTTTTTGCAGGGCAATCGCCACGTTCACGCTGGCCAGGAGCTGTTCCGAGGCCACATAATCGGCCGTACTGTTAAATTTCGTATTTGCCATGTTCGTTTCCTTTCTCATCAACGGATTTCAGTTATTGCATACAATATAAATTTATGTTACGATATCTCAGATATAAAAGCAAGTGATTCTTGCGGCATATTACCGCCGCAAAAATCATTCACATACCATACGGAAAGGAACCGGCCATGACTACACAAAACCAAAAGACAAGCCTCTCCTTTGAGGTGTTTCCGCCTAAAAAGGAGGAGGAATTTAACAACATATTCGACTTTCTGAAAGAGGCCGCAAAGCTGCACCCTGATTTTATCAGCTGCACCTACGGCGCGGGCGGTTCCCGTGCAGGAAAGACCATCGAAATCGCTTCCTTTATTCAAAAGGAGCTGGGTATCGATGCCATCGCCCACATCACCTGCGTGGGCTTCACAAAAGCAGACCTTGCAAAAAACTGTGAGGCTCTGGAAGAAGCCGGAGTAAACCATGTACTGGCGCTTCGCGGCGACAGGCCCCAGCACATGACGGACGAACAGTTCAACAGCCGGGAGTTTTTCTATGCCACCGACCTGGTGCGCCACCTGAAATCGCACACAGCCCTGCAGATCGCCGGCGCGTGTTATCCCGAAAAGCATTTTGAGGCCCCCAGCTTTGAAGAGGATTTGAGACACTTAAAAGAAAAGGTAGACGCCGGCGTCTCCTCTTTGGTCACCCAGATGTTTTTTGACAATGCCTGCTTCTATCGGTTTATGGAAAAGGCGCGCGGCATGGGAATCAACGTTCCCATCCATGCCGGAATCATGCCCATCACGACAGCCAAACAGCTTGGTACCACCGTGTCCCTCTCCGGCTCCTCTGTTCCAAAGGAGCTGGCGGATCTGATCGCCACCTACGGTGAAAATAAAGAAGATATGAGAAAGGCCGGAATTGATTACGCAGTGCGCCAGATTCTGGACCTGAAAAAAAACGGAGTAAACGGGATTCACATTTACTCCATGAATAAATTAAAAACCACAACGGAAATATGCGGGATGATTTCCTGATTGACGACAACGCGAAACAGCGGATCGCAAACCGCACCGCCCGGGACGCCGTCCTTCTGCGGCAGCCGCATCAGACCAAACCCGAGCTTTCTGATTTCTTCGCCAAGATACCCTATACCTCTTCTCCTTTCCTGTTGCCAAAATCCATATCCTGTATTATGATGAGTATATCGACTTCGAGTAACTCGAAGTCAATACTCTTTTTGAAATTATTTGAGCTCGGGAGGTATCGCAAATTGGAAAGAGAAAGTTTTGGCTCACGGATGGGCTTTATTCTGTTATCAGCAGGATGTGCAATCGGAATCGGCAACGTATGGCGATTTCCTTATATTGCCGGTATGTACGGCGGCGGTATGTTCGTCCTGTTCTATCTGTTCTTTTTAGTCTCCATGGGCGTACCTGTAATGACAATGGAATTTGCAGTAGGACGAGCCAGCCGGAAAAGTATTATCAAAAGCTTTTCACAGCTGGAAAAGCCCGGGCAGAAATGGCACCTGCACGGCTATCTTGGCATGGCCGGCAATTACCTGTTAATGATGTTTTACACCACCGTAGCCGGCTGGATGCTGTACTATTTTTATCTGATGCTGACCGGCCAGTTTACCGGGAAGGATAAAGAGCAGGTAGCAGCCATGTTTCAGGGGATGCTGGACAGTCCTTCGGTTCTGATGACCGTTATGATAATCGTGGTCGTTGCCGGGATCCTGATCTGCTCCTTCGGCCTGCAAAAGGGCGTTGAACGCATTACCAAAATAATGATGATGATGCTTCTGCTTATTATTGTGGTTCTTGCCGTGCGCGGCATGACCCTTCCCGGAGGCGTAAAGGGGCTGCAATTTTATCTTCTCCCTGACGTACAGCGGATGTGGGATGTTGGGATTTTCGAAACGATTACAGCCGCCATGAATCAGGCTTTCTTTACCCTGAGCCTGGGAATCGGCGCCATGGCCATATTCGGAAGCTATATTGACAAAAGCCATACCTTGTTGGGAGAATCCGTAAGCATCGCCGTTTTGGATACTTTTGTCGCTTTTATGTCGGGTCTGATTATTTTTCCCACGTGTTTTGCCTTTGACATCAGCCCGGATATGGGGCCCAGCCTGATTTTCATCACGCTGCCGAATATATTCAACCATATGGCAGGGGGCCGGATTTGGGGAACCCTTTTCTTTGTATTTATGACGTTCGCCGCGTTTTCGACCATACTGGCCGTATTTGAAAACATCATATCATGCGGAATGGATCTGTTTGGCTGGAACAGAAAAAAATCCTGTCTGGTCAATCTGGCCGCCCTCATTGTGCTCTCTCTGCCCTGTGTCTTGGGATACAATATCTGGTCGGCAATCCAGCCGCTTGGAGAGGGAAGCACAATTCTGGATCTGGAGGATTTTATAGTCAGCAATGTGATCCTGCCGATAGGCTCGCTGATTTATCTGCTATTCTGCGTGGCAAAGCACGGCTGGGGATTTGAAAAATATATGAAGGAAGCCAATACCGGCGAAGGCCTGAAGCTGCCCAGATGGATCCGCGTCTATGTGACATATATCCTGCCCGTACTGCTCATTTTCCTGATTCTGAAGGGCCTGATCGGCTGATATCCGGCCTTTGCCGATTAAAGGAGGCACACATGACCTACACTGTCAAAGAATTTGCCAGATTGTTTCACACTACAGAACATACCATACGCTACTACACGGATATCGGCCTGCTATCCTGTACGCGGGACAGCGGAAACCACCGAATTTTCGATGAGGCCGCCGTCAATTGGATGAAAGGAATCACTTATCTGAAAAAGTGCGGTATTCCCATTAAAGACATCAAGACATACTGTGACTTATGCCATCTTGAAGAGACCGAGGAAAATCTTCTTGCCAGATATCGGATTATCGTAAAACAGCGGGAGGAAGCCCATAAAAAAGTGGCGGAGGCCATGGCCGCCGCCGACTATATGGATCAAAAGCTGAAATACTATGAAAAGATTCTGGAAGGCCGTATTCCCGCCGACGGCTAACCGGCACACTTAGCGTCTGTATGTGTAAAATAAACAGTCAATCTGATACACCAGATAATCCAGACAGCCAATCTGCTTTTCTCCTTCATGCACCTTTTGCAAGAGATCCTTTCTGTGGTTTTCCCGCCATTCCTTTGCTGCATCGCATGTTTCGTCTCTTTCTGTCTTCCAGTATAATAAGCCCATATTAAATAGCAAATACTTATCCGCCCTTTATGATTCCTCCCAAGGAATCAGCGGATTTTCAATCTTCTTATCGCGAAGCATCAGGTTTTTCACCGCTTCGTCCACCGGCATACCTTCGAACAATACTGCGTTCACCTGCTCAATAATAGGCAGCTGCACGTGGTATTTTTCCGCAAGACCCATAGCCGCCCTGGCGGAATATACGCCCTCCACCACCATCTTTACCTCGTCCATGGCCTGTTCCATGGTATATCCCTTACCGATCAGAATACCGGCGCGCCTGTTTCTGGAATGCATGGAGGCACAGGTCACAATCAGATCTCCGATCCCGGTAAGCCCGCTGAAAGTTTCGATTCTGCCGCCCATGGCAAGCCCAAGTCTCGCAATTTCCGCAATGCCCCTTGTAATCAGCGCCGCCTTGGTGTTATCCCCATAACCGAGACCGTCCGCAATGCCGGCCGCCAGCGCAACCACATTCTTAAGCGCCGCGCCAAGCTCCACACCAAGCACATCCGGCGTGATATAAACCCGGAACACCTGATTCATAAATATATTCTGAAGATATTCGGCGGTAGCTTTCTTTTCCGCTCCCACAACAATCGTGGTGGGAATGCCTCTTCCCACCTCCTCCGCATGGGAGGGCCCGGAAAGCACAGCCACTTCCGCCTGAGGAATTTCTTCCTCTATGATCTGCGACAGGGTTAACAGCGTCTTTTCCTCAATCCCCTTGGCCACATTAACAATGATCTGCCCCTTTTCCACAAAGGGCGCCATGGAGCGGGAGGTATTTCTGGTATAGGGCGAAGGCACTGCCAGTACCAGCACATCACTGCCCTTCACAGCTGTCTCCAGATCTGTTGTAAACGCCATATCTTCCGGCAGTTTTACTCCCGGCAGCTTATCCTTATGCTCGCGTTCTCTGGTAAGCATCTCGATCTCCGATTCCATGATCGACCAGACCGTGACCCTGTGTCCATTCTTGTGGAGAAGCACCGCCAGCGCCGTTCCCCAGCTCCCCGCGCCTATAATACTGATATCAGCCATGTTCCCGCCTTCCTTTCCCCTCTTATGCTTCCTTATTTTCCGGCCCGGCATTCCCGGATTCCGTATTTTTGTGTGTCAGATAGGTTTTCCGCTCCGTACCGCCAAGGAGCCTCTTTATATTTTCACGGTGTTTCCAGTAGGCCATAACCGTAAGAAGCACAAGAATCACATACATCTCGTTCAAAAGCGGCTGCGTCATGCCAAAAACGCCGCTCTGTCCCAAAATAATCGTTTCAATCAGAAAACCCGCATACACCAGAAGGGATCCGAGCGATACATAATGCGTAAGGAAGAAGGCCCCAAAAAACAGGATAACGCCCATGGGAATCAGATACGGATGGAACGACAGGATCAGACCCGCCGTAGCCGCGATTCCCTTCCCCCCTTTGAATTTCAGGTAAAAAGGAAAATTGTGCCCGATAATCGCCCCGGCCGCCGCATACATTTTCAGAAGATAAACCATATCCCCATGCGTTTTCCCAAAAATAACACCCGTAATCACCACTGCCAGAATACATTTCAGGATATCGCCGAAAAGCACCAAAAGGCCCGCCTTCGTCCCGAATACCCGAAGCGTATTCGTGGTGCCCGCATTGCCGCTCCCATAATTCCTGATATCAACGCCGTGCAGTCTCCCATACAGATAAGCCGTCTGAAAAAGGCCAAACACATATCCGATCAGCAAACAAATTACCCGTACCACTTTTACTTATTTTCCTTTCTCTCTCTGACAAAAAATTTTAAGGGTGTTCCCGCAAAACCAAACGTATCGCGAATCTGATTTTCCAGATACCGCAGATAGGAAAAATGCATCAGTTCCTTGTCGTTTACAAAAATAACAAAGGTAGGCGGTTTCACCGCAACCTGCGTCGTATAGTAAATACGAAGCCGCTTTCCCTTATCAGCCGGAGGCTGCTGCAACGCCACAGCCTCCGTCACAATCTCGTTCAGCACGCCTGTCGCCACGCGCATGGAATGATTTTCATTCACCGCGTCAATCACGTCGTACAGCTTCATCAGCCGCTGTCCGCTGACCGCCGAAATAAACATGATCTCCGCATAGGACATAAAAGATAACACCTGTCTTATTTTCTGGGTGTATTCTTTCACCGTCTGATTATCCTTCTCGATGGCATCCCATTTGTTTACCGCTATAATGACCGCCTTACCTCTGTCATGGGCAATTCCTGCGATCTTGGCGTCCTGCTCCGTCACGCCTTCCATGGCGTCTATGATCAGGACTGCAATATCCGCCCGCTCCACCGCGGATACCGTTCGGATAATCATATAACGTTCCAGTTCTTCTTTTATTTTATTTTTTCTGCGCAGGCCCGCCGTGTCAATAAACACGTACTCCCTGCCATTATGCGTAATCTCCGTATCCACGGCGTCCCTCGTGGTGCCTGCAATATCTGAAACGATCAGGCGGTTTTCCCCGATAAGCCGGTTAATAATGGAGGATTTTCCCACGTTTGGCTTCCCGATAATGGCCACCTTAATGCGCTCGTCTTCCTCTTCTTCGTCCCCGCCCTGCTGAAAGTGGGAAATTACTTCATCCAGAAACTCCCCGAAACCGAGGCGGTTTGCGGCTGATATGGGGTAAGGCTCCCCGATGCCCAGATTATAAAATTCATAGACGTCCGCCATGTATTTTTTAAAATCATCCACCTTATTGACCGCCAGAACCACAGGCTTTTTTGACCGTCTCAGCATGTCGGCCACCTTGGAATCCGCATCCTGCAGTCCCTGTCTCACATCCACCAGAAAGATGATCACATCCGCCGTATCTATGGCAACCTGCGCCTGCTCCCGCATCTGGGAAAGAATAATATCTTTGCTCTCCGGCTCAATGCCGCCGGTATCTATCAGTGTAAAGTTTCGGTCCAGCCATGAAATGTCTGCATAAATCCGGTCTCTGGTAATGCCGGGGGTATCTTTCACGATAGCTATATTCTCGCCTGCCAGCGCGTTAAACAGCGTGGATTTGCCCACATTTGGCCTTCCCACCACCGCCACGACCGGCTTGGTACTTTTTTTGCTCATTGTCCTGCTCTCCATATTTAACACAGAAAACAAACCGCCGGCGCTTCTCTTTAAAACCGCCCCTGCTTCCTGCCTGACCAAGAAATTATATACCGCTTGATTTTACAACATCTTTGGCCGGTTGTAAAGCAAATCTCATTTTTCATTTCATATATTAATGCCGAATCTGCTTGACATGTCACCGCCTTAATGTTATAAAAACCTTGGAGGTGTAACATGCCTAATACAGAACAACTCGAACATTCTATGCCGGTGGCTGCCATGAAGCTTCTTGCTCCGAAAGCCGCCCTTCCTCTGGCAGAAAAGATTAACTACCATCTGGTAGAATACCGCCGCAGTCTGCAAAACAACGTTAAAAACGATCCTGCGTTCCATGGTTATATGGAAGACAATTATCTGATGGAGGTAGAGTGCCCCCGCTTCGGTACGGGAGAGGGTAAGGCGATTCTGCGCGACTCCGTGCGCGGCAAAGATATTTTCCTGCTGACGGACGTCTGCAATCACAGCATTACCTACAACATGAACGGCTTTACCAACTATATGTCCCCGGACGACCATTATCAGGATTTAAAGCGGATTATCTCCGCCATAAACGGCAAGGCCCACCGTATCAATGTGATTATGCCCTTCCTCTACGAAGGACGACAGCACAAAAGAAACGGCAGGGAGTCTCTTGACTGTGCCTACGCCATCAAGGAGCTGATGGACATGGGCGTGTCCAACTTTATCACCTTTGACGCCCACGATCCCCGGGTACAGAACTCCGTCCCCATCAAGGGCTTCGATAATTTCATGCCTCCCTATCAGTTTATCCGGGCGCTGCTTCGCATGGAAAAGAATTTGATTATCGACAAAGACCATACCATCGTGATCAGTCCCGATGAAGGCGCGCTGGACAGAGCCGTATATCTTGCCAACGTTCTCGGCGTAGACACCGGCATGTTCTATAAGCGCAGGGATTATTCCACGATTGTAAACGGCAAAAACCCCATCGTTGCCCACGAATTTCTGGGCGACAACATCGACGGCAAGGACGTGATCGTTATCGACGATATGATCTCTTCCGGCGGCAGTATGATTGATACCGCCAGACAGCTGAAAAAGATGAACGCCAAGCGGGTCTTCATCTGCTGCACCTTCGGTCTGTTTACAGACGGACTCTCCGCCTTTGACGCCGCCTTTGAAAGCTGTTACATTGATCGGATCGTAACCACCAATCTCTGCTATCAGCCGCCTGAGCTTAAGGAAAAGCCCTACTACATAGAGGCGGACATGAGCAAATTCATCGCCTCCATCATTGACTTTATGAATCACGACGCCTCCATGGCGAATATTTATACGCCCACGGACAAGATTCATCAGATTCTGGAAAAATACAATAACCGCGAGGTAAGCTCGCTGGACATCTGACGTGGATTCCCGAAGCACAAAAGACTGCCGCCCTGTTTTACAGGCGCGGCAGTCTTCGTTTTATCCCTCTTCCTATTTTGCCACCGGGAAGGTTAAAAATACCTTAAACAAATCGCCGTCCAGCGCGATTTCAAAGCTGCCCTTCTGCGCTATGGTCAGATTCTTGGCAATGGACAGGCCCAGCCCGCTTCCTTCCGTGGTTCTGGATTCGTCTCCCCTGATAAACCGCTCCGTCAGTTCTTCCGGCCTGCAGTTCAAAGGATTTTCAGAAATATTTTTAATGGAAATCTCAATCTGATCCTCTTCCTGCGGCGCTCCCTTCTCCGGCTTACCCATGCTCACATACACTCTGGTGCCCGGCATGGCGTACTTGAATACATTATTAAACAGATTCTCCATCACCCGCCAGATCCTGCGGCTGTCCGCCTCGATTACCGCATCCCGGACATTCACATTCATCACCGTGGTGAGATTTTTCTTCTCAAACTTTTCGGAAAACTCCCCGATTGTCTGATTCAAAAGCTCCGTCATGTTAATCCGCTCAAAATCAAAGCTGATATTGCCGGAGGTAATCTTACTCGCCTCCACCAGATCGTCCGTAAGCTGTTTTAGCCGCTGGGACTTTTCATCCAGCACACGGATATAGTTTTGTACCTTTTCATTATCCACCTGCTCTCTTTTCAGCAGATCCACATAATTTATGATGGAGGTCAGCGGCGTCTTAATGTCGTGGGACACATTGGTAATCAGGTCAGCTTTCATACGCTCATCCTTCATACTGATCTCCACGGCCTCCTTGATGCCTTTTCCGATGCTGTTGACGGAGTTTGCCAGAACTTTGTTATCTCCGTGCAGCTCTTCCGTATCAATCTGATGCTCGACTTCGCCTCCGGCTATGGTCTCTATCCCTTTCACAATGCCCTGCCTCTCTCCGGCATCCTTGTAAAGCAGAATACCAACAACAATATCTATTGCGCCCGCGAACAGCACCAGAAGCAGATTCCCCGTTTCCAAAGCCAGCAAAAGCACGAAAAGATTAAACGCCAGAAAGACACAGTATGGCACCCAGGTGCGCAGAACAATACCGCTGTTGTCATACACCTTCCAGACAAACCTCTTTAACCGAAGCAGCAGACGGTACAGGTAAGAATTTTTAATCAGCATTCCCGCTTTTATCCTCCTGACCAGACTGTAGAAGAAAAAGGTAAAAAGCATATCCGCCGCAAAGACTATCACCGTCAGCGACACGATAAACCAGTCTTCATTCATTGCCACTCGAAAATATTCTATATCCGTGGGATCGCACCCGACAACCTCATTCACCACCACCAGTATCCAGCCCGCCATCAACGCCGCGCCAAAGGCAATGAGCAGAGCGCCCTCCGTTGGAATCCTGTCAAATCCGTTCAGCCGGATCTGCTTTACTCCCTCCTCATCATACTCTTTTCCCGTCACTACCGTCTGATAGACAAACAGAAACAGATACAGCAGACCGAAAATAATCGCCGTCGCCACCCAAAGCCAGAGATTCGGCAGATATTCTTTCGCCTGGGCAAAACCGTCTCTGGCTGAATAGGAGGCGTCCACATTGACCCATATCCTGAAATCCTCCGGGTAGGCATAATCGTACTCTTGTAAAATCTGCCGCAGAGTCTCCCCCTTTATGTTCGTATTCGTCATAAAAGTCATGTCCGCCGCGTTGTAATAGATAAATTTCTCATGCGGCAGCTTCGTTTCGTCCCCTTTTTCATACAGGTCCGTCATAATCTGCATGACCTTTTTCCAATAAGGACTTCCCTTATCCATATTGCTGTAATACTTTACATCCTCCCCGGCATGCATCACAATCATATAGCGCAGATTGGAATTTTCCGTGCTGTAATAGTCGTTGTACTCCACGTATTCATTATAATTGTAGGCAAGGCTTTCAGCTGCTTGCTGCACATTGTGAACCAGCTCGTAGTACTCATTCCAGTTGGACGCGTACTCCTCCAGGTTTTTGCCTTCCGCCGTCTTATAACGGTTCACAAGCACTTCGTACTCATACTTTGTTACTTCTTCCGCATCTTCTGCCCCTGCCGCCGTATTCTCATCCCCTGCCAGCGCATTCTCGTCTGCGGCTGCTGTCCCAGCATGGTTCTCCAGATCCCCGATTGGCTGATAATCCTCCACAAAGCCGGAATCGTCAGCATATTCTGTATATTCAACCACAATCTCTGCGTTTCGGACTTTGTCCGCCTCAATTTCCTTATCCGTGGACCTCCCTCCGATGATCGTCATCCGCGTGCCGCCGGACAGAAAATCCGCCGCCTTTTCATCCTCCTGTATGGTAGAAAAGGTGAAACCATGGTTTTGCCACTTAAGCAGATCCTCCAGCTTATAAACCGCCGTCACATACTGCTCGGGAGCCACAGAATCGCGGTGATTATAGGCTGTCACATCCACAAGCCTGCCGCCGTCAAAGACACCCTCCGTCTCCAGCTGGCTGCTTACCACGCCCATGCGCACAATATCCGCCAGGGCGAAACCGAAAAGCCTGTTGAACGTCTCCGACTCCTCAAAAGACGTCCCCGGATCAGGATACACGGTAAAACTCAGTCTGTTCTGTGCACGACTCCCGCTGATCTGCACGGTAGTGCTTACCGTGATAGCGATTATAGAAAATACCATAGCCGCCAATGCGGCGTGCTGCACAAAGCGCAGGATAGCTCTGAGACCGCGTCCGCTTCCTCTCCGCCTTGTCCTTTTCTGTTTTCTTTCCTTTCTTCCCTTCTTCTGCGGCAGCTGTATTTCTTCTTCCTGTCCGGCTGTCTCTGTCATATCCTGTCCGGCCGTCTCTGCCATATTCTCCTGCCCGACCATCCCTGTCATATCTTCGCGCTGTGTATTTTCCATTTCCATATCCCTTCCTTTCAGTGCTCCCGTCAAGTGTCCTTCTCAACTTTATAGCCGATACCCCAGACCACTTTGAGATATCTGGGTTCCTTGGGATTAATCTCAATCTTCTCCCGGATATGTCTGATATGTACTGCCACCGTATTGTCCGCGCCGATGGCCTCCTCATTCCAGATGCTCTCATAGATCTGGTTAATGGAGAACACACGGCCGCAGTTTTTCACAAGCAGAAGTAAAATATTGTACTCGATAGGCGTCAGCTTCACACTCTCTCCATCCACCGTCACCTCCTTGGTGTCGTCGTTGATGCACAGCCCTCCTACCTGAAAAAGCGCGTTGTTCTCGGTGTTTAGATTTCCCAGCATCGTGTATCTGCGAAGGTTCGACTTCACCCTGGCCACCAGTTCCTGGGGATTAAAGGGCTTGGTAATATAGTCGTCCGCACCGATATTCAACCCCAGAATCTTGTCGTTGTCTTCCGACTTTGCCGACAGAAAAATAATGGGAACGCTGGAATACTCCCGGATTTTTAAGGTGGCATGAATCCCGTCCAGCTTCGGCATCATGATATCAATCAGGAGCAGATGAATCTGCTGCTCCTTCAGGATCTGAATTGCCTCCTGCCCGTTATATGCCTTATAGATGGTGTAGCCCTCCTGTAAAAGATAGATTTCGATTGCATCCACAATCTCTCTGTCGTCGTCACATACCAGTATATTAGCCATGGCTTCCTCCGCTTTGTTAAATAAATTCGATACAGTCTGCTAAACCTCGGTTTATACTCGCCGTACTTTACTATAAACAGTAAAACACTAAATCATAAAGGAATAGATGGGAATTTCATTAAGTTTCTCTTAATTTGCGCGCAGTCCCAGAAAAGCGCCCAGATTGCCGCGCTGCCCATGGCTTGCACGATGGGAAAAAAGATACCTGGGGTTATGACAGGTGCACAGATCCGTCACCTGAATCCGCTCCGGCAAAAGTCCTGCCTCCGTAAGCACAATCTCGTTTGCACGCCACAGATCCAGCTGATATTTGCCGCCCCCTTTGGCCTGCAAAATCTCCTGCTCCTGTCCGGACCGCCTGAACTCGGCGGCAAAGGCCTCCGCTACGTCTTCACTGACTTCGTAACAGGCCTGACAGATGGACGGCCCGATCACCGCCACAAGATCGACTGGCTCCGTACCGAAGGCCTCCTTCATCTTCTCCGTCACGCAGCGTCCCATACGTCCCACCGTCCCCCGCCAGCCGGAATGGGCAAGGGCTACGGCATGTCTTTTCGTATCCACAAAATACAAAGGCACGCAGTCCGCAAAAAAGGCAGCCAGATAAACCCCCGGCTCATCGGTAAGAAGACCGTCCACATCCGTATAATCCCTTCTGCGGATAATGCCCTTTCCGCCATCCGCCCTGCCCACTACCCGCAGATTGGTCGTATGGGTCTGGTCGGAGCAGACAATATCCTCCACACAGCAATGAAGCGCGTCTGCAACGCGCCTGTAGTTTTCGTCCACCGCTTCCTTTCTGTCTCCTCTGGTGTAGCTTAAATTCATGGAATTGTAAATCCCCTCGCTCACCCCGCCCATTCTTGTGGTAAACAGATGGTTCACCCACTCCTGCCGTTCCAATATGGGAAACGTGAGAAAAACCATTTCTCCCTGCCTGTTGATCCGCACCTGCCTTTTGTTTTCATGTCTGTACCAGTCCATTTTTATTTCCTTTCTGTGGTTTTGCTCGTTGCCCCCGTTTTGTGCGCCACTCGAAAAAACTGCGGTTTTGCTCATTGCTATCGCACGTAGTCGAAGGCGTTTTTGATCCACTGCATGTTATCCCCGTCCACCGCCACCACGTCAAACCGCAGAGGCGTATCCTCCGCACAGTGATGGAGAAAACGGTAATAGTCCGCCACCCGGCATATTTTCCTCTGCTTGGCAGCTCCCACAGCCTCCGCCGCGCTGCCCCTGCTTTTCCCCGATCGGTATTTCACCTCGAAAAAGACAAGGTAAGGCCCGTCATACCCTATAATATCAATTTCACCCTGTCTGTTTCGAAAATTGCGCGCTACAATGCGCACGTCCTCTGAAAGTAAACAGGCACAGACCTGTTCTTCCTTCTGTGCCCCTGTCGCTCTCGTATTCATTCTCATGTACCCTTTGCCATCTTGGCCTTAACCTTATCCATGGAATCCACAAAAATCAGGATCTCCGCCACCACCTCGTACAGCTCGGGCGGAATCATATCCCCGATTTCCAGCCGGGAAAGGGTATCCGCCAGTTTATCGTCTCTGTGTACCGGCACATCCGCCTCTTTCGCCCGCTCGATGATCCGCTCCGCAAGCGCCCCTCTTCCCGAAGCTATGACGCGCGGGGCTTCGTCATCCGGGTCGTACTCAAGCGCTATCGCCTGTTTGACTTTTTCCTTCTCCTGCTTCTTTTCCGCCATTCGCTCACCCTCTTCATCTTTCCATACGGGGAACATTGCCCTGTTTTCTCACACTATGCCCGCATATCAAAGGACGTCCTGCTTAATACCGAAATATTTTTCTGCTGATGCAGAAGAGTCTGCATAATCGTGGACTCCTCTTCCTCTCCCGCATCCTCCTTTACATGCATCTGCGCCTTAAGGGAATACCCCCTGCCTTCCAGTCTCTTATTTAAAATCTCAATATTATCCCCGATCAGATCCAGAACGTATTCATCCGCCACCGTGAAATTGGTGGATACCTGCTTCTCCTTCATGGTCACGTAGACGTCAAGGGGGCCAAGATGCTCCATATCCAGATGCAGAAGCGCGCTTACCTGGCCGTCCCTGGCCGCCAGATTCTTTTTGTTTGTATAAACGTAGAGATCGCCGTGGGCATTGTTCCCAAGCATTTTGAGCGGCAGCTGCACATATGTGTATAAATGATTCATCTGATTCATAAAATCCACATTGTTTTGCAGATTTTGCACGCTTCTCGCCACAGGCGTATCGCCCTTTCCCGCTGTCTCCAGAGCCTGCGTAAGTCTTGCTGTCTGCTCCCTGATCCTTTCGTAAAGCTGTTCCACCTGTCTTTTATCCGCTACGTCCTTCGGTTCTATCGTCCACTGCCGCCCTATCTGGTCTTTTAACAGCGTCTTAAATTCATTTCCCAACAGAAGTCTTTGCAGGGCCTGATCCGGCACATCCTTCTTCTGCGCTCCCGTCAGAAGATGGCGAATCAGCTGCAGTACCTCCTTGGCCGGTAACTGGCCGTTTTTAATCTGCGCCGTCATCTCCTCGCTTGCGCCAAGCCCCCGCAATGTGTCTCCGAGGCGTTCCCACTGCCCCTGTGAAAGCACAGGCTCACGCCCTGCCGCCTGTGCGCCTTCTTCCGAAGCTTTTGCCTCGGCGGATGTGTTTGCCGTCTGTTCTTCTGTTTGCGCCCCCTCGGGCAGCCCGGTCTCTTTCAGCGCTTCCGCCACTACCTGCGCTGTCTTTCCTGCCTGCTCGTTTCCTGTATTCTCAGTCGCCTGCGATTCTGTCTGCACCGTCGTCTGAGAAGTCGTCTCCTCCGTCTGCGCCTCCCCGTCCACGGCCTGCTGCACCGTAACCAGACCGTCCTGCGCGCCGTTTTCCATAAAGATATCTATTACCGCACTGTAAAAAGCCAGCGCCTTATCTCCCTGTCCCTCGCTCACAAGCGCCTGAAACACCTGCGGCAGTTCTTCCATAATCGTCTCTGCACTGCCCAGAATCTGATGGTTTGCGTTCTGATACTGCTCAAATTGTTCGATGCTTTCTGCCGTCACGGAAAGCCCCAGCCTGGTCATCTGTATGAGGGAAGCCGGATTCTGCCCAGGAAACTCCAAAAGCGTCCTGCTCATATTCAAAATGGATTCCTTATCTATGGGCATGCCCTCTTCCATCATTTTGGCTACCATTTCCATGTTAGCGCTGGTTTCCGGCAGACCGGCCGCCGCCAGAGCCCGCAGGATTGTGGCCGTATTGGCCGTATTGGTGTACAGAGGCGCAAGCGACATCAGAGAACTGCTGTTGGCCTTCACCTCAAAGCTCATCATCTGTCCAAGCGCCAGACTCACGCTCTGATCAAGCTTGGCGTTAATGGCAAAATCCTGCGCCAGCTCAATCTGTACGGAGTTGCCGTTTCTGCTGACCACCGTTCCCTGTATCGTCTGGCCCGGTTTTAAATTCCGCACCTCGTTTTGCAGGCGCATCAGCCGTTCTCCCTTTCCCACGGATTCCGGCGCCCTGACCACATCGCCCGCCCTCACTCTCTGACTCTCTTTTTTAAAAATATTTCCCAGATTCAATCTGACACCTCGCAAAAATGTGTAATAAAGGATTTTCTGTGAATGGGACAGGGCCCGAACTTTTCGAGCGCCTCTATGTGCGCCCTGGCGCCATATCCCTTATTGGACGCAAAGCCGTACATCGGATAAACCTCATCATACTGTACCATAAGCCGGTCTCTCGTCACTTTCGCCACAATGCTGGCCGCACCGATGGAAATACTCTTCGCGTCTCCCTTGATAATGGGCACCTGCCGGACAGTTACCTCCGGTATGGTCACTGCGTCGTTTAACAAAAGATCCGGCGTCACCGCCAGTTTCCCGATGGCTTCACGCATGGCCTCATAGGTTGCCTGCAAAATATTAATCTCGTCAATTCTTTCAGGCGTACTGTAGCCAAGCCCAACAGCCACCGCTTTTTCCATGATAATATCGTAAAGCTCCTCTCTCTTTTTTTCGGAGAGTTTCTTGGAATCATTGATATATAAAATATCACAATCTTTTGGCAAAATTACCGCGCCTGCAACCACCGGGCCCGCAAGGGGCCCTCTGCCCACCTCGTCAATCCCGCAGATATGGGCATACGCGGCGTACTCTCTCTCATACTGCTGCAGCGCCTGGGTCCGCTTTACCTCTTTTTCGTAAGCCGCAATCCTCTTTTTTGCCCTAGCGATTTCCGCCTGCACTCCCGCCCGTTCGTCCGTCTCATACACCGAAAGCAAAACAGGCAGCTCACTGATATCCGCCGCCTGTAATTTTCTCCTTATTATTCCAATCTTTTCCGCCATTCTCCCTGCCCCCGCGTCCATTCCGGGTACGCCAAGCGGCACCCGCATAGCTATTTAAGATTTTCCACCGTTACCTGTGCTTTATCAAGCCAAACTTTTCAAGCGGCCAGATCCGAAGCCAGGCTCTTCCTATAATGTGTTCTCTCCTGATATTACCCACACTGGGCTCTCTGCTGTCGGTACTGTTATTTCTGTTATCCCCCAGTACAAAATATTCCCCTTCCCCCAGCGTAATCGGCTCGGATGCCCTGCCCGGATCCTGAATGATCTCCCTGCCGTAAAAGTCGTCGATCACTTCGCCGTCCACATAGATGCTGCCCTCCTCGTCAATCTGCACCGTCTCACCCGGCAGACCAATGATCCGTTTGATATAAAAGGTTTCTTCCTTCCCCAAAAAGGGAAACACAATAATGTCATAGCGTTCCGGCTCATGGAACCGATAACTGATCTTATCTACAATCAAATTATCCTCCGTGCTTAGCGTCGGTTCCATGGAATCGCCCTGCACCTGTGTTCTCTGCCCCACAAAATGAATCACCAGATAAACGAGACACAAAACGCCCAGCAGATACAGACTGGTGTTTAAAATTTCACGTAATACCCTCTTCACTTCTGCTCTTCCTCCTGCCCTTTTCCACACATTTCCAATGTTATTCTACCTATCCTGCCGCTTCTGAAATCATCCACCAGTATGGCCGCCGCCTTTTCATAATCGGGCTCCTGCCCCTTTTTATAGCATCTGCGGTTCTCACAGATCAGTGCAAGCATCTCAACGGGCGTAACCTCTTCTTCCCCTGTAATCTGATACCGCGCAAACAGCGGCTCCCTGTAATGCACTAAAAGCCAAGAAAGAAGCTCTGACGCAAGCTCCGTCATCTGCAAAATATCATCGTTCATGGAACCGATCATGGCCAGCTTTTTTCCCACTTCCTCACTCTCAAACCTGGGCCACAAAATCCCCGGCGTATCTAAGAACTCCAGCTCCCTGTTTAGCCTGATCCACTGCTTGCCCTTTGTCACTCCCGGCTTATTTCCCGTTTTTGCGCAGGCCTTTCCGGCAAAGGAATTGATAAAGGTAGACTTTCCCACATTGGGAATGCCCACCACAATCGCCCGCACGGGACGGTTTTTAATTCCCCTCTTTTTATCCCGCTCTATCTTCTCCCTGCACGCCTCCTGCACCTTCGGCTGTATGGCACGAAGCCCCTGCCCGGATCTGGCATTGATCTCCAGCACATGAAATCCGCGCTCCTTAAAATATGCCATCCAGCGTCTGTTTTCCTCCGGGTCCGCCAAATCTGATTTATTTAAAAGAATCAGCCGGGATTTATTTTTCCCAAGCTCGTCAATATCCGGGTTTCTGCTGGAAAGCGGAACTCTTGCGTCCACCAGCTCAATCACCAGATCAATCAGGCTGATGTTTTCCTGCATCATCCGTTTCGCTTTCATCATATGTCCCGGATACCACTGATAATTCATAGCTACCTCCACGCCTTAGCGGCCTCTTTTTCTGAAACGGTCTATTCAATCATGCCCATGGAATCTCCCTGCGCCGCCATGTGAAACCATGCCTTGCCGATAATGCTGTCTTTCTTTACCGCGCCGATATTGCCGGAACGGCTGTCTTCGCTGCTGTTGCGGTTGTCCCCCAGCACAAAGAACTCGTCGCTGCCCAGAAGCAGTTCGCTCTGTGCAATACCCGGATCGGCAATTTTGTCAAAAAGCTCATTCTCCGCCAAAAGCACTCCATCTATGTATACATTGCCTTCCCTGATCTGCACCGTCTCTCCCGGCAGGCCCACCACACGCTTCACGTAAAAGTGTGTATTCTGATTGCCATTGGGTAAAAAGACAATTACGTCGCCGCGCTTGGGCATGGATATCCTGTAAAGGATACGGTTCATTAAAATCTCCTGCCCATTGTGCAGGGAAGGTTCCATGGAATCCCCGATTACGCTGGTGCGCATCCCGATGGAAAACACAAGAACAAAGGCCAGAAAAACGGCAACCGCGCCTCCCACAAGCAGCTCCATTATATCCTTTAGCAGTCTTGGATCAAGCTTTTTTTTCTTCTGATAGAAAGTAAGTCCTTTTCTTCTTGCCACAGTCTCTTCCTCTTACAGTAGTTTCGCACCCTCACAATGCTGCCGCATCTATTATAGCAATATCGAAAGGCAAAAGCAAATTTCTGACACAGAAAAACAGATACCTCGCTGTTTTGAGGTATCTGTCCCAAATTTCTCTCTTATTTCACCAGCTCTTTTACCTTCGCCTTCTTGCCCACACGGTCTCTTAAGTAATTCAGTTTTGCACGTCTTACCTTACCGCGTCTTACCACTTCAACCTTCTCCACGTTAGGGGAATGTAAAGGCCATGTCTTCTCAACGCCAACACCGTTAGACACCTTACGCACCGTAAAAGTAGTTCTGTTACCGCCGCCCTGAATCTTTAAAACAGTGCCTTCAAACACCTGAATTCTCTCGCGGTTCCCCTCCTTGATCTTGCCGTATACCTTAACGGTATCGCCGACATTAAAATCATCAACGCTTTCTTTTAACTGTGCCGCTTCAATTTCTCTGATAATATCGTTCATTGTTCTCCTCCTGATATGCTCCGGATGTTCTTAGTACGTCTGTAGCAGAGGACCATCCTTCTTCACAACAGTAATAACTTATCATATTGCACGGGGAAATGCAAGGGATTTTTGTAATATTGGTAAACCTGTAATATATCAAAACCACTGCCGCTGTCATAAAGACCCGCACGGCAGTGGTCAGCCCACACTCATATCACTTATTCTTCATACTCTTTCTAAACCATCGTCAGCTTACTTCGCGATGAAAGCAACTACGCCGTTGCCCGTCATGTTCAGGGTAACATGATCCGCTCTGATTTCCGCCACTTCGATGTTTACCCATGTGCCTGCATTGTACTGCAATGCCACGATATCTTCTTCCCCTGTTATGCCGGGCATATAGAAGTTGATGGTGGCATTCACTGCAGGGTAGCTTACGTCCACTACATTCAGGACTCTTCCCTCCTGCTCAATACGAACGGAATCCACATAAGCGCGATTGGTTACTTTCGTGATGGTTGCGGACATATTTGTCACCTGTCCGTCCACGATCAGATTGCCGCCCTGACCTACTGTTACTGCATTCTCAATGCCGGGTGTGCTTACAACTGCATTATTGTAGAACTCACCTGCGGACATATTGTTCTCAGCCGCTCTGTACATATCGCCTATATCAGCAAATCCCTCTTCGCTGGCCGCGTGCTGTACTGCTTCCGCTTCTGCGCGCTGTTTGATTTCGAGAACCTCCTGATCGGAGAGAACGCGGGGACCTTTGGCTTTCTTGGTTGAGCCGCCGGAGCTTACGAGACCAGCGCCACTATATACTTCCCCTGTAGTCACATGTACCCAATTCTTACCGTCAAACCGATAACTGTAAATATAGGTATCTTCACCATCATTCATATTCATCCATATGGCATCTTTGTTTGTTGGCACATACAAACCTCTATACTCTCCACCATATATAAGACCACCCTGACTATAATCATAGCCCATCACTTCCTGTATAGTCATACCAGATGCATCAGTATAACTATAATCCGCACCACTCGCAAATACCGACATCGCCGATACCATCAAACCTACTGCCAACACAAAACCAAGCAATCTTCTCACTGTTCTCATTGTCCTTCTCCTCCTTACAGGGATTCTCGTGCCGTTTCTTCTCCCGCCGTTATCCCTTTTCATGATGTTAAATATTAAGTGTGGATAATGCTTTATGTTATATATTATACAGTAGGCGTCATGCTTTTTCAAACGTTTTTCAGATTATTTTTAAACTACAATATGTTGATACCCCCCCCCGAGAATTTCAACATCTTGTGGTTTTGCTATTTTGATACTTTTCATACAGATCCGGCCTGCGTTCTTTCGTTCGCAAAAGGGACTGCTCCAACCGCCAGGCGTCCACCTTCGCATGATCGCCTGAAAGCAGAACCTCCGGCACTTTTTTCCCATGCCAGCTCTCCGGCCGGGAATACTGGGGGTACTCCAAAAGGCCGTCGCCGAACGACTCGGTCTGCGCCGACTCCCCGTTATGAAGAACGCCGGGCACCAGCCTTGCGATAGCGTCGATCATCACCATGGCGGGAAGCTCCCCGCCGGTCAGCACATAATCACCGATGGAAACCTCGTCCGTCACAATCTCCTCAAGCACTCTCTCGTCGATTCCCTCATAGTGCCCGCAGAGAAAGATTAAATCGCTCTCCTGCGCCATCTCCTGTGCCATCTCCTGATTAAATGTCTTGCCCTGGGGCGTTACATAAATGACGCGTCTGGCCCGTTCCTGTCCGATCCGCGCGGCAATGGCCTGATACGCGTCATAAACCGGCTGGGCCTGCATCAGCATTCCTGCGCCGCCTCCGTAAGTGTAATCGTCCACCTTTCCATGCTTGTCCAAAGTATAATCCCTGATATTGACCGCTTCCATGGAAATATAACCGCCTTTAGCCGCCCTGCCGAGAATACTGGTATGCAGTCCCTGCATGACCATTTCGGGAAAGAGCGTTAATATATGAAAGTTCAACATGATATATCCCTGCCCTCGCTTCGATTCCGTCAGGCCCTCATTCACCTGTCAGTTTTTGCAGCCACCGCCGGCCCGGGCAATCCGTTCCGGGCAAGCTGCTACATTATAACAACCCGTCCATAATATGCACGGTAATTTTTTTCTGCTCCATATCCACTGTTTTTATGCAGTCCCTAATCGCCGGAAGCAGCGCCTCCGTGCCATCCTCCCTGCTCACCACATACACGTCGTTTGCGCCTGTGGCCATAACGTCCTTAAGGGTACCGAGAACTTCTCCCTCCTCGGTCACAACAAGCGCCCCGATCAGATCGGCGACAAAATACTCATCCTTTTGTAACTTAACTGCCTTATCCCGCGTCACCATAAGCTTTCCCTGCTTATATTTCTCCACGTCGTTTATGGAATCATATCCTTTAAACTTTACAATCACAAACTGCTTAAAAAACTTGACGCCCTCGATTTCCATGGAAATCCGTTCTCTGCCGGTATCCAACGTCACTTCCTTAAGCTTTTTAAATCGGTTCGCATCGTCTGTCGTTGGAAATACCTTGACTTCCCCGCGAATCCCGTGGGTCTGGGTAATCACGCCCACCTGCAGCTCATCATTCTTTTTGTTGTCTGTTTTCAAAATCTCACACTCCCTGTTTTACTTTGCCGGCTTCCGGCGGAGTCACTCCCTCCTGCAAACATGCAGCCTGACTTTGCCGGTTTCCGGCTCTATCCGTATAAGCAGGCTCGTAATGCTTCGCATTCCTATGAAATAAGAAAGACCCCACAGAGGAATCCGTGGGGCCAAATCCGTCAGATGATCTCTACATCCACTCTCTTATTATCCTTAGAAGACGCTGCCTTGACAACCGAGCGGATCGCTTTCGCAATACGCCCCTGTTTGCCGATAACCTTGCCCATATCAGAGGGAGCCACATGAAGCTCAACGGTAATATTCTTACCTTCCTCCTTCTGCGTCACTACCACTTCATCCGGGTTTTCAACAAGAGCTTTTGCGATTACTTCAACCAATTCTTTCATAGTCCACCTCCAAAAGCGATCTGAAACCCTCTTACTTTGTCACGCCTACCGTCTTAAAGATACGGCTTACAATCTCAGTGGGCTGTGCACCGTTGGCAAGCCACTTCTTTGCTTCCTCCTCGTTTACCTTGTAGGTGCTGGGGTCGGTATTGGGATCATATGTGCCGATCTCCGCAATACATCTGCCGTCTCTGGGGGATCTGGAATCCGCCACTACAATCCTGTAAAAAGGATGCTTCTTCTGTCCCATTCTTCTTAATCTGATCTTAACTGCCATTTTTCTTTGCCTCCATTGTAAAATTGTTTTTATTTTGAAACCCTAAAATGGGAATTTCATACCGCCCATACCGCCGAACATGCCGCGGCCCTTCTTGCCGCCCATCATACCGGGGAGCTGCTTCATCATTTTCTGGGACTGCTCAAACTGCTTGACAAACCGATTGACCACCGCGATATCCACCCCGGCTCCTTTGGCAATCCGGCCTTTCCGGCTGGGATTTAAGAGCTTGGGATTCTGCCGCTCCTGTGGCGTCATGCTAAGCACAATTGCCTCCATGCGGGCCAGCTGCTTTTCGTCTACGGCGGACTCGATATCCGCCATCTGCTTACCCATCCCGGGCAGCATACTGAGTATTCCTGAAAGGCCGCCCATGTTGCGCATCTGCTTCATGCTTTCGAGGTAATCCTCGAAATCAAACTTGCCCTTTTTCATCCGGGCAGCCATCTCTTTTTCCTTCTCTTCATCCAGATCAAGATTCTGCTGGGCTTTCTCTATCAGGGTCAGTACATCGCCCATCCCCAGAATCCGATTAGCCATACGATCCGGATAAAACTGCTCCAGATCGGAAAGCTTTTCGCCCATACCGATATAGAGAATCGGCTTTCCCGTCACAGCCTTAATGGAAAGCGCCGCGCCGCCTCTGGAATCGCCGTCCATCTTGGAGAGAATCACACCGTCTATTCCAACTTTCTCGTCAAAGTCCTTCGCTACATTGACGGCATCCTGACCGGTCATGGCGTCCACCACCAGAAGCGTCTGATGCACTTCCACGCTGTCCTTGATGTCCACCAGCTCCGCCATCATCTCTTCATCTATATGCAGACGGCCCGCCGTATCTAAAATCACTACGTTATGGCCGTTCTTTCTGGCATGTTCCAACGCGGCAGAGGCGATATCAGCCGGTTTGTGATTCTCCCCCATGGAAAACACATCCACCTGCTGCTTCTCCCCGTTGATCTGTAACTGTTTGATGGCTGCCGGACGGTATACGTCGCACGCCACAAGCAGCGGTTTCTTCCCTTTCAGCTTCAGCTTTCCCGCGATCTTTGCCGTTGTGGTGGTCTTACCTGCACCCTGCAGGCCGCACATCATGATCACCGTAATGGACTTACCCGGCTGCATCTGGATCTCGGTAGTCTCGGATCCCATCAGGGAAACCATTTCCTCGTTGACAATCTTAATGACCATCTGACCGGGGTTTAAGCCGTTTAACACATCGCTTCCGACCGCACGTTCCTCCACGGACTTAACAAACTGCCTAACAACCTTGAAGTTGACGTCCGCCTCCAAAAGAGCCATCTTAACCTCTTTCAAAGCGATTTTGACATCCTCCTCGGTAAGCCGTCCCTTGCTTCTCAGATTTTTAAAAACATTTTGCAGTTTATCCGTCAGACTCTCAAACGCCATCCGTACTACGCCTTTCTCCCCTGTACCGACATGCCGGTACAAGGAGTTATAACTCCCGCATGATCTGATCGGACAGGTCTCTGACCTGCGATCCGTAAAGCCTCTGGTCTTTCAGCTCTCCGTTCTCAAAACTGACGGACAGCTCATTAATCTGTGAAATCTTCTCTTTGATGCTCGCAAATCTGGCAACCAGCTTAAGCTTCTCTTCATATCCCAAAAGCGTCCTGTCGCAGCGCTTCACAATATCGTGAACTGCCTGTCTGCTCACGCCTTCCGCCTCGGCTATTTCTCCCAGGGAAAGGTTCTCATACACGACGCTCTCATAAATACGCTGCTGATGTTTTGTCAGCAGTTCTCCATAGAAGTCATACAATAAACCCTGTTCTACGATCTTTTCCATATTTTTATCTTTTCTGCGCCGCTTAAGTTTCCGCTTTATGATGCGGCACAATGATTGTCTGGATAAGACAGACAACAGCCGGCTGCCCTCTGCGAACAACAGCCGACTGTTGCATTTTACAATAAAGGAGAATGTGTGTCAAGTATTTTTTCTTGACAGATTTGGCATATGCAATCCATCATCAGCTTTTCTCCGACATTCCCGCATTCACCCCAAACGCCGCCAAAATACCATACACGCAGATCGAATACTCCCTCCAGGTAAAATAGGAATTATCGCTGGAATGATGCATGGTGAGATAATACCAGAGAAATGGATAAAGCGACACCAAAAGAATCGCTATCGTTCCCGGAAGGGGTTTCATTCCTCTCTTTCGGTAGTGAAGGACTGCCCGCACCAGAAGGTATAAAACCAGGCAGGCCAAAACAACCCAGATCGCCCTCGTATTGCAGGCGTCAAAATTCAGCCACAAAGTAGTGAGATAGGAACGGCCCTTCTCATAATGGCCGCTTCGGAATTTCACCTGACTGACTGCGTCCATAATCACATTTTCATCTGTGAATACAGATGCGACAATCCACTTTCCGCCCCACATGCCCACGTACCCAATGCCCCAGGAAGCGGTATGGAATACAATATCCCCGATACATTTTTTCAAATTCTTTCTGCACTCAGGAGCCACTGTCAGATAAGTAATCAACGGAATGGCAAGAGTCACAAAGGGATATGTCAGCAGATCAAAATACGCGGTCAGAATGCCCGTCAGCAAAAACAGGCAATTTCGCCTTGTATCATTTAAATTATCATGAAACCCAATCACTGTCATGGATGCCGCCATCATAAGGTAAAAACAGGGCGAAAACTGCATGGAACTGAACAGGGCAAGGGGCGTTAGAAACAGATACATCCCGAAAAACGGAACAATAAGGGCCTTATGTCCAGTCCGAAACAACAGATACAGGAAGAAAAACACTACAGCCAGCTGCAACGCCATGTTAATCTGCCTGATCTCCCCATAATGAAAGAAGCACAGAAGCGGCCGCCAGATAATCTGATATCCGTGCCAGTACCTTCCATATGTATCTATCTGGTAATCCTTATTTTCCAGCGCAATCACCTCGTAAAAGGATTCCATAGGATTGATATCTCTCACCTTTACTTTGGTGTCCAGCAGAATATCCCGGATACCGTCGTCGCTCTCCGTATATGATGTATTGAGCATCAGACCGTCCGTATATCCGTCAAGCTGGGTAATTTTCATGGTAGGCCACATAAAGGAGCCCAATCCCTCCCTGTGCATGAAAATAGCCGATTCCCATGCGTTGTCTTTCATTTTCCCCTGCGGCACCAGATAAGTCGCGGCAAGCGCCATCACACCCAAAACGACAGCAGCCGCCACGATCAAAATTTCCTTCACCAATAGTTTCCCGGTTTCCTTCATGCTGTTTTCTCCCTTTTTATCATTCAATCTGCATTCGCAAAATTTAACAAATTTTTCCAAATATTTAATATATTATACTTTAAAATACTACAGTGCGCAAGAACAGCGGATTTACGCCGTATTTTTGTCTTTCTGGCGTCTTCTCCACGCCTTGACAAAGTTTCTTTTCGGTCTACAATTAGTATTTCAGGAGGTGGAAAAATGTTCACATTTCTTATCTGTTTTATCGCAGGAATCGGCGCTGGCCTGGGAACGGGATTTGCCGGCATGAGCGCCGCCGCCGTAATCAGTCCGATGCTAATTACCTTTCTTGGGCTCCCTGCCTACGAAGCCGTCGGAATCGCATTGGCAAGCGACGTGCTTGCAAGCGCTGTCAGCGCGTATACCTACGGAAAAAACAAAAATCTGGATATCAGAAACGGCATTGTCATGATGATCACCGTCCTGCTTTTCACTCTCGTGGGAAGCTTGGTCGCCAGTCTGGTGCCAAACGCCACCATGGGCGGTTTTTCCGTATTTATGACGCTTCTTCTTGGCATCAAGTTTATTGTAAAGCCTGTCATGACAACCAAGGAATCCATGGAAGGCGTCAGCGCCAGAAAACGTATTTTCCAATCCATCCTGAGCGGAACCGTTGTCGGCTTCATCTGTGGCTTTATCGGCGCGGGCGGCGGCATGATGATGCTCCTGCTCCTCACCGGACTGCTTGGATACGAACTGAAAACGGCTGTGGGTACAAGCGTATTTATTATGTCCTTTACCGCTTTTACCGGAGCTGCCAGTCACTTTGTTATCGGAGGCATGCCCGACATTCGCTGTCTGGTCTTTTGCGTGGCATCCACTCTGCTCTGGGCAAGAATTGCCGCAAGATTCGCCAATAAAGCCTCCGCAGCTACGCTGAACCGTGCAACCGGCGTTGTCCTTGCCGTTCTCGGCGTATCCATTCTGGCTGTCAGGTATTTACAATAAATAAAGTAAAATAATCCATAAAACAAGCTATGCAACCCATTAAAATAATGCTATAATATATGTCAGCAGTTCATCGACAGAAGATATTGCATTGTAAGGGGGATAATAGTGTATGAAACTCTCGGATTTTATGGATATCACACAACTGCAAAAAGTGCAGGACGCTTTTTCCGAGGCTACCGGGCTTGCCGCAGTGACCATTGACACAGATGGAAATTATATCACCAGAGGGAGCGGTTTTACTGACTTTTGCATGAAACATACCAGAGGCTGTGAAGAAGGCGCCAGACGCTGCCAGAAATGTGACGCCGAAGGAAACGGCGTTTACGAATGCCACGCCGGCCTTATGGATTTCTCCATCGACATTACCTTAAACGATGAAAAGTTAGGCGCTGTAGTCGGCGGACAGGTTCTTCCCCATGAACCCAGCGAGGAAAAGTTCACTGCGCTTGCAGAAGAGCTCGGAATCGACCCTGCTTCTTATGTCCGCGCCGTCCAAAAAGTGCCTGTGCGCTCCGAAAAAGCCATCCGCTCCGCGGCAGAGCTTTTAAGCGATGTGATTAACCGCATGGTTTTACAGGAATATATGAACGCCACCGAATATAAGAAGATTCATGTGTGGGAAGATGAAATCGTAAAAGCCACAGACGCCGTATCCAGAATCAAGGAAAACACAAAGGAACTGGAATCTCTGGCTTCCAAACAGACAATCATGGCATTAAACGCATCCATTGAGACCGCCCGGGTCGGCGCCGCAGGCGCAGGGTTCGGCGTTATAGCCAAACAGATGGGCGTTTTCTCCAAGCAGTCTACCGTGATCTACAAAAAGATCACCGAAGATGCCAACAATATCTCCGAATCCATCGGAAAAATGAACGAAACCTGATCGGATTATCTTACATAAAATTATAAAAGCTGCCCTCTCCATCTGAGAGGACAGCTTTTTCAGTTGTCCGAAGCCGCGAAGCGGAACTCGCGACCGAGCATCGCTCGCGATTGTACAACGCCCGCGGTTGGGCAATGCTCACAGTTTGGCAACGCTCAATCTGTTAAACAACAATCTCCAGATACCCTACCATCTTGGTCATATCAAACTCCTTGAGCACGCCCAGATTGGGATCATAGAATTTTCCGTCATACTCTACCAGATAGTGGCTGTATCTGCCCATACGCTCCATAATGATGGCGCATTTCGGAAGCTCCACGCTCTTTCCAAGCGTATACACTATCTTATCTGCATGACGGATGCCCAGATACTCCAGTGTGGCGATCATCTTGCTCATGTTTGCCTGCCACTCCCTGCACTTCATAATATCGCAGGCCTCGTCCAGAGTGGTGCCCGCAACCATGGCAATGCAGGACTGCCCACACAGACCGTCCCAGGGCTGTGTCACCAGCTCCACGCCGTCAATCTTGCGAATGGGATTTTCCACGCTGTAATGGCTGTCGCCGCCCATGCTGAACACATTACCCACAATCTCAATGGAAATCAGATACTTTTTGCCCAGCTCCACTTTCGTGAGAACTTCATGACTGACCGGAATATCGTAGTAGCCCTGCCCTTTTGGCAAAAGATCGCAGATAAAGCACACGTCATCAAAGCATACTCTCACCGGCGCGTCTCCCACCTTCTCGCACACCTCCCACACATTAAAGGGTACGGCAATGGTATTCTCATTTTCCCGAAACTCCACAGTGCCTTCAAATTCATACTTCATGTTGTAACCCCGCCTTTCTTTATTGTATTTTACTAATTATGCGTCTGCTCAAAGCTGATGTTTAAGTCCACCTCTCCCTTAATCCCTGCCACCTTACCCTTGTTGGTATACTGCCAGATCTTAAAATCATAGGGAAAATAATAGGATTCATCATAGTAGGCAAACCACTTGTCATACTCTTCCAGCTGCTCTATATCAAGCATGAGCATAAAGGTCTTTAAATTGCCGTAGATCATGGGCGTATAGCCCGCCTCTCTAATCTTTTCGCAAAAGGCGATGCAGTATTTTGTCCGCTCCTCGCTGGTCAGGTCGTTTCCCCTCGCCCGTGTGCTCGTCACCGCTTCCACATCAATGACCACAGGATATTCCACCTTATAGGGGGCTATGGAATCAATCACGTACTCCGCTTCCTCTTCGGCCTCCTCCACGCTGAGCGCCTGGGTAAAAAAGTAAACGCCCACATCTATGTCGTTTTCAAGAGCCCCCCTGATATTATCCTGAAAGGTCTCATCCTCTATGATCTCTCCCTCAGTATAGCCCCGTATGCCAAGCCGGATAAATGCATACTCCACCTCGTCATCCGCCACCTTCTCCCAGTCAATTTCGTCCTGATACCGGGAAACGTCTATCCCCTTGTGAGAAACCCGTTCTCCTTCCTGATAATAATGCATAATACCGTCCCCATCCGCCATAAAGGCTTCCGGGTCATATGTATTGGGAGCAAGCTCTTTCATTATCGGAAAAAAGTAATATTGGCCGGCGTCCGCAATTACAACTTCATCCGGGAAAAAGTACCTGAGCATCTCCGTCGTTCCCTCGCCGGACGTCATGAGCTCCTTCAATTTACCCAGAAACTCCTCGCCCACTTCCTCTCCCGTCTTTTCTCTTGCCTCCTCTACCGCGCTGTCAATCAGGGCATCCACCTCCGCCTGATTGTAAGTCGCTTCCTCATCCAGACGGATCGCCTCCAGCTCGCTCATAACCGCCGTATTTTTCTGCTGGATCGCCCGGTATTGAAACACCATCACCAGACAGATCGTGACAGCCGTCAGCGTAACGATACACAGGAGAATGGAGCCCGCCAGAATACTGTTCTCGCTCCTTCTTCGTTTCTTCCTGCTGCGTTTTGCCTGCGAATGATTCTCCTGCATAAACTCTCCTTTTTATGCGCCTGCTACACGCGCTCACTAAAATAGCTTTTGTATCCTTCCCCGAACACCTCTGTGGCGCTTGTAATAATCATAAAGGACTCGGGATCCTCCTCCTTTACAATCTCCTCCACTCTAGGCGATACAGGTTTTTTCACCACGCACAGTATCACTTTCTTGTTATCTCCACTATATGCGCCCTGCCCGTTTATATATGTCACACCGATATTGATATCCGCAAGCAGCCTCTCCGCAATCCGCTCTGACTTTCCGCTGATGATATACAGCATCTTCGCCTCGTCCCTTCCGTAAAGCACGATATCCATTACAAAAGAGGTACAGATAACCGAAATCGCCGCATACAGCGCCGCCCTGATATCCCGGAAAACAATGCCGGAAAGAGTGACAATACACGCATCCGCAATGAAAAATATTTTCCCCGTCTTTAAATGGGGAAAGCGAAGCCTCAGCGCCTTTACAATAATATCCATCCCGCCCGTGGTCGCCCCCGCGCGCAGAATCACGCCAACGGAAACCGCCGTCAGTGTGCCTCCCACCAACGCCGCCAGCAGAATATCGTCCGTAGCCGCCCCGTATGCAGAGAGCAGATTGGTAAACAGGGAAATCAGCGCCGTAGCATAAATTGTTGATATGGTCAGTCCGATGCCAAATTTCCATACGGCGAAAAACAGGATCGGTATATTGAGAAGCATGATCAACGTTCCTGTGCTTACCGATATCATTCTGCTCAAAATAATCGAAATCCCCGTCACACCGCCGGGCGCCATATTATTGGGATCCGTAAAGAGACTGACGCCTAGGGCATAAACAAATGCCGCTGCTGTTATAATAACATATTTTTTCATGAATATGAGCCCCACCTTTTTCCTATGTACAGTTATCATATCCATTTTGTTATAAATTAGACTCGCAAACTCGCGCTAACGCGCTCCCTGTCCGACTACATCGGACGTTTGCTCGTTAATGCCGCCGAGAAACAAATGCCGCTTCACGTCGCTTGTTTCTCTTGCGCGGCAATTAGATACTCGCCCTTACCAGCTTTGGCTGATAGCCGTGCTCTTTCAGCGCCCTGATAATCTGGTTCTTATGCTCCGTCCCATATGCCTCAAGGGTAATTCGAAGCTCCACCGCGGCATTTCGGTTAATGGATACAAACTGGTTGTGTTCCAGCTTGATCACATTGCCGTCCTCCTTCGCGATCACGTCCGCCACCCGGGAAAGCTCTCCCGGCTTATCCGGCAAAAGTACGGAAACTGAGAAGATACGATCCCGCAGCACCAATCCCTGCTGTACCACAGAGGACATGGTAATCACGTCCATATTGCCACCGCTTAAGATGGAAACAATCTTCTTATTTTTCACATCCAGATGCTTTAAGGCCGCTACCGTGAGAAGCCCGGAATTTTCCACGATCATCTTATGGTTTTCCACCATGTCAAGAAAAGCCACCACCAGCTCCTCATCCTCCACGGTAATGATATCATCCAGATTTTTGCTTATATAGGGAAAAATCTTTTCACCCGGTCTTTTCACCGCCGTGCCGTCCGCAATGGTATTGACATGCTCCATCGTCTCTACCTTGCCGGCCCTGATGGAAGCCTGCATACAGGCCGCGCCCGCCGGCTCCACGCCGATGACTTTGATCTTCGGATTCAAAAGCTTGGCCAGCGTGGATACGCCTGTGGCCAGTCCGCCGCCGCCGATGGGCACCAGAATATAATCCACAAGAGGCAGTTCCTTTATAATCTCCATAGCGATGGTTCCCTGTCCCGTAGCCACGGCCAGGTCGTCAAAGGGATGCACAAAGGTGTAACCGTTTTTCGCCGCCAGCTCCTCCGCATGGGCACAGGCCTCATCGTATACATCGCCATGTAAAATTACTTCCGCCCCATAGCCTTTGGTACGGTTGACCTTAATCAGCGGCGTTGTGGTAGGCATTACGATTACCGCCTTCACGCCATAGCACTTGGCTGCGTAGGCCACGCCCTGGGCATGATTTCCTGCGGAAGCCGTAATCAGTCCCTTTACCCGCTCCTCCTGCGACAAAGTACTGATCTTATAGTATGCGCCCCTGAGCTTATACGCTCCCGTAAGCTGCATATTCTCCGGTTTCAGCCAGACCTTGTTTCCGGTCTGCGCACTGAAATAATCACTGTGCACAAGCTTCGTCTCTGAGGCTACCTCTTTCACCACCTCATAGGCTTCCTCAAACTTATCCAACGAAAGTTCCTTCATCTCTTCCTCCTTCTTGCCACATCACCGCGCCCCGTCTAATAGCTTCTTCCCGATCCGCGTTAAACGCTCTCTTCCTGCGCCACGTCAAACAGGGCATCGACGAACTGATCCGCGTCAAACTTCTGTAAGTCCTCCAGACTTTCCCCCACACCAATATATTTTACCGGAATCTGCAGCTCAGACTGGATCGCCACCGCGATGCCGCCCTTTGCCGTTCCGTCCATTTTCGTCAGAATAATTCCCGTCAGATCTGCGACTTCTCCAAATTCTCTGGCCTGCTGCAAGGCGTTCTGCCCGGTAGTACCGTCCAGTACGACAAGGTTTTCCCTGTGCGCATTAGGAAACTCCCTTTCAATGATACGATTAATCTTCTTAAGCTCCTCCATGAGATTTTTCTTATTGTGGAGTCTGCCAGCCGTATCGCACAGAAGCACATCCGCATTGCGGGCTTTGGCCGCGTTTACTGCATCAAACACAACGCTTGCCGGATCGGAGCCAGCGCTTGCGCCGATCATATCAACGCCCGCCCGGTTCGCCCACTCCGAAAGCTGCTCTCCTGCCGCCGCCCGAAAAGTATCCGCCGCCGCAATCAGCACCTTTCTGCCCTGCCCTTTCAGCTGTCCGGCAAGCTTTCCGACCGTGGTGGTTTTTCCCACCCCGTTGACACCGATGACCAGAACCACCGACTGTTCTTTCTCAAACTCATAAGCCGTCTCGCCCACCTGCATCTGCTCCTTAATATTTCGGATCAGAAATTCCTTGCAGTCTGCGGGTTCCTTGATATGATTTTCCCGTACCTGATCCCGGAGCTTGTCGAGAATCTCTTCAGTGGCCTTTACGCCGATGTCTCCCATAATCAGAATCTCTTCCAGTTCCTCATAGAAGTCGTCGTCAATATTGGAAAAACCGCCGAACACAGAGTCGATCCCGTGCACGATATTATTTCTGGTCTTGGTAAGCCCCTCCCGCAGTCTGCCGAAGAAGCCTTTTTTTTCTTCGCTCATATTTTCACTCTACTCCAATTCCTTATCTATCAGGTTCACGCTCACCAGCGTGGAAACGCCCTTTTCCTGCATGGTAATGCCGTAGAGCCTGTCCGCCTTTTCCATGGTGCCCCGTCTGTGGGTAATAACGATGAACT
This sequence comes from Lachnospiraceae bacterium, assembly GCA_009774175.1. Taxonomy (GTDB): domain Bacteria; phylum Bacillota; class Clostridia; order Lachnospirales; family Lachnospiraceae; genus UBA3282. The sequence continues at coordinate 74,096 of VSNG01000004.1, read as the reverse complement.
GGGTGCTCTTCGTCAGCTTATGCAGATACTTCGCAAAACGGGTCACGTTGTTCTCGTCAAGAGCTGCCTCGATCTCGTCCAGCAGACAAAACGGCGAAGGTTTCAGGTTCTGGATGGCAAAGAGCAGACAGATCGCCGTCAGGGATTTTTCTCCGCCGGACATCTGCATCATGTTTACCAGCTTTTTACCGGGCGGCTGCGCGATCACAAGAATGCCCGCCTCCAGCACGTCCTCCCCGTCGATCAGCTCAAGAGAACCCTTTCCGCCGCCGAAAAGCTCTTTAAATACCTTGTCAAACTCCCGGTTGATCTGGGCAAACTTTTCATTGAACTGTTTGCGCATGGAAGTATCCAGCTCTTCTATGATGCCAAGCAGGGTTTTCTCCGCTTCCACCAGATCGTCATGCTGGGTTTTTAAGAAGGTATAACGCTCCATCAGGGTTCGATAATCTTCGATGGCGTTGACATTCACGTCTCCCAGCTTCCTGATCTCATCCTTCAAACCACCGATATCCCGCTTCATGGCGGGCAGGTCGTTCATCTCCTCGTTTTTCAGCCCGGCCGCGTCGGAGAGCGTAATCTCATACTCATCCCACATATAATTAATCTTGGACTCGATGGACTCCTCCATCTTCTCCTTCTGCGCGTTCAGGCGGTATACCTCTTTATCCAATGCGGACATGCGCTGGGAAAGCTCTTCCCTGGAATTAAAGAAATTCTTCTGTTTGCCGGTAAGCTCCTCCTTTGTCTCCACGTCCTCCTTGAGCTTTTTCTCCGCTTCGGTCTGTGCCGTATGGGAAGCGGCGATGGTTCTTTCAATCTCAAGAATGCTTTCCTTCTTGCGTTCCACCTCTTCCTTGCCCAGATGCAGCCCTTCTTTCACCTCGTTAAGCTCCGCCCTGTAACGGTCTCTTTCTCCGTCCACACGTTCCAGATTCTGACGCTTGAAGTCGGCGTTCTGGCGCATCTTCTCCACTTCCACATCCCACTCGGATACCTGCGCCGCCTGCTCGGATTCCAACGTGCGCTTTTCTTCAAGCTGCGTCTGAAATTCGCCAATCTGGATTTCCACGCTCTTCTCCAGAGCCTCCGAATCCGCCAGCTCCTTCGCCGCCTCCTCCTTGCCGGTCTGAATTTCGCCGATCTGGGTCTCAATGTCCCGCTCTTCCGTCTTTAATTCTCCGAAGCCTTCCGTGGTTTCGCTTTTTTTCTCTTCCGCCTGCATCACGTTCATTCTGGCGGTATTCTGCTCGATAAACTTTCGCTGGATCTGTCCCTTAATGTCCTCGATCTCCAGCCGCATCTTGTTACGTCCGCGCTTAGTCTCCTCGATCTCATTTAAGATCTGGTCGATTTCCTTCACATACTGCTTTACTTTTTTCTCCAGCTCCTCCATCTCCCTGCGCCTGCCAAGAAGATTGGAGTTGTTCTTGAAAGCGCCGCCGCTGATCGCGCCGCCGGGAACCAGAAGCTCCCCTTCCAATGTAACCATACGGATGCCGTAGTCAAATTTTCTGGCGATCTTTACCGCATTGTCAACGTTATCCACCACCAATATGCGGCCCAGCATGGCCTTTGCCACATTCCGGTATTTTTTCTCGATCCGTACCAGCTCGTCCGCCATACCCACCACGCCCGGTTCCTTTAAAGCCTCCTGGTTCTTAAACTCCTGGGGATGGGTAATGCTTGTGAGGGGTAAAAAGGTGGCACGGCCGGCTTTGGCCTTTTTCAGGAAACCGATCATCCGCTTGGCCGTGTCCTCATCCTCTGTCACGATATTCTGGATATTGCCGCCCAGTGCGGTCTCGATGGCCGTCTCGTATTTGGCGTCCGCCTGAATGATATCGGCAACCACACCGATGATGCCCTTCTCCGCATCCTTTTTTTCCATGACAGCCTTCACGCTGCCGCCGTAGCCCTCGTAACGCTCCGTCAGATTGGAAAGCGCCTCCAGCTTGGACTTCTGCTGGTGGTAGAGCACCTGCGTATCCCGAAGTTTCTGGTCTTTCCCTGCCAGCTCGTCCCTCACGCCTGACAGCTTTTCTTCCATGAGCTCCTGCTTTTCCGTAAGCTCCTTGATGGACACGGTAATCGCTTCAAATTCCTCCTCCAGCTTCTTAATGGTCTCCGTCTGTTCCGCCTCGTCGGATTTTGCACGAAGAAGTCTGGAATTTAGCTCCGCCTTACGGATATTAACCTGTTCCAGCATGGTATCAAAACGCCCCAGCTTGGACTTGATCGTCGCCCGATTATTCAGCGTTTCGATAATGGTATTCTTACCGGTTTCTATATGATTATTTAAGGTTTCGATTTCACCCTGTGTTTTGTCCAGAAGCTCTCTGGCCTGCGTTCTCTCCTTCTCCAGAGAAGCCAGTTTTTCGTCGATCTCCTGTTTCTGCGAAAGAATGGACTCCCGTTCCTTATCCCGCTCCGCAAGCTGTTCGCTGATGCTTGCTATGCGGTTTTGTAAATGCTCCTCGTTGCCCTCTGCGGAATGAATCTGCTCCTTTAAGACGTTGATTTCCCCTTCCAGCTTGGAACGCATCACACCGGTGTCCGTAAGGGTGGATCTTGCCGCCTCAATTTCCGCATCCAGCTGCTCAATGCGGCTCTGGATCTGTTCGTACTCCTCTTTGGCGGACTCATACCGCCCCGTCGTCTCCTCCAAATCCGAACCTGCAATGTGCAGTTTTTGGTCTACCTCTTTGAGCTGATCCGTGATCCGCACATTTTCCAATAAGAAAACGTTGACGTCCAGGGTCTTTAGCTCTTCCTTTTTGCGCAGATAGATTCTTGCCTTTTCCGCCTGCTTTTCCAGGGGGCCCGTCTGTTTCTCAAGCTCCGCCAGAATATCGTTTACGCGCACAAGATTTTGTTTCTCCGCTTCCAGCTTTTTCTGGGCCGCGTATTTTCTTCTCTTAAATTTCACAATGCCGGCCGCCTCGTCAAAGAGCTCCCTGCGCTCCTCCGGCTTGCCGCTCAGTATTTTATCAATCTGTCCCTGCCCGATAATGGAGTAGCCCTCCTTACCGATACCCGTATCGTAAAAAAGCTCGTTAACGTCCTTTAAGCGGCAGGGGGCGCCGTTTAACATATACTCGCTCTCTCCGGATCGGTAAAGCCGTCTGGAGACCGTTACCTCATCAAAATCAATGGCAAGCTGATGGTCGGAATTATCCAGTGTAATCGCCACATAGGCATACCCCAGCGGCTTTCTCATCTCTGTCCCGGAAAAAATCACGTCCTGCATGGAAACGCCGCGCAGCTGCTTAATCCGCTGTTCTCCCAGCACCCATCTGACCGCGTCCGCAACGTTACTCTTTCCTGAGCCGTTAGGCCCCACAATGCCGGTAATACCATTGTGGAACTGAAACTTGATTTTATTTGCAAAGGATTTAAATCCATGTACTTCTATACTCTTTAAATACATATATACCTCTCGCCGCACCTGAAATCCGCGTTATTTCTTTCTCCTTAAAAGGAGCGCCTGATAGGCTGCCTGCTGCTGCGCCGCCTTCTTGGAGTGACCGCTTCCCCAGCCGACTCTTTCCTCTCCCACATAAGCCTCCGCCTCAAACGTTTTATCGTGATCCGGCCCTTCTTCTCTTACAATTTTATAACAAAGCTGGCCGCCGCCCTCCTGCTGCACGAGCTCCTGCAGAATTGTCTTGGCGTCGTAAAAAAGCTGTTTGTTTTCCAAATCAGATAATATAAAACGATGGATAAAGGCGGAAGCCTCCTCAATCCCCCCGTCCAGATAAATAGCTCCGATCAAAGCCTCCATCACATCCGAAACAATGGAATCCCGGTTTCTACCGCCTGTGGCCTGTTCCCCTTTGCCCAGCAGAATGTATTGCTGCAATGATAATTCCCTGGCGCAAAAAGCAAGCGCCGGCTCGCAGACCATGGACGCCCTGAGTTTGGTCAAATCTCCCTCCGCCGTCTCCTTACGCTGTCTGTAAAGGAAATCACTGCTTACAAACTCCAGCACGGCGTCTCCCAAAAACTCCAGCCGCTCATAATCTCCGTATTTATTAATCTTCATTTCATTCGCATAGGAGCTGTGCGTCAGCGCCTGTCTGAGAAGCCTGCCGTCACGAAAGCGATATGCAATTTTTTCTTCCAGTTTCCCGGACTCTTCCACTGTCATAAAAACCTCCGCATGGAAAAGCCCCTTCCTTATCAGAAAGGGCCCGCCGCTTACTCCCTGCTGTTCTTTATCAGTTCTACCGCCTCTCCCACCGTAGTGATACGCTCCGCCTTCTCGGCCTGTATCTCTATGTGAAAGGCTTCCTCAATTCCCATGATAATCTGGTAAACATCCAGCGAATCCGCTCCCAGATCTTCCAGAAAGGTAGTCTCCAATGTGATCTCCTTTGTATCCACACTCAAGACCTCCGCTATCACTTCCCGTAATTTTTCCAGTTCCATCGTATATATGACCTCTCTTGTACCGTAGATCCATGCGTAAAATGCCTATTCACAGACATCCTGCGTCGCAACCTTTTCCCGAATCTTTTCATTGATCTTCTGCTCCGTAAAAGTGATACACTGCAGAATGGAATTTTTAATTTCATTCGCTTTCGAGCTGCCGTGGGTCTTCACAACCAGCCCTTTCAGGCCCAGAAGCGGCGCACCGCCGTACTGTTCCAGGTCAAAGGCCTTTAATGTGGTCTTAAGCGCGGGTTTGACTAAAAGCGCGCCGATCTTGCTTCGCAGGGAAGTCATCATCCCCTCCTTCACCTTGCTGATCAGCGTAAGCCCTACGCCCTCGTAAGTCTTTAACAGCACGTTTCCCACAAAGGCCTCGCAGACTACCACGTCCGCCGCTCCCGCAGGAACATCTCTCGCTTCCACGCTGCCGATGAAATTAATGTCGGGACAGTTCTTTAAAAGGGGAAAGGTCTCCTTCACAAGCGCGTTTCCCTTCTCTTCTTCCGCACCGATATTTACAAGGCCGACTCTGGGATTCTTAACCCCCATTACATACTCCATATATATGGAACCCATCTTGGCAAACTGCACCAGATGGGATGCTCTCGCATCCACGTTAGCGCCACAGTCAATCAGAAGGGAGCAGCCGGCCGCCGTGGGAATTAGCGGTGCAAGTGGAGGTCTCTCCACGCCCTTGATACGGCCCACAATCACCTGCCCGCCCACCAGCGTAGCTCCGGTGCTGCCAGCAGACACAAACGCATCGCACGTACCGTCCTTCACCAGATTTAACGCTTTTACCAGAGAGGAATCCTTCTTCTTACGGATCGCCATCACCGGCGGTTCCGCCGTTTCGATAATTTCAGAGGCATGCACCACTTCGATCTGTTCCTTCTGATATGTATAACGAGCCAGTTCCTTTTCCAGAGCGTCCTGCTGTCCTACAAGGTATACCCTGATCTTTCCGCTCTCGTTTACTGCCTCCACAGCGCCTTTTACCGTTTCTACAGGAGCGTTATCCCCGCCCATGGCGTCTACGGCTACTTTAATCCACTCACTCATATAATCTCCCTCAGGGCCAATTGTTACTCAATTATCATACTAAATCCGCCCATAAAAATCAAGGCTCTTCGAGAGGTTCCCGAAAAGCCCGTGCACATCGTTTAATCAACCGCGATGATTTCTTTTTTGTTGTATGTTCCGCATTTCTTACATACTCTGTGGGGCACCATCAGCGCGCCGCACTTGCTACATTTCACCAATGTAGGAGCAGTCATTTTCCAGTTTGCTCTTCTCTTATCTCTTCTGCTCCTGGAAGATTTGTTTTTAGGACAAATAGACATCGTCACACCTCCTTATCCGCTTCGAAAATATCTTTGATCGCCGCCATCCTGGGATCGGGCACAAAATTATCGCAATCGCATGTCCCCGTATTCAGATCCCTGCCGCATGTGGGGCAGATCCCCTTACAATCCGGCTTACACAGAATCTTCATAGGCCAGCTTGTCACTATCTCACTGTTTAGTAAGTCTTCCACATCCAACTGAAAACCATTCATAAAAGGCTGTTCTTCATAAGCCGAAGGGTCAGCCGCCGTATCCGGCGCCCAGACTTCTCTGGTAAAAGCAACGGCCACCTTCTGTTTCACAGGCTTTAAGCATCTGTCGCAGCCCGCGTTAAAAGTAAACTCTGCTTTTCCTTCGATCTTCGCCCTGCCTCTGCCGGTGTTTGTAAAAACGAAATCAACCGGTGAAGATGCACACACCGAATAGCTTCCGTCGCCGACAGAAACCTCTGTAATCTGCGCCTCTGTCTGGACTGCAAGCACTTTATCTTCGTTTGTCAACACCTCTGTCAGGTTTATGAACATAGCAGACTCCCATCCATACTCAAACAATTATACATATGGCACTTCTGTTTGTCAACCGATAATTTGTCCGAAATATGTTAAACGGAAAACTGCTCAACGCCTCCCACCAGATGATCCACATCGCCTTTCAAATCTTCCACCATTTCTTTCGACCTTGCCACGATCTGACTCAGTTCCTCCGTCATGGCGGAAGTCTCCTCCGAAGAAGCCGCATTGTCCTGCGCCAGACTGTTTAAGGTGTCAAGCACCGTAGTGATGCCCTGCCGCTGAATCTCTATCTCCTCTGTCATGGACTCAATATTCACAATGGATGCCATACACTGATCCAGATTGGTATACAGATCCTGGAAAATGCTCTGGGTATCATTCAGTACATCCACCTGATGCTCCACCGTACCGTTCACTTTCTCCATAATTTGCAGAGACTGTACGGATTTATTTACAAGATCGTTGATGATGTTGGAGATTTCGCTCACCGCCTGCGCAGACTGGTTCGCCAATGCGCCGATTTCCGTAGCCACTACCGCGAAGCCCTTACCGCTCTCTCCGGCGCGGGCCGCTTCAATGGAAGCATTCAGCGCAAGCAGATTCGTCTGATCCGCAATGGCGTCAATCAACCCGGCAGCCTGTTTGATTGCATCCGCCGCCTCATTGGTTGCCTCAGCCTGCTCCTGCATGCTGACCACATCTTCCTTTGTCCGCATATTTGCCTGCACCAGCTCCTGTAGTTTGTCGGAGCACTGCCTGCTCAGCTTCTTCATGGAATCGGAATTATCGCGCAGATCCGCCACCTCTCTGGTGGTTTTGTCGATGCCTTCTGCAATCTTGCCCACTTCCCCTGTAGCATCGGAGGTAGACGCCGCCTGTGTGGTAATGTTTTTGGCGATCTCCTCTACCGCGATATCCACTTCTCCGATGGATTTCTCCATCTGGTGGAAGCTGTCTTCAAACTCTACCGTCATATTCTCTATATTGCGGGACGTATCGGCAATCGCCGTAATAAGACCGTTGATCTTCTGCCTTGCCGTGTTCAGGCTGTCCGCCGCAACGCCCATCTCGTTTCTCTGCTTAACCTCCACATCCGCCGTCAGATCTCCTTCTGAGATGCTTACCGCAAAATCCTTGACTCTGCGCAGAGGCACCACAAGAAATTCACCCACAACGCAGGATACCACTACCGTGATCAGCAAAAGAACCACGCAGCAGATCCCCATAAGGACACAGGAATTCCGAAATTCCCGGACAATCGAATCTTTGATGCCCTGCATCTCCTCTTCCATATCGTCCACATAGTTTCCTGTGGAAATCGCCCAGCCCCACGGCTCAAAATAGCCGGAATAAGCCACCTTTGGAGCCACTGTCACACCGTCCGCCTTGGTAAAGTAAAATTCGTTATAACCGCCCTTCTCCGCGGACTGACACACCTTCATGATTTCCTGAATGATCATGATGCCGTTCTGATCTTCCAGATCGTATCGGTTATTCCCTTCCTACTCCGAAAGAATCGGGTGCATAACCAGTATGTAATCCTTATCGTCTATCCAAAAATAACCGCTGTCGTCGTCACGGTAGCGCATGGCGCGGACAATTTCGGCCGCCTCAAGTTTGGCTTCCTCCTCCGTCAGTTCTCCCGCCCCTGCTTTGTCATATTCCGCCTGCAAAATCGCCAGCACGCTCTGCACCTGGGACTTGATCTCCGTCCTGTAACCGTCATCCATCGCTCTTGCATACTCGTCATATGCGCCATTGGAGATGTTTCTGATCGTCAAAACGCCGATCATTCCTACCACCACGCCGATCACAATTCCGAGCGATGCGCAGACCAGAATCAATGTGGTCTTTAAACTCTTAGTTTTTCCCTGTTTTTCTTTCACCCTCTGCACTTCCTTCCCTTCCCCCATACCTTTCATATAGGAAATTATTCCTAAATTATTATACACCCATTACCCTTTTACATTCAAGTGCATTTCATTCTTTCGTTATCATATCAGGTGAAATCAAATGCTCACTTTGTTCGCGCTTGATTTCCTGCTGACATGATATATAATAAAAGGAAACGTCATTACCTATAAGGAGGAATCTCAGTATGTATCATTTTACGGATGACTGTCTGATCGGTGTAGAGGAAATAGACAATGAACACAGGGAGCTTTTTCGAATTATAAACGAAACGCAGGATTTACTGGACAATCAGATCATAAGCGATAAATACGACCGTATCATCGCCATGGTGGAGCGTCTGGAACATTACGCGGAAGAACATTTTGAGCATGAAGAGGACTACATGGAGAGCATCCGTCACCCGGAGCTGAATCTGCAAAAGCGCCAGCACCTTTTCTTCCGCGATAAGATCAACGGTATTACCAACTCCTTTTCCTCCGACCACGAACAGCAGGCGGTTCTGGAAGACCTGCTCCGCTATCTTGTCACCTGGCTGTACCGTCATATCATCAGCTCCGATCTTATGATCGGCAAACTAAAGCCGTCGGAGGAGCGCACGGCGCCCGAATTTACCGACAAGTATCTGACAGGAATATCCATAGTGGATAAGGAGCACAAAGAGCTGTTCCGCATCATCGGCGATGTGTACCGTGTCATGACCGATGAAATGGCCGTCGACAAATATGATGAAATTGTACGGCTTCTGGAAGAATTGAGGGAATACACAAAATTTCATTTTCAGGACGAAGAGCTCTATATGGAAAGCATCCACTACGAAGGGCTTGAAGCCCAGAGAAGAGCCCATGAAGCCTTTGTATCAAGGCTGGAAGAAATGGATCTGGAGCATATAGACGACAATCAGCAGGAAACGCTGGAAGACCTGATGGAATTTCTGACTGAATGGCTTGTAAACCACATTTTACATAGCGACAAGAAAATCGGAGCAGGGGCGCAATAATACCCCTGCTCTTTTCAGGTGAACAGATACTGATATTTTCGGCGCTGCCCCGCAGCAATTCTTTCACTCTATCTTTTTTCTCACCATTTTACGTTGGTATTTCATTCGCCTGTCTGCTGATATTCCCTAAGCTTCCGATTCAGATTCTCGGACTCCCTTGCATGCAGCCTCCAGATCACAAAAGAAACCACAACAAAGACGAACAGGATTCCAAAGATCATAACTGCCAGCATTAAGACATTTCCTCTGTCCATCCACTGAAAACCATAACCGCAGCTAAGCACCACCGCATTGATATACAGATAATGCAGGCCCTTATTGAGCAGTTCCCGCCTGCGGCTGACTTCCCGATAGGGATGAATAAAATTACCAAGACTGCACAAAAACGCCAGCGCCAGAAGCTGCCAGAGAACATCCGCATTCAGGTATACGTCATGGGGCCAGAATATATTATTATAAACTGCACAGACAAAGACGCTGCCCGTAGTCACCATGCAGAAGGTCAACAGCAGTTCCACAATCCTTTTTTTTATATTATCCGTCATATAAGCCCTCGTTCCCGCGCATTTTGCCGCGCCTGTTTTTCATTTTACAGCTGCATTTGACTCACATACCAAGCCTCTTCTTAAGCGCCGGTACATACTGTCTGGAAATCTTAAGCCGTTCCCCGTTCATCATCTGCGCCTCAAACCGCCCGCCGAAATCCGGCGCAAACTGCTTTACTCTGGCCAGATTGATAATCACTGACTTGGACGCCCGGAAAAAATCTGTATCCGCATACTTCTTTTCAATTTCATACAGCTTGTATCTGACCTCGAACACATCCTGTTCCAGATAAAGAAACACTTTATTATCCACGGCCTCAAAATAATAGATATCGTCCGCGTCAATCTGCCTGATCTTATCATTTTCCGTAACCGTAAATTTTCCGCGCCTCATCTTCAACTCGCGAATCATGCGAAGAAGCGCATCGTCCAGATCCCTGCACCTTACAATAATCTCTTCCTCTTCTCCGGGCGCAATATCCTGTATTGTTATTTTCATGTTTCCTTCCATTCCGTCGTCAGACTTATTTTCTTACTTTCCTCTGGCCACTCTGGCCGGATACCATTTCTGAAACCATGCCGTAAAAATCCCCATAAGAACAGGAGCCAGGGAATTAATAAGCCCCGTCAGGAAGCTTATCGGCGACTGCATCAGAAACCAGCAAAGCACCGACGTAACCAGATACAGAATCCCCCAAAGCATGGTTAAAATGCGGTTTGTCTTTATAAAAAGTCCGTTTTTCAACGCTTTCTCCTTGCCATAGTTGTTCATGGAATAATGTGCCGTAAGCGGCAGCAGGCCGCCAAAGCAGGATACAAGCCACATAACGCCGAAAGCCAAATAGGAAAGCGGCAGTATCCATTTTTCGGACACACCTGCCAGCATAATAACCGCAAGCCCCGTCACCGCCGCACCGCTTACTACGTCGTACACCGTTTTTCTATTCCTGTAATAAATCAATGAAACAAGCGCGCAGGCCGCAATGCTTAACAGACATCCGGTTTGTCTGCTGATCGAAACAGTTACCCAAAAGACAATCCACGGAATCAGCATGACATTCATATTGGTATCCTTCTGCGCCGGAGCTTCTGCCGCACACGCTGTCCGAGAACCGGCGCCGCCAAAATAGTCGTCCCATTTCAGCATCAGATTAAAGTCTCCCTTAACGCGGTAAAGCCCCTGCATCATGGCTTCATCCCCACGAATCTCACCTGACGCAATGGAACGCCATACAGTGACCGGCGTCTCGATCCTTGTATCGGCACTACGGAAGCCGTCCGTATAAACATGACTGCCATCCTTTCCCAGCACGATCTGATAGCATTCCTCCACATCCGTATAGCACATTTCCAGCACAATATCTTTGCCGGACCAGCTCTCTTTCCGATAAAGCGCCGCCATCTGTCTTGTAAATGTCAGCGTATCCGACTCTTTCCGGGTACTGCCGTCATCTCTTTTTACACCGTCCTCATCCCTTGCAATTCCCCAGCTTGCGTCCGCACACGCCTCAAAGGTTTCCCTCGGCAGTAAAAGCTGTGCAAGCCTCTCCCTGCTCTTTGCAGACACGCCGCCGTCCATATATTCCCTTCCCGCCTGCTCCACACAGGAAAGATATTCGCCGGTAATCCCTGCCAGCTCCGGCACCCGAAACAATTCTCCCTGACCACAGAAAATCGCAGTATAATTTCCCCGTCCGCAAATGTGGTCAAACAGACTGTACACACCGTCATAGTTTCCCTCGGCGGTATAAAACCCGCATGTGGAAATCAGCACCGTCCTTTTCCCGCTCATGTCATAGCGTGAGGGATGACCACCGCTTCCGACCTGTCCCTCCTTTTCTTCCATAAAAGGAAGAAGCATGGGAAGCTGCCTGTCAATCAGATTTTTCAGCCCGCCCGGAACTGTAAAATAATACAGCGGAAAACTCCAGATCGTTATATCTGCCCAGAGAATATCCTGTATCACCTGTTCCATATCGTCTTCCATACAGCATTTACCGGGTGTGCCGCTCCAGCAGGAAAAGCACCCGAGGCAAGGTCTGATATCCAGTTTGCACACTTCGTGTTCCCTGATCTGCACCTCCCCGGCCCTTTGTCTTACTCCTCTCAAAAAGGCGCCCGTCAACTGATAGCTGTTGCTTTTTTCACCTCTCGGACTTCCGTTTATTATCAGAATGTTCATATCCATCCGCCCCCTCTTCGTATGGGCATATGGTAACACGCAAAAAAATACCGCACAATGCAACAAATGGTAAGAGGTAAAATTATGCGGGTAAGATGCGAAAAATAAATCCCTCAATTTATGCGACTGTCCTTATCTGCTCACATTGAGGGATTTATTTATACACATATTCCTGAACTATATATACTTTTGTATTTCAGTCTTTAGTATTGGTAAATCCTCCTGACAACACATATTACTTTACCAGCGAAGCAGTCTCCCTTGCAATGGCAAGCTCCTCATTCGTAGGAACAACCAGCACCTTAACTAACGAATCCGGCGTGCTGATTTCCACTTCCTCACCGCGCTTATTATTCTTCTCCGTATCCATCGCAATGCCCAGATACCCCAGCCTGTCGCAGACAAGCTTTCTGACAAGGGGATTGTTCTCCCCTACGCCCGCCGTGAAGCAGATCGCGTCCACACCGTTCATGGCTGCCGTGTACGCGCCGATATACTTCGCCACCCGATAGGCAAAGGTCTGAATCGTGCGCACGCCTCTGTCCTCCCCTGCATTATAGGACTTCTCCAGATCCCGGAAGTCCGAAGAAAGATTATCGGAAAGGCCAAGCACGCCCGACTTCTTATTAAGAACTGTCATCATCTCGTCAATGGTCTTATTTTCTTTATGTGCAATATACTCGATAATCGCCGGATCAATATCGCCGGAGCGGGTACCCATGATCAGTCCCTCAAGCGGCGTAAGGCCCATGGACGTATCCACACATCTGCCGTTTTCCACCGCCGATATACTGGCGCCGTTCCCCAAATGGCAGACAATAATTTTCATATCCTCAAAGTTCTTCCCCAAAAACTGCGCTGCCCGCTTTGACACATAGGAATGGCTGGTTCCGTGGAATCCGTATCTTCTTACCTGATATTTTTCGTAGTATTCATAAGGCAGTCCATACAGATAAGCTTCCTTCGGCATGGTCTGATGGAATGCCGTATCAAAAACACCCACCATGGGCGTATTCGGCATCAGCTTCCTGCACGCGTCTATGCCGATCAGGTTCGCCGGATTATGCAGCGGCGCCAGATCGTTACAGGATCTGATGGCATCCACCACCTCGCCGGTAATAACTGTGGAAGCTGCAAATTTCTCACCGCCATGCACAATACGGTGTCCCACTGCCCCGATCTCATCCAGTGATTTCACCACGCCTGTCTTTTCGTTCATCAGAGCGTTTAATACCAGCTCAATGGCTTTGGTGTGATCGGGCATGGGCGTTACGGTTTCTTCCTTTTCTCCGCCTGACGGCTGATAAACGATCTGGCTTCCCTCGATGCCGATTCTCTCGCACAGACCTTTTGCAATCTGCTTCTCCGTTTCCGAGTCGATAAGCTGGAATTTCAGAGAAGAGCTGCCGCAGTTGATTACTAATATATTCATGATTTTTACCTTCTTTCCATAGTTTATTTATAACCCGCAGTGCCGCCCGCTAAACCTTCGGTTTTCCTCGCTCGCGGGCTTTCGCCCTATAATAGGTTGACACGTCATCACGCAAGCTGCGCCTGAACCGCAGTAAGGGCCACCACGCCCACGATATCCTGCCATGAACAGCCGCGGGAAAGATCGTTTACGGGTTTCGCAATCCCCTGAAGCATGGGTCCGTAGGCTTCCGCTTTGCCCAGTCTCTGCACCAGTTTATATCCGATATTTCCACAGTCGAGATTGGGGAAAATCAGCACGTTTGCCTTGCCCGCCACCTCACTGCCGGGAGCCTTTGACTTTGCCACCTGGGGCACCAGCGCAGCGTCTGACTGCAGCTCCCCGTCAATGGTAAGTCCCGGATACTGCTCATGGGCTATCCGCGTCGCCTCCACCATCTTGTCCACCAGAGGATGCTTTGCGCTGCCTTTGGTGGAATGAGACAGCATGGCGATGATCGGCTTTGCCCCAACCAGACTCTTAAAGCTCTTGGCGGAAGTATCCGCGATAGCCGCCAGCTCTTCCGCAGTCGGATCCTGATTCAGGCCGCAGTCCGCAAAAAGGAAAGTGCCGTTCTCCCCATACTCGCAATCCGGCACATCCAGCAGGAAAAAGCCCGATACCAGCTTCACGCCGGGAGCCGTTTTCAGAATCTGCAAAGCCGGACGAAGCGTATCCGCCGTAGCGTGACAGGCTCCCGCCACCATACCGTCAGCATCGTTTGCCTTTACCATTACCACCCCAAAGGTAAGGTAATCCTTAAGCAGGATATCCCGCGCCTTCTCCGGCGTCATGCCCTTATTTTTACGGGTCTCATAGAGCAGTTCCACATACCCGTCCAGTTTTTCCGTTTTTTCGGGATCAATAATCTGCACACCGTCCAGCTCCACTTCAAGCCAGCCTGCGCCATCCATAATCTTTTCCTCATTCCCCACCATGATGATGTTGGCGATCCCTTCTTTCAAAATATTGGCTGCCGCAATCAACGTTCTCTTATCGTTTGTTTCCGGCAGAACAATCGTCTTCTTATCGCTTCTGGCCTTCTCCTTCATCAGATCAATATAAGACATGCTATACCCTCCTTACAAATATTGTGCCACAACCGCAGTGCCCTTCGGTTTGCCATCGCGTACATTATATCATAACCTTAAATACAAACGCCACAATAAAAAGCCGAAAAACAACGTCTGTTTCTCAGAAAAAACAATACAAATCCGCCGCCCTGTGATAAACTGGTAACAGTAATACATGTATTATTGGGAAAGAGGAATCAGCTATGAGAACGGTCGGCATCATTGCGGAATACAATCCATTTCATAACGGCCATGCCTATCAGATTCGGAAGGCAAAGGAACTCACAAATGCGGACTACTGTGTGGTCGTCATGAGCGGTGATTTCGTGCAGCGCGGCGCGCCCGCTCTGATGGATAAATATCTGCGGACCGAATGCGCCCTGCGAAACGGAGCGGATCTGGTTCTGGAGCTGCCCGTCTGTTTTGCCTTAAGCAGCGCGGAAACCTTTGCCCGCGGCGCCATCACGCTTCTTGACAGGCTGGGAATTGTGGACGCTGTCTGCTTTGGCAGCGAATGCGGGGACATCAACGTCCTCAGGGATTTTGCTAAGGAGCTGCTGTGCGAGACACCTGTCTTTAAAGAAACGCTGGCACGGGAAATGCGTGAAGGACACACTTACCCGCAGGCGAGAAATACCGCACTGGAAGCCTCCGCGCCCCATTTAACGGCTCATACCACCATCCTCACAAGCCCCAACAATATTCTCGGCATTGAATACTGCAAGGCGATTTTATCCTGTGACAGCAAAATCGTGCCCTATACCATAAAGCGTGCCGGCGCATCCTACCATGACAACAGTCTGGAGACTACTTTCTGTTCCGCTCTGGCCATCCGGGAATCCCTGCGGCAGGCAGGCGCCTCAGACGGTCTTGCCAAACAGATACCTGCGGTCTCCCTGAAACTGATGGAGGACGCTTACCTGAAATCCTACCCGGTCTTCTCCGACGACCTCTCCTTGCTGATCCAGTACAGTCTGCTCTCAAAGGAAGACTCTGGGTTTACGGATTATCCTGACATCGACAGGGAGCTTTCCGACCGTATTCTAAAGTTTTTACCAAAATACCGGGATTTCCGTTCCTTCTGCGACCAGCTGAAATCCAAAAATCGGACTTATGCCAGAATTTCCAGAAGCCTGCTTCATATTCTGTTAGATATCCGCAGAGAAGATATAGAACGTTACCGAAAAGAAGATACTATTTTTTACGCCCGTATGCTGGGCTTTCGCGAGAGCGCTTCCCCCCTGCTTACCGCCCTGAAAAAATCGGCCGGCATTCCTCTCCTGTCCAAGCTTGCGGACGCAGAAAAACAGCTTGCACCGACCGGCCTTTCCATGCTGGAAAAGGACATCTATGCAAGCCACGTTTATCAGGGCGTTGTACGCTATAAATTTCCCGACGACGATCCGCTGTCGGAAATCAATGAATACAAAAAGCCCATCGTTAAAATATAGTTTATATCACGCCGGACTCAGCACCTCGCTGATCCGGCTCACAATCCTGTCCCTTACCATCTCCGCAATTTCCGTAGTGGTCATGCCCTTGTATTCCTCATAGGGGATTGCTTTCAGGAAATGAACCTGTGTCTCCACCTTCTTAAGCGTCCATTCCTCAAATACCTTATACGAATCAATCAACGCCACCGGCACAATCGGCGCTCTTGCTTTCACGGCGCTTTTAAAGCACCCGGGCTTAAAATCTCCCACCGTATTGTGATTATGGTAATATCCTCCTTCGGGAAATATAATAAACCGGCGGCCCCGTTTCGTATCCTCAGCCACTTCCTTTATAACGCCTATGGACTGCCGGGCATCGTCCTTTTTCAAACGTTTTCCCTGTACGAGATCAATAAACTGTTTCACCAGAAACCCGTGCGATTTCGCATCGTCAATCACCACGGAGCAGGGATTGTCATGGGATATCATAATGCCGAGCGCGTCGTATTTTCCCTGATGGTTTGGCGCCAGAATATACCCGCCTTCCCCCGGCAGATTTTCCACGCCGTATTTTTTTGTCGTAATGTGCCCGGCCCGCATCATACGCCTGATTGCAAGTCTCGCGTAGGCATAGCATGCTTCCTCGCCGTAATGCTGCACATGTCTCGCCTTATATGCCATTTTGGGAACCATGTAGATCCTTGGCAGATTCCACACGATCACCTTAATAAAACGTAACATAATTTCCTCCGATCAAAAACCGCTTCTTTCCCTTACAGCAGCGGAGAAAGAAGTTTTAAAAGCGGACCAATAATATTGGTCTTCACAAATTTCTCCTTACACCACTCCAGCGTAATCTGTTCCGAAACGGCAAAGGTCTCCTCCATATCCTTTCTCAGCGCCGCAACAGCGTCCGCCTGGTACAGAAATACGCCGCACTCAAAATGATGGTAAAAACTTCTGTAATCAAAATTAATAGTGCCTACTGTCGCCAGCTCATCATCACAGAGCATACATTTCGAATGGATAAAGCCGGGCGTATACTGATACACGCCGACTCCCGCCTGAATCAGATTCTGGTAATTCGACTGTGTCAGCCAGTAGACAAACTTTTTATCCGGCACGCCTGGCGTCACAATGCGCACATCCACACCCCTTTTTGCCGCCAGTTTCATGGCTGTAATCATTTCGTTGTCCGTAACCAGATAGGGCGTATAAATATATACATATTTCTTTGCATTTCCCAGCATGTTCAGATAAACATTCTCCCCCACGATCTCATCATCAAAGGGCGTGTCCATATAGGGCTGCACATAGCCGTTCTCCGGAAGCCGGTTTTCAAAATGATACCGATACCTGCTGTAGTCTTCCTCCGTATAACGCGACATATTCCACATCTGAAGAAACATTACCGTAAAATTCCAGACGGCCTCTCCCTCGATTCGGATTCCGGCATCCTTCCAGTGTTCTCCGTAAGGGTGTTCATAATTAATATACTCATCCGACATATTAATGCCGCCGGTATAACCTGTTTTGCCGTCAATCACCACGATCTTTCTGTGATCTCTGTTGTTTAACACAAGCGACATAAAGGGAACCAGCCTGTTGAAGGCAATACATTTAATTCCCTTCTTCTCCATGCGCTCATTATAGTGCTTTGGCAGTAAAAAACCACACCCCACATCGTCATAGATCAGCCGGACTTCCACGCCTTCCTTCGCCTTACGCTCCAGAATCTCCAGCACTGCATTCCACATCCTGCCTTCAGCTATGATAAAATACTCCAGAAATATAAAGCGTTCGGCTTTCTCCAGATCACTCAGAAGGGCTTCCCAATAAGGAAGGCCTTCGGGGTAATAGGTAGTGGCCGTATGATCCCAGACCGGCGTCGCTCCGTAAACCGTCAGATATCCGCTCTGGTTTGCCACAGCCTGATCCTTCTCTTCCAATGCTCTTCGCACCGTCTCATCCTGCACCAGATTTTTCTCCACAAGGACATTCGTCCGCTCCACACTGTCCCGCAGTTTTTTCGGCACAATAACATGTCCAAAAAACAGATACATCACTCCTCCAAAAAGGGGGAATGTCAGAATCGGCACCACCCAGGCCAGCTTAACCGCCGGATTATTGGGCCTCCAGACAATATAAACCACGGCGCAGAAGCTCAAAAACCGCAGAATAAAAGCGATCTCCACATAATAGCTGCCCCAGATAAAAATCTCAGACAGAAAAAATACTACCTGTATCAGCACGATGACCGCTGTGATCACCACTCTGTTTAATGCAAACTGTAAAAATTTTCTCATTTTAAAAATCCGTTAATAATTTGCTCTTCCGCTTCCTTCTCCGTAAGGCCAAGCGTCA
This sequence comes from Lachnospiraceae bacterium, assembly GCA_009774175.1. Taxonomy (GTDB): domain Bacteria; phylum Bacillota; class Clostridia; order Lachnospirales; family Lachnospiraceae; genus UBA3282. The sequence goes on along the minus strand of VSNG01000004.1, from coordinate 55,825 downwards.
TAAGCTTAATCAATTGTTCTCCCGCAATCTTACCAATCGCCGCCTCATGAATCAAATTCGCGTCAATATCGTTGGCCGTCAGCTCCGGAATCGCGCTGACGCTGGCCTCGTCCATAATAATGGCGTCGCATTCGCTGTGTCCGTGACAGCTGGCATTGCCAACAATCCGGCTGCGGAACACCTGCGTGGAATTTTCCTTTGCAACCGATCTGGAAATCAGGTTCACGGAAGAACCGGCCCCTGCCATATCCACCTTAAAGTCTGTCTCCGCGTGCTGCTTCCCGTGGGTCATGATCTTTTCCCTGATCACCAAGCCCGCCCCCTCGGCCACCTCGGCGTTTGTAACCCGCACCGTGGAATCAATGCCCTTGATCTGCACCGTCTCCATCTCAAGATAAGCTCCCTCGGCCAGATGAATTTCCGTGGTGGGATTCATAATATTTTCCCCGCTGCCGTCCCCGGAACCATAATGCTTTTCCACATACCTGACTTTCGCATTTTTGTCCACAAAAAAACGATGAATGCCGGAATGGGCCGAATCCGCGGAGCCGCTGTTATGAATGCCGCAGCCCGCAATAATCGTAACGTCGCAGTCTTCTCCCACAAAGAAATCATTGTACACACTCTCCTTAAGCCCGCTTTCGCTTAATACCACAGGAATGTGCACGCTCTCTTTTCTGGTGCCCGGTTTGATCCGAATATCAATGCCCGAGCGGTCCTCTTTCGTAATAATATCAATATTAGCTGTGGTATTCCTCCCCGCCAGCTCCCCGTTTGCGCGGATATTATATGCGCCTTCCGGCACCTCATGCAGACCTGCTACCTGATCCAGCAGTTCCCGTTGTATCGCATCCATAATCTCCTCCATACTTCTGTCCCCAGAAACGTTATTACAGTTTGTCAGCCAGCGTCCTGCAGGGCTGTCCCGCTCCCAAAAGCTGCGGCATGATCTCCTCCCTGCTGCCCACTTTCTCAATCCTGCCGTCAGAAAGAAGTACGATCTGATCGGCAATATTTAAGATTCTTTCCTGATGAGAAATAATCAGAATCGTTCCCCTGATCTCCTCATGCATTTTTTCAAAAACGCGGATCAGACTTTGAAAGCTCCAAAGATCAATGCCAGCCTCCGGCTCGTCAAAAATGGCCAGCCGGCTTTTACGCGCCATAATCATGGCGATCTCAATACGCTTTAACTCTCCGCCGGAAAGACTGGCGTTGATCTCTCGGTTTACATAATCTCTGGCGCAAAGGCCCACCTCGGAAAGCATGGAACATATTTCCGCCATGTCCGTGTCCTTTCCCGCCGCAATGGAAAGCAGATCCCTCACAGTGATTCCCTTAAAGCGGACCGGCTGTTGAAAGGCAAATCCGATCCCCAGCTTCGCCCGCTCCGTAATGGATTTTTCCGTGATATCCACTCCGTCCAGAAAAATCTGTCCCTCTGTAGGGACAAGCATTCCCGCCACAATCTTTGCCAGGGTGGATTTCCCGCTTCCGTTAGGCCCCGTTACGGCCACAAACTGATCCTCTATGGTCAGATTAATATTTCTTAAAATTTCTATTTCTTTTCCGTCGTCCTCATTTTCCGCCTGAAAAGAAATATTCCTAAGTTCCAGCATCACAAACCTCCGATTTCTTAGCGTACATTATATCATAGCACAAAAAGTACCGACAGGCAAACGCCCGGCGCCGCCTCCTCTGGCTACTTCCTCACTGCACAATCTCTATCGAGCTCCCGTTTTTACCGCTTTTTACCCGTATTTGCTGGGGAATGCTCTCTTCCAGTCTGGCCACATGGGAAATAATTCCTACCAGACGGTTTCCCTGCGTCAGCCGGTTTAAAACCGCCAGCGCCCGATCCAGCACATCGCTGTCAAGGGTTCCAAACCCCTCGTCAATAAACAGCGCGTCAAGCTGTCTTCCTCCCGCATGGTTCTGCACCACATCGGACAGCCCAAGGGCCAGCGCCAGCGAAACAAAAAAGGATTCTCCGCCGGACAGGGACTGGGAAGGACGGCTTTTTCCGGTAGTCATGTCAAACACGGACACTTCAAGCCCCGCCGCCGCATTGCCCCTCCGGGCATACATCTCATGCAGCAGCTCATAGCGGCCGCCGCTCATGATGGCAAGCCGTCTGTTTGCCATCTCCAATACCTCCCGGAATACATATCCCATAACATAGCGGTCGAAGCTAAGTCTGCCGCCCGCCGCATTGGAGCCGTTTGCCAGATTGGCCAGATCATCCAGCCTGATCCATGCCGCCTCCGTATCCTTAAGGGCCTGATTGGCTTTCTTTACAGCGGCCGCCGCCAGCCTGTGATTCTCATACCGCTTTTCACACAGACGCAGCTTTCCCTGCAATTCCTCCAATCTCTCGCCCTGTTTTTTAATATCTTCGTCCAGCTTTGTCAGATCCGTTTTTTCCTGCCCTTTCGTTCTTTCCCGCAGTTCCGTGATCCGCTCCTTTGTGTTTTTCAACGCATTTTCATAGTCGGTCAGCTGTGCTCTTTTGGCCGTGATCCACTGCTGTGCCGCTGTATCGCTTTCTCCTGCCGGATATAATGCCTGTTGCAGCGCTTCCTCGCTGTCAAATCCGGCCAGCTCCATCTCCTCCCGCCATATCTTTGCCGCTTCCTCCCTTTCCTGCGCATACTTGGGAAGGGCCTGCGTACCTGCCCGCAGAATCCCTCCTGTCTCCTCACACTTCCTGTCTGCTTCAGTATAGACCGTAAGAGCCTGCTCCATACGAAGCTCCCACTGCTTTTTTTCTTCCTCCCAGATCCGCCTTTGTCTCGCTGCGGACTCCCTGTCGGGACACTGTTCATAACAGGGCAGTGATTTTGTAAGTGCTTCGGCCGCAGCCTTTTTCTTCTCCGCCGCATGCCGATGCGCCTGTTCCTGCTCCCTGCTCTCCTCCGCCGCCGCAGCGCAGTCCTTTTCCTCCGTTTCCTTTTCTGCCGCCTGCTCCTTTAAGGCTTCCAGCCTTTTACTCTGCTCCCGGGCAAGGGCGAACGCCTCCTTTGCCGTCTCTTCCTGTTGTCTGTAACGATTTTCCAGTTCTTCCAGATATCCTTCGCGGCATAGTGTTTCCCAATCCGCGCAATCCGCGGCAAGCTCCCGCATTCTGGCAGTCACGCCTGCCTTTTCTTCGCCAAGGGCCGCTTCCAGCTGCGCTGTTTTCCTGCTCTGCTCCTGTCGCTCCCCATCCTTTTCGTCGAAAAGCCGTCTGGCCTCATCCACCTGACTCTTTTCCGGTATCTCCTCTGTCCCTTCGGCAAAGCTGTGAACCTGTCCTGCCTGAAAGGCCGTCTTACAGACGGGACATTGCGCCTCACCCTGCTCTTGCAGCTCCTGTTCCAGATTTTTCGCAAGGATTCCCGCCTGTCCGTTCAAAAAGGCCTGATACAGCTTATGATAAGCGGCTTCCAGTTGACCCGCCTGGCAGGTTGTTTCCCGCAGTATTTCCCGTTCCTTTTGCAGACATTCTTCCTTTTTTCGTATGGCCGCCGTCTGTGCAAGCAGCCCTTGCTCAGAAATAAGCTTGTCCAGATTCTCCCTTGCTCTGTCAAGACTGCCTGCCAGACGTTCCTTCCTGACGTCCGCGCCCTCCAGCTCTTTTATGCCTTCCTTAAGGGCTCTCAGCTCCTGCGCAAGCCGGTTCTTTTTTTCCTCAGCAAACTTCCTTCTTTCGGCAGCCTCCTTTACAAGCCTCTGCTGCTCCTGCTGCCCTCTTCGGTTTTCCTCCAATTCTTCGTATCTTGGTATGGCTTTTTCCAGACTGTCGATCCGAATTGCCAGCTCTGCAATCAGGGGCTCCCCCTTCTTCCCCGTCTCCTCCCATGCAAGCTTTCGGTTCTCCCTGTCCTTTACCAGAATTTCAAGGCGCTCCTTCGTCTCCTTCGTCTCTCTGAGCGCGCGCTCGTAATCGGCCGCCGCCTTTTTCGCCGCCGCCTGCTTTGGCTTTACCTTATAAAAGGCCCTCTCAGCCTTGTCGACCTGTTCCTTAAGGGCTTCCATAGCAGCCTGTTTCTTTTGCAGCGCATTGTACGCTTCCTCCTTTTGAAAAAGCTCCTCCAGCTGCCTGTTGCGTTCCTGAGCTCCGCCCTTTTTCTCATGAAGCGCCTTTTCCTGTCTGCCGTATTCCTGTTCCTTTTGTAAAAGGGCCTCTCTTTCCTCACCGTCTCTGTCCGCCAGCTGACAAAGGGTCTCCTCCAGTGCCGGATGTCCCGCGCACAAAACCGCCCGCTCTTCCTCTCCCATATCCTCCGGGTACAGAAAATCCTCCATCACTCTTCTGATCTGTTCCGTGCCCTTCTCCCGTCTTTCCTGTTCCAGCTTCTTTCTTGCCGCGTCGAACAGGTCCTGAAAATACACATAGGCAGAACTGTCAAAAAGTTCCCCCAGAATTTTATTTTTTTCTTCACTGTCGGCGTCCAGAAACTTTTTAAACTCGCCCTGGGCCAGCATGGCAATTTTCCTGAACTGTTCCGCATTCATACCAAGCAGCTTTGTAATTCTTTCCGTCACCTGCTCTGTCTTTTCAAGAGGCTGTCCGTCAGGTTCCCAGAAAATCGCCGAAGGCGTGGTTTTTTCGTATTCCCCGGTTCCCCTTTTCTTTTTAAAATGAAGGGTTCTCTCCACCCGGTAAAGCTTTCCCATATGCAAAAAGGAAAGGGCCACTCTGGTGTCCGTCGACTTTTCCACATAGTCGCAGTGCATCATTTCAAAAGTTCTCGCTTTATGGTCTCCCTTTCCGCTGGCAACTCCGTACAGCGCAACCATAATGGCGTCGAATATGGTGGTTTTCCCTGCTCCCGTGTCTCCCGCAATCAAATACAGGCTGTGATTCCATTTCTGAAAATCCACCGTGGTCGGCTTTGCGTAAGAGCCAAACGCCGTCATTTCCAGTATAACAGGCTTCATTCTCCACGCGCCTCCTGTTCTAAAATATAGGCCAGCAGTTTCCCTGCGTCCTTTTCCAGAGTCTCTTCCCGTTTTTCTGAAAAATCTCTGGCGAGGGTCTGTTCGGCCGCAAACCGAAAAAGCGCCAGATCCTTTTTATCCGGCTGGGCCTCTCCTTTTCTCTCCCGGTAAAGCTCTGCAAAGTAATCCTCCAACGCTTTCTCCCTGCTGTATTCCCCGGTCAGGGAAGATACGGCGTCAAACTCCTGAAACTTAGAACTAAGCTCCATCACAATACTGTCCAGGCCTGCAAAGCTTCCCCGCAAAGTCTCTGATATTTCCGGCGTAATCCGCCTGTCTGTCACCACAATTTTCAAATATTCTCCCCGTGTTTTTTCCTGTTCCAGCGTATCCAGAATATCCTCATAAGCGCCCCTGATTTCCCGCATGGGATGCAGAGGCCCGATGGACATCGGCGTAATGTTTACGTCGCTTCCCTTTTCCCCCAGCTCCACCAAAAGCAGGCCCTTGGCTGGCTGTCTGATCTCGTCAAAATGGTAGCAGAGAGGGGAGCCCGCATAGCGCACTTCCCTGCGCCCCACAGAATAAGAGGCATGAATATGCCCCAGCGCCACATAGTCAAAACCGTCAAATACCCGGTAATCCATCTGTCCCACACCGCCCACCATGGACTCGGAACCGCCTCTTGGCGCCTCCCTGCCCCCTGCGGTCACATTCTGATGGGCAAGAAGCACATTTCTCCCTGAAAAATCTATCTTCTGCCTTGCCAGCAGTTTTCGCATCGCGCTCTCATAATCTCCGATTGAGTCATCCGAAAGTGTCTGCGCCACAATGGCCGGAAATAAATAGGGAAGCAGCCAGAAGGTCACCTCCCCCGAACCATCCCGCTCCGGGATCGTTACATGCGCTATTTCCCTTTCTGCCATACCCGCGATATAGACGCCCTGTTTGGCCAGAATATCGCCGGCAAAGGACAGTCTTTTGCCGGAATCATGATTCCCCGCCGCCATCAGAATCGGAATCCCCATTTCCTCCAGTCCTGTCAGCATTCGGTTAAGCAGCGCCACCGCCTCCCCGGAAGGGGCGCCCCGGTCATAAATATCTCCCGCAATCAAAACGGCGTCCGGCAAAAGCTCCTGCGCCTTTTTCAGAAACTGTTCCACCCAGTACGGCTGATCCTGATTATCTATCAGGGAAACGCCATAGAGCGTTTTCCCCAGGTGTAAATCCGCAATATGTAAAAATTTCAATACGGTTTCTCCTTATACGCACAGGCGGCCGCCAATGTGTATACACCGGCAGCCGTCTGATCTCCTGTCACGTCGTTTTATGCAATATAGGGTGCGATCGCTGCCTCCACTTCCGAGATCTGGGCATCGGTCTCCAAAATCCGAAATTCGACTTTCTTTGATAAATCCATGGAAAAAATTCCCATAATAGACTTCGCGTCCACCACATATCTGCCGGTGGCCATGTCAAAATAACCGTCGAACTTTTCGATAGCGCTGACAAATCCCTTGACCTTTTCGATGGAGTTTAAATCCAGCATATACGTCTTCATATCCACACCTCCTCTTTCTGACGCACCGATATATCCCTGATGCCAGTGCATCAATGATAGTCTGATTTTAAGTATAGCGGTATGAATCCCGTCCTGCCTTGTCGGCAGGAAGCCTTCCCCTTTTTTATGATTTTATGTCATTTTAAAGGATTTGTACAGAGGGTTTTTATGATTTTTCTCTCAGTTCCTCATATATGCCGCCAAGCAGCTCCTGCGTCAGCTCCACCTCATTGAGCACCGTATACCTGTCTTTTCTGGTATCCGCCGCACGCATCCAGGCGTCTGTAAAAATCTCTTTCGTAATGCCCCAGTTCATGGGATCCATGTCCATATGGTAAGCCTTCATAACCGAGTACAGGCACTCCGCATCCCGCCCCTGGAGGCGGCAGCTTACCAGACTGCCAAGAGCCACAGCCATGCCATGAGTGATCTGTATTTCCTTATAATTTTCTTCCAGCGAATGGCAGAACAGATGCTCCGACCCGCTACTGGGTCTGGAATTTCCCGCGATCTCCATAGCCAGTCCGCCAAGCACCAGCGCCTGCGTCAGTATCTTGATAAACTCCTTGCTCTTTAACGACTTCTCCTCATTGTAGCACAGCGAGGAAAAGGCCATATCAGACAAAAGATAGGAAAAACCGTCCACCTGGTCTTTGTGATGCGCCGCATCCAGCTTCCAGTCATAAAGAGCCGTGTACTTGCTGATGGTATCTCCGATTCCCGATTGCAGATGAAAGAGCGGCGCGTTCATCACCACGTTTACATCCACCACAATTCCCGTGGGTATGGTGCACCGAAAGGTCTTTCTGGCATCCCCCTCCGTACCAAGCACCGCCACCGGCGAAGAAAGGCTGTCATTGCTCAGCGTGGTAGGCACACAGATATAGGGGATTTTCCCGACAAAGCCCGCGTACTTGGCAACGTCCAGAACTTTGCCGCCGCCCATACCGATGATAACCTCCACATCCTTCATGCAGATGTATTTTGCCAGCTCCATAGCGCCTTCAAAGCTGTTCTCCTTTATGAAATAAAGCTCGCTCTTTGGCAGATCGCGCTTCATCTCGTCCAGATAAGCGCCCACAATCGGTATCAGGGATTCCTCCGTCGCAATAACCGCCCGCTTCTTTTCGATTCCCGGAATACAATCCGCCAAAATTTCATTCAAACGCTCACAGGCTCCCTCCTCAATAAAGAGACACCCGGGTAAATTAAACTGATTCATCCTTTTTATTCTCCATTTCCTGTCTAGCCTTTTGCCCTCCTGATCAGTATACCGTTGCGTAACAGGGTGTTGTCAATATAATGTCTGGAAAACAAAATCTCACCCTCCCTTGGTATCTCGATATCTTCCTCCTCGCAGTTAATAATAACCTCCACATAATTATCCACCCAGCCCATCTTGTTAAACTCAATCACTCTGGGACGGTTGATCTTATTGGGGAAATGAAAGTCGCGGCTGCGTAAAAGCGGCTCCGATTTGCGCAGATGGAGCAGACTTCTGACAATGTCCATCCGCTCGCTGTATACGCCCTGCTCAATCTCCTCCCACGGCATACAGCGACGGCAGTCCGGATCGTGTCCGCCTTCCATGGCAATCTCCGTGCCGTAATAGATGCAGGGCGATCCCGGCATCGTAAAGAGAACCGCAAGCTGCTGGAAATACTCGTCCAGATTCTTTACGTCGCTGCGAAGTCTCTTCGTGTCATGGGAATCCAGCAGATTGAAAAGCACGTCGTTGGTTTGCTGCATATAACGCGTATAGCAGCGGTTAATCGTATACTCAAAGTCCTCGTTGGTCAGGCTTTTGTCAATCCAGAAATCCTTGATGCTCTCCCCCAGCGGATAATTCATGACCGAGTCAAACTCGTCTCCCCGAAGCCAGGGCATGGCGTCGTGCCAGATTTCTCCCAGAATGTAAATATCCTGCTTTATGGCTTTCAGCCGGCTTCGCAGCTCCTTGCAGAAGGTATGGGAAACCTCGTTTGCCACATCCAGCCTGATCCCGTCCACGTCATAGTTTCTGACCCAGTTTTCGCAGACCCCGATCAGGTAATCCCGCACTTTTGGATTGTTGGTATTTAGCTTGGGCATATTGTCGTAAAAGGCAAAGGTATAATATTTTTTCGCCCGGGCAAGACTCCCCTCTGCCTCAAAAGGCCACTCGTTTATCATAAACCAGTCCCAGTACTCCGACTGCGGCCCGTTTTGCTTCACATCAAGCCATGGGGCGAAATTTTCACCGGAATGATTGAACACGCCGTCCAGCATCACACGGATGTCCCGGTTATGCGCTTCTCTGACCAGCGTTTTCATGGTTTCCTCAGATCCGAAATGGGGATCTATCTTTGTATAATCCGTGGTATCGTACTTGTGGGAGGTGGGAGATTCGTTGACCGGCGTCAGATACAGACCGGATACGCCCAGATCCCTGATATAGTCCAGTTTATTGATAATTCCCTGCAAATCACCGCCGAAAAATTCCTCGTTGGTAACGGATCCCCTGACCCGCCAAGGCAGCGTACCCTCGGGATTGATGGACGGATCGCCGTTGCAGAACCGTTCGGGGAAAATCTGATACCAGATCGTATCGTTTACCCATGCGGGCGTCACGGGAATATCCGCCGGATTCATCCACGGGAAAATAAAATACTGTCTGCTTCTTCCCTCAAGAGCCATCTGCTCCTCCGAAACAAAACCGTCCTCGAAATAAAACCACCGCTCGTTCTCTCCCTGTAATTCAAAATAGTATTTAAAGCGCCTGTACTCGGGTTTCACGGTGGTCGTCCACCAGAGCTGGTTTTTCAGACGCTTTTTAAAGGGAATGTTGAGCGCTTCCCCGTCCCAGCTCTCCCCGCCGCCAAGAATGCCCGCATTAAAAGGATCGCCGTGGATAATGTTCACATACTTCACATCATACCCTGTTCTGATATTGATGACAAGCTGCTCCTCGTCAAGCGAGTAGCAGTAATTGTCGTTCGCCCTGTGATACACCGCGTTAAAATCCATAAGACACCTTCCTTTCCAGTTCGCCCCTCCCCTGTGGAGGGAAAACGTTTTCCATTAATTTCATACTACTACCTTCTTTTCCAAAATGCAAGGACTTTATCGAAACAAAAAAACGCCGCCTGTTGGTTCTCATTTACAATTTCAACGCCGCTTCCCGACATCCCCGATGCAATGCCTCCCCAAAATACTGTTTTGCAATCCGGATATCCTTCGCCACACCAAGTCCCTGCTCATACAGGAGCCCCATCCGATAATAGGCAAGTCCAAGTCCCTGTTTTGCGGACAACTCATAAAAACTGCGCGCTTTTTCATAATCAATTTTTGTTCCATACCCGTACTGATAGCACATCCCAAGAGAGCATTCCGCTGCCGCATTTCCCGACAGTTCAGTCGCTTTCTGATACCATCCAAAGGCCTTGTCGTAGTCTTTTGCAACGCCTTTTCCATGCAGATAAAAATTGCCGATATTATTCATTGCTCCGGTTGAGCCGTTTTCGGCCGCCATAAAATAATATTCCAATGCTTTCCGCTCATCCTGTTCGACGAATTTTCCTTCTTCATACAGGATGCCCATGTTCACCTGTGCACACCAATCACCCTTTTCATGGGCAAGCTCCGAAAGCCGCGAAAACGCTTTTTGCCGCTGTTTAATCGGGTAGTATTCTTTTCTGATCATCTCCACACAGGCTGCGGATTCACAATGCATTCTTTTATGATCAACATCCTGTAACAGCGATTCATAATATGTTCTGTCCTTTTCCGACAATTCCCCTTCCAGCCGCCGCCTGCAGCTGCACTCCGCCCGCGTCAGCCATTCCAGCGATTTCTCATAATCGACATTCACGCCTTTTCCGTTTTCGTACTGATAGGCGGTCAGAATCATCGCTTCCGGATTATCCTGTTCCGCCGCCTTCTCAAAAAAATACAAAGCTTTCTGATAATCTGTCAAAACGCCGATTCCGTTCAGCCAGGCGCGTCCGACCTTAACAATGCCATCCACATCACCGAGAGCCGCCGATTTCTCATAATAGGAAAACGCCTTTTTCTCATTTTTCTCCGTCCCCACGCCATAACGGTACATTTCTCCCACCCATATGAGCCAGTACGGGCTGTTTTGCGCGGCGCCAAGCATTGCCGCTTTCAGGGCCTTCTGCCGGATTCTGGACAATTCTTTCGGTGTCTTTGCCTCTGTCACGCATTTCTCATAATATTCGTTCAAGGCTGACAGCGCATTCAAATCTCCCTTTTTTGCCAGCTTATAAAGTTGTTTTTCCGCCTTTGCGGGATTATCCACCAAAATGGTTCGGTATTCCTGCATAGATTCGTTCACGGCAAAGCTCCTTTCTCTATATGGCTTATCTGTATTTTACAAAATTGTATTTCCGGTCACGCCCCCACGAGCCGCAAAATCTGATACACCATACAGGACACAAACCACGCCACACCGCACTGCATACATACCACGCCCAAGGTCTTTAAGGTAGAGCCAAGCTCTCTTCTTATGGTCGCCACCGCCGCCACACAGGGCGTATAAAGCAGGGTGAACACCAGAAAGCTCACCGCCGAAACAGGCGTAAAAATCTGGCCCAGGGTGTCGCTTAAGCTTACCATGGAGGAACCCGTCAGAACTCCCAGCGTGCTTACCACAGCCTCCTTAGCCGTAAAACCGCCGATCAGCGCCGTAGCGGCCCGCCAGTCGTTAAAGCCAAGAGGCCCGAAAACCGGCGCAATCCATTTGCCGATCATGGCAAGCAGGCTTTCTCCGGAATCCGCCACCACATTAAAACGCATGTCAAAGGTCTGTAAAAACCAGATCAGCAGCGTTGCCAGAAAGATAATGGTAAAGGCCCTCTGTACAAAGTCCCTGGCCTTATCCCACATCAAAAGCAGGACGCTTTTGACGGAAGGCAAACGATAGTTGGGCAGTTCCATCATAAAGGGCATGGAGCTGCCGCGAAAGGCCGTCTTTTTTAATACTGTGGCGCAGACAAGCCCCACCAGAATGCCAAACCCGTACAGCCCCATCATCACAAGAGCCGTCCTCTTTTGAAAGAAGGCTGCCGCAAAAAGGGCATAAATCGGGATTTTGGCCGAACAGCTGATAAAGGGAATCAACAGGATCGTCATGGTCTTATCCCGCTCAGAGGAAAGGGTTCTGGTAGACATCACCGCCGGCACACTGCACCCGAAGCCGATCAGCATGGACACAAAGCTCTTACCGGAAAGTCCGATCTTTCGAAGGGGCCTGTCCATTACGAAGGCTATGCGGGCCATGTAACCCGAATCCTCCAGAATGGAGAGGAAAAAAAACAGAATCACTATAACGGGCAGAAAGCTCAGCACGCTTCCCACACCTGTAAATATACCGTCTATGACAAGACTTTTCACCACCGGATTAATTCCGTAAGCCACAAGGGCCTGCTCCACCACGCCGGATAAGGCGTCGATGCCCATGCTGAGAAGATCGCTCAAAAAGCTGCCGATCAGTCCGAAGGTCAGATAAAACACCACCATCATAATCAGAATAAACGTGGGAATCGCCAGATATTTGCCGGTAAGCACACTGTCAATCCTGCGACTCCTGATATGTTCCCTGCTCTCTTTACAGCGGATCACTGCACGGGAGCATATTCTTTCTATGAAATCATAGCGCATGGCCGCCAGCGCGGCGTTCCTGTCCATTCCGCTGTCCTGCTCCATCTCCACAATGCTGTGCTCCATCAAATCCAGCTCGTTTTCAGACAAAGCAAGCCTGTCCATGATTTCCGCGTCACCTTCCACAATCTTGGTCGCCGCAAACCGGGGCGACATACCAATCCGCTCCGCATGATCCTCCACCTGATGGCTGACCGCATGGATACAGCGGTGCACCGGCCCCTTCTCGCAAAAATCCGTCACCTGGGGATAAAGGCGTCTGGAAGCCGTCTCCCTGATGGCCGCAATCAAATCCTCGATTCCCTCGTTCTTGGCAGCGCTGATGGGCACCACCGGAACGCCCAGCGCTTCCTCCATGGCCTCTGTATCAATGGTACCGCCGTTTCCCCGCACCTCGTCCATCATATTAAGGGCAATCACCATGGGAATATGCAGCTCCAGAAGCTGGAGCGTCAGATACAGGTTTCTTTCAATGTTGGTGGCGTCCACAATATTGATAATCCCGTCCGGCTTCTCCTGTAAAATGAAGCTGCGGGTCACGATCTCTTCGTTGGTATAGGGTCTGATCGAGTAAATCCCCGGCAGATCCACCACCGAGTTTCCCTTCTCTCCCCGAATCTCCCCCATCTTGGAATCCACCGTCACGCCGGGAAAATTCCCCACATGCTGGTTGGAGCCTGTCAGTTGATTAAATAATGTGGTCTTTCCGCTGTTCTGATTACCTGCCAATGCGTATATCATAATTCCATAACCTCGATTCGCGCCGCATCTTCTTTGCGGATGGTCAGCTCATATCCCCGCAGATGAATTTCTATCGGATCGCCCATGGGCGCCACCTTCTGCACCCTGACCACTGTCTGCGGAATCAGCCCCATGTCAAGAAGCCTGACGCGAAGCTGTCCTTCTCCGCCTACCGTTATGATTTTTACTTCCTTTCCTACCGCTGTCTGATCTAACGTCATCTGTTCGCTCCCTTTTTCCTTTTCATGCGCGGTCTGTTTCTTTTCTTCCCCGCCTTCTACGCCGCTATTGCACATACACATTTCGAAAAGCCCTGTAGGTTCTACCCATACCCTCCTCAAACCCGGTGTAAGTCATGCCAAGCTCTGTCTTTCCCTTCTTATTATCGCAAAGATGGGTTTCTTCCGCCGTTGCCGGAAAAGGCACCGGCACGCCCTGCTGCACAGCTTCCCCAACCGTAAGCGGCACTTCCGCCAGTCCCGCAAGATCCTCCGGCCCTGCCGCTTTCTTTAATGTATCAAAAAAGCTTTCATATGTCACCGGCTGATCCTGACACAGATTATAAGCCTGCCCGTAGGCCTTCTCATTGCCAAGACATTTTAAAACGGCGTGGGCCGCATCCTTTACATAGACAAACTGAAACTGCCCGTCTGCATCCGTAAACCGGGGCAGCGCATGATTTTGTAAAAGCATGCCGATATAAGCCGATTCTCTGGGTGCATAATTATAAGGGCCGTAGAGTATGGCCGGACGAAGCGTTGTGCAGGGAATCCCACGCTCTTTGCAGACCGTCGCAAGCTCCCGCTCCAGGGTGATTTTTCCCACAATATACTCTCCCGCCTCTCCCCCGAGCAGGCGTTCCTCAAAGGGCGTCTCTTCTGTTTTGATCTGATGGGGATTCCTCTCGTATACATCCACCGTACTGATCAGAATATACTGTCCTGTTTTTCCCGTAAGGTGTTCCAGCGTGGTTCGAACATCCCCGGCTTTGTATGCGCAGAAATCCACCACGGCGTCATAATCCTCGCCGCAGACCGGCGGCTGTTCATGACGATCCGCCCGCACTTCCCTTACGCCAAACTCCTTCATGGAATAGGTGCCCCTGTTCCAGACCGTGATGTCATGCTCCTTTGCCGCCTCCATGACAAAGACCCTGCCGTAAAAATAACTGCCGCCGATTACCAGAAGTTTCATCTTTTCCTCCCTTACCGTTTCAGAACCGCCGCCTGTTTTTCCTTCGCGGCTGTTATGTAAAAGGATTGTAATACCGGCTGCCGTCCATAAAAGTCACCGTCAGCCCCACTGCCAGAATGGCCGCCGCAAATCCGATGGTCAGCCAGTCGGCCCGTTTCAGTCTGCGTCTGGCATACCAGGTGCGCGTCTTTTCCTTGCCAAAGCCTCGCAGCTCCATGGCGTTGCTTACCGTCTCGATCCTGTTCAGGCTGGACATAATAAGGGGCAGCAATATCGCCACGGAATTTTTCAGTCTGGTAAAGAGTTTATCCTTGCCGGACAGGTCAATGCCTCTGGCTTGCTGGGCCTGACTGATATTCCGGTACTCCCTCTGCACATCGGGCGTATAGCGGAGCGCCAGACTCACCGCATAACCGGCCCGATAGCTCACCCCGATACGGGCCAGAGAAGCCGCAAATTCACTGGGATCCGTACAGGCAATGAAGAGCAGCGCGATGGGCACCACACAGACTACTTTCAATGTGATATTCAGATGATAGAAAAGCTGCTGCGCCGTAACCGTATAACGTCCCACAATGGTAAACAGCAGCGTCCTGCTTTCATACAGTTCCACCCCGTACTCCGGCGTGAACAGATAAATAAAAAAGTTATTGAGAAGAAGAAACACCGCTGCCAGTCCCAGCACAACACTGATATCCCGGATCCTGATTTTACTGATACGGAAAATCACCGCGCCGATCAACAGCATGCAGAGTAACACCCTCGTGTCAAAAGTCACCATGGAGGTAATGCTCCAGGCAATGAAAAAAATCAGTTTTGTTGTGCCCGTCAGCTCATGCACCGGGCTTTGCCGCTTGATATAATTCAGAATCGCTACCTGAGCCATCTCACCTCTCCTGCCTTTCCCGGTGCGCCTCTTCATAGGCGATAAACCGTTCCGTAAATTCCTGCGGCTTTTCCAGACCGCATCTGAGGCTTAACGTATATAGACTTGTCTCCTTTAAATTCGCCTTCTGCACCAGCTTGGGATCGTTTAGCACACGGGCCGACGTAGTATCCGCAAGCAGCTCGCCCTCGCAAAACACAATGGCCCGGGGTGTGTATTCCAGCATCAGATGCATGTCATGGGTAATCATGATAACCGTAAATCCCTGCCGGTTCAGACTCTTCAAAAACTCCATGATCTCCGTATAGTGGTGATAATCCTGTCCCGCTGTTGGTTCGTCCAGAATAATAATCCGGGGCTGCTGTACCAGTATACCGGCAATGGTGACGCGCTTCTTCTGCCCAAAGGAAAGGGCCGATACAGGCCATTTACGGAACGGATAAAGGCCGCAGATTTTCAGGGTTTCCTCCACCCGCTCCTTGCGCGCCTGTTCACTCATGCCGCTTGCAAGCAGGGCCATTTCCACCTCGTCCCAGATCATCGGTTTGGAAATCATCTGGTTTGGATTCTGCATCACATAACCGATTCTCTGCGCCCGCTCCTTAATGGTATCGTTTGCCAGATCCCTGCCTTCCAGACAAATCCTGCCGGCCGTCGGTTTCTCGAAACCGCAGATCAGCTTGGCAAGGGTACTCTTCCCCGCACCGTTTTTTCCCACGATGCTGACCATCTCGCCCTCTTTGATGGAAAAGCTTACATTTTTAAGGTTCTGCTTCTGCGGCGTATAACCAAAGCTTAGATTTTCTACGCTTAAGATATCCTTTTTCTGCGTCGCTGCACCTCCGTTGCCTTCGTTTCCCTGATACCAGGCCCGTACCTTCTCCTTATGTTCCTCCGAGAGTTGCAGGCTGTCTACATGCTGCGGCTCCAGCTCCTCCGTAATGGGGACGCCCGCATAGCGCAGCGCCGTCAGATACAGCGGCTCCCTGATTCCATGCTCCGTAAGCTTGGTATCCGACAAAAATGCCCTGGTCGGCATATCCGCCACGATCCTGCCCTCGTCCATCAGCACAATCCGGTCTACCCTGCGCCACAGCACATCCTCAAGACGGTGCTCTATGATGATGACGGCCGCGCCGGTGCGCTTCTGCACCTCGTCGATTAATTCAATGGTAACTCTGCCCGCCGCCGGATCGAGATTGGCAAGGGGTTCGTCAAAAAGAAGCACTTTTACGTCTTCCACCATGACGCCTGCCAGACTGACCCGCTGTTTCTGGCCACCGGAAAGCTCATGGGGCGCATACTCCAGATGGTGGTCGATATCCACAAGCTCCGCCACCTTCTGTACCGTCGCCTTCATCTGCTCCTGCGGCACACAGTCATTTTCCAGCGCAAAAGCAATGTCCTCTCCCACGGTCAGGCCGATAAACTGTCCGTCCGTATCCTGCAAAACAGTCCCCACAATCTGACTCAGGGCAAAAATGCTTTCCTTCCCCGGATCTTTCCCTCCCACAAGAAGCTCTCCTGTGCTCTCTCCCGGATAGGCATAGGGAATCAGGCCGTTAATGCAGCTTCCAACGGTGCTTTTCCCACTGCCGGAAGCTCCCGCGATCAGCACCTTCTCTCCCGGATAAATGTTAAGATTGATGTGATGCAGGGTGGGACTCGCCTGCGCCGTATACTGAAATCCGTAATCCTTAAAAGAAATGACGGGCTGTACCATAACGTTTCTCCTTTACGCAGAAACAGATTCGAGAGAATTTCCCCCGAATCTGTCTGATTTTGTACTCTTAGTCCTCTTTTTCCAGAGAACCCTTCTTCACTACGGTCTTGGCATAACCGAGCAGCAACAGCGTTCCTACAACGCCTGTGGTAATGATGTTTGCCACCGCAGCCATAAGTCCCTGTGCAAACAGCTTCTCAATGGGTTCTGCGTAAATCAAAATATCCAGCACCGGCGCTACCAGTCCCCACGCCAGAACATGCGCAATGACCTGCGCCACATTAAATCGGATCAGCTTCTTACCGTCAATGCCTTCCTCCACATTCATCTTCATGGTCACAAGGCCGATCACCAGACCAACGAAAGCGGATGCGATAATCCAACTCCACCAGGGGCCGTAGCTTGTGGCATCAATCAGGGTATGGCCGATAAATCCGATAAAAACGCCTGCAACAGGGCCAAACAGCGTGGCAAACACCGCTTCTATCGCGTATTGCAGACTGATGTTCGTGTTGGGCACAGGTGAAGGAATCGCCACCTTACCAAGAACAAAGAACAGCGCGGCGCCGATGCCGATGGCAACAACGCTCTTTACGGACAGCTTTTTCATAATAAAAGACCTCCCTCATATGTAGTATAATTGGTTCAAAAATCATCTTTATTATAGTCTGCAAAGGGGTCGAATGTCAACCGCCGTTAATTCCTAGAGCTGTGGATCGTTAATTCTTAAAGCTGTGGATCGGCGCAGGGATTCTTCCCCCGCGGTTTACAAAGGCCTCGCAGGAAAAACTATTTACCGGCATTACCGGCGCATAGCCAAACAGGCCTCCAAACTCCACCTTTTCCCCTACGCCCTTGCCGATGGCGGGAATAATACGCACCGCCGTTGTCTTCTGGTTCACCATGCCGATGGCCATTTCATCCGCAATGATTCCCGCAATGGTGGCGTTTTTAGTGTCGCCCGGAATGGCAAGCATGTCAAGACCTACGGAACAGACGCAGGTCATGGCCTCCAGCTTTTCAATGGTGAGCGCACCCGCCGCAACGGCGTCGATCATGCCCTGATCCTCGCTGACAGGAATAAACGCGCCACTTAAGCCCCCCACATAGGAGGAGGCCATCACACCGCCCTTTTTCACCTGATCGTTTAAAAGCGCAAGGGCAGCCGTCGTCCCCGGCGCGCCCGCATACTCCAGACCGATCTCACACAGAATATCCGCCACGCTGTCGCCAACGGCAGGCGTGGGGGCAAGGGATAAGTCCACAATGCCAAAGGGTATCTGTAACATCCGGGACGCTTCCTGCGCCACCAGCTGTCCCACTCTTGTCACTTTAAAGGCCGTCTTCTTAATGGTCTCGCAGAGCACCTCAAAATTTTCTCCGCGCACCCGCTGCAGGGCCGTTTTTACCACGCCGGGACCGCTGACGCCCACGTTGATTACCGCGTCTGCCTCTGTCACGCCATGGAAAGCGCCCGCCATAAAGGGATTGTCGTCCGGCGCGTTACAGAACACAACCAGCTTCATACAGTCCGCGCTGTCCTGATCCCTGCTGATCAGAGCGGTTTCCTTTATGATATCTCCCATCAGCCGCACCGCGTCCATATTGATACCGGTTCTGGTGGAACCAAGGTTCACGGAGCTGCAGACTCTTTCCGTCGCATGTAACGCCTCGGGAATGGAACGAATCAGCAGCTCGTCCGCTTTCGTCATACCCTTCGACACCAAAGCGGAATATCCGCCGATCAGGTTAACGCCCACTTCCCGCGCCGCCCGGTCAAGGGTCTTTGCCAGCGTAACGAAATCCTCGCTGCTTTTGCAGGCGGCTCCGCCCACTAACGCGATAGGGGTGACTGAAATTCTTTTATTAACAATGGGAATGCCAAATTCCTTCTCAATGGCTTCCCCCGTCTTTACCAGATCTCTGGCCACCGTTGTGATCTTCTGATAAACCCGCTCATTCACTCTGGTAAGGTCGGAATCAATACAGTCCAAAAGACTGATTCCCAGCGTGATCGTCCGTACATCCAGATTCTCCTTGGCGATCATTTCGTTGGTTTCCGCCACCTCAAATAAATTTATCATATTTTTCTCCTTTAGACTTGCAAACCCGTGCTGACGCACTTGTTAAATTCTGTGCATCTGATCAAAAATCTCTTCTTTCTGGCACTTGATTACCACGCCGATCTCCTCGCCAAGCGCCCCAAGCTCATCCACGATCATACCAAAGTCCTTTTTGGTCAGGTTGGTATCCACGATCATCATCATATTAAAAAAGCCCTGTACGATGGTCTGTGAAATGTCCAGAATATTAATCTGATTTTCCGCAAGGTAAGTGCACACCTTCGCGATAATGCCTACCGTATCTTTTCCTACTACCGTAATAATTGTCTTTTTCATTACGCCCTCTTTTCCCTTTGCTGTTACACTCGCAAACTCGTGCTGCCGCTCTACTTTGTTCCGAAAATCCTGTCTCCTGCATCTCCCACTCCGGGACAGATATAAGCGTTCTCATTCAGACAGCGGTCGATATGTCCCACATAAATCTGTACGTCCGGGTGATCCTTCCTCATCCGTTCCAGTCCCTCCGGCGCCGCGATGATACACATGAATTTAATATTTTTACCGCCATGCTCCTTGATAAAATTGACCGCCTGAGAGCCGGAACCGCCCGTGGCCAGCATGGGATCAAGAACTATGATCGTTCTCTGCTCTATAGGCGCCGGAAGCTTGCAGTAATACTCATGGGGTTCATGGGTTTCCGGATCCCTGTACAGTCCGATATGTCCCACCTTGGCGCTTGGCACCAGCGCAAGAATCCCGTTCACCATACCGAGTCCCGCCCGCAGAATCGGCACAACCGCCAGCTTTTTGCCTGCAATTTTCGGCGACATACAGGTTTCAATCGGGGTCTCTACCTCCACATCCTCAAGGGGCAGATCCCTGAGCGCTTCATAGCCCATCAGCATGGCGATTTCTTCAATGCACTTCCTGAATTCATTTGTTCCCGTGTTACAATCCCTGATCTGTGAAATCTTATGCTGAATCAACGGATGCTCCATTACAAATACGTTTTCCATTTTTTCCTCCGTCCTGTGCGTGTTTATTCCAGCGGGCAACGGGCCAGACGATTGCCTGAAAGCATTTGGCGGCTGCCGCGAGGGTCAAATGCCCCTTAATAGATCGTAGCGATTTAACACACTCATGTCAATATGTTTTCCGATATAGTGCATTTATTTCCCGGTTCGCTTCATTATTCGCCCGTCGTTATGCTTCCACACCGCCAACGATCTCCTCGATTTTAAGAAGCTCCTCACTGGTAAAGGCCGCATTTTCCGCAGCAGAAATATTTTCAAGAATCTGCTCCGGTCTGGAAGCCCCAATCAATACAGAACACACCTCGTCATCCTTCAGTACCCACGACAACGCCATCTGCGCAAGAGTCTGTCCCCTCTTCGCCGCCATCTCATTCAGCCTTCTGATTTGTTCCAGCCGCTGCGGCGTCAGCGCATCCGCTTTCAGAAAACGACTGTCTCTGGCGATACGGCTGTCCTGCGGGATACCGTTAAGATATTTGTCGGTCAAAAGTCCCTGCGCCAGCGGACTAAACGCAATAATTCCCAGCCCCTGTTCCTTACAGCATTTTTTCACGCCGTCTTCCTCGATGGCGCGGTTAAAGATGGAATAGGATCTCTGGTTTACAATTAACGGGCAGTGCAGTTCTTTCATAATAGCCGCTGCCCTCTGTGTATATTCCTGATCGTAATTGGAAATCCCCGCATATAAGGCCTTTCCGCTTCGTACAATGGACGCAAGGGCTTCCATGGATTCCTCCAGGGGCGTCTCCCTGTCCATCCGATGATGATAAAAAATGTCCACATACTCCAGTCCCAGACGTTTCAGGCTCTGGTCCAGGCTGGCGGTCAGGTACTTTTTACTGCCCCAGTCCCCATAAGGCCCGGGCCACATGTCGTATCCGGCTTTCGTGGCAATCACCAGCTCATCCCTGTAGGGCTGAAAATCTTCTTTTAAAATTCTGCCTGCATTCTCTTCCGCACTGCCATATACCGGCCCGTAATTATTGGCCAGATCAAACTGCGTAATGCCCGTGTCAAAAGCCGTCCTGCACATGGCCTTCATCGTGTCATAATTATCCCTGCTTCCGAAATTGTGCCAGAATCCCAACGACACTGCCGGAAATTTCAGACCGCTTTTTCCCACACGGTTATACTTCATTCTGTCATATCTTTTATCACTTGCTACATATACGTCCGCCATATTTCCCTCCAAATGAAAAAACACCTCCCGTCCACCCTTAAAAAATAATACCTTTCCGGCATAACCTTACCAGAAAATCTGACCCAAAGCATCGCTTAAGTAATATGCTCTCATTATAAAGCAAACAGGAAGTATATTCAAATAAAACAGACACGATATGAATCAACACAATAGAACGGCCCGATTCATTACCTCTATCCAATTACCACCGTCGCAACCGTATCCGCCCCCATTGCGATCTTCGCCATCTGCTCCCCCAGACGGACATTAACCGAAATCTCATGATCAGTTCTGTTTAAAAGCACCGCTGTGATCTGTCCGTTTGGATTGACAAACGCTGTCGCCTCCAGTTCATCCGAATAGGAGCTGGTGCCGATCCGTACAGCCCCGGGTTTGATAAAATGTGTAAAATGCCATAAATAGTCGGCCGTATTTCTCCGAAGCACTTCCTTTTTCTGTGTGTCAAACAAAAACGGCGCGTCACAAAAATTCCCCACATGGTTTGGGCCGCCCTTTTCATCCAGAACAATGTTCCAGTCATAAAAACCGTTCATGCCGTGATTCATATTGCCGATCATATCATGGGCATACTTCTGAGCATTTTTCATAAAATCATCCGCCGCAAATTTACAGTATTCGATACATGCCTCGGATAAAATCAGCTTCTTGTCCGGGAATTTATCATGTATCATGGAAAGCGCCTCAAAATGATCCCCGCTGTACCAATGAAACGCAATACCCGCCACCAAAAAGGTTCATGGTAGTACCATAATCCTGAAAATCATATCCTACCTGGAACATACCTGCCTGCGCAGAGTCAACCAGAATCTGTGTTGCCTGCACGATCTCAGGCGTCGTAAAGTCTCCCGTCGCAACCGCGTTGCTGACAATGTCCGCATATTCAATACCGGCCACTTTCACCATAATATCCGTAAGGAAGCATGACATGGGCCAGCCGTCTCCGCCATCCATGGCAATCGGAGTAAGGCCTGCCGCCTGAATGTCGCCGCAAAGCGTCATCAGCTCATCATAGGTAGCGTGAACTTTCCAGTCAAAAACGGGTTTACAGATACCTATTTTTCAAAATGGTGGAGTATTTTCATATTCCCAATATATACTCAGTCGCGCGCCCATTGCCGATTTTTGGGAATAAGTCACGATATGAAAAATGTGTGAAAGTTTAGCGGGAAAAATTGACAGATGGATTGCCAGCAATCGCCAAAGTCACAAAAGAAATGATTATAGACACAGCTTTTGAAATTGCAAAGGAAATGGGCCGGGCTGCATGAGAACCATACGCAGCTACCGCACCTCAATAACCTCCGACACCTCGTCGCGCTTCGCCACATACATGGGAAAATCATTGCCTCTGTACCGGGTTTCCGACATGGTTACTTCCACCCGCACCGACTCATAGGCAAGCTCCGGCAGATTATTTTCCTTGCTCAGATGTCCCAGCACGATGGCCTGCATATTGTCGTGCAGAAGGCGGGAAAGAAGCCTGCCCGCCGACTCGTTTGACAAATGTCCCCGCTCTCCCAGAATCCGCTGCTTCAGATAATAGGGATAAGGCCCTACCTGTAACATATGTATGTCATGGTTGGCCTCCAGATAAAGCAGATCCACATGCCGCAGGCACTCCACCGTATAATCGCTGTAGCATCCCAGATCCGTAACCAGCCCGATCCGCCGCCCGTCGTAATCAATTCGATAGGCCACCGGGTCCGCCGCATCGTGGGAAGTGCGAAGAGGATACAGGGAAATATCCTTAATAATGCATTTCTCATCCGGCGTAATAATCTGAAACAGAGAATCGTCGATCCGTCCCACAGAAGATGTGCGCCTGATCGCTTCCGCAGTTCCCTTTGTCGCATAGATCGGCACACCGTACTTTCTGGAAAGCACACCCAGCCCGCTTATGTGATCCGTATGCTCATGGGTGATACAAATGCCGTCAATATCTTTCATGGTAAGTCCCAGCTGACGCAGTCCCTCCTCCGTCCTTTTACCGCTGATTCCCACATCCATCAAAAGATGTGTGGTATCGCTGCCCACATAAACGCAGTTTCCGCTGCTGCCGCTGGCAATGCTGCATAGCCTCATAATTATGTAAACCTTTTGCGGCCATGATTTTTATCCACAGCCGCCTTTCTTTTATCCTTATTTTTTCCAGTATATCTCAATCGTATCTCCGCTTCGGATACTCTCCATATACTGAGCTTCCCTGCCGTTCAGATTTGTCACAATACCGCTTCCCTGCGGTTTCGACAGGTCAAAGTCGATATACTCAAACACATCCACAAACACATAGTTCTTTTTCCCGGTAAGCTTGATCTGCTCGCCGTTTACCGTCACAATGATGGACATGGGCACATTCTTGTTCAAAATTTCTTCCCTGCGCTTGTCCTCCTGTGCCTTTGCCCGGGCAGCTTCCTCCTCCCTTGCTCTGGCTTTGGCTTTCGCCTCCTCCTCGGCGCGTTTTACGCCGGGGCCCATCACAATCCTTGCGCCCCTCGGCTTCTGCCCGTCTGCTGCCGGCCCGTTCTCCATCTGGTCTGCTCCTGAAACGACTGCTTTAGCCTGTGCCGCCGAAGTTTCTGTGGCGCTTCCCGACGCATCCGCTTCTTTCCCAGTAAAGTCTTCCGCTTCGCCCAGCGGTCCATTCGCTGCCGTCACGTCTTCCGCCGTCCTGTCGGTTCCCGCCGAATCAGCCGCTGTCTTTGAAGCGGGCGACGCCATGGTAAAGCCAGCCGTTCCCGCCGGTCTGTCATTCTGCCCGGCCCGCTCTTCCTGCGCCTCCGCCGGCTGGTAAAACTCCACGTCGGAAAGCTGCAAATCCTCCAGCGTCCAGATCACCGAAAAGTTTTCGTAAACTCTGGTATCCATATCCGCAACCTTGTTATTGACATAGATATTCATGTTCCAGTCGATTACCACATCCATAAACTCTGAAATCTGCCGCACCGTATAGTAGCCAAGAATCTCGACCTCATCGTTTTCCTGAATCTCGTAATACTCAGACTGCAATTCCCCGTTCACGCTGGCAAATTTGGGCAGATCCACCTTCCTGTCATTGACCTCGACCCACATTTTGGAACCGAATTCGGGCAGCTGTCCCAGCGTCATCCGCGCCGGATCTCCCGCCGTTGATTCGATCACACGGATCTGATCGTTGGGATGAATAAGGGTATAAATATCCGCCTCGTTTCCGTTTACGGTGATACGGGCCGCCTCTCCCGGCTCTCCCCTTGCAATGCGGGGTTTTCCGTTGACCGTAAAGTTCAGTTCCTTCCCCCGCTTCGGGAACAGACCGTCGCTTGCAAATTCCGCCTGCATGGCCGCGTCCACCACGGCCGCCTTGCTGTTATCATAAATCTTCACACGCTGTTCATTGAAATACACGAATATAAAGTTATTACTCTGCTCATAAAAGCTTAAGCAGATACCAATGGGCGTTACCATCAGGGAATCCGTCCTGGCATCCTCCTCCAAAAAGGTGATGTCCTGCATAACCTCTCCGCCTCTGACGCCCACGCGCTCGCTCTGAATCTCCAGCTTCTTTGCCAGCGCTTCGGTATAACCGGGAAGCTTGCCGCCGCCGCCCACCACAAACACGGCGCTGACGGATTTATTGCCGTTTAATTCCTTGATCTTTTCCGCCACCTGACTGGTCATATTGTCAATCACATCCGCCGACACACGCTCCACTTCCTCGGTGGTAATCGTCTGCGTCAGACCCATGATATCCTTGTACTCAATCACATCCTTTACGCCGGTATCCCTTTTGATCTGTTCCGCCGTTGCAAAGTCCACCAGGCAGTGCTTCGCCACCACCTCCGTGAGGGAATCTCCCGCAATGGGAATCATACCGTAGGCAATAATGCTGCCGTCCCTTGTGACGGAAATATCAGAGGTGCCCGCGCCCACATCCACCAGCGCAATATTTAACATCCGATACATCTCGGGAATGGCAACCTGTATGGCCGCAATAGGCTCCAGCGTCAGATTTACCACATCCAGACCGGCAACCTCCACCGCCTTGTAAAGACCATCCACCACGTCCTCGGGCAGAAAAGTGGCAATCAGGTCGGCGCCGATGGTTTTTGCCTTGTGTCCTTCCAGATTTCCTATGGTATAGCCGTTCATATAATAGCGCACAACGGAATATCCCACACAGTAAAATTTCATATCCAGATCATTGTTTTCCAGAAACTCCGCATAGGCCCTCTCAACGCCAAGGGAATCCAGTGCATAGATATCCTCTCCTGTCACCTCTCTGTCGGTTTCCAGCTCCTGATCTACACGCAGCGTCACTGTCTGCAGCACACGACCCGCCGCCGCGATACAGACGTCCTTTAAGGGCCTGCCGATTCGCTCCTCCAGCTCCGCCTTGACTTCTTTTATGGTGCCGCCCACTTTGTAAATATCGTGAATCTGTCCGTCCAGCATGGCTCGTGTCTGATGCTCCCTGACGCTCTGCGTCACCACATGAAATTTACCGCCTATGCGATACCCTACCGTACCGACAATGCTTCTTGTCCCGATATCCAGACCAAATACCAACTGTCCCGGAAATTTTTTTACTTCTGCCACTGGTCTTCCCCCAATTCTTTCTCTATTTGTGCGTAAACGCTTTGCAGCGTTCCGTTGTTCTCTATCACCACATTACAGTGCTTTCGAAAATCCTCCTCCGAAAGCTGACTGTGAAAAATAGCGTCTATTTTTTCGTCCGAATAGCCCCTGCTTTCTTTCAGCCGTCGTCGTCTGACCGCTTCCGTTGCGTGAATATACCACAGCTCGTCCAAAATCCCGGCATAGCCTTCCTCAATCAGAAGCGCCGCCTCAATAAAGAGAAACCGCAGCTTTCCCGCCGCCCGCTCCTCCTCGATCTTTGCCAGCAGATACGCCTTTACCGCCGGATGCACGATCTCGTTGACGCATTGCAGCAACGTCTCGTCTCCAAAAATTTTGGCGCCCATCTTCTGTTTGTCAATCCTGCCCGCATCGTCCAGTATATCTTCTCCCAGAAGAGCCGTCAACGGAGCAAAGCAGATGCCCCCCGGCTCTTCCAGCCGGTGCGCCACCTGATCCGCCATAATCACGCCGCAGTCGCTTCGCTGTGTCAGCCGGGCGAGTACCGCAGACTTTCCCGCGCCCACGCCGCCCGTAATTCCGATTACTTTCATGCCTTCATTGCCCTGCCCTTTTTCGCACAGTTATTTCGCCTCATACCAATCCGTCCCCGTATGCAGGTCGATTTCCAAAACGACCGCAAGAGACGCCGCATGCTGCATCTGCTCCGTCAGTATCCGCCGCACCTGTTCTTCCTCGCCGGTTTCCGTTTCGATCAGAAGCTCGTCATGCACCTGCAAAATCAGACGGGACTTTAAGTTCTCGCTGTGCAGCTTTTCCCACACATGGATCATGGCAATTTTCATGATGTCCGCCGCCGTCCCCTGAATGGGAGAATTCATAGCCACGCGCTCCCCGAAAGATCGCTGCATGAAATTATTGGAGGACAGCTCCGGAATGGGCCGTCTGCGCCCGTACATCGTCGTCACATAACCCTTTTCCCTGGCCTGGGCGACCATGTGGTCCAGAAACCGCTTTACGCCCGGATAGGTTTCAAAGTAGTGCTCAATATACTCCGCCGCCTCCTTTTTGGAAATGCTCAAATCCTGACTGAGCCCGAAGGAGCTGATGCCGTAGACAATGCCGAAATTAACTGCCTTGGCGTTTCGCCTCTGTAAATCCGTCACCTCCTCAAAGGGCGTGTGGAACACCTTGGAAGCGGTAATCCTGTGAATGTCTTCATCCATACGGTAGGCTTCAATCAGCTGTTTATCGTCTGACATATGGGCCAGAATGCGCAATTCAATCTGAGAATAATCTGCATCCATGAAAATACAGCCCTCTTTGGGAACGAACACCTTTCGGATTCGTCTTCCCAGCTCCATACGCATGGGAATGTTCTGGAGATTTGGTTCTGTGGAACTGATCCGCCCTGTTGCCGTAATCGTCTGATTAAAAGTAGAATGGATCCTGCCGTCTTTTGCAATGCAGGCCGAAAGCCCTTCCGCATAGGTGGACTTTAATTTCATCAGTCCCCGGTACTCCAGTATATCAGATACAATCGGATAATCCGGCGCCAGCTTTTCCAGCACGTCCGCCGCTGTGGAATACCCGGTCTTTGTTTTCTTTCCTCCCTTAATGCCCATTTTTACAAAGAGAATCTCTGCAAGCTGCTTGGGGGAATTAATGTTAAAGGTACTGTCCGCCTGCCGGTAAATGGCCTGCTCCAGTTCTCCGATCCGACCGGTCAGCGCCTGCCCGTAAGCTTTCAGCTCTTCGGGCTGTACCCGGACTCCTGACTGTTCCATATCAAAGAGCACTCTGGAAAGAGGCATTTCGATCTCGTAAAACAGTTCCTCCATTCCCTGCTCCGCCAGTTTGTCCCTCAGAGTCCTTGCCGCCGCGAAGCAGACATAAGCCTGATAGCAGGCATAAACCGCAAACTCCTGCGGAGACTTTTCATAAGCCTCCGCATAAGTGCCTTTTCCACACACCTGGCTCCTGTCGGAAATGGTCAGTCCCAGATACTCCCCGGCAATATCCTCTGTCTGGTAATCGCTTTTCAGGGGATTTAACAGATATGCGGCAATCAGGATGTCAAAATACCGTTTCTCTCGGTAGGGACAGAGCACGTCCTGTTTCCCCTGCGCATCCCGCCACATGCTCTCTTTGCCGCAGGACTCAATCATATCATAGACGGATTTCATGTCAAACATGCTTAGTTTACATAACTTATCCCTGTTCCATTCCACAAGATGCTCCCGCAAAAATGCGGCAGTCACTTCACCCTGACAGGGAATGAACACCACATCCTTCTCGCCAGCCGCAAGGGCAATCCCCATACAGACAGACTCCGCCTCCCTGCCGTCGCAAAAAACGGCAAGCCCGATCTCGCATCCGCCCTCCGTATTCTCGCCGCGCTTTTTGCATTCCTCAAAAAATGCCGCCGCCTGCGCAGACTCCGTAAGGGTACGAAAATAAGCTTCCTGCCCGTTTGCCACCGCCACTTCCTTTGTAAAACGGGACAGCATATTTTTAAATTCCAGCTGTTTGCAGAGCACATAAGCTTCTTCGGTATAAAAATCCCCCATTCTGGCCTGCTCAAAATCAAAGGCAATCTCTGCATCCACATTGATTGTGGCAAGGGTTTTGCTTAAATCTGCAAGCTCCCTGTTGGCAAGCAGAGATTCCCGGATGGACTTTTTGGAAATTTCTTCCACATGGGCGTAAATATTGTCAAGGGACCCGTAAGTCACCATCAATTCCGTAGCCGTTTTCTCTCCCACCTTGGGCACGCCGGGAATATTGTCCGCCGTATCTCCCATAAGCGCCTTTAAATCAATAAACTGTATGGGATTTACCTGATAGGCGGCCTCCACATCTTTTGCATAATAATCCTCGACCTGCGTCCTGCCGCCCCTAGTCTTTGGGATTCTGATTCGAATATGATCTGTTGCCACCTGCAATAAATCCCGGTCGCCCGACACGAGAGAAACCTCCATGCCTTCCCGCTCGGCGCGTTTGGCGATGGTGCCCAGAATGTCGTCCGCTTCCAGTCCCGCCTGCTCCACCACGCAGATTCCCATAGCCTGCAACATCTGCTTCATCACAGGCACCTGCTCCCGAAGCTCCGTGGGCATCGGTTTTCTTGTCCCCTTATACTCCTTATAAATTTCATGACGAAACGTAGGCGCATGAACGTCAAAAGCCACCGCCAGATAATCCGCCTGCTCCTCCTCCAGAATCTTAAACATGATATTTAAGAAACCGTAGACCGCGTTGGTATGCAGGCCCTGCCCGTTGGTGAGCTCCGGCACGCCGTAAAACGCCCTGTTCAGTATGCTGTGTCCGTCTATCAATACCAGTTTCAAAGCCATATATTTCCAAACCCTTCTGTCTGTCACATGGATACGATAATCACCGCCGCGATAATCGCTGCCGCCACCAAAGCTTCCAGCGCCACCAGGGTATGCCGCAGAACCCGGTTGACACGAATCCTGTAATCCGCATTTTCAAGCTTCAGCGTAAGCGCCTTCTGCAGATTAAAATTATTGCCCTGCTCAAGCTGTTCCATACCCTCCGTCACCAGAAACTGAATAGACACTTCCTCCATACATTCCGGGCAGTCCTCGATATGTTCCACAAACTCCGCCAGGCCCCTTCCATCCAGTTCATCATTCAGGAAGGACGGTATTTTTTTCTCTGCCTCTTTACAGTTCATTACCCGCCACGCCTTTCCGGCTGCGGAGAATGCTGTTTTTCAGACATTCTCACGCGATGCGCCCATACAGATTTTATTATATACCATGACAGGGATATTTGAAAGAGATTTTTATGCAAAAGCAGAGCCGCAAAAGCAGAGCCGCTTCCTCTGCCGAAGCGGCTCTGCTGTCATTTCTGTTTTCCGTTCTGTTTTATCAGTGGCTCCTATCTGGATACGCGGTTCTCGTTCACCCCGCAGTTAATGTAATGCTCGTAGTACTTCATCAGGTCATCGCCGAAAGCCTCCGCCAGATCAGGATTATTCTCCCTGTACGCATTAATGCTAAACTGCTCCGAGGACTGCCTTCCCTCCATGATGCCGGTCTTCATAAAATGATCGTACAGCGCCTTCGCATCGCTGCCGCAGGATTCATATATATCCGGATTATTTCTTGCATAATAGGCGGCGTTAAAGGCTGCATTATCATAGGCGTCTGAAACGGGGATTTCCTCTGTCGCCACGCCGTTTCCGTCCACTGTGTAGTTAACGCCGTCCACAGTCACCGTCACGTTTCTCTGTAATGCGCCGGTAGCCGGATCATAATAGTACAAGTTTCCGTCCGATCTGGTAATCAGGCCTCTCTGCATCACCGCATTCTCGTCAAAGTAGTAATCCTGTCCATCAATCGTTACGGCATCCCGCAGGGCATGCCCGTCCTGCGTTGCCAGATAGTATCTTCCGGTTTCATCCTCAAACCAACATCCCTTCTGCACAAAACCGTTCTCGTCCAGACGATATTTGTTATTCTCCCAGTTCGCCCAGCCGTTTCTCTGCATCCGATATCCTGCATAGAACACCGTCTGATCTCCCCGCGTGGCAAAGCCGTCCGCCACAATGACAGAAGAGTAATCCTTAAACTGGTAATTCATATCCACTCTGGTGGGAATCCCCGCCACGCTGCCGTGAGAAGTATGCTGCCAGAAAGCAGCGTTTCCGTTATACTCAAGAGCGTCCGCGTACTGAGCCACCCACTTGTCATAGCCGATGTTTCCAATCTTATCCCGGAACATGTTCCTGCTGGAATAAACCACCGGGTAATACCCGTTCGCCTCAATGATGGAGCAGAAGGCATTGATCATCTCCTGCAACTGCGCCTGAGACATATTTTTGTGATTGGGCGCTTCCACATCGTAGACTACCGGGTAGCTGACCGTGTAGTTACCGATCCACTGAATAAGCTGATTCGCCTCGTTTTTTGCCTCCTCCACGTTATTCGCATAGGAGTAAAGATATACGCCCGTCCGCAGACCCGCCGCATTAGCGCCCCGCATGTTCACGTCGAAATAAGGGTCCATGCCCGAATTGGTGCTGCCTGCCTTTACAAACACAAAGGATACTCCCGATGAGGGCACCTGACTCCAGTCGATGCCAAGATTGTGCTTGGAAACATCAATGCCTCTTGCAATAGAGCTTCCCGCTCCCACCGCCTCTACCCGGAGTGCCGGCACAAACGCCAGCGCCCCTGCAAGACACAGTGCGGTAATCTGTCTGATTCCTCTGTTCATTTTATGTAACAATGCTTTTTTCTGTTTTATCATTTGTACCTTTCGTTCCTTTTTCCTTTGTTGGCCGGCTACCAGATAAGACAAATTGCCATGTCATTTTTATTACAAAAATGTTGCAAATTGTCACATTATGTAACCGTTCTTAACAACTATATCATGGTTTTGTAAAAAAGTACAGAAAAAAAGCATTGTTTTTATTGGAAATTTTTGCCTAGATTACATAGTCATAATCCCTGAGCACGCGCCGCAAAAACTGTATCGTCCGCTCTTCTCTGGGAGATGTAAAAATCTGCTTCGCACTGCCCTGTTCCACAATCACGCCTCCATCCATAAAGATAACTTTACTTGCCGCCTCCTGCGCAAAGCTCATCTCATGGGTAACAATAATCATGGTGGCCCCTTCCTTTGCCAGCTTTTTCATGACGGCAAGCACCTCACCGATGAGTTCCGGATCAAGTGCGGAAGTTGGCTCGTCGAAAAGCAGAACGTCCGGATTTACGGCAATGGCTCTGGCTATTCCCACCCGCTGCTGCTGACCGCCTGACAGCTGCGAAGGATAATAATCGTACCGCTCTGAAAGTCCCACCTTATCAAGGGCCGCCTTTGCCTTTACAAGAGCCTCCAATTTCGGCACTTTTCTGGCCACGGTCAGTCCCTCCATCACATTTTGCAGCGCCGTCTTATTCTGAAACAGATTATAATTCTGAAAGACAAAGGCTGTCTTCTTTCTCACTTTGGAAATAACCGCTTTGGAGGCGCTTTTAAGCTCCGTATGAACCTCGTCAAAATCCATAGTGCCGCTGTCCGCCTGCTCAAGAAAATTAAGGCATCGCAGAAATGTAGTCTTCCCAGAACCGCTGGGCCCCAGAATCACCACAATATCGCCTTTCCTTACTTCCATATCAACGCCCCGAAGCACCTGATTATCCCCGAAGGCTTTCCTCACATTTTTTACCTGTAACATAACATACTCCGTTCCGCCGTCCCAGAAACGGCTCGTTTCCTCTTTCTCTCTGCCCCTAACGGTTTTGTCTCATCTCACGACGCAACCGGCTTCTTATAGGCCGCTGCCATATGTTCCGTCAGATAAAACGCCCCCTGCACCGCGCTGCACAGGACTATATATACCGCAAAAATAACAAGATATGCCTCCAGATAGTCATACCCGAAGGAAGCGTCTATCCTTGCGATGGCCGTAACATCCTTCACAGTCATCATAAAGGCAAGGGAGGTGCTCTTCAAAAGTCCAACCGTGGCGTTACACATATTGGGAAGCGCCGCCACAAGCGCCTGCGGAATAATAATCCTGAAATAAGCCTGCGCCGCCGTCATACCGATGGAAAGCGCCGCCTCCATCTGTCCCCGATTGACCGTGGAAAGAGCCGACCGAAACACTTCTGAAAGCACTGCTGTAGTATTTAAGGTAAATACCGCACAGGCATAGAAAATCGGACTGATGCGAAAAACATTGTATGGCAGCCCCATCATCTCTTTAATCAGATAATTCAGTACGGTTGGCAGCAGACTGTACAGAAAAAGAATCTGCAGCACCACCGGCGTCCCCCGGATCAGGGAAACGTAGGCTGTAATGATTTTTCGCCCAATTTTCCCCTCTCCCGACCTGGATACCGCCATTGAAAACCCAAACGGCACGGAAAAAAGCAGCGTCACCAACACGATAATTAACGTCACCGGTATTCCCTGTAAAACATGCAGAAAGGTCTCCCACATAAACTGCGTATTTAACTGCATTGCGACACGCCTCCTTCCCTTCCTTTCTCCGCCCACAGCCGCCGTTCCGATAAGTCCGCTCCCTTTTCAATCAGGAGGGTCAGCGTCCAGTAAAGAATAAACAGCGCCAGATAGACTTCCAGACTGTAAGAACCGTGATTCTGCCCGATGAGCAACTGGCCTTTCCCCATAATATCTATCAGTCCTATCGTGTACGCCAACGACCCTTCTTTCATCAGATTCACCAGTGCATTGGTGAAATTGGGAATCGCCACACGAACACTCTGCGGCAGAACAATCCGATAAAACGCCTGAAACTCCGTCAGGCCAATGCTGACCGCCGCCTCTCTCTGCCCCCGGTCCACCGCTTCGTAAGCGGAGCGAAAAACCTCCGCCATGGAAGCGGCAAAGAGCAGTGAAAAGGTAGTAATGACAAAAAATCCTTTCCCCGCATCGTTGATATTGATTCCAAATCCAATCAACAGCTCCGGCAGTCCGTAATAAACTAAAAACAGAAGTACGATGGAAGGCACACAGCGTATTATATATATGTACAGGTTTGCAAAAGCCCGACCCACTCTGCCCCTTCTGATTCTGCCCGCTGCCATGAGAACTCCCAGCAGACTGCCGAAGAAAACCGTTCCGATAACAATGCCGACAGTCACGGGCAGATAAAGAACCAATTGGGGTAATGCTTCTAAAATGTATTGTGGATGAAATGGTCTCATGACATCTACTCTCCTTTTATCCGGCGCTCCCGGTATCTACAGATCGTCGCCGATCTGATACCCTTCCGGCGCATAATCAAACAGACTGTACCCGAAATATTCCTGCTGTAATTGTTCCAGTGTTCCGTCAGCCTCCAGCTTCTCCCACGCCTCGTCGTAAGCGTCCGCAAGCGCCTGATTCTCGCTGGCAAACAGCGGCCATGTGGGAATGCCCTCATAGTCGATATAGGTCAGTTGATTCGCAAAGTCGTGATATTCGCCGTCCTTTGCCGTCACATTGGCCTCAAAAGAGGTTCTGATATTGATATAGGCATCGTATCTGCCCTCCAGTACCCACTGATACGCGTCCGCCGCCTCGAACTGGTCTCCCGCGATCAGATTAATAGGCTGATCAGGATGTTTTTTATTGTAATTATCTACAATCGTATACTGGGCATTCTGCGCCCCGATGGGAACCAGATTGCCGCTGAATGCCGCGAAAGACTCCAAATCCTTAATCTGATCCGCGTCCTCACTGCGAATGACAATACCTATGATACTGGTGCCGATATAGTGCTTTGGAAACACGAATTTTTCAGCCCGCTCCTTCGTCCACCAGACGCCCTTTGTACCAATGTCATATTTGCCGGACTCTATGCCGATTAAAAGATCGTCATCGGTTGTTCCCACATACGTAAACCTGTATTGAGGAAGCAGCTCGTCCACCGCTTTCAGCACCGCAACCTCATAACCGTCAGATTCTCCGTTTTCGTTGATAAAATCATAAGGTTTGTACGCCTGCGTATGGGCTACCGTAACTTTTGTAACCCCCGCCTCCGTCTGTGCATTATCCAAGGCCGCATTCTGCCCGGCTGCCACTGCCTCATTGTTTTTTGCCTGAGTCGAAATTGCTGCGCCTCCGGCAGAATCCACGTTCCCGCAAGCCGCCGCGCTGATGCCAAACGCCGCTATGGCGCTCACTGCAATCGTTTTTCTAACCGTTTCTCTAACCCTTATCTGCTTTTTCATAATCTCCTCCATTTTCGAGCCTTTCTTTTTTGGTTCTCTCCTCTCCATTATCTCTGTTTCTGTCTGACCAGTCTGCCTTGCCATCTTTTATTTTCCGTAACGCTTTGCCGTCTTACGCACCCACTCCAGCCTTTCAATCGGTGTGTCCGAGGGAATCGTGCAGTCTGCGCCAAGAATCACGCCCGTAGTTCCCGCTTCCTCAAGCAGACGTTTTGTCTCGTTTTCCACTTCTTCTCTGGTTCCCCTGTAAAGAATCCCGTTTTTCGTATTGTCGAAGCCACCGATCACAGCTCGCCCTCCGAACAACTGTTTCCCCTTTTTCAGAGAAACCTTCTCCACAACAACCGCCCAGTTGATTACCTTCACATCATAGTCTCTGTAAACGGAAAGATCGTTTCTCGCTCCCTCATATCCGCAGATATGTAAAATATTGTAATCGCTGACCGCATTCGCCACATTCAGAACTCCCTGCTCGCTTGGAGTAATATACCTGTGATAAGCTTCCTTTCCCACCGCCTTATCCTGTATATTCTTTGTGCTTAAATAAATACCGTCCGCTCCTCCCTCCGTAATCACCCTGAACGCCAGTCTTGCCAGATCCTGCTTGATTACATTTAACACATAATGAAGCGTCTCGGGATAACTTTTAACCAATTCGGCGGGGGTCAATCCGCTCTTTGTCTCTTCCAGAACAAAGCCAAGTACAGTAGCCGGTGCGAAAATATTATAAAAGGCCGCCACCTCGCTTCCGAAATGCCCTGTCAGTTCCTTCACCAACGCCGTCTGCGCGTCAATCCATTCGTCCACCAGGCCGCTCTTCGCCTGTAACAGATCCTCCGCCTTTTCCACCTTCGTAAGCGTAGGGTTTGGATATCGGAAATAGCCGTCGCTCATCAGCTTTACAAAATCCGGATGAAACGAGTCATAAAATTCGAAATGCCCCTCCACATTTCTGCGAATCACATCCGGCCTGTCGGTAAAAAGATCGTCCGGTGCAAAATGAAACCAGAATCCTACCGGAACCCTCTGCGTTTCCTTATTGTCAAATGCATCAAATACAAGTTGTCTCTTATCGCTCATGATTTTCTCCTCTTTTCCTTTTATCTGCTTTTTGTCGGCATTATACCCGTCGGCCTAAGCCGCCCTGCCTTCCTGTGCATTCCTGCACGCTTTCCTGAGAAATAAAAAAACAGGCCCGAAAGCCTGCCGCCTCAATTCATCCGTCCCTTCCCTGCACAGGGAAAAGCGTCATGCACATTTAAAACCGTCTGTGCGTTTCAAGCTTTATTTTCTGTCCTGTATGTAATTGCACTCCAACAAAGCATGACATGCAGCAACAACACATGTCATTTCTCATACCCGTCATCACAGCCGCCATCGTTCCTGTCCGTCTCATTTTCCTTCTCCTCTCTGTTTGATTCATTTCATATTTTTCCTATCAAATAAATATGAATTAGATTTATCTGAATAATATCACGATGTTTTCTTCTTGTCAACATATATTTTTCATTAACTTAAGTTTTTTACGGCGATTCAAATCAAAACGATCCGCGGTCTGCGCCTGCTGATCATACGAGGCATAAGTCACGGGACAGGCGAATATCGTATAACAGAGAATAAACGGAAAGGAGGATGCAGGGTTTACCATGAAATGGGAAGAAGTGTTTGCAGGTAAATGTTTTATTTCCGATCTGGGAGCTGTACAAAAAATTGAGCTCGGCGACGGCCAGGTGTCTCTTATGCAATACGCCGCCTGGGCACCTGTGGATGGCGGCACAAAACATCAGATCGTGGAAATCAGTTGTAACCTGGATCATTTGATGGAAAAGTACGACATTCCGCCGGAACGGATATGCACCGTCGCTTAGAAACCAATTGACAGGAGGATACTTATGGACATACAGGAATTACTGCATAGTATCGGCGTCTCCGTTCAAAATGCGCATGCCGCCATAGAGGAACATACAACCCGTGATTTTATAAATCACTATTTTGAAGCAGTCCAAAACGACGGAGGCATCGACAGCTTCGCGCCAAAAATGATTAAGATCGAGCTTCCCAAATGCAACGGTATGGAGGCGAAAACCGTCTATGCCCCTCTCGCCTCTCTTGTTCCCCACACCAGCCTGCATATGGACAGCGTTAGGGTAAAGCTTAACATGAAAGTCCTGTCCGATGCCGCCGGCCGTTTTGAAGTAAACACATTTGACGCGAACACCATCGCCGATAACAGTCAGGCCGGGGAACTGGAAATCACCTACAAGTGTACGGACACCCCCGAGGGCATAGCGCGGATCGACACCCAACTGAGCAATCTGCTCTGACAACATCTCATTTGAAAAGGAGGACATCGTATGGCAAACACACACAACCCGATAACCGACTTTACCAGAATTCCCATGGGATTGCTGATCTCTCAGCCCATTATCGAAACGGCCAAAGGACAGGTTGAGCTCTGCAATGTCTATCTGGATCAGCTGTTTCGTCTTGCCTTTGAAAAAGATAAAGAAGGCACAGATAAGAATAACCCAACCTATAAAGCAAAAGTCATCAAGTTTACCGTCAATCGAACCGTTCTGGACGAAAGCGGCCAAACCAAACAGCTTCCCATGCAGGTGGAAGCGCCCCTTCTGTCTCTGGTCCCCGTTCCCGCCTTTACCATGGACGAAGCCAATGTGCATTTTACCATGGAAGTAAAAGAAAACGTCATGACAAAGCTCGAAGAAAAAGAAGACTCCGGCTTCGAACTCGGTTACAGCGCCTGGGGCGCTCAACTCAATGTCCATGGAAATGTTTCCACTACCCGGGAAAATACCCGCACCACCGACAAAACTGCCAAATATGAGATTTCAGCCAGGGCAATACAGCAGCCCCCGGCGGAGGGCATGGCAAAGCTGACCAGTCTGCTTGCTTCGATCGTTGAGCCGATTACCTTAAAGGCAAAGTCATGATCTACACTTATCGTGACACGGATGATATTATCGGTGACCCAAACCATGCCGTCTGTCAATGTATACTGCAAATTAACGCGCTCGTCATATCGTCTGCCCAACATGCGCTGAGTCTTTCCAATCTGGATCAGAACCGCCCAAAGCAGGGATTATGGTACCGCAGCGCCATGCACTTTATGACAGAACCGAAAAATGGCATCCCTGATTTCCTGCATACTTATTACGGCTCCGCTGTAGAGGATCTTGTCAATATCCAGATTGGAGCGCTGCCCCCGTTTCCTAGCGTACGGATCATATTGCAGCAGCCCAATTGCGGAACCCGCCCGGATATCGTTCTCAATTATATGGGAAAATCCTATGCCTGGCTGGACATCACAAGTATGCGAAACGTGGGGCATATCCGCCGGAAAGCAAACTGGTTTGAAAACCCAAAACCATTTGTCGCTGAATTATTATATCCGACCCTTATCCTGCGCGAAATTCGGACAGACCCCGAAAGCCACATGGGAAGCCGCGCTCATTTTAATCACGCGGTCAGAATGCACAGCCTCGATGAAAGAATCTTAATGCGCCACATGATCAGATGCACAGACCATGCGCTCGCCCGGCTTTCCGGCCGCCCCGTGAAACACATTAGACGGAGTGAAATCAGCAATGCATTTACCTCCGCTTTTAACCTGCACGCCTCCTATCCCTATATTCATTTGTGCATCAAATCCATTTTGCTAAAATACCGGGCCTCCCGTGAGGGAATGCTCCCTAAAGCAGCGGCGGACATATATAACTGTTTTTACACTGGCAATACATCGCAGAGCTGGGAAAAAGCCCGGGAAATGATTGAAAAAAGCTATCGTAATAATACCCATATCCTCCCGTAAAAAACTCTGCTATAGTAGTCCCGATTCCACAGGATAAATAAAACATACACAAAAAAATGAAGTGAAAATTCTGCAAAAGAACGGTATGTCTTATTTACATGCCGGCCCTGCTCTTCTGGAGCGTAATCTCCGGCGCATTCTCCATGTCGGAGATTACAGGGAAAATCTGTCCGCTCCTTTTCACCCAACGATTTTTTTGCTGTGCGGTTTTATTGGAGTTTTGGGGGAAAAAGGAGATTAAAATATTATCTTTTTTGTGCCTCTTTGGCACGCTCGGATTTAAGATTTACAGAAAAGTGATATCCGGTACATCCATGTTTAACTGAAAAATGGCAAAAAAGGCGGCTGCACCTCGCAAAAAGAGGGCAGCTGCCTTTTTAAATGTCTGTATACAGCATATATACAATATATTGACAAAATAAGGACTGTGAAATGGCTATTGACATGCTGGTGGTGGGACTTGAACCCACACGTGGTTGCCCACAACAGATTTTGAGTCTGCCTCGTCTGCCATTCCGACACACCAGCTTATAAAAACTCGGTTACGGCAAATCATAACCGAGTTATATCTTACCACACTGTCACCCTGTTGGCAAGTTTTTTATGCATCTGCATCCATGATTTTTCAACTCATTTTTCTGCCATCCCCGTAAAGGCCCATATTTTTTCTCGTAATATTTTCATACCACTCATCCCAAATTTCGTCTTCGTCAAAAAGGGCATTAATAATATAGGAACGAGTCGGCGTTTCGCTCACCTCAAGCATGATTAAGATCCATCCGATTTTAATAATGTTATCCTGAATGAGCCTGAAAAAATACTTGGCGGCGTTCTCCACCGTAGGCACTGTCTTATCAAAGGGCGGACAGCTGTTTAAAAGCTTGTCCTGATACTGATCCATAATTTCTTCCATTTTACGCTCAATACTGGCAAACGGGGTCATATCATCCTGTGTTGCAATCACGCTGATAATAATTTCCCAGGTGTGCGGATGCACCTCTCCTGGTTTGTCATCAATAATAATATAATGGTTCATATTCAGATAAAATTTAAACTTATATTGTCTGTACGCGTTTCCCATGAGCTCTCCTCTTTTTTGGTAATTTTACCGGCTTTTCCAGTATTTTGAGCAGTAACGCCCGTATGTGGAAGATAAAGAAAAAGTCATGCTTTACCGTCTCGTTGACCATTTTTCGCTCTTCCGTAAATGTCAGCGTCTTCCAGCTGCTCTTTCGCTTAATGGAATTAATAATTCCCGCAAACCTGACAAAGAAGGCAAAAAGATTAAATATCGGCAGCGCAAACAGATACAGCAGCTTTCTCGCATAATACCGGCGCAGCGAAGGATATCCCCTTAAAAACGAAATAATATTCAGATAATATAAAAATGAGCTGAATACGTAAAGCGCGTAAATAAGCACACAGGCTACCATAACATTATGGAAATTATAATTTATGCAGCCCAGCGCAATCAGCACAAAATACCAGATCATCCTCGGAAAAGCAAAAGTATGGTCCGTCATCAACAGGCGGATGACAAAATCGCTGAAATACCCCCTGATCGGATTGTGCAGCTGATTTTTCAGGAACATATGCGAAACTTCCAGTTCACCGATCTGCCATCTCTGCCGCTGCGTATAAAACTTATTGACGCTTTCAATCGGATCCACCATGAAAATGGCGTCATTGCACAAATGTACCTTTTTCTTCAAAATTGCCCGAATCTGGAACGTCAGGTGCGTGTCCTCACAGATTGTATTCGTATTATACAGGAACGTTTTCATCAATACCGATTTGCGGAAGGAAGAAAAAGCGCCCGACAACGTATAAATACTGTTAAACTGCGATTCAAAATTTCTGCCGGCAAGGAAGGCCTGCGCATACTCCATAAATTCCAGCTTTCTAAACTGCTTTAAGAAGAATCCCCTGGTTTCTTCAATCAGAGCGGGCTCAATCAAGATTACGCCCGTCATACAGTCTATGTCGGGATATGTTTCAAACTGCCGGACAATATTCATCAGGGCATTCTCGTCCAACACGCCGTCGCTGTCAATATTGATAATGTATTTACCGTTGCTGTTGAAAATCGCTTTGTTAAGCGCTTTCGATTTCCCCTGCTTGGAATGCATCCACCACATGGCAAGCTCCGGGAACGCAATCTGCGCCTTCTGGAAAATCTCAAAACTGTCATCCTTCGATCCGTTATCCACAAGCATGATTTCAATCAGATGGTTCGGATAAGTGGAATGATCGACAGATTCAATACAGCGGTATAAAGTCTGACCGGAATTATAGACCGGTATCATCAACGTGATATTTGGCAAATAATCCAGCTTAATATCTTTGGCCAACCTGACACGTTTAAACAATAAAATAAAGAAATTGCCTACCGCCGGAATGATCTCTATGATAAGAGGAATGATAATCCATGCAGCCCAGAAGAAAATCTCATTTGCTAACCTCGCTATCATATCCAAACTCTCCTACTCGTTGTTTTCGTATCTGTGCTCTTGTGAAAACATAGAAATACAAAATAATGGAAAGCGCATAGAAAAGCAGTCTTCCTACAATGGTATGCGCAACATAATAAGATTCATTGCCAAACCAGTTAATAATCAGGCAGATGGAAAAAAGTCTGATAATATTGGCTGCCATAATCCACAAAACACCCACAGCCGATAACGCAAATTTTTCCTTTACAGAATACACGGCAAAGAACCACACCAGAGAAATAAATACCAGAATTTCAATCACGCCGCCGCACTCAAAATCCACATAAAGGGAAATAGGACCGTCCGCGTTTTCCACAAAAAGAATGGAATGCGATGTGTATGCCTTAAAGATTCCCAAAGCGTTACCAAGAAGTCCCGTCAAAAAGCATGTCAGCGTGGTTAAAATTTTAGTCAGGACATTGCGGAGCAGGAAAAAAGAAAACAAAAACGTTCCGATACTGCCTGTCAGAAAATAGAAAAATTCAAGCTTTCTTCTTTTAAAGACCGTCAGAATGTAAATCCAGACAGCAAGCAGCACAATATACAATATGGCAAATTTAATCATCTATTCCATCCTCCACTGCTGTTGCTTCGCATATCTCTGCCGAACCCTCTCGCAATATTCATCCACGGACTTTTCCAGCGCCAGACTGTAAACATTCCCAATCATCGGCCGTTCCCCGATACAATATGAGGAAATCGGACTGTCACCCATTTCCAGAAGAAGAAGGTTCATTCCGTTTTTTTTGAAAATTGATTTCAGATCCCAATAAAAGACCTCGCCCATATTTTCCAGCGTCGGCACGGTCTCCGTAAAAGGAGAAAGCTCGTTTAGCCGGATTCCCCGGTAACGGTTAAAATACCGTTGCAAAATATTCTCGCTATTCAGGAAAAATGGATGGTCTTCCTGCTCCTCTATGACATAGATGCCCACACAAAATGTGTGGGCATGCATTTTTCTTGGATCATCCGGCATCAGATTATGCATCGCATTAAAAGTTATATGGTATAAATACGCTTCATGCCTTTCCCTCATGCAAATGCCATATCCTCCTTTTCACCTTTCTTCTTCAACCATATGTAGCTGGTCGGTACAAACAAAAAGGCTGCCGCTGCAAAAGGTTCTGCACCCGTAGGCGAACCTGCCGTTGATATATGATCCTGCATCAGGTTCGGCGTAAAGAACGAGATCATGCTGTAATTGTCCAGATTGATATTCGGATTCTGTTTTACAAACTCGGAAAGCGGAATCCGCAGTTCCAGTTCATTGTTTAAATTACCGTCGTTAACGCGGTAGTAGGCAACCGCGCCGTCTGTCAGCACATAAGACCAGGAGCTGTCGCGGTGTCTCACATCCACCTGATAGATACCCGGTGCGGCGTTGCTGTTGGAAAGCGACGTGCCATCAGGCCATTCTACCTGATATGCCGCCATCTGGTTTTTATCAATCCAAAACTGGAAATCATTACCGTTGGCAACCTGCCCATTACAGAACTCTCTTGCATAAACGACGCGCAGATATACGTTTTCACCATCGCTGTACAGCTTCATCTCGTGCCGTACATCAGTACTGTTCGTATCCGTATAATGTGTGCCGTCTACCCATGCGTCCGGCTTATTCCAGTTAAATTCATAAGACGCGGGAACGTCATCCCAGCCGCTGAAACTGCCGTCTACCGGCGGCGCGGAGCTGCTGCTGCCACTCGTCGAACCCAATGCATATTCGACAGCCTCCGCAACCTCTTCCAGCAACGTCTTATCCTCTTCGGGCTCTTCCACCGTACTTGCCGGTGCACCCTGGCTGATCTGCATCACCAGATTTCCGTTCTCATCCACATAGCTGCTGATGATCGTGCCTGCCGGAACCTGATCGGACACAACATACTGTTTTACCGCGTTGGTTTCGCCGTCATAGCTTTCCGCAATCGTATTATAATCCACGCCCACCAGATCGGAGGGTTTTACCTCTTCACCGTTTTTATTCACAAATATCTGCTCCGGCTGTCCGTTCTCCGTCGGATCCGCCGCCGCGGTATCATCCGCTGCGCCTTCTTCTCCCGTAAGGGTATCGGGATTCTCGGCATCCTGCCCTGTACCGCCTTCCTGTTCTGTCCCCGAACCGGCTTCGTTCCCATCAGCCGCATTGTCCGTATCCGTTACAGGCGTCTGCGTATTCCCGCCGTCTGTATTACCGGTATTCGTATCTGTCGGCGCTGTATTTTCTGCAGGAGCCGAACCTTCCGTCTGATTCGTATTCTCCGCAGGAGCCGAACTTTCCGTCTGATTCGTATTCTCCGCAGGAGCCGTGCTTTCCGTCTGCTCCGTCGAACCTGTACTCTCCGCCTGACTTGTATCACTGTCACTTTCCGCTTCCCCGGCATCCTGAGAAGAGGACTCATCAGAAGATTTGCTGTCCGACGTTTCTTCACCATCCGACAAAGTTTCCTCCTGCGCAGATACAAACTGCATGTTCGTGCTGACTAATGCAGCTGACAGTAACAAAGTAAGCAACAACTTCTTTGTTTGCCTTCTCATTTCCTTTTCCTCCTTTTACGTTTCCTCTTTCCCTACAGTTTCATTATTTTCCAGCAGGACATAAATGGAAATCCATATAATCCCCAGTATAACGATGCCAATTATACTGAGAAACATTCCTTCCGTGCGTCCCGTATGAGCGATCCTTAGTGTTGTATCTCCCTCATTGACAACAAGCATATTCTCCTGCATTGTAACAATCCTGTCAGTCTCCAGCGTATCCACACCGGCAATATTACAGTTCACCCGGTCTTTCTGTGTGTGCACGGTAATCCGGTCTGACTCCCTCTCAACCTGCATCGGAACGATAACAGGCTGCGGCAGCTCTTCCGATGAGAGGCCCAGCTCTTCGTCAAGGAATCTCTTCAAGTCCTGATTGTGCGTCGTCAGATAATAGTAAATCAGGTTAAATCCCATAAAATTTACATTCGGCTCGTGATTCTGTCCCCAATATATCAAGTGGCTCTTATCCTCATAAGCCGTTTCTTTAATGACATCCTCACATCCGGAAACATAAACCGTATCCCAGACAGCGTATCTGCCTGCCTGAAAATCCAGTTTGAACTGATTTCCATTGTCGTTTTCCAAAACAGGAAAATCCTCAATAAACTGCACAAACTGCGCATAAACGCCCATAAACTCATTTTTACCCGTAATGGCGTTTATCGGAATGTGCTGCATGTCTATAAATATTTCCGTACCTTTTGCGGACAATTCCTTTAGCATGTTCTCCGCTTTTTCCTTTTCGCGGTAAGTAAAGCCAGACAAGTATAATTTATGGTACTGGGATAATTCTTCAATCGTATAATCTTCTATACACGCGCTGGCTCCATATCCGAAGGACGGATAAATATAGCCGATATAATAAGCGTTATCTCCAATCGCCAGATTCTCATAATGCGTAACCACGCCATAGGCGCTGTTTACCGCTGTTTGCTTAAATACAATCACATTCTCGTTTTCCGCCACCGCCTCATAGCCGTTTCGGGCGGCCGCGGCAGTCAGGGTGCCGTATGCCCCCTCTTCCAGAAGTGATTTCAAAACGACAGCCGTATCGTTACCATACAGCAGCAGTCTGTCAAACATATAATCATAAAAGCCGTCAAAAAACGCCTCGTTCAGTGACAT
Source organism: Lachnospiraceae bacterium (assembly GCA_009774175.1). Lineage (GTDB taxonomy): Bacteria > Bacillota > Clostridia > Lachnospirales > Lachnospiraceae > UBA3282. The sequence continues at coordinate 11,568 of VSNG01000004.1, read as the reverse complement.
CTGATTCCGCACGGTCAGCGCATTCTCATAGTCCCAGCCAAACATGGAATCCACGCCCTGACGAGCAAAATACCAATGGGGAAAAGCCCCCAGCGTCGCCATATCCATAAGAGCTATCCGATTATCCGTCCAGGCCGCCGCCTCCGTCAATAAATAATCGTCAATCAGCGCCTCGCTTTCCTGCAGGGCATGATCCCCCTCCTGTATGGATAACATTAACGGGACTCCTTCTCCTACCATCACGCACAGAGCCGCCAGCAGAAAAATTATCCTCAGACGCTCCCAAGACAACAAAGTAATCAAAAGAATCGCCGATACACAGATCAAATACCAATAGCTTTTTTGCAGCGTCGGCGAAGCAATCAATTTCCTGACAGGCTCCATAACCGAAAAGGACAATACCGCAAAAACAATTGTCAGAAAAAATCCGGCAAACCGCTTCCTGTCCGTTGTAACAAGCCCCAGTATGGCAATGACCAGAATCGGAATGCCAAGTGAGAACTCCACATCCCACTGTGCGGAATGCACCCTGGTCAACAGCCCGCCCGACAAAGCGGGATAGAGAAAATATCCCATCACCACATACAGCATCAGCATATTGCCGATTGCCGCGGCCGCAAATTTCCATTCTTTTATGGCAAATGCATGGAAAATAAGGTAAATTACCAGTACCGCGCCGAAAGCAATTGCCAGAATATAATGGGATAACACCAATAGGCACATTAAAATCGAAAACGGTAAAATCGCCAGCCTGTTCTTCCATGTAATAAAGCCGTGCAGAAAATAGAGAATCAGCGGTATCAGCGCAAGTCCCATCACAACATCCAGACTGCCTTCCAGAATAACCGCTGTAAATGTGGATGGCAGCAACAGAAACGCAATTCCGGCAAAAAAGGCTGCCACTACTTTTCTCTGCTTTACGCCTATCAGCAAAAATCCACTCATGGAAATAAACGCCATGATACCGTAAAAAATACAAATACTGATATGATAATCCACATCAAAGACGCCGGAAATCATTATGATAAAAAGATAAGCGGTAGGCGGAGTATACCGAAAAATTTCATATCCGTTATACCAATCCTTCGCATAAAGCGGAACCAGAGCGCCCTCCCGCATGGATGCCGCTACCGCATCCAGCTTATATAACTGGGCATATATATCGTCCCCGTGCAGATAAAGTCCGAATTCATAGAGAAAAGCTCCAACGCATACGGCAATTACAACAGCCAATATAAGCGATGTTATGTAGTTACTCGCCCTATGAGCTACGCGGACAGTCTTTTTCATTTGCTTCCAACGCTTTCCGATCCTCTTAAACAGTAATTCCGCATAAGATTTCCATCTACACCTTATTTAACATTAATCATAGCACAATTTGGATAAACAGGCAATGCTTTCTGAAAAAATACCCCCCCCCCATATTTTCTGACAATTCGTGATATTATATGGTTTTATTAAACAATTCTCTTATAATTCAGCAAATTGTTCCTGTAAAATGTAATAACTTTTCCGCAGACGTTCAAAATAAGGATAGTAATCCCATGTCTCCCATTCATACGGCTTCATTTCAATTGCTTTTTGTTCTTCCGACGCAAGCCCGATCCTGATATCTTCAATAAATGTTCCCGAAACCCCGTTGTTTTTCCAGAAATCATCCTCTATCTCCTTTGCCGACGGATCCCTGAAATTTAACAAAAGCCATGGAATGCGGACTTCCAGAATATCATCCCGAAAGCAGAAATCGGCAAGAGAATCATATTCGTCCGAATCAAAATCACTGGTTCCAAACACCATCTGTCCCGCCGGAAATCTCTGCAATGGTATAATCTCTGCCCGATCCTGCAAAACAAGCTCCCGCTCCACAAGATAAAAAATGGGCTGGAACAGCTGATTGTCCGGCTGCTTCATTTCGTCTGTTGTCTCAATCTCTTTATCATATTTATCATATTCATACTGGTATAAATCGTAATAGCTGTGCACAAGCAACTGCGTATTTTCCCGTCCGTCCAGAACAAGCATAAAGTCCGCCGGTGCGCCAAGCTTCCTGTCCTCGTACGCCAGGCTTCCTGAATTTGGCGTAATGTCAAAGGGAATATAAAACTTATCCGAATCGTAATCCGCGCCCTCTTTTCTGATCATCAGATAAAGGTAGGTGCAGTCATGCCTGACCGAAAGGGTTTCCTCTCCCGTATCCAGCAAAATATCTTCTGCACCCCACTCAGAAGCGTCGCCGTCCAGAATCACTGTTTCCTGCCCTTCTCCCGCCACAAAATCAAGCAGACCAAAATGCTGCTCGCAGGTCATCATATCGCACCAGTAGGCCCTTCGGTCAGGATTTGTGTAGCCCTCCGTATTCCACGTTCTCTTAAACCACTCGTCCTGCCATGTAAAAACGATGCCGCCCGCATAGCCGGTATCGTAAATATCCTCCATCATGGACACAAGCATTTCTCCCTGCTGGGTTTCCGACTTATTGCCCTGGTCAAATCCGGTATAAATATTGGCATGCGTCATACCCCGTGACACGGGAATGCCAAATTCCGCCACAAGCACCGGCATGTGATGCTCCGCCATCAGATCCTCCAGATAGGCTTTATAGGTATTGGCCTTTCCTTCCTCATCACGGTAATTGCTGTATTCCAGTTCCGTATACAGGAAGTTTGGATAGTACGGATAAATATGGTAGGATGCGAACAAACCGCAGGGAAACGCGTCCGACGCCTCCAGATTTTCCACATTCAGATCCACACTGTATTCTTCCGCCATGGTTTCGCTGGGATGCTCCAGTATATCCGCCGTGGGCCAGTTCGAATAGCTCAGAGGCCGCTGCATCCCGTAATGCTCCATCTCATAGCTGAGAATATAATCTCCCGTCTGCGCCCAGAACACCTCAAAGGGTTCCAAATGGTCGGCGCTGATATAAGTACCCTCGTAAGAGTCGATATCCGGATGGTTTTCATTGGTAGTCGATACAAAAGTCGCATCCGATTCGATCCCCAGAATCCAGCCGATGACATAAGAAGAAATATCATACCGATAAGTCCCGTATGCCTTTCCCTTCTGTTCCGCAATCGTACAGTTGCCATGCAGAAGATCTACGATATCTCTCATATCCTGCTGCAAGATTGTATAAAGCTGCTCGTCAAAGGCATCCGCCGTTTCCACCAGTCTGGTTTCGTCATACCATGTGCCATGGAAAAGATAGAGCGGCTCCTCAGCCTCCTGGTTAAATTCATAAAAAGCTTCATAAAATGCCGGCGGCTGTACGGTATAGACTCGGATACTGTTCGCGTTCATCTCACTGATCTGCTTAAACCATCTGGCATACTCCTCTTTTGTGATTGCCGCCTCCCCCGGAAAATAACCAGGTTTTCCAAGGCCCATATTAACACCTTTAATGTAGATATCCTCAAAATCCGTTCCGTTATAAACGCCAAGGTATTTCCCCTGCGTCCTGAAATAATAGCTTACGCCGTCAGTAACGCAGGGCTCTGTTCTGTTTTGGGGCTGTATCTGCATCTTTCCTGTTTCTGCTTCCGATGTTTCAATGGTTTCTTCGCCTGCTTCTCCTTCCTGCAATGCAGTATCCTGATCATCCGCCGGCTGAGACTCTATGTGTACGGTTCTGTCTCCCTCCCGTGCCGGCAGATCCTCTATTTTCTTTCCGTATTCGCTTTGACATGCCGTCAGTAACAATAACAGCGCCGCAAGAGCGGCTGCCTTAATCCTGTTTACTGCCTTCATTTAAAACACGTCCTTTCCGCATTGCACGGCTCTGTATCACAGCCCTAATTTATCATACACATCGAACCCGTCCAGCGTCGCAAAATAATCCTTTGGCGTCTCGGCCCGTCTGATCAGCTGCACGCTCCCGTCCTCTTTCAGCAGAAGCTCCGCCGACTTTAACTTGCCGTTATAATTATATCCCATGGCATATCCGTGGGCTCCCGTATCATGAATGACAAGATAATCTCCCCTGTCAATCTTGGGCAGTTTCCGATCAATGGCAAACTTATCGTTGTTCTCACACAAGGATCCTGTCACATCATACACATGATCGCAGGGTGCATTTTCCTTTCCCAGCACCGTGATATGATGATAGGCTCCGTACATGGCCGGCCGCATCAGGTTTACCGCACAGGCGTCCACGCCAATGTATTCTTTATGCGTATGCTTCTCATGAATCGCCTGCGTCACAAGAGCGCCGTAAGGCCCCGTCATGAATCGGCCCATCTCAGTATAGATTGCGGTATCGCCCATCCCTGCGGGCACAAGCACCTCGTCAAACACTTTATGAACCCCTTCTCCGATAGCCCGGATATCATTGGACTGCTGATCCGGCTGGTACGCAATGCCCACGCCGCCGGAAAGGTTGATAAACTCAATCTGTACGCCCGACTTCTCCTTCACCTGAACCGCCACCTCAAAAAGCTGTCTGGCCAGCTGCGGATAATATTCGTTCGTCACCGTGTTGCTGGCGAGAAAGGCATGCAGGCCAAAATGCCGAACTCCTTTTTCTTTCAGAATCCGATAACCCTCTAAGAGCTGATCCGGCGTAAAGCCGTACTTGGAATCGCCGGGATTATCCATAATGCCATTGCTCAACTGGAATACGCCCCCGGGATTATAGCGGCAGCTCATGGTCTCCGGCAGCTTTCCAAGCGTCTTTTCCACAAAGTCGATATGGGTGATATCATCCAGATTAATAATGCCGCCCACCTGCGCACAATAGGCATACTCCTGTGCCGGCGTATCATTGGATGAAAACATGATATCCCCGCCGTTGATGCCCAGCGCGTTGCTAAGCATCAGCTCCGTCAATGACGAACAGTCGCAGCCCGCGCCGTATTCGTGCAAAATCTGAATAAGAAACGGATTCGGGCAGGCCTTCACCGCAAAATATTCTTTAAATCCCTTATTCCAGGAAAAGGCTTCCTGCACGGCCCTGGCATTCTCCCTGAGCCCCTTTTCATCATAAATATGAAAGGGTGTTGGATAAGTTTTCACGATCTCCTCTATCTGTTCCCTTGTTACAAACGGCGTTTTATTCATCTTATGCACTAACTCCTTTCGCAAGCTCTTTTTATCTGTTTCCTATAACCAACGCTACTTATTTATATTTTCAATCTGCCAGTCAATCGGTTCTTCCCCGTTCGCCTTGAGAAATTCATTACACTGACTGAAATGTCTGCACCCGAAAAATCCCCTGTACGCCGAAAGCGGACTCGGGTGCGGCGCTTTCAGGATCAGGTGTTTGGGATTGGTAAGCATGGGAATCTTACTCTGTGCGGGACGCCCCCACAACAGATACACAATGGGCCGATCCTGCTCGTTTACAGCCTGTATCACCGCATCCGTAAACGTCTCCCAGCCTTTTCCCTGATGGGAATTCGCTTGATGCGCACGCACGGTCAGCACCGTGTTCAATAAAAGCACGCCCTGATCGGCCCATTTTTGAAGATACCCGTTATCCGGAATATAACAGTCCAGATCATCGTGCAGCTCCTGATAAATATTCTGTAAAGAAGGCGGGATTTCCCTTTGATCCGGAAGCACCGAAAAGCTCATTCCATGGGCCTGGTGTTCATTGTGGTAAGGATCCTGCCCCAAAAGCAGAACTTTCACTTTTGACAGCGGTGTAAAGTGAAAGGCGTTAAAAATATCGTCAGCCGGCGGATAGACCACCCGCTTGCCGTATTCCTCCCGCACAAACAAATACAGATTTTTATAATAGGGCTTATGAAATTCATCGTCCAGAACCTGCGCCCAATCGCCTTCCAGCATTGCCATATCGTCCCTTCCTTTCCCCCGTCCCTTTCTCTGCACAGTCCCGCGCATAAAGAAAGGCACAGAACAATCCCTTGTTTCGTGCCCCTTTGCACTTACACCGACATAATCCTACAGCCTTACGGAAATCCCCCTGTCCCGTAAATAGCTTTTCAAATCCTTGATTTCCATCTCCTTAAAATGGAACAAAGACGCAGCCAGCGCCGCTTCCGCCTTTCCCTCTGTAAAAGCCTCATAAAAATGAGCCATCGTTCCCGCACCGCCGGAAGCAATCACCGGAATCGACACATTTTCCGCAATGGCCCTTGTCAGCTCCAGATCATAGCCGGCCTTTGTACCATCCCCGTCCATGCTGGTCAAAAGGATTTCTCCCGCTCCCAGCTTTTCTGCTTTCATGGCCCACTCTACAGCGTCGATACCCATATCCACGCGGCCGCCGTTCTTATAAATAGTAAATCCGTCGCCGTCTGTCCGCCTTTTGGCGTCAATCGCTACCACCACGCACTGACTTCCGAATTTGTCAGCCGCCTCACTGATCAGGTTCGGGTTCATAATGGCCGCCGAATTAACGGAAACCTTATCCGCTCCTTCCCGCAGGATCGCCCGAAAATCGTCCACTGTACGGATACCGCCCCCCACCGTAAAGGGAATGAATACCTTTTCCGCCACCTTACGAACCATCTCTGCCGCAGTATTTCTGGCGTCGAAAGAAGCCGTAATATCCAGAAAAACCAGTTCGTCCGCTCCCGACTTGTCGTAGGCGGCTCCCACCTCGGCCGGATCGCCCGCGTCCTTAAAGTTAATGAAGTTTACTCCCTTTACTACCCTGCCGTTTTTTACGTCAAGACAGGGAATAATCCGTTTTGTGTGCATATATGCCACTCCGTCCTAAAAATTCAGGAAATTTTCCAATATCTTAAGCCCTGTTTCAGAGCTTTTCTCCGGGTGAAACTGACAGGCAAACAGATTGTCCCGTTCCACCGATGCGTGAATCAGCGTCCCATATTCTGTAGCCGCCGTTACGATCTGCGGATCGCCTGCCTGCAAATAATAGGAATGCACAAAGTACACGTAAGCGCCCTCAGCAATCCCCTGAAACAGCCTTCCCGGATTCGGAAACGACAGTGAATTCCATCCAATGTGCGGAATTTTCACTCCCTCTCCCTCGGGAATACGCACAATCTTACCCGGCAGCAGACCAAGTCCTTCTACTCCCGGCGCTTCTTCGCTGCTCTCAAACATCAGCTGTAAGCCAAGACAAATGCCCAAAAAAGGAATCTTCTGGTCTGCCGTCTCATGGATCACCCCAACCAGCCCGGACTTTTGCAGCTTGTCCATGGCATCGCCGAAAGCGCCCACCCCCGGCAGGATCACATGATCGGCAGACAAAATCGTCTCCCGATCACCCGTTACCACAGCCTCATGTCCAAGCAGGGCAACCGCCTTCTCCACGCTCCTGATATTACCGGCATCATAATCAATAATTGCTACCATTATTCTGCCTCTCCGTCCGTTCCTTCAATCCGTTCAAGGATTTCCTCTTCCTCCGGCAGCATATCCTGCATGCCTTCTTCTACAGCCTCTTCTCCATAGAGTTCCCCGTTAATAACAGCCTCCAGTCTCTGAGAATATGTCACGTCATCTTCCGATGCGAGAATCTCCAACGCCTCTTCTTCTGACAGTCCAAAGTCGGCAGACAATCTCTCCAAAATCTGAGCATAGATATCGTTGACCTCACCTGTCACATTGCAGGCCTCCGCCTCCGGCAATATCTGCTGATAACGCTCTACACCGGTAATCAATGCGTTTAATGCCTCCAAACGCATATCAAGGTTTACATAATTATCATAAGAGGAAAGCTTTCTGTTCATTTGCAGAATCAGATTGCTTCGCTGGAATATAATTTCATCCTGTTCATTTAGTTTCTTTCCATACAGCAATTCATATACATCCGCGTACTCTCCATGATCGTAAGCGATATGTGCATCCCTCTTCTGCAATGTATTTGGCAGGAAGGAGGAGAGCAGTATAATACAAGCCGCAATCGTGCCGCAGAACAGGAATACCGTAATCACTTTCTTTTTGGAAAGCTTCTTTTCCGGCGGTGCAAGCAGGTCTACTTCTTCCTCCTGCTTCACCTTTTCCTTTTTCTTTTTCTTCTTTTTGGGCTTTTTCTCTTCCTCTTCCTCGTCGCCTTCGGCGTTCTCTCCTTCTTCTCCCTCTTTTCCTTTCTTTCCCTTCTTGTCTTTCTTCTTTTTCTTCTTTTTGCCCTTCTTATCCTCTTCGCTTAACTCCTGTAAAAGCTCTTTATTTTCATCGGTGACCGCTCCCGTCTCTCCTGCATTATCCGCAAGAACTTCCGCCGCAACGGGATCTTCATCTTCTTCATCGCTCTCAAGCAGGAATGCCATAAGTCTGGCAAAAAATCCCGGCGCCTTTTCTTCCTTTGGCGTTTCCTCAGCAGCTTCCCCTCCTAACAGAGCTTCCAGCTCATCGCCAGCCGTCTCTGCAGTTTCAGCAGCTTCCTCTGCGCCTTTGTCCTTTTTCTTTCGTCCAAAGAGCTTCCGGCGTTTCTTCTTCTCTTTATTATCCTGACCGCCGCCTTCCCGCGCCGCCACTTCCTCCGGGGAAAGCTCCCGAATGCTCTCGGCCTCTCTGGCCGCCTCGTCACTCTCAAACAAATCGAAACTACTGCTGTCCCCGTCGACGCCTTCCAGCATGGCCAGCATATCATCATCCGTGGAAACGCCCTGCTCCGATTCTTCCAGAAGATCATTGATCTCCGACAGATCCTCGTCGTGTCCCATACCTTCCAGCAGAGCGGCAAGATCGTCGTCTCCTTCCGCCTCTTCGGTTTCCTCCAGGGCAAAGTCGTCAGACGCTCCCTCATCCCCAGACATATCGCCGCTTAACAGACGGTCAATATCTTCTTCCGACATGAAACCGTCCGCATCCTCCTGCGTATTTTCTGACTCTTCCAAAGCAAAATCATCCAATGCCAGATCATCCAGCGATAATTCGTCCGAACCGCTCTCATCGGTATTCAGATCGTCCAAGGAGAGATCGTCAAGTGACAATTCATCCATGGC
>VSNG01000004.1:0-2589 GCA_009774175.1 Lachnospiraceae bacterium | reverse complement strand
TCCAGCGAAAGATCATCCAGTGACAATTCATCCATGGCGTCCGTCACATCTTCTGCAGCCAAGCCATCCGCATCCCCAAACGAATCGTCTAAATCTCCAAATGAATCATTCAAATCATCTGAATCGGCAGTCTCCGTATTATGCTCGTTCATGAATGCAAGCATGGCCTCCATGTCCGCTTCCGTATCCTGCTCTTGCGCGCTCTCTTCTCCGCCGTCAAGCGTTCCCATCGACACAAGCATCTCCTCTATCTCGTCAGGAGTCATCGCTTTTCCGGCATCTGTGGCCCTGCCTGTCTGAGACTGTCCGTCGCCCGCAGAGGACACAGGCTTTTCTTCCTCCTCCTCAGATTTACCGCCACTCAATATGGAATCCAATAAGCTGTCTAAATATTCTTCACTTGAACTCATAGCTTCTCCCCAATTTACTTTTTATGTCACACTACCTCACATTTTATCACAAATTATTCTATTTAACAAATCCCTTTCTGCAATCTGTGTACTGTTATTTTACAATTTCAGCAGAAAGTCAATTGGATCATCCGCTACAGCCTGACCTCTGTCCGCTATTTCTTCCCCAAGCTGAAAAAGATGGGGATGTACCCTGTACATAAAAGCTTTTTGATTATAGTAAGCCACCTTTTCAAAGGGAAAGCGAGCAATTCCCGGATATGCCATTCCTGCGCCCAGCTCCAGTATGCAAAGCTTTTTATTAACCGTGCCCTGCAGCCATTTCGTATAACGGTTCCACTGTTCCAAATATCCTTCCTGCGCATACCGCTCCACGCCGAGCTGATTAAACCGCAGCTTCTCACCGCACAGTTCGCAAACCGGTTCCTCCAGCGATACAAGAGGTTCCTCGCCCCTGTAGTAGCGCAGCACAGCCTCATAATCCTTTTCGGGCATATCTGATAGCTTCCCCGCACAGTTTTTATTACACTGCATCATCCGAAATCCGCCACAGGGCGATACAATCTTCGAATCATCAAAGCCTGCGCCGTACAGATAATCATCCAAACAAAGAGAAACTATAAAATAATTTTTACCGAAAAGCATTTCTCTCAAAGTTTGATATGCCCTGTCCCACCGTTCGTCACGCCCGCGCCGCAGTATCATCTTCTGTAAAAAGGGAACGATCCAGGCATATCGTTCGTCACCCTCTGTTTCCTTCTCAATTTCCTGATACCGCCCGTCCTGTAAAAGCGCGCTCCAGTCATACTGGCACTCTTCCCCGATACCTACAAGAACAAGTTCAGCCTCCTGTATTTTCTTTCTGAGCTCTACCCATTTTATATCCATGTCTTTTGCCTGTCCCTATTATTAAAATGCATCTTCCACATGCGGTTTTATTTTCCTTCAATCCGCACGCTGCGCTTATTCGCGCATAAACAAGGCCGGGAAATTCCCGGCCTTTACCTTTTACCTTATCTCTGTCGTTAGTTGTCACCCAAGACCAGCTCATCTACCACACGCACCAGATTACCGATTTCCGGTTTGGAAAGCTGTGCGTTCGCTCCCAATGCTTCTCCCTTTCTCTTCATATCATCATTGACAAGAGATGAGAAGATAACGATAGGAATATTCTTTGTCTCTTCATCGGACTTCACCAGCTTCGTGAGTCTGTGTCCATCCATAAGGGGCATCTCAATATCCGTAATAATACACTGAACATGCTCTTTAAGCGTGCCTTCCTTCTTACACTCCTGAATCACATCATAAGCCTGCTGTCCATTTTCTGTATGGATCAAATTCACGTATCCAGCCTTATGTAAGGAGTCAACGATCAACTTATTAAGAAGAGGCGAATCCTCAGCAATCAAAATCGGAACATCAATTCTATGTCTCTCTCCCAGCTCCTCAATGTCAGCAACCTTAAGTCCCGTCTCCGGATTGATATCCGTCACAATCTTCTCGAAGTCAAGAATGATAATAAGTCTGTCATCAAACTTGATGATACCTGTCGATACGCCGTCTTCCGATGTGGATATCGTAGAACCCGGCTTAATAATTTCTCTCCAGGATACACGATGGATTCCTACAACAGAGTCCACATGAAACGCAATATCCAGCTTATTAAAATTTGTGATGATAAAAAGACCGCCGGGCTCGGAAACGCCTCTCTGTAAGCAGTTCTTCAAATCAATCGCCGTAATCATCGTATCACGCGGCATAAAAATACCTTCGATACTCGGATGTGAATTCGGTACCGGTGTCACTTCCTGATAATTAATGATCTCTTTGATCTTCGCAACGTTGATACCGTAAGCATTTCCATCCAGCCTAAACTCCAGTACCTCCAGCTCATTTGTTCCGTTTTCAAGCAGAATCTTTGTATCCATGCAATCCACCTCACGTTATATATTTAGAAAAAACCTTCTAATCTCTCAGATTGCTTATTTATCATGGCTAAAACCAGTTAAATTCCATCGCAATCTTAGATTCATCTTATTATATCACAAAAAAATATAAAATAAAACACTAATTACATTTTTTTGTAATTAGTGTTTCTTAAGGGCAACATACCCTCAAAACCGAACCTGAAGAATCCATTGGTTAAGCCATTGACCGATTAGTACATGTCAGCTGAACA
>VSNG01000039.1 GCA_009774175.1 Lachnospiraceae bacterium | reverse complement strand
TTCCAGAGAATAGATAAGCAATTCCAGAAAGTAGACGAGAGATTCCAGAGAATAGATAAGCAATTCCAGAGAGTAGACGAGCGGCTCGAAAGACTGGAAACCAGAATGGAATCTACAGAGGGGCGGCTTATGAAGATTGAGGTTGACTTACTGGAAAACAATGTGATTCCCAGACTGAATACGATTGAAGAATGCTATTTGTCAACATGTAATCGCTATTTGGCATCTTCAGAGAGAATGGACGGGGCATTTACGGATATCGACCTATTAAAAAGAGTGGTGTCCGATCATAGCGAGAAATTGCAAAGGATATCGTAATATACATGGGAGCAGTACTGCTCCCATGTATATTTATATTCATAGAGAAATTGTGGGTAAAGATCAGTCAAGCGTCTTCTGAAAATGCTGATAGTCCTTAGTGGAATTCCAGTTACCGCCCCAGGTGAAGCCGTGTTCGGTGAAAAGGCGGTAGCACAGATCGGTTTCATCAATTTTGTAGGCGAAGCTCTGGCTGCGGTCAGCATACACTTCACTGCCAGGAGGGGAAATATAAGTACTTCCGTCGCCGTTTTTGTTAAAGACCACATAAGGGTTATAGTAAGGGTTAATATCAATGGCAAGGCCGTATGCGTGCTTTGAAAGCCTGGTGGTGCCATCCACTACTCTGTAATTAAAGCAGGAGGTATTGTTGTCTGCCATGGAGGCGGTGTCGTCGCCGCCGTATTCGTCTATAAGGCGTACGCGCTCAAGCTGGTATTCATTTCGATATAGTTCATAGAAAATTTCCACCATATCCTGTGCAACAGCCTGATTGCAGATCAGCTCGCCGGTTTGTTCTTGACCATTAAAGTCAAAATAGAGAAGCCCGACGTAAGCCAGATCCTCATAAGGAACTGTACAGCCGCTTTCAGGGTAGGAAATTCCTGTAATTCTTTCTTTGACTGAATCAGTTAGTGGTTCGTAATAAAAACCGTCCTCATAGGTAATGCGATCCGAAGAAGTGGGCATAGGCTCAGAGACCTCTGTTTTTTTGCTTTCACTTTCAGCATATGAGGAAGTCTTGTCAGGAGTGACAGGGCTGACGCTTGTGGTATCATCGGAAATTTCATTGTTTTCGGAAGACACTGACGATTGTGTCATTTCTGACAGAGAGGAATTGTCCGGTTTGGTCGACGTATTTTCAAGGGATTTTGCCGGAGTCGGGGCGGGCTCAGCGCCGTAAGCCAGTTCAGGATTTTCCCTTGCATAGTCAAGCAGGGTTTCCTGCCTTGTCAGGTAGCGTGCCAGAAAGGCACAGATTAAAATAAAGGTGAGCAGTAACAGAGAAGGCTTGACTGCCTGCCTTATCAGGGCTCTTATATCGGACATTGCGTTATTTCCTTTCATTTTTATTGCCGCAGGAAAAGTAAATGTCGGCTTCGCCTCCGCTTCCTTTTCCTCTGCGGCTATTATATCATAAACCGGAAAGTTATAGTAACTTGTATTTTCATCCATAATTTAGTACAATAGGCGAAGGTGAAATCGGAAACTGCCCATTGGGCGGAGATTTCAGGGGAGCGAAGGAAACGTACATGGGAATTATAAAAACGGACAAGCTGACATTTGAATATATCCGCAGGGACGAGGAAGGAAATGTGGAGGGAATTACCCGCGCGGTAGATGAAGTGGATCTGGATGTCAAGCAGGGTAGTTTTATTGCCATTTTGGGGCATAACGGATCGGGGAAGTCCACGCTTGCAAAGCATATCAACGCGATTCTCTATCCGACTGAGGGAACAGTCTGGGTAGACGGTATGGATACGCAGGATGAAGCGCATCTGTGGGATATCCGACAGGAGGCGGGCATGGTATTCCAGAACCCGGATAATCAGATCATCGGACAGGTGGTTGAGGAGGACGTGGGTTTTGGCCCTGAAAACATGGGTGTTCCTACACGGGAAATCTGGGAGCGCGTGGAAGAAAGCCTGAAAGCGGTGGGAATGTACGAATATCGAAAGCATTCTCCCAACAAGCTTTCCGGCGGACAAAAACAACGGGTTTCCATTGCGGGCGTTATCGCCATGCATCCGAAATGTATTATTCTGGACGAGCCGACGGCCATGCTTGATCCCAACGGCAGGAAAGAAGTGATACGGGCGGTGAGAGCCTTAAATGATGTGGAAGGAATTACCGTGGTGCTCATCACACATTATATGGAAGAAATTATTCACGCGGATCAGGTCTTTGTCATGGATCAGGGACATGTTGCCATGAAGGGATCGCCGAGGGAGATCTTTTCCAGAGTGGAAGAGCTTAGAAAGCTGCGGCTGGATGTACCGCAGGTAACGCTTTTAGCCCATGAACTGAGGGAGGAAGGCTTGAAGCTGCCGGAAGGGATTTTAACCATAGAGGAATTTGTGGAGGCTCTTAGCAGATGTCGTTAATATTGGATCATGTAAATTATGTATACGGAGAGGATACTGCCCTGGCGGTACATGCCTTAAAGGACGTGAATCTGGTGATTCCCGACGGACAGTTTATCGGTCTGATCGGGCATACCGGTTCAGGAAAGTCCACTCTGGTGCAGCATTTGAACGGGCTGATGCAGCCTACAGGCGGAGCGATCTATTATAATGGTGAGGATATTCATGATAAAGATTATGATAAGAAGCGGCTGCGCAGCAAGGTAGGGCTGGTCTTTCAGTATCCGGAACACCAGCTTTTCGAGATAGATGTGTTTAAGGATGTGTGCTTCGGGCCGAAAAATCTGGGACTTTCCCAGAAGGAGACGGAGCTTCGCGCATATGCGGCCCTCAAACAGGTGGGACTGGAGGATGAGTTTTTTTATCAGTCGCCTTTTGACCTTTCCGGCGGACAAAAACGCAGGGTGGCAATCGCGGGCGTACTCGCCATGAAGCCGGAGATACTGATTCTGGACGAACCGACGGCAGGGCTGGATCCGAAGGGACGGGATGAGATACTGGATCAGATTGCAAAGCTGAAAGAGGAAACGGGCATTACAGTGATTCTTGTTTCCCACAGTATGGAAGATGTGGCCAAGTATGTGGAGCGGATTATCGTCATGAATCAGGGGAGCGTTTTATACGACGATGCGCCTGCCGAAGTATTTAAGCATTACAGGGAATTGGAGAAGGTAGGACTTGCGGCGCCTCAGGTGACTTATATTATGCAGGCTCTTGCCGGGAAGGGAATGCCAGTAGATACTTCCGTTACCACCATTGCGGAGGCAAAACAGGAGATACTGAGAGTTTTGCACAGAACTGTTTAGTGGCAGGAAATGCTGACCGCAAAGGCGGTGCATGGAGAAGCCCAGTCAGGGGGGAAAAATGTTACGAGATATTACATTGGGCCAGTACTATCAGGCGGATTCCGTCATTCACAGACTGGACCCGAGAGTAAAGCTGGTGGCCACAATAGGCTTTATCATTTCTCTTTTTGTGGTGGACAGCTGGATTGGCTATGTGGCAGCGGCCATATTTCTGGCATTTATGATAAAACTGTCAAAGGTGCCCTTTCACTATATGGTAAAGGGAATGAAGGCCATTGTGTTTATTTTGATGATTACGGTGGTATTTAATCTGTTTTTAACGCCGGGAGAACCCCTTGTTTCAGTCTGGAAGCTTACGATTACAAAGCAGGGACTGCGGACTGCCGTAATGATGGCGGTTCGCCTGTCGTTTTTGATTGTAGGGTCTTCCTTAATGACGCTGACGACTACTCCGAACAGTCTGACGGATGGTATGGAGAAGCTGATGAATCCACTTAAATGTGTGAAGGTGCCGGTGCATGAGATAGCAATGATGATGTCCATTGCCCTGCGCTTTATTCCGATTCTGCTGGAAGAGACGGACAAGATCATGAAGGCGCAGATTGCAAGAGGAGCGGATTTTGAGAGCGGAAACCTGATCAAAAAGGCAAAAGCCATGGTGCCTCTGCTGGTGCCTTTGTTTATTTCAGCTTTTCGACGGGCCAATGATCTGGCTATGGCCATGGAGGCCAGATGTTATCGGGGCGGGGAACACAGGACGAAAATGAAGCCGTTATGCTACCATGCTGCGGATCGGGCTGCTTACTGTGTATTGTTAGTCTATTTTGCAGGGTGTGTGGCGATTCGGATATGGCTGTAGGATTTGAAAGACCTGTGCCGAAGTGTTCCAGGCAGATGGGAAGTGCGGGAAGATGAAAAGAATTATGTTAACCATTTCGTACGACGGGACTGCATATAGCGGATGGCAGATACAGTCTGGAAGGGAGACCATAGAGGGTGTGCTGAACCGCTGTATTTTTGAACTGACGGGCGAAAGGGTGGAGGTGATCGGCGCCAGCCGCACGGACGCAGGGGTACACGCATTAGGTAATATTGCGGTGTTTGATACGGACAGTTCCATTCCGGCGGAGAAATTTTCTTATGCGCTAAACCGCGGTCTCCCGGAAGACATTCGGATTCAGGCCGCAAAAGAGGTGGATGGGACATTTCATCCAAGGCGCTGTGAAAGCCGTAAGACCTATGAGTACCGAATTTATAATGCGCCTTTTTCACTGCCAGTAAAAAGATTGTACGCGTATTTCACTTATGTGCCTTTGGATACGGAACTGATGCGCCGGGGAGCGGCGTATCTTGTGGGAGAACATGATTTCAAAAGCTTTTGCAGTGTGGACACGCAGGCAAAAACCACGGTGCGGCGGCTGGACAGTATAGAGGTGAAGGAAGAAAAAGGTGCGGCCGGCGGCAGGGAGATTGTCATTCAGGTGGCGGGCAGAGGGTTCCTCTATAATATGGTAAGAATTATAGCGGGGACGCTGATTGAGGTTGGAAGGGGGCAGATACCGCCGGAGCGGGTGAAGGATATTCTGGAAGTCTGCGACAGACAGGCGGCGGGGCCTACGGCTCCGGCATGCGGGCTGACCCTTGTGGGATACGAGTTTTTATGAAAAAGCAGTTGACACACGCGGAAGCGTATAATATAATATCTAACTGTGACGAATTGTTTATAAATGTCTGACCAAAGCCCCGGTGAGACATTTTACAGGAGCAGGCAATCTGCCTTGCCCGATTAAGAGAGAAGTACAAACGCCGCGGAAGGGATGACGAGTGTGGCCGGACATCTGCACGACGATCTTTGGAAACGGCACAGACAGTTACTATGGAGGTAATATTCATGAAAACTTTTATGGCGAGCCCGGCTACGATCGAAAGAAAATGGTACGTGGTTGATGCGACAGATATGACACTGGGACGCTTGGCGTCAGAGATTGCCAAGGTATTGAGAGGTAAGAACAAGCCGATCTTTACACCCCACATGGACACAGGCGACTATGTGATCGTTGTCAATGCGGAAAAGGTGAAAGTGACAGGTAAGAAGCTGGATCAGAAGATTTACTATCATCACTCCGATTATGTGGGTGGTATGAAGGAAACCACTCTGAAAGAGATGCTGCAAAAGCACCCCGAGAGAGTTGTGGAGCACGCAGTGAAGGGCATGCTTCCCAAGGGACCTCTTGGCAGTCAGATGTACAAGAAGCTTTTTGTATATGTAGGACCTGAGCATAAGCATGCGGCACAGAAACCGGAAGCATTAACATTTTAAGAAAGGGATAAAGAATCATGGCTAAAGCAGATAAATCAGCAAAGTATTACGGAACCGGTAGAAGAAAGAAATCTATCGCCAGAGTATATTTAGTGCCCGGCAAGGGTGAGATCACGATCAACAAGAGAACCATTGACGATTACTTTGGTCTTGAGACCTTGAAGGTTATCGTGCGTCAGCCGCTGGCTGCAACCGATACGGCAGATAAGTTTAATGTGATTGTTACCGTTAAGGGCGGCGGATACACCGGACAGGCAGGCGCGGTAAGACACGGTATCGCAAGAGCGCTGCTTCAGGCGGATCCGGATTATAGGCCTACTCTGAAAAAGGCAGGCTACCTGACCAGAGATCCTCGTATGAAGGAGAGAAAGAAATACGGTCTCAAGGCAGCAAGAAGAGCGCCTCAGTTCTCCAAGAGATAATAATTGCTTGGAATTTTCATTTGAGATAAGCAGAAAATTATACAGATTCAAGAATACAGACTCCGCAGGTTTTCCTGCGGAGTTTTGAAATGTTTTTCTTGATTTTTTCCTTTCCCATGGTATAATTTTTCTCAGAGGGGATATAGCTCAGTTGGGAGAGCGATACGTTCGCAACGTATAGGTCAGGGGTTCGAGTCCCCCTATCTCCACCTTGGAAGCATAGCTCAGCTGGGATGAGCGTTCGCCTCACACGCGAGAGGTCATGGGTTCGAGCCCCATTGCTTCCATTATCTTAAGAAGAGAAGTCGGAATGACTGTTGCATTCCGACTTCTTTTTCCGCTCATAAGAAATTTGGTGTAAACAGGGGGCAAATATCGGATGAAAAAGTATGGACGGACAATCAGAGAATATTTTATTATCACATTTGCAGTGATTCTCATGGATATCGGAATCTATGTTTTTAAATTTCCGAATAATTTTTCTTTTGGAGGGATTTCCGGCCTGGCAGTGGTAATTACGCCTTTTCTGCCATTTACGGCGTCCCAGATCAATTTGTTTTTTAACGGGATTCTTCTGGTGATCGGTTTTCTGTTTCTGGGAAAGGATTTCGGGGTAAAGACGGCGTATGTGACAGTAGTGTCATCTTTATTACTGAATGTAATGGAGGCGCTGTTCCCCATGAGTGCGCCGTTGACTGACGAGACGCTGTTGGAGCTTCTTTACGCCATAGCCTTACCGGCGATTGCATCCGCCCTGCTTTTTTATGAGGATACATGCAGCGGAGGGACGGACATTATTGCGATGATTTTAAAAAAGCATTCCACAATGGATATTTCAGCCGCACTCATGGCGGTGGATGCCATTATCGTGGTTGCGGCCTGCTTTATCTTTGATATCAGGACAGGGCTGTTTTCGGTTTTTGGTCTCATGGCGAAAACGCTTTTGATTGATAAGGCAATCGAACGCATGAAGATGAATAAGTATCTGACGATTATATGCAGCAAACCGCAGCCAATCTGCGAATTTATTATGAACGAGCTGCATCGGAGCGCCACCTTCTACAAGGCGGAGGGCGCATACACCCATAAGGACAGATCGGTGATTCTTACGGTTGTGGGACCGAAACAAGCCGTATTGTTGGAGAGGCATATTCAGGAAGTTGATCCGGGGGCCTTTCTCATGGCGATGAAGAGCAGTGAGATTATGGGGAAAGGATTTAAGAGGAATATCTGAGATGGCAGTACATGTTAAAAATATGACTACGGGAAAGCCGGCAAAGCTGATCCTGACCTTTTCCCTTTCCCTCGTGGCGGGAAATGTCTTTCAGCAGCTTTATACCGTGGTGGACACCATGGTGGTGGGAAAATATCTGGGTGTAAACGCGCTGGCGGCACTGGGGGCATCCGATTGGCTCAACTGGCTGATGCTGGGAGTCATTCAGGGTCTGACTCAGGGCTTCGCTATTCGGATGGCGCAGGAGTTCGGAGCCGGAAGGACGGAGGAGCTGAAAAAGAGCGTAGGGAGTGCGGCGGTGTTATCCATGCTTTCCGCCATTTTCCTGGTGGCGGCGGGACTGATTTTTGCAAGGCCTGTTTTACTGCTTTTGCAGACGCCGCAGGAGATCATAGACTATTCTCTTCTCTATCTACGGATTATGTTTGCGGGCGTGCCGATTGTAATGCTTTATAATCTTCTGGCGTGTATTCTGCGTTCTCTGGGAGACAGCAGAACGCCTTTGAATGCCATGATTGTAGCTTCCCTGACCAATATCGTGCTGGATTATCTTTTTGTGCTGGGGTTCGGATGGGGGATTGCGGGCGCGGCGGCGGCCACCTTGATTGCGCAGGCGGTATCAAGCGTATTCTGTTTCTTCCATATTAAGAGAATTACCTTCCTGAAACTGGCAAGGACGGATTTTCGATTGGAAAAGGGTCTTTCCGCAAGGCTGTTTATGCTGGGACTGCCTATGGCCTTTCAGAACGGCATCATTGCCATCGGCGGCATGATTGTTCAGTTTGTGGTAAACAGCTACGGCGTCATATTTATTGCGGGATTTACTGCGACGAATAAGCTTTATGGACTGCTGGAGATTGCGGGCACGTCTTACGGTTATGCCATGGTGACTTATGTGGGGCAGAATCTGGGTGCCGGAAAACTGGACCGGGTTCGCAGCGGAATGCGTGCCGCCATGGGCATTGCCATGATAACCTCCGCTGTCATTGCGGTGTGCATGCTTGCTTTTGGAAAGCTTCTTCTGGGGCTTTTCATTTCGGGGACGCCGGAGGTGGTGGAGCAGACCATGCGGATCGCCTATTTCTACCTGGCGGTTATGAGCGTCTGTCTGCCGATTCTTTATGTTCTGCATGTGACAAGATCCTCCCTGCAGGGCATGGGAAATACGGTTCTTCCCATGCTGTCGGGGGTGGCGGAATTTGTGATGCGTACTTTGTCAATTATTCTTCTTCCCATGCTTTTGGGAGAAGCCGGTATCTTTTTTGCTGAGATCGCCGCATGGGTTGGTGCGGATGTGGTGCTGGTGGGAAGCTGGTTTTCCCAGTTGCGGAAATTGCAGGAATAACTTTTCACATTTGCCATCCGCCGTCCAGCGTAATGATCTGTCCCGTCAGATAGGAAGGGGCATTAAGAAGCGAGAGCAAAAGCTGTGCTGCTTCCTGCGGTTGACCAATACGGTCGGCTGGTATTTCGCTTCGCAGCGCCTCCATTTCCTCCTCGGAGAGATTTCGGTTCATATCTGTGTCAATGACGCCGCAGGCAATGGCGTTGACCTGGATGCCGCTGGGAGCCAGTTCCCTGGCCAGCGCCCTGGTGAAGGCGTTTACGCCGCCTTTGGAGGCGGAGTAAGCTACTTCCATGGAGGCGCCAGCGTTTCCCCAGACGGAGGAGATGTTAATGATTTTCCCGGCATGGTGTTTTAACATCAGAGGAACCGCCAGACGGCAGGTGTAAAACAGGGCGTTTAAATTTACGTCCATCAGGCGCTGCCACTGCTCCGGGGACATCTCGTGCAGAAGGCCGATGTGGGAGATGCCGGCATTGTTGACTAATAAGGTCAAGTCATGAATTTGCGAGAAGAGCTGATTTACCGATTGGATGCTTCCAACATCCGCCATAATGGGCGTACATTCGACGTGATATTTTTCCGACAGACGATGTGACAAATGTGTCAGATCGTCTTTGGAGTTTATACAGGTGAGATACAGGCGGTAGCCTTCCTGAGCCAGAGCTTCGGCGATGGCGCGGCCGATTCCCCGCGAGGCGCCTGTGACAAGCGCTGCTTTCGGGATAGGTGTCTGTTGCATGGTTGATTGTCCCTTCTGTGGATTTAATAGTATAATTATATAGTATTTGTATTACGGATCGTAATGAATTGCATTGAATTAAAGTATACTACATACAGCGGGGAATGTCACCTGCCGGGAACGGATAGCAAAGTGACGGGAAAGGAGTGTGTGATTAATGGTTGATCTTATTATTATCGGTGCAGGTCCGGCGGGGCTGTCGGCTGCGGTTTATGGTATGCGCGCCGGTCTTACTCTTATGGTAATGGAAGAGACGCCCATGGGGGGAGGTCAGGTGGTCGATACCCATGAGGTGGATAATTATCTTGGTCTGCCCGGTATCAATGGATTTGAACTGGGACAGAAATTCAGGCAGCATGCGGATGCCCAGGGAGCGGTTTTCCAGAGCGGAAGCGTGGTCCGTGTCTGTGACGGAGGCGACAGAAAAGTGGTGGAGACCGCAGACGGCGCCAGATATGAGGCGCGGACGGTGATTCTTGCCGGAGGCGCAAAACATGCGCAGCTGGGCGTGCCCGGCGAGGACAGCTACAGAGGGCGGGGCGTATCCTACTGCGCTACCTGTGACGGCGCTTTTTTTAAGAAAAGAGATGTGGCAGTGATCGGCGGCGGGGATGTAGCGGTGGAGGATGCCGTCTATCTTGCCAGATTCTGCAGGAAAGTTTACCTGATTCACAGACGCGACAGTCTGCGGGCGGCAAAAAGCCTGCAGAACAAACTGTTTTCCTGTGAGAACGTGGAGGTTGTATGGAACAGCACATTGCAGGAGATTGGCGGCTCTGATCTGGTAGAAGAAATAACGGTCCGTAAGTCCGGGGAAGAGGAGGAGCGAAAGATTGCGGTGGAGGGCGTCTTCATCGCGGTGGGTATGAGGCCGAATACGGAGCCTTTACGTGGGACGGTGGCCTGCGACGAAACGGGTTATATTATTGCGGGAGAGGACTGCGCCACCAATATTCCGGGTATTTTTGCGGCGGGAGATATCCGCACAAAGAGCCTCCGGCAGATTGTGACGGCGGTGGCGGACGGCGCCTGCGCGGTGGCTTCCGTGGAGAAATATCTTTCTTCTGTAATAGAATGATTACGAAAGTGTTACAAACCTGTTTTTCCCAGAAATAAAAAAATTTGACATGAAATTTAACGTAAAATGCCATAAAATGCGTATTTTTGTGAAAAAAACACAATAACTTGGGCTTGTGTTTGCGTTTTTACAGTAGATGATGTGGTTGACAAAACGTAAAGGCAATGCTATATTATAGCCAGATGTAACAATTCTGTAACAAATGAGGTGTTTTTTATGAAGAAAAACAAACTTAAATGGACAGCATGTGCACTGGCGGCAGTCATGGGATTTACCGGTATGGGACTTGAGGCGGAGGCTACTGGAAATGTGGCAAGCGTCCTTCCTTCGGCCGGTATAGAGTTTTCGCTTCAGAGCGAGGAGGAGTCCACTTCCTTATCGGCGCTGAAAGAGGATTCCGACAGGGAAGCGGCTGAAATGGCCCAGCAGAACGAAGAGGAAGACGGCGAAAATACAGGCAAATATGAAGACGATTATGAGGACGGGCAGGACGACGAGCCCGACATCAGCGTAGGAAGCGCGCAGGTAGGCGGTTTTGCCGATCTTGCCAGCACATCCGATAAGATCAGCAGGAAATCCTCTGAGAAGAAGATTGTGGATACGGTGGTTGTCAGCGAAGGCTACACAAGAGACCTGCGGGCAGCGGCGGGCAGAGGCCTTTCCGAAGAAGAGGAGAGCTTTAAGGATCTGGTTATCGCCAAAGTGAATGATTACGTGAATGTGCGTGACATCCCCAGCGAGGACGGTGAAATTGTAGGTAAGCTCTATAATAAGTCCGTCGGCAGCTTTATTGAGGAGGAGGACGGCTGGTATAAGATCAGCTCCGGCTCCGTTGAGGGGTTTGTTAAGGCAGAGTTTTGTGTGACCGGTGATGATGCCGTGGATTACGCGAAGGAAGTGGGAACCCGTATCGCGACCGTAAATACCACCACCCTTAAGGTGCGTGAAAAACCCGGTCTGGAGGAGACGGTTCTGGGCCTTATCCCGATTGAAGACGAATTGATCGTTACGGAAGAGCTGGACGGCTGGGTTAAGGTAAACATCGAGGAGGGCGACGGTTATGTTTCCACGGATTACGTTACGCTTTCCACCGAGTTTGTGAAGGCGGAGTCCATCGCGGAAGAAAAAGCCAGACTGGCTAAAGAGGAAGAGGCCAGAAAAGCAGCGAAGGCTGCTGCGAAGAAAAAGACGGCGGAGAATGCTGCTTCCGGCAAAAAGAGTGAAGAGGGCGGCAAGACCTATGCAAATCCCACAGGAAGCACAGGCGCCGATGTGGTACAGTTTGCGAAACAGTTTGTGGGTAATCCTTATGTGTACGGTGGCACCAGCCTGACCAACGGTGCGGACTGCTCTGGTTTCGTGATGAGCGTTTACAAAAACTTTGGTGTGAGCCTGCCTCATTCTTCGGCGGCGGACAGAAGTGTGGGCGCAGCCGTAAACGGTCTGGAGAATGCGCAGCCTGGCGATATTATCTGCTATTCGGGTCACGTGGGTATCTATGCCGGCAATGGTCAGATTGTTCACGCGTCTACCTCCAGAACAGGTATTATCGTGTCCAATGCAAATTACCGTTCCATTCTCTCCATCAGAAGAATCCTCTAGGAGAAGGGCGGCGGGTGGCCGGGCTTGCGGCCATGGAAAAGAAAATTGGGAGACGGTTCTTCGGAACCGTCTCTTTTTGCATGCGTAAGCAGTATTTTAAGGCTGTTTATGCGCATAAGCGGGGCCGGTATGTTATGTATGCTATTGCAATGGAAGCACAAGATATGGTATACTGGACACAACAAATCCGAACAGGAAAGGGATGAGCGAGATGAAATTTAACATTGTCGGAAAAAATATCGAAGTAACGCCGGGATTACGGTCTGCAGTGGAAGATAAGATCGGCAAATTAGAGAAGTTTTTCACTGAAGATACAGAAGTACATGTTACGCTCAGCGTAGAGAAGGATCGTCAGAAGATTGAGGTGACGATTCCCGTGAAAGGTAATATCATTCGTTCCGAGCAGGTCAGCAGCGATATGTATGTCTCCATCGACCTGGTGGAGGAGATTATCGAGAGACAGCTTAAGAAATATAAGAATAAGCTGGTGGACAAGAAGCAGGGAGCGGGATTTTTCCGTCAGGAGTTTATCGAGAAGGACTATATGGACGAGGAGGAAGTGCAGATCATCCGCACGAAGAAGTTTGACATCAAGCCCATGTATCCCGAGGATGCCTGCGTGCAGATGGAGCTTCTGGGTCACAATTTCTTTGTGTTCTGTAATGCGGAGACGGATCAGGTAAACGTGGTCTATAAGAGAAAGGGAAATACTTACGGCCTGATTGAACCCGAGGTGTAAGCGGACTTAGGGAGCGAGACAAGCTCTGTTTTGAAATGGAAATACCATGTCGCCCTGTCAGAAGTGACAGGGCGATATTATACATTAAGAGGAAAATTTGGCCATGACATATTTAATGATACTGCTGCACATGTTGGCAGTTCTTGTTTGTATATTGCTTCTGGCATGGCGCTTTCGGGTCAGCCTGGTGGAAGTTCTGCCTGTATTTACCTGTGGGCTGGTGTTTGTGTTGTATTTACTGGCGTTTCTGCATCACCTTTCCTGGATCGACGGGGTGGCGGTGTTGGCAGTGGCAGCGGCCGTCGGCTGGTTTTTCAGACAGAAAAAGGAGGAAAGGGAAGCCTTTCTTTGTGCATGCAGATATAATATGACACGACCGTCGTTTATAACCGGCATTCTTCTTCTGGCAGTGGTTGCAGTCTGTACCTCGTCCAAACTGGTGACATGGTGGGATGACTTTAACTTTTGGGCGGTTGATGCAAGGGCATTGTATTTTTCGGATGGTTTTGCAGGAAAATATGGGAATGTGGCGGCGGCTTTCGGTGATTATCCGCCGGCCACCCAGCTGATCAAATGGTGGTTCCTGCATTTGAACCCGCAGGAGTTTAGGGAGGGACTGGCTTTTGCCGGATACTATACGATGAATCTGGTCTTCCTGCTCCCGTTGTTGAAAAAGGAGAAAGGAAAGAACGTTTTCATTCTGTTTTTTATGGCGGCAGCACTGTGGCTGTTTCCCAGCGTGGGGGAATATTTTGGTTACAACGGATTTTGTGCGGATCTGACCATGGCCTGTATTTATGGCGCTTTTCTGTATGCCGTGACTGATCGGGAGGTGGAGTCGGAAGTCTTTTATTACGGCCGGCTGGCGCTTTATTTGGGTGTGCTTGTGATAGTCAAGTCCATTGGATTTGTGTGGACGCTGTTTGGGCTTGTTTTTTTCCTGCTGTATCGGCGAAGCGGGGAGGGCAGGGAGCAGAACCGGAACGGTGGGAAACAGGCGGCGATGCGCGGCCTGCTTTCGATGATCCTGCTGCCGGCGGCCACAGGCGGCACATGGCTGCTGTTTTGTCTGCTTATGCGGCGGGTGGCAAATTCCACCACCACTGCGGTGAAATATATGGTAACGGATGAATACGGACTGTCGGGTTATATGGGAGAATATGCTGCGGCATTTGTGCGGGCCTTTTTCGGGTCACCGCTGCACAGGGACGAAAGTCTTTTTATCAATATGACGCCCTTTGGCTGCTATCTGTGCATCTGCCTGCTGTCGCTGCTTTTCCTGAAATGGAAGTTGTTGTCCGGCAGGATGGGGCGGTTGGTGCTCGGTTTCTGTACCGTCAGCGGCGCGCTTTTTTACGGTATTATATTTCTTGCCCATATTACGATTTTTGCGGGAGAAACGCAGTATCTGGAAACTTCCGGCATGATTTTGTCCATTGAGCGTTACGGTGCGCCCTTTACCATCGGTACGCTGCTGTTTCTTGCGCACATCTGGCTGAATGGCGGCAGTCGGCTGTTTGAGAGTGAGAAGTTTCCGCAGTTTGTCCGCCGGTATGGCGTGCAGCTTTGCTTTATCCTTTTTGTGGCATTGACAGCAAACTACCAGATTGGCTATTATGGACTTGTCGGATACCGGGACGATCTGGAAATGCATCAGGATGAGCGGGAGGGCTATCTGGATGCGCAAGCGGAAGCCTTTCTTAATGAGATCGAGATTCTGCGGACAGATCACAGGGCGCGGGTGTACTATATCAGAGGCACAGAAACGCCGGGATTTCATAATGTTTATACAAGCTATGTAGCGGCGCCGGCATCCGTTGTATACAGGGAGGCGCATCCGGACAGGGAGGCCATGGACTGGGTGTTTCAGGAAATACGGAACAGCCATGCATCCTATCTGTACGCGGATGAACCTGATGCGGGAGCATATACGATTTTTGATGGAGTAACGCAGGGGGAGGCGTTTTCCTGCGGGATGTTGTATCGGATTATGGACGACGGAGAAAATATACAACTGACACCTGTGTCAGATGTGGAAATTATACAGTGAGGAACGGCCAGTTCATGTCTTCTTATTTGGAAATACCGGTGATTATACCATCCTATGAGCCGGACGAAAAGCTAATTACATTACTGCATGCCCTTCAGGCTGCGGGCATTCGCCATGTGATAGTGGTGGACGACGGCAGCGGGAGAAAGTATGCCCATTTTTTTGAACAGGC
Source organism: Lachnospiraceae bacterium (assembly GCA_009774175.1). GTDB lineage: Bacteria > Bacillota > Clostridia > Lachnospirales > Lachnospiraceae > UBA3282. The sequence goes on along the minus strand of VSNG01000039.1, from coordinate 5,491 downwards.
AGCGATGGTGGAAAACTGTACCGTTTTATATCATGCTGTGAATTTGGGCAAGGGAAGGGCCCTTAAGACAGCGTTTAACCATTGCCTGCGGGAGTATTCCGAAGCCTGTGGCTGTGTGACGGCGGATTCTGACGGACAGCACACCCCGGCGGATATTCTGACCTGCATGGAGGCCCTTTGTGAAAATGACGGGAGTCTGATACTGGGATGCCGGAACTTTGACGGGCCAAAAGTGCCGATGCGCTCCCGGTTTGGCAATAAATGCACCAGAAAGGTGTTCCATTATCTGCTGGGCCTTTCCGTTTCCGATACCCAGACGGGACTGCGGGCAATTCCCACAGCCTTTATGCGGGAACTGATGCAGGTAAAGGGAGAGCGGTTTGAGTATGAGACCAATATGCTGATCGAGACAAAGGACCGGGAAATACCCATTGTGGAAGTGTCTGTGGAAACGGTCTATATCGAGGAGAATAAAACCAGTCATTTCAATCCCGTCAGGGACTCCCTGCGGATCTATCTGGTGTTCGGAAAGTTTCTCTTCTCGTCGCTTTCCTCCAGCATTCTTGATCTGCTGCTGTTTCAGATGTTTTGCGTGATGCTGCAGCGGGCGGCCGGATTGACTGCGGGGATTCCCTATATCGTTGCCGCCACCGTATGCGCCAGAGTGATTTCCGCTGTCTATAATTTCTTTCTTAATTATCGTGTGGTGTTTAAGAGTAAGGCGGGCATGGCGGTGACAATCGCAAAATACGGTCTGCTTGCAGTCTGCCAGATGGCATGCAGCGCGTTTCTGGTAAATACGCTGTATGGACTTATCGGCGGCGCGGAGGTTCTTGTTAAGATGCCGGTGGATATTTTGCTGTTTTTTATCAGCTTTGCCATCCAGCGGGAGTTCGTGTACCGCACGGGCGGGCAGGGGAGAAGGTAGTGAACTGCCTCAGTAAGTTCGAAACAGCGTGAGTTTTACGTGGTCTTTTGCGATTTGGATTTCAGCCCGGTCGATCATCATGCCGACTAAAAGCAGCTGGCTGGTTTCTCCGGGATCACCGCTGCCTGCCAGCTCCCAGTAGATATCTCCCATACCGTCGTTTTTTCTGCCGTTTAAATATTGATCCAGATGCGAGAGCGTGTCGGTGTAGGACGGATCAAAATCCGCTTCCAGCCTGATTACGGACTGACGGTCTCCCCGCTCGATCCGGGTTTCGATATAGGTCGCCTCCAGAGCAAAGAAGAACATGGTCAGCTCTTCCACAATCTTTGCAGTCTTTTTTTCTTCATGTGTCATGTCGTCCTCATTTCCGCGCGAATGCCGCGCTGTCTTTTTCATTGCCGCTTTTTTTGTTCCTTTTTTATCTGAAAGCCTTTGATGAAGCTTTCCAGTGTGGGTACCAGCACAATGGCTATAAGCCCGGTGGAAAAGCCGTTGTTGTAAAGATTTAATCCGCCGTAAAGAGAGGAGGTGCATACCACCACCGCTCCATGCAGCATTCCGGCAATGATGCCGGCGGGAATACCAAACTGTCCGGCGACGGGAGCCAAACCGACGGCGGAAACGGCGCCCATCTGGATTCCCGGCGTGGTGGGGAGCATATGGGTAAAGATGGTGGAGAGAAATACGCCTGACAGTACAGGAAGATAGTTTCTGATATGGACGCCGAAGGCGGCAAATCCGAAGGCAGTCAGGATTGCGCCCACTACGGGCCCGGACAGATCTCCTCTGATTAAAAGGATATAGGTGGTGCACAGCAGGCCGATCAGGCCCATGTTGACCAGTGAGGCCGGTACGCCTTCCATCAGGACAAAGTCTGTTACCGCCCGGCCGGGATGCCGCATCAGATGAAGGAGGGAACAAAGGCTGCCCCTGTTCAGGAACAGGCCGAAAAGTATTGTGGCCGTAAAATACAGATACAGGCCCGCAAGCAGCCAGAGGGGCCGCCCGTAGCTCCAGATAAAAACGCTGTTGCTTTCCAGACCGAAAGATTGCAGCACACACATCATGACAAAGGCGAAAAGCCCTCCGGCAAACCCCATGTTAAAAAGATTGTAGCCCATGTGCATGGAAGCGGTATGTACAGACAGGGGCGGCAGCACAAAGCCGGAAAAAATACCGGTAAGTATGGCAATTCCCAGATTGACGGGGAAGGAGAAGGGCAGCAGGTATACAAGCTCTGTTACCATCGGCGCCAGACAGGAGCCGAAGAGAGCCGTATAAATGTAGCGGTTCATGCCGGTGCGATGAAACCGGGCATAGAGCCAGGTGCCAAACAGCATGGGCAGGATGTTGACCGGATTTTTCCCAAAGAGAGCAAAACCGGCATTGATAAAAAGGACGGCCATGGTCAGTCCCGTAAATGGGATTTTCTGCAGACGGATCAGAAGGATGGCGAGTCCCATCACAAGCCCCGCGTTGAGAAAGGCGGCGCCGAACCCTGCCAGCTCAAAATAATCCGTGACAAGGGCATCCCTTGTGAGTACGATGATCACCATGCCGCGGGCAAGATCTTTTGGCGCGGCCAGAAGAAAGGCGGCGGCAAACAGGAGAAGCACCGTGGTGATACTGAATACAAGCATTTCCCGTCCTTCCAGTTTTTTTCGGATGTTTTCCATCATACGAAGCTCCTTCCGTGAACGTTTCCGATATACTCTTATCATAACAAGATATGCGCCGCGGCACAATCTGCTATTTGCGCCGCTTTTTGCCGGGGCAGCGAAGGCTGTCCGTTGACATACAGGGATTTTGGTGTACATATATTTACGGTAAGACGGATTGGAAAAGGCGATGGCGCAGGTGCGGAGTATGGGAAAGAACGGGGACAAAAAAAGGGGGCGTGAAAAAGGCAGGATTGGCGGAAAAATCGGCCTGCTTTTTCTGATGGCGTTTGTCTGTGTGTGCCTTGCCAGGGAGCTGTCCTGCAGATGGCAGGAGTCGGCATGGCAGGGAAGCGGTACGGCATGGAACGTTCAGGACAGGCAGGCGGTGGAAGCGACCGCCGACGGCAATTATATCAAGTGGGTGGAACTTCACGTCACCTGCGAGGCCCTGGCGGCGGCCTATGATGCGGATGTGGAAACCTACCGGGACGAAGTGCATGTAAACTGGATTGAACTGTTGGCGTACGAGGGGGCAAAAACCGGCGGAAAGTTTGACAAAAACAGTGTCAGGAAAATCGGAGAGACGGCGGAAAAATTAAAAAGCGGCGAGACCACCATGGAGAAGCTGACGGCGGATATGGAGTATTACGACTATTATCTGGAAGCGTACACGGCTGTGCTCGGCGGCATGGTGGGAGAATTTACGCTGGATGACAGACGGGTTTACGGTTTAAAGGCGTTTTCTCCCATCGCGAAGGGGTTTGATTACAGTCATTATGACGATTTCGGGTCTTCCCGCAGTTACGGTTATGCGAGGCCCCATCTGGGACATGATATGATGGGGCAGATCGGCACGCCGATAAGAATGAAATATAGAGCCTGCACATCAAAAAATAATGCGCAGGCTTTTGTCCTCTAATATGCATTTCTTAACGATTTTCCTGACCAGTTCATTTTTAGCGGTATACTCTATTGAATCAAAATTATCCAATAAAAAGCAGATATTGGAATAGATTTCCCGCTCAGTGTCCTGAAGCGTTTTGGCGCTACGCTCGCGCAGCATAGCCTGTCGCAGACAGGTTTCAAGGTTTCGCTTATCCTTATCCAGCGCTTCAATTTTGGCCACGATATAGGAAGCGGCCGGGGAATCCATGGCGGCAGTAAGCGCGTTAGTCAGATTGCCAATGGATTCCTGAATTTGCTTTAACTCGGATTTAATGGAGGAGGCGCTTCGCAGGGAGCCGTCCGACTCGTCTGCATGGAGTTTGAAGCCATCAGGATTAAAGCGGATGCGTCTGAGTTGCTTAAGAAAGGCATCTTCCACCTCTTCAATGCGGATATAGCCTGTGTCGCATTTGCTTTTGCCCTGTCTGGCCATATCGGTACAGTAGTAGTAGGAAAAACGGATCCCGTTTTTTATGTAAGTGCGGATATCCATTCTGGCCCCACACTTACACCGCATGACCCCTTTCAGGATACCGCAGTCATGTTTCGCGGTACGGATCATTTTATGAAGTCCAAGATGTTCCTGGGCGGCAATCCAGTCCGCCGCGGGGATTACATAGTCATGTACGCCTATGGCAATCGTCCAGCTGGATGCGGCCTGTCTTTTTTGCGACCGGGTATCCGTCTTTGTCTTTCCATACCCGATCAGGCCCTTCGTTCCGTCAAAGAGCGAGGGATCAGGAAGGGCGCAGCCGCGGTCTTTGAAAAAGTAATAGGCGTCCATGCTGTTCTGACAGTAAACCGGATTGGTAAGAATATTGTATATTTGGGACGTGTTCAGAAATTTGCCGGTGGGGCTCTTTATGCCATGATCCCTGCAATGCCTTTCTATCCGTGTAATGGGATAGCCGTCGAGAATCAAATGATACAGCTTTTTTACAAGCCATATGGTGTTTTGATCCACGATGAGGTAGGAATGCTCCTTGTCGCCGATCTGTCGGCGCTCTGAGGTCATGCCGGCAGGCAGCCTTCCGCCGGTCCATTTTCCGGCGGCGCCGAGGGCGCGCATATTATCGGTGACACGTTCAGACGTGTTTTCACGTTCAAGCTGTGCAAACGCGGCCAGGATATACATGACAGTACGGCCCATGGGGGTCGTGGTGTCAAAGGATTCCTTAACGGAAACAAAGGAGACATTATGCCGCTGAAAGACATCATACATGGCGGAAAATTCCTGTACGTTACGGCTGATACGATCCAGCTTGTAGACCATGACGACATCAAGCAGATTATTCCGCACATCTTCCATTAATTCCTGAAAGCTGGGGCGGTTCATGTTTTTGCCGGAGAAACCTTCGTCCTTATCATAGATACGGAAATCAAGTTCCTGATCTTTAAAGATAATGCCGGCATAGTCTTTACAGAGATTTACCTGTACAGAGACGGAGTCACTGTTATCGCGGTATACGGACTTTCGTGGGTAGATTCCGATGGTGAGCATGGTAGCATCCTCCTGTACATCATACGGGCAGCAGGGCATAAAAATACCCAGCGCTTGTGTTTTTGCCGGGAGAATGATATAATGCACTTGCTTAGGGTGATTATATCGGTACTCTCGGTATAGTTCCGATCCGCTCCGGTGTTGGTAGCATCGGGGCGGAATTGACAATTTAAGAAAATCATGTATAATAAAGATAAAAAGTGAATATGTTGATTAAGAAGCTGAATGTTGCGAATACGTGGCAGAGTGTAAAATCCGCAAGGAACACTTGGGAGGAAAGGTTCAGCTTCTTTTTTATATTAAACCTGTTTTAAAAATAAGACACTTGATATAAGTGAAATAAATTAACTGCTCAACAGGTAGTATAATAAGATGCTCTGCCAATTCGATACGGGTATCTTCATGTTGGTGAAATTTAATAACGGTATTAAATTTGTAGTCTGAGATATATTT
>VSNG01000038.1 GCA_009774175.1 Lachnospiraceae bacterium | reverse complement strand
GTTCAATATATTATGTTGTGCAGAAAAAAAATATCGATATAGATTTATTTGCATTATTATGTGATACTTTTTTAAGAAAAATAGATTTAGCTGAAATTGATGAAGGAGATAGAATTACAATCAAGTCTTTGTTGAGATGGGAGAAAGATAATGTATAAAGTACAAGAAAAGACACAAGAATTTGTTCAATGTCTAAATTTACCGGGAAATAAGGAGAAAGTGATTTTAGAATCTTTGGATTTCTTAAAGAATTTAAACACTGATGACATTTCAGTAAATAGTTACTGGGTTGCTATTTTATTTTGTACAATAATGTGTAATTGTACAGATGAGATGATTAATGAATTATCTATGGTGCAACTGATTTTGGAAAGCTATGATAATATAAAAGACTTAGATGATGGGAATGAAGGGCATTCTTCTGTTGAAATAACAATTATGAAGTTTTTAAAGAGACTGAATAATTTGAGTGGAATGACAGGAGGAGATATTGCCCCGATTGATGAAGAAATGCAAATGCAGTTTAATCTCTTATGCAGTAAACTGGAAGAAATGAAAATTATTTTTAAATTACAGCATAACGGAATTGAAATCTTTCCTATTGGAAAATTATTAGCCGTTGTAATTGGAAGTGAGTATATTTTTGAAAAATTAGATGAGGTTACATTGAATACTTTTCTTCTTGCATTAGAAATTTTTGACACAGAAACATATGCTGCTGAGAAAGATAAATTGGACAAAATTATTGATGAATGCAACTTGAAGTGTTTAGAGTATTTGTCTGATCAATCAACGCTACGTATTGGCGGATCTGCGTGGAAAGAGAATTTTAAGCGTAATGGTGTTTTGATTCTGGGAAATGTGACACAGGGGATGATATATATAAGGCATCCTGAAAAAGTTTATTTTTCATCATTAAAGGGGGAAAAAAGAAATAAATTAGATAGTGAAAAGAATTCTGAGCATAGGGATATAGCATATTTTTATGAAGATTCGTATGATTTTGCGGCAGAATTTATGTCAATAAGAGATATAATGACAAGCGGAAATCCTAATTTGCAAATAGCTGCAATTAGAGAGATATATAATAATAAATCATATAATGTTTTTTTTGACAAGGCTTTTATTAAGGTAGGGGATAATGTTCAAGTAGTTAATCAGTTTACAGCAGAGGATACAATTTTGATTTTTGAAAACGGAGAAATAAGGGATGCGAATGTTTCTAATATAACAGAATATGCAATGAAACCATTTTCTTTAATTAAGATTATAGGAGAGGGATTGGATTATGTTATTTTGGGTTCGATATGTAAGTTGCTGATAATATGTAATGTACAAATTGATAGTATAATGAATGAATTAAAGAATGTTCATAAGAATTATCAGGATAATCTGATTGTTATTTGGTCAAAATATACGACTGATTTCTATAAAAGTGTGTTAGAACTTCAAAAGGAATATTTTGAGGATGTGCTTTATATCAAGAAAAGAAAAACTATTCTCCAAAAGGGAATTAGCGATATCAGCTGGATTCCAGTTAAATTGCCAATTCAATTTTTGGAAAATAAATTATTAGAGCTATGTGGGGAAACAATAAAGGATCGTATTGAAAAGGTCTTATTGGAAAAAGATGAGGATTTTGAGGGTAATGTAGTTTATAGGGATATAAAAAATAATATTGAAATTCCGTCTGAATTTCTTGTAATGAAACAAGATGATGACTTGAAAAAAGACAGATTTTTTTCAATAAAATATCAAGACAGATATTTTGTGTCAAATGAAATTGATAGTTATATTAAAATTATGAGAAAAATAGAAGATGATAATAAGGAGTTGAATGTGGTAGAAGATTTTGCCTTACATACAGAATCTCAGATTCAGCTTGTTTTAGATGCAATGAAGTTACAAGAAGAAGAATTAAATGATATAGATAATTGTATAGTAAGTTTTAATGATATCGCAAAATTACGAATCATTCATCATATTCTCTGTAATAAGATTTTAACGGATGAAAGGTGGGGGAATTTTATAGGCATTATTAATGCACATCAGCAGTTAAAATATGATTTTATAAAAAATTTGGAGGTGCTAAAGGGGAATGTGCTTATAGTACCAAAGGAAAAGCAAGAATCTGATAGTGTTATGACTTCTATAATTAATAGGTATTGTAAAAGAAGAGCGATTCGAAACCACGATGCATATCTTGATGAAATAGGGGAAAATCAAGAGGGATATACATATATGGGGCAGAAGATTGAAAAAATTATATTTTTGTTTGATACAATTCAATCTGGTACATCAACAATTCGTAATTTACAATTCTATTTTGAATATTATGATAAAACCACTTTAGGTAATGTAAAAAATCAACATGTAGTATATTATTATAGGGGGAAAGAAATTAAGCTAGAAACAATTATTGAAAAAACTCATCCAACTGTGGAAATTGTAGCTTTATATGGGAGTAAAGTAGGTATAATAAATGTAGAACAATATTTAGAATCAAATGTACATATCAATAATAAGAAAGTTATATGCATGAAAGAAATAACTAGGATTGCAGATAAGGATTTTATGGATAAAGTTCAGCAAGTGTATAATAAGAATTATACTATAGAAGAAAATGATTTTCCAGTTATCCGTGAATTTAATCAACCCAAGAAAAATGCGTTTCCCAAAGATAATCTTGCAGGTGATAATATTGCGTCTATTTTTGTAAAAAAGAAGGAACATTCTAATATTGTTATATAAATTGTTATATAAAGTCTGATTTCTAATATGATAAAAGTTATGCAGTATAAACTGTACCGAATATTATAAGACGAGTTGAGGGAGAATAAATGGATGGCAAAAATGAAATAATAGAAGCGAATCAGTCTTTGGATATGCTGATTGCAGATTCCATTGAATTGATCCAGTATGCAAGACAAATTACTGCAAAACAGGTAAATATAGTGCAGTTAATGACTTACTACTCACTTGGGAAATGGATTGTTGAGGAACAGCAGGAAGGGAAAGAACGGGCAAAATATGGAAAGCAGGTTTTGAAAAAATTGTCAGAAAGCCTTACAAAAAAGTTTGGCAGAGGATTTTCCGAAACAAATTTGGAGTATGCCAGAAAATTTTATTTCACATATGCAGACCGAATTTCCCAGACGCTGTTTGAGGAATTTGCAGTTAAAAAATCCCAAACAGTGTTTGAGGAATTGGATAAGGAGCAACCTTTTCTTGTTTCATGGTCGCATTATTTGCAGCTTATGCGGATAGAAAATGCGGATGAACGAAAATTTTATGAGATAGAATCAGCAAAATCTGGTTGGGGAATACGAACATTGCAAAGACAGTATAATTCAAGCCTATATGAGAGGTTGGCGCTGAGCAGAGATAAGGATGAGGTAATGAGGCTGGCTAAAGAGGGCAATGTGATAACAAAGCCGCAAGATATTGTAAAACAGCCTACGGTGCTTGAATTTCTTGGGTTGGATGAACAAGCAAAATATGTGGAATCTGATCTGGAGACAGCAATCATCAATAAACTGCAGAAGTTTTTGCTAGAATTGGGTAAAGGATATCTATTTGAAGCAAGGCAGAAGCGGTTTACATTTAAGGAAGATAACTATTATGTTGATCTTGTGTTTTATAACAGACTTTTACGGTGCTATGTATTGATAGACTTGAAGATTGATAAATTGACGCATCAGGACTTGGGACAGATGTTGATGTATGTGCATTACTACGACAGATATGAGAAGCTGCCTGAGGAAAATCCAACGGTGGGAATTCTGTTATGCAAGGAAAAGGATGATGCTCTTGTAGAAATTACATTGCCGGAAGATGCAAATATTTATGCGTCAGAGTATCAATTGTATTTGCCGGATAAGAAGGAGCTTCAGAAGAAATTAAAGGAATGGATAGATGAAGGGATAGATTTGTAGATATTTTTATTGTAGGCACAATTTTTGAAACATACTCAAAAAGTTGCTACACTGTAGCAACAATTACGATGAGGGGGAAACGCGGTTGGCTACAAAATGGCTACAAAAATTCTGAGAATACAGATAAAAACAATATTTCCAGAAAATATGATGACAGAAAACCCCGAAAACACGCCATCTGTCACCCAAAGTTCTCCCAACCTAATCCGTGAGGGTGGTAGAACAGTAGGTTCTGGTCGTGTGGCTACAATTATCGAGCAATTATAATTTGTTCAGCAAAATCAAATGTTTACGATTAGAGGGAAGTAATTTAAGATTAGGCAGTATAGCCCCGATTACAAGGGCGCACTTATCCAAGCAATCAAAAATGATGACGTTTGAAAGATTCAGATGCGCATCAGATTTTATGCAGTTTTCAGTTTCTGAACTTTCAGCCTGGCATCAAGATGAATGTTGATGCCGGCAATCATAGTAAAGAAGGAGTATCTTTTTTTACCATGAATTTTCATATCATGCAGATGATAGTTATTAAGAACCCGGTCATTCACACGTTCTGAACCCGTGCGGTTATTATAAGTCTTTTCATATTCATCAGTGCCACGGGCAATCGGTGGATAAAGGCGGATATCCCAAGCGGGTTTAGTATATAAACAGCGTCCGTATGGAGAGAGGAGCAGGGGACTTCACAGGTACACTTTTCTTCCTTTTCGGAGGCGGCTGGACAGCGCCATTTACGTCATGGTGTGAAGGGCAGCCATACCGTTTCGCATCGAGGAAGCGGAAATGCAACGGAAGGTCAATATGAAACTTTTCATTATGGCAGGCAATCATGTAGAGGGTGTAACCAAAGCAATAAGTGCCAAGGTCACGGTCCCATCCGAAGGAGGCATCGGGGTCAGAAAAATGTCTGGGGCATGAGCAACCCAAAATGCCCTGTTCCACACAACCGCATACTTTGTGCCCAAATGGATTAGAGTGTGTATGGACACAGGTACCATCATCTGAAACAGTAAGATTTTCAGAAGGAAGCAGACCGAAATCAAGGGATGGGACGATGGCGGCACTGCGAAAAAGACATTGAAGGGCTTTTTCATAGTGAAAAGGGAAACCCCTGCCAGAGTAGATCCATTCCGCCACCTTTTTGTCACACCCGGATGCCTGTTGGGAAGTTTTTTATCCCTGCCGGGTTTTAGTGAAGGCTTTTTATTTTTCCCGCAGGGGAAAGTATCTTTGTGGTCAAATTTCTTGAGCGCAGGCTTCATGACCCGTAAGCGGTTTATAAAATCGTAATAGGAACCAAGTGGCGGAAGGGAATCCAGGGAACAGTCTATAAGGATAGCCAGCAGGTCATCATGTGTCAAAGTATCAACCCAGGAATCAATACCCAGACAGTGCCGGTCCATGAGAAGGACGAAAGAGCGGAGGATCTGAGGCTGGTTGAGGGCAGGTCTTTCGGTTGAAGAATAAAAAGGAAGCATGAAATCCCTGACAGGGTCAAGGTTCAAAGCAGAAAGTTTAGCAATGGAATGGGAATAAGAATTAAGTTTTTTACGCTGTGAATCATTCAGATGAGAAACAGTGTTAGAAATAAACAGCTGATATTCAGCATGCGTCTGCCAGTGTTTAAGCATAAGCGGCACTTCCGAAAAAAGTTTTCTTTTAACGAAGCGCGTAGCCCCGATTGTAAAGCCGATTATGGAGAATATGGGGAATGAAAACGATACAAAAAATAGCACACAAAAAACCCACTTGGAAAAATTAGCGGCAATTTCTGAAAATATGAAAAATCTTTACCATTCCATATGTGATTTTCTTGAATCTTTAGGGGATGACATTGTATCGAATCAACTGAAATTATATTTGGCATATAAGAAGGTTCAAAACATGGTATGTATCGAAATATATAAGAAACAGATTATGCTTTTTTTGAAGATTAATCCAGATACTGTCAAATTGGAAAATGGATTTACAAGAGATATGCGCAACATTGGACATTATGGCACAGGTGACTTGCAGATAACGATTAAAAATGCAGCGGATTTTGAAAGGGCAAAGCCTCTATTGGAGAGAGCATATAATGAGATATAAAAAACGGATGTAGTGGAATGTATGAAAGCAGAGGAAGAAAATGTTAGATTTTATCATTGAACGTACAAATAAATATATTGACGATATGCCTAAAAAAGAGCGCAAAAAATATGGGCAGTTTTTTACAAGTAAAGAAACAGCACGTTTTATGGCTGAATTATATACTATTCCTGAAAACTTGTCCAAGGTTCACATTTTAGATTCAGGAGCAGGTTCGGGTATATTGTCGTGTGCGCTTTTAGAACGATTAGAGCAGATGGATTCTATTCAGATGATAGAATTAACCTGCTATGAAAATGACGACAATATTTTGGGATTGTTAAAAGAGAACTTGTATATTTGTCAGGCAAATTCTAAAAAAGACATACAAATTCATATTATCACAGATAATTATATTACAAGCCAGTATTTGGACTTTAATCATATGTTAGGCGGCAATCCCGATCCTAAAAAATATGATTTTGTTATTGGCAATCCTCCATATATGAAGATACCTAAAGATGCGCCGGAAGCAACAGCTATGCCGGATGTATGTTATGGCGCACCCAATTTATATTTCATTTTTGCTGCAATGGGATTATTCAATCTTGATGTCGATGGCGAAATGGTGTATATTATCCCCCGCTCATGGACTTCCGGGGCTTATTTTAAGCGATTTAGACAGTATTTTCTGACAGAAGGGAAATTAGAACATATTCATTTATTTGTAAGCAGAAATAAGGTGTTTGATAAGGAAGATGTCTTGCAGGAAACAATCATAATAAAAGTAAAAAAGACAAATCAAACGCCAAAAGATGTTACAATCACCTCTTCCCAGTCAAATAGTGATTTTGTTAATCTGACTTCGTTGACTGTGCCGTATAGCCTTGTGGTTTCGGGAGAGGATTATTACGTTTATTTAGTAACAGATGAAAAAGAAGTTTCTGTGTTGGAACGACTACATAGATTTGATAAAACATTGCCGGATATTGGGGTGAAAATGAAAACGGGATTGACAGTTGACTTTCGCAATCGCGAGATACTTCGTGATGATGCAGAGGAAGGTGCAATTCCACTCTTTTATTCACAGCATATTAAACAAGGAGAGGTGCAGTTCCCTATTCAGAGGGAACACGAGTATGTGGTGACAGATCAAAGGGGATTGATGCAGGACAATCGGAATTATTTGTTTGTCAAACGTTTTACTGCAAAAGAGGAAAAGCGCAGACTGCAGTGTGGGGTATATTTATCAAAGAAGTATCCGCAGTATAAAAAAATCAGTACACAGAACAAAATAAATTTTGTAGATGGATTGATAACAGAAATGTCTGAGTGTCTAGTGTACGGATTATATGTGATTTTTAATTCTACTCTTTACGATGAATATTATAGGATTCTGAATGGTTCAACGCAGGTAAATTCGACGGAAATTAATGCTATGCCTGTGCCTGATTTAGAAAGCATACAGGAAATGGGCAGGACACTAATGAAAAGCAAGGATATGTCAGAAAGTAATTGTAATATGATATTGGAGGGATATTGTGGATAAAATTAATGAGGCAAGAGAACTTCTGAAAATGCTCGGAATGCCTAAGGCGCAGCAGGCGGATATTTGCTGTTATGTATTGTTGGCAATGGCAGGGATCAAGCAGGATACATTATGGAAAGATGCCGGTAATGAGTGGATTCGTATTCATGATATTATCCAATTTGCGAATACATATTATGGATCGACTTATGCGGAAAACAGCAGGGAGACTTTTCGTAAGCAGGCATTACATCACTTTCGCAATGCTGCGCTTGTAGAAGATAATGGAAAAGCCACAAACAGCCCTAATTATAGGTACAGGCTTACAGAGGAAACATTGCAGATGGTAAGGGCATTTCAAACATCAGAGTGGCAAAAATCTATGAATCGATTTTTGATGGATCACGAAAAGTTGGTAGACATTTATGCTTCAAAAAAGAAAATGACAATGATGCCGGTGCATATCAATGGAGTAGATTTTCAAGTTTCTGCGGGTAAGCACAATGAACTGCAAAGGGCTATTATTGAGGAATTTGCGCCCCGATTTGCACCACATTCAGAATGTTTGTATGTTGGAGATACCACAGAAAAAGATTTGGTAAAAAATGTTTTTAAGTTGGGAAAATTAGGATTTCAAATAACTTTACACGACAAGATGCCAGATGTGGTTTTATACAGAGAGGATAAGAATTGGATTTACTTTGTTGAATCGGTAACTTCCGTTGGGCCGATGGATTCTAAAAGAATATTGGAAATAACTGAAATGACAAAGAATGTAACAGCAGGGAAAATCTTTGTTACAGCGTTTCTTGATTTTAAGACTTATAAGAGATTTTCGGAAACACTGGCATGGGAAACAGAAGTCTGGATTGCGGAGATGCCGGAGCATATGATACATTTGAATGGGGATGAGTTTTTAGGACCGAGGTAAAAGCGAGAGTGGCATACTAATAATTGATGAAAGTAATTTAATTTTTCGATACACACTGGGCGATAATGTTTTTAGAGAACAAAATGGAGGCAAAGATGGAAATGGTAGAAGAATTAATGAGTAATCCCTATGCGTGGCTTTTCCTTTCTTTATGTACTGTAGCTTCCTTTGTTTTTGCGATATATACATGGATTAATGGAAAGAAAACAAAAGAAATTTCTATAGATAATTGTACAAATGAAATTGTTAAAATGGGAAAGAGTCCTATTAATAAGTTAGATATGAAATTTGATGGTAAAGCAATTCAAGAATTGTCATCAACTATTTATTTCATTTGGAATAGTGGTAGTGATGTAATAAATGCCAAGGATATGGTTGGAGATAATCCAATAAAAATCATATGTGAAGACGAACAATTTCTGGACGCTAAGATAATTAAGCAGAGTGATGATAGTAACGCATTCAAGATTTTGAACTTTGACGCTGCAAATATAGAAATGTCATTTGACTACATTGATAGCGGTGAGGGAGTAAAACTTCAAATTCTACATAATGGAGATGATGGGAAAATTCATGTTGAGTATAAAATAAAAGGAGGAAAGCCTAAACGTAATTGCGCAGAATTAAGAAAAGAAGGTGGAATAAAGAAAATTATAAAGGCTATTGCAGATGAACTGATTACTGTGTTTATTTGGTTATTTGCTTTTTTAATGACAGCGTTGTTTGCCAATATATTTAGTAATTTAATTGGTGTTACTGGAGAAGGAGTGCTAGTTATGACTATTGTTCTTTCGATTCCATTGACATTAATAATAATATTTATTTTTATAAAAACAAAGAGTATGTTTAAACGGGTATTTCACAGGACGGTTCCCAATACGTTGAATAAAGAAGAATAGAGAATAAAGTTGCTAAGGCTTCATGAAAAGTTTGAGCGAAGTTTTGGCGCAAAAAGATTATAATAAAGTAAGTACAATGTAAGCGCCAAATATTCCTGCGGATTTTCCAATCAATTGGTTTGCTCTATAATTATAGGAGAACGATATTTAGATTCTTTCACTATAATTACGGAGGATAGGTTATGGCAGTTACTCGCAAAGCCCGTATTCCGATGACGGAACAGCTCAGGCTTATCAATGAATGTTGCCAGAACAGCATGACAGATGCTGACTGGTGCCGTGAAAACGGTATCGCTGTAAGCACTTTTTATAACTGGGTCAGCCGCTGCAGGAAAGCAGCAGCGGATCAGATCCCGGCACCGAATTATGGTCATTGTGAGATCCCGCATTCAAAGCAGGATGTGGTTCCCATTGACATTGTTTCGGATCACCTTCCGGAACGGCATACAGCATCGCAGATGCACCAAACGAACCTTGATAATTTACATACGATTGAAGTGTCCATGAATGATTTGACAATCCGCATCAGCAATGATGCCGATCCTATCCTGCTCACCAGGACACTCCGCCTGATCCGGGAGACCTCATGTTAGGTGATATCTCCAGTCTTGAAAAAATCTACATTGTCTGCGGCTATACAGATATGCGCAAATCGGTCGATGATCTCTGTTCCATTATTGAAGACCAGCTTAAGATGGATCCGATATCCAGTGCGCTCTTCCTGTTCTGCGCAAGAAGACAGGACAGGATCAGAGCCCTGTTCCATGAATCGGATGGCTTTCTCCTGATCTATAAACGGCTGTCTGTTCGGGGAATATCAATGGCCAAGGAAGCAGTCAGAGGTTTGGGATCTCTTCTGGAGGGAGGTTGACTGGCTGATGTCAGGGATTGATATCGACCAGCCCAAAGCGCTCAAAACGGAATAAAACATCTCTGGACCTTGTTTTCCTTTAGAAATGTTCCTGTTTCTGGTATAATAAAAAAATAGGTCTAAGGAGAGAAACGATGGCTTCCGATGCAAAAGATATCCAACTGCGGGAGATGAAGGACACCATATCACAACTCAAAACAATAATTTGTGAACAGACTGAGCTGATTAAATCTCTCCATCTTATTACTGATGAAAAATCCAGTCATGAAAAAGCCCTTCAGGAACAGGTGGACTATCTGACCAAAAAGCTTTTCGGTTTCTCTAGTGAAAGAAGATCCGATGACATTCCCGGACAGCAGAGTCCAGGTACTGAAGCAAGAAGAACGCCGGGCACAGCTGCAATTCTTCATGTGGCCGTGCCGCAGCGGCGAAGACGGTATTCTCGCCATTATCTTATATGGCTATTCTCCAACCAGGAGTGGCAGCCATGCAAAGGAGTTTCTGGAAGGCTATCACGGATATCTGAAATTTCTACTAGATCATCGTCCAACGAAAGAGATGATTGATGATCAGTTCGCAAAGCTTGCACCCTGGAGTCAAAAACTCCAATTTATCAAAAATCGCATGTGAATTATAGTGAATTACTCCAACGCACAAAGAGCTGGGGTAATTTTTATATCTGACCGCATTATTATTTGGCGCTTACGGTGTGAAGAGGCGGCTTTGTATTTCTCGCCGTCAAATTCATATGTTTTCACATTTTTCTCCCCCTGTAACCAAATTTTACAGTGTCATGGACTTTTAACCATAATTCTGATAGAATATATATAATATTCACATTTTTATTGCAGGCAGTATTCGGAATATATTTCTTCCGAAAATATATAAATTAATTCGAGCTGTATATAAGGAGAGACTGGTAACGGATATGGTTGACTTGGATAGCGGGAAACAGCAGGAACTGCGTTTTCCCATGATGGAAATTGACGAATATCAAAAAGCGCAGCAGCACGAGATTGAACTCGGAAAAGAAGAAGGACTGGATGTATCCATTTATTCTAATCCTCAATTTAACTGGCTGCAGATGGAGCAGATCAGGGTGGGTCTTAAGGATAAGCTGGACGCCGCTGCGTATGCCGATCCGTCCTATAATTATGAGACGATGAGACAGATCAGGCTGTCCCTGTATTCGGCAATAGATTTGCTGCCCTATCTGAGACGGGGATTTGCAGATGATGATTTGGAAGAAATTCGGTTCGCATTGATGAACCGGCTTCCTATTGATCAGTGGCTGCAGGATACAATGTGCGCGCCCCAGATTCACGAGATAAGGATAGGCCTGTGTGAGGATATAGATATCGCTCCTTATGCGGATATCAGGTATAATTGGATGCAGATGAGGGAAATACGTCTCGGGTTGGAGAAAAAGCTGAACGTGTCGCTTTATACCAACTATCTGTTTAACCATGCGCAGATGCGCGAAATTCGCCTAGGACTGGAGGCGGGTCTCGACGTTACGTCATACTGTAGTCTGGTTTACTCAGCTACCGATATGAAAGAAAAGAGGCAGGCTGTAATTAACCGAAAAAGAACAAGCGGAGGAACAGGCAAAGAAGAGGGCCGGGAGAAAGAGTACGGCACGGAAAGGACAGAGAAGGAAGAAAAGAGGGCGGATTGGAAAGGGGAGAAAGATGAGGATAGTAAAAAGAGTAAGGGCGCTCTTTCGGATTCTTTCAGAAAAAAGGAATTTTCAATTTCCATCGAAGAAAACGGGAATAAGGCATATGCTTATATTCCATGGATTCCCGGTAACATGGTGACGAAGGAGGATATTTATCAGGATCTGGAAAGGCGGGAAATTGTTTTCGGGATCAGGAAAGATGCGATTGCGGATTTGATTGATCGGAGAAGGCTTAACGAAAAAATACTGATTGCAGAGGGAATTCCCGCAAAGAGAGGTAAGGACGGCTGGTTTGAATGGTTTGTCAGGCTTGATTTGCCGCGGATCCCGGCGCCTCTTCCGGACGGCGGGGTCGATTATGTTAATATAGAAGCTTTTGAGATGGTTGAGGAGGGAGAGAAGATTGCCGTCTATCATCGGGCGGGAGAGGGAATAAACGGCAGGAACATATACGGAGAAACGATACATGCCGAAAACGGAACGGAGAAGAAGCAGTTAAGAGGCGTGGGATTTCGGATTGAGCCGGATGGAATTACTTATACTTCCAAAATGAACGGGAAGTTCGAGTTTACCGCCGGACGTATTATAATCACCAATATGCTGATTGTTCGGGAAGATGTGACCGCTGTGACAGGTAAACTGGAGGTGGACGGAACGGTCTATGTGGTTGGCAGTATATATTCCGGCGGCTATATCAAAGCCACCGGGGACATTATCATTGAGCATAATGTGGAAACGTGCAGGTTGATTGCAGGCGGGAATATCATGATAAAAAAGGGAAGCTGCTCCAGAAACGATTGCTTTATTGATGCCGGGGGCGAGGTTTCAGGAAGCTTTTTTGAAGCCGCCAATATTAATGCCGGGGGCAATGTCAAGGCTAACTATATTATGAACAGCAGCATTAACACAATGGGACGGGTAATTGTGTCAGGAAGTAAGGGAATGCTTTTGGGCGGTAAGATTAGCGCCGTGAGGGGCGTCGAAACATATAATCTGGGTAATAGACTGCATTTAAAGACAGTGCTGGATATTGGACGGAATGAATTGTATGAAAAAGAGCACGCAGAATATGAAAAAAAGAGAGAAAAGCTTTTGAATGATCTTGAAGCTCTTGAGAGAGAATGGAATAAAATCATGCAGTTGTTGGAAGCAGGGAAAGAGGTGCCCGAGGAGATTCAACGAAAAATTCATGCGGCGATAGAAGTTCAGGGTCAAAAGCTTGCGGAACTTGACGGTGAGGAATCTAAATTAATCAATCTGACGGGGCAGGCAGCAAAGGAACCTGTATGTGTCAGAGGAAAGGCTTACGAGGGCAGTGTAATTATACTGAACGGTATTAAATATACACTTTCGACGGAGGTGCGCAGAGTGCTCTTTAAGCTTCGCAATAAGCAGGTAGTGATGGTAGCTTTATAATACATTGGCGATTTGTCAGGGACTGCATACTGATAACAGAGCCGAACACAAATACAAAGAAAGTATGAGACGATCATGAAACGTGACACAATTTTAATTTTTGAAGACAATGACATTGACCGTGCAATTCTGGTTGAATTATTTCAGTCAGAATATAAAATTTTGGAGGCAGCCAACGGTAAGGAGGGAATCGCGCTTTTAAACACTCATTTTGCGTCAATCGCGATTGTTTTGCTTGATAATTTTATGCCGGAAATGGACGGCTTTGCGGTGCTGGAGCATGTAAAAGAAAAAAACATCCCAAATAAAATACCCTTTATCATGATTACGGGGGAAACTTCGACTGAATTGGAAATAAAGGGTTATGAATATGGAATTGTAAGTTATATTACGAAGCCGTATCAGGTCGATGTAGTGAAACAGGTGGTTCATAATGCGATCGGTTGGTTTCAGTATAAAACGCAGCTGGAAATGATGGTTAAAAAGCAGAATATTAATATTCAGAAGCAGAACAGCGTACTGCGGCAGCAAACCAAAAAATTGAACCATGTGAATGAGATTCTGATAGATTCCCTGAGTAACATCGTAGAATTTAGAAATATGGAATCAAAGCAGCATATTAAAAGGATTCGGGAATATGCGATGTGCCTTGGCAAAAGCGTTATGAAACTCTATCCGGAATATGAGCTGACACCGGAAAAGCTGGTGCAGATCGGGTGGGCATCCTCTCTTCATGATATCGGAAAGATCGCCATTCCCGATAGTATTATTCTGAAACCGGCAAAGCTGACGCCTGACGAATTTGAATTAATTAAATCACATACAACTAAGGGCGCTGAAATTATACAACAAAGAGTGCAGCTTAATGACAGGGCAATCTATGAGTACGCGTATGATATAGCCAGACATCATCACGAAAAATATGATGGTAAGGGATACCCGGATGGGTTAAAGGGGGATGAAATTAGCATAGCGGCACAGATTGTCTCGCTTGTGGATGTGTATGACGCGCTAACATCGAAGCGGGTATATAAGATAGCTTATGAATCAGACAAGGCATATCAGATGATACTGAACGGTCATAGCGGTACGTTTTCACCGAAGCTTCTCAAAGCGTTTGCAGAGGTTAAACCGAGGGTTGAACATCTGCTCGAGATGTATCGGGATGAGGACTGATTGTGCCGCAATAGGCGGCTCACAAAAGGAGGAAAAAACATGCTATTCATCCATTACCCTAAATGCACCACCTGTCAGAAGGCAAAAAAATGGCTGGACGGGAACGGCATTACTTATACGGAGCGTCATATCGTGGAAAACAACCCTTCTTACGAGGAATTAAAGGAGTGGCACGCAAAGAGCGGCCTGCCGCTTAAAAAATTATTTAATACAAGCGGCCTTATGTACAAGGAAATGCAGTTAAAAGACAAACTGCCTGCTATGAGCGAAGACGAACAGCTAAAGCTCCTGGCGTCCAACGGTATGCTGGTAAAGCGCCCGCTTGTAATGGACGGGGAGACTGTGCTTGTGGGATTTAAGGAAGCGCAGTGGGCCGAAAAATTAAAATAAAGGAATTGTTATTTTGTCAGAACGGCAGAGTTTACAGGGCGCTCCGAATGTGGGGAGCCCTTTTTTATTTGAAAAAGAGTCGTCGTTTTTAGAGATAATTTAGAGAAAGCTTTGCTATGATGATAATTGTGAAAGTAGGTAACGATCAGATTATCTTAACAGAACAGGGGGATATGAGGTGAAAATGAGACGAAACAAATCAGGAAAACGAACGGTGAGAGCGGCGGCATATCTTCTTGCGGCAGTACTGGCTGTCAGTACGTTTGCAGGATGCGGCGGCAGAGAGAGCGGCGGCGAAGCAGAGGGTACAGCGGATTCCGGCAATGAGGAGGAAGCCGGAGAGCAGAATAACGCCATGGGCCGCTATGTGGAGAAGGATGTGGAGCTTGGCGGCAGCAGTCTTACCGATTGGAACAGTCGGCTGTTCCGGCAGGAGGACGGCAGTTTTCTTCTGGCGGACAACAGCGGATTTGTGCTGCGCTCGACGGACAACGGCGCAAGCTGGGTCAGGGAGGATATGGCATGGCTTGCACGGATGAAGGAGGAAAATAAATATATTTTGACAATGGCTATCGGTCCCGACGGGACGGCGGCTGTGGTTTGGACAGAGCCCGAGGAAGGGACCGAGGACAGCGGTAACGGCGTACAGCTCAAGATGGATATGCAGCTTACGCTTATTAAGACCGACGGTACGGAAATTCCGGCGGAGATAAAACTGGAAGAGGGCGAATGGTGGATAAACGGCGTGTACATATCGAATGACGGAAGAGTATTTGCAACTGCGGCGGGACCGAATTTATATGAAGTGAAGGAGGATGGCAGCAGCGAAAAATATCTGACGATAGACGGTTACAGTCTGGATCTGGTGCAGTTTCACGGCAATTTCATGTTACTTGACGGGTATAACGTCGATGTGCCGCTGATCTATGATATGGAGGCGCGGGAATATATAGAGGATGAGGTGCTGACGGAATTTGTACGGGAAAACTTTGCAGAGAGGGAAGGTTATGCAGGCAAAGGCCATGATCTTTTTCTGGTTTCGGGAGGAGACGACGCCATTTATCTGGCGGGACGGCAGGGGGTATACCGCCATGTGCTTGGCGGCAGCGCCATGGAGCAGGTGATAGACGGGAATTTAAATATTCTGGGTAATCCGGCATACCAGATTATGGACATGCTTGTTGCTGACAGCGACGAATTCCTCGTGGTGCTGACGGGAGAGCGGATGGCACGTTTTGTCTATGATCCGAATGTGCCGTCCAGACCCGAGGAGAAACTACAGGTGTGGAGTCTGGAGGACGAGCCGGTGATACGGCAGGCGGTCAGTGAGTATCAGAAGGAAAATCCAACAGTTTATGTGGAGTATGAAATTGGTCTTACAGGTAATTCCGTGACAAGGGAGGATGCCATCAAGAACCTGAATACGCGTACAATGGCGGGAAAGGGTCCGGATGTGCTGGTTTTGGACAATATGCCCATGGAATCTTATATGGAAAAGGGGATTCTCATGGATATGGCGCCTCTTCTGGAAAGCATGGGAGATGAAGAGGCAGTTTTTCCGAACATAGTGGAGGCTTTCAAAAATGACGGACATGTCTATACGACGCCATGCAGAATCCAGTTACCCTATATTTTCGGAAAAGACAGCGATACTGATAAAATGACAGGACTGTCATCTATTGCGGACGAAATGGAACTGATGCGGGAAAATGATCCCGACGCTTATCTTATGGGGCTTCCTTCCGCGAAGGGGATGATGCGGGTGTTTTCTCCGGCCTGTGTTCCTGCGTGGCGGACGCGGGACGGCGCCCTTGATAACGAGGCGGTTTCCGATTTCCTGAGGCAGACAAAACGGATGTATGATGCGCAGATGGAAGGACTTCCCGAAGAAGCTGCAGAGACATGGGAAGGGGATAAGAGTTACTACGAAAAATTTGAAAGTCCAACCGGGGAGGCGCTGGAGGACTCAGATCAAATGCGGACAAGGCATGAGGCGATTCATGTACTGGGGGAAAGACGTCAGTTTGTAGCTGGCGTTATAAAAGATACATCGGAATATAACAGTCAGCTTTCCATTCCCGT
The DNA here is from genome assembly GCA_009774175.1 of Lachnospiraceae bacterium. Lineage (GTDB taxonomy): Bacteria > Bacillota > Clostridia > Lachnospirales > Lachnospiraceae > UBA3282. The sequence continues at coordinate 7,558 of VSNG01000038.1, read as the reverse complement.
AATGGAAGGCTTTGAGGAGTACGGGAGCGTTCCCATGGAGGGTCAGAGCAGCAATGTGTTCTGGGCAAGGACGCTTTTGGGCATCAATGCCTCCTCACAGAACGTGGAACAGGCGCAGGATTTTGTAAAGACAGCACTGGGAAATAAGGTACAGACTGAGATTTTGAATGGCTTCCCGGTGACGAAAAAGGCGCTTCTGGATACTTATGAAGATCAGTGGAAAGTATACAGGGACAACGATTATGTTTCAGGACAGGGAGGCACATATGATTTGGAAGATGACGAGATTATTCTGCTGATCCGCGTGCCGGATGAAAAGGCGGTGAATGAACTGGTACAGTGGATCGAGTCGCTGGATACGGTTTATGTGGAGGATAAGACATTTGAAAATGTTGTTTATGAGGAAGGACAGCCTTATCTGGAAGGAAGCAGGAGTCTGGAAGACGCTATGAGTTCTATTGAAACGAGGCTGGGCATCTATCTGACAGAGTAGGGACAGCCTTCCTGAAAGAAAGACTTTTCTCCTGTGCCGGAATTTGGTATAATAGCCACAAAAGAAAAACATAGCGTCGTCGCAGATGGGATCTGCGACTGAAGCGGCATTTGTTTTTCTTACGGCATTAACGAGCGAACGTCCGGCGAAAAGGCAAAACCATGGGAAAAAGTCTTAGTTTTGATATAGCGGCAATTTTAATACTGACACTGCTTCTGATTTCATGTATTATGAGAAAATTGACCAGCGGAACACCGAATAAGCTGTTTCTGTTCTTCATTTTCACGACATGGCTTGCGACGGGGTTTGATATCTGGGCGGTGTGGCTTGACAATGCGAACAGTACGAATCTGCTCGCATTGTATGTTGCGCATTCCGGCTATTTGCTGATACATAATTTTACGGTGCCGGTGTATGTGCTGTTTGTGATCAGCCTGACCGACACCTGGCATAAGATCAGGCAGAGCTTCTGGATTCAGTTTATACTGTGGACGCCCTTTGTCGTTGTCATGGCGGCATTATTGCTCAACCCCATCGCGAAAAATATGTTTCTGGTGGAGCAGGGTTATCAGAGAGGGCCATGGTTTTTCCTGATTTATGCGGGGGTAGCGGTTTATCTTGTTTTTGTAATCGGTTATATGGTTCATTATCGGGACTTGGTGGAACGGTCGAAAGCCATTGCGGTTATGTCCTACATACCGATTGGCGTTACGGCGCTGGTGATTCAACTGCTGTCTCCGTCAACTCTGGTGGAGATGTTCAGCGCGGCGATCAGTCTGCTTGTCATGAGTATCGGTGTGCAGCGGCCCGAGGAGATTATGGACTCTGACACGCAGTTCATGAAATACAGCGCCTACGCTACGGATATGACGAGAAATTACCGCAATGACAAGCATTTTAATGTGGTGATGCTTAATCTTGGTAATTTTTCATCCATAAACGCCATGATGGGTTACGATTTCGCCATGCTTGTCTTAAATGATGTGGTTGCCAGAATCCGTAAGATTAACAGGCATCTGGACAACAGGGGAGACGTGTACTATCTGGATCGCGGGCGGTTTCGCATGGTGTTTTCTGAAAATGACAGAGAACGGGCGGTCAAAGCGGCGGACATGCTTGTGAAGAGCCTGACGGAAAAGGCGGACTTTAATAAGATTGACGTCAGCCTGAATCCCTTTGTGATACTGGCGCAATGCCCGGAGGAGATTCCCGATTTTGATACGCTTATGACCTTTGGTATGGATTTCCATGAAAAGCTCAAGTTTGAAGGCCGCGTCATGCATGTGGCCGAGGCTATGCATGAGGATATGTTTGAAATCCAGAATAACATTGACAAAATTATAGAAAACGCTTTGAATTTCAGGCGTTTTCAGGTATATTACCAGCCCATTTATTCTACGGAAAAGGGGAAATTTGTTTCGGCGGAGGCGCTGCTTCGTTTATTTGATCCGAATTTTGGTTTTATTTCACCGGAGCTGCTTGTTACGGCGGCGGAGAAAAGCGGTGCGATTCACAGAATCGGGGATTATGTTCTGGAAGAGGTGTGCCGCTTTATTGCAAGCGATGAGTTTAAAGCGCTGGGGCTGGAGTATATAGAGGTGAATCTGTCGGTGACGCAGTGCATGCGGGGTAATCTGGCGGAAGATGTGCTTGAGATCATGAACAGATATCATGTTCCAATGGAAGCCGTTAATCTGGAAATAACAGAGACGGCGGCCAGTCATGCACAGGAGGTTATGTCGGAAAATCTGAGTAAACTGACGCAGGCGGGAATATCCATTTCGCTTGACGATTACGGGACGGGCTATTCCAATATCAAACGCGTCATTCAGCTGCCGCTTAAAATCATCAAACTGGACAAGACCTTTGTGGATGAACAGGACAACCCCAAGATGCGGGTGGTGCTTAAAAATACGGTGGCGATGCTCAAGGACATGAATATGGAAATCGTGGTGGAGGGAATAGAAACGCAGGAAATGCTGGACTTTTTTACGGACCTGCGCTGCGACTTCATCCAGGGGTACTTCTTTTCCAAGCCGATACCGAAGCCTGAGTTTGTCAATTTTATTAAAACATGGAATCAGGGAAGACAGATGTACACATTTTAAAGGCTGTAAAGGGATTCCCTTTGCGGCTTTTTTTATGAACGGGAGAAAAAAGATGCAGGTGGTATTTGTCGGACTTCAAATCATAGGAATATGTGCCATTTTCTTTGCACTGGCGCTTCTGTTAAACGGGGATGGTTCCAGAGAGCAGAAGCTGATGGAATATTTTCTGGTAGGCGCGCTTATACAAAATATAGGATATCTGCTGGAGGTGACGGCGCCCATGATGGAAGCCGCTCTGGTGGCGGTAAAAATGCAGTATATGGGATCGTTGGTGATGCCGGTCTGCTACTGTTACTTTATTTATATGTACTGTTTTGAGGATGCGCCTCTTAAGCTGTTGAGATTTTTGGCAGTGATAGATGCCGGGCTTTTTGCCATGGTTCTGACCTGTGAGTATCATGACGTGTTTTATCGGTATGTGGAGTGGCATACGACGCCGGAAGGTCATTCTTATCTGCATCTGGTATATGGCCCCGGGTACATAGTGCTCATGGTCTGCGCAATCCTCATTCCCTATATGCTGTCTTTATATACCTTATTCCGTGCCAGCGCAAGAAAGGGAGAAAATGCGGTGGATCGGAAGTATGGATTGATTTTGGTTCTCTCGATCCTGCCGATATTTGTACTCTATGCCTATGTTATGAAGCTGACGCGCGCCTATGATTTTACGCCGATGGTAGTGGGGACAGTGCTTTCCGGCGTGGTAATTCTTGTATGGAGCAGAAAGGTTTATGATTTCGGAAGCCTTGCCTCGGGCACGCTCTTAAACAGTATGAGCGACGGTGTGATTGCGCTGGATGAGAAAAAGAGAATTGTCAACTATAATCCGGCGGCTGCAGCTATTTTTACGGAGCTGAACAGTCACGCAATCGGCAGAAGCGTAGCGGAGATACCTGATTTCCCGGAAATTACAACGGGAGAGGAGGGTCAGAATGAATTTTTGCTGATGGACCGCTTTTATCAGAGTCATGTGGAGCATATTTCAGATCGTTTCGGGGTATTAAAGGGATATGTGGTAGTGATTCTGGATATGACGGAGATAAGAAACCGTATCGAGGAGATCAGGCAGGTTCGGGTACAGGCGGAACAGGCAAACAAGGCAAAAAGTGAATTTCTGGCGAATATGTCCCATGAGATCCGCACGCCCATGAACGCGATTGTGGGCTTGAGCGATATTATTATGGAAGAAAGCAAGGGAAGAAAAGTGTACGACTATGCCTGCGATATCAAGTCGGCGTCCAAGAATCTTCTTGCACTGATCAACGATATACTGGATTTGTCCAAGGTAGAGGCGGGCAAGATGGAACTGGTAAGTAACGAATATCATATTAAGGCCATAGTGGACGAAGTCATTAATATGATGGAAGGCGCGGCATCCAAGAAGGGGATATTACTGAAATGTGAGTTCGACATGTCCATTCCCAGCCGGTATCGCGGTGACGACAACAGGATCAGGCAGATTCTGATTAACCTGTTGAATAACGGCTTAAAGTTTACCAAAGAAGGCTATGTGAAGCTTACGGTCAGCGGCGCGCCGGGTGAAAAGCCGGGTACGGAGCGGCTTCACATGGAAATCAAGGATACAGGCTGCGGGATCAGGGAAGAAGACCTGGAAAAGATATTTGAAAATTTCAGTCAGGTTGATGCCAGACAAAATAGGAGCGTGGAGGGAACCGGGCTTGGGCTTTCCATTTCCAGACAGCTGGTGGAGCTGATGCAGGGTAATATCAGGGTAGAGAGCGTGTACGGAGAGGGAACCACCTTTATTCTGGAGATCATACAGGAGATTGTGGATCCAAAGAGCCTGTCAGAAGCGCCTTCGGAAATTGTCAAAGAGGAGGAGCTTCGCCTGTTTGTGGCGGACGACTATCATGTGCTGATTGTGGACGACAATCTGGTCAACAGGAAGGTGGCCAGAGGCTTTCTGCGGCCTTACGGATTTTTGATTGATGAGGCTGGCGGCGGCCGGGAAGCGGTGGATAAAGTCAGACAGACAAAGTATGACATTATTTTTATGGATCATATGATGCCGGAAATGGACGGAATAGAGGCGGTACAGATTATACGGAGCGACTGCGGGGAAAACGGCACGCAGCCGGTTATCATTGCACTGACGGCTAACGCCATGGAGGGCGTCCGGGAGATGTTTTTACAAAAGGGATTTCAGGATTTTGTCACAAAGCCCCTTGATAAGAAAACGCTTAACGAGACGCTGTTAAGATGGATACCCGAACAGCGCAGAAAAGAAAGCGAAACATGGGAAGAAAATGTGGAGAATCGAAGAAAGATAACAACGGGGGAGCGGAAGGAAGCAAGGAAATAAAAAATAGAAAACGTTAAAAACAGCATATAAGGCAGGAGTGGAAGCGCATCAGGGCAATATGACCAAAAATCGGCCCGTGAGGCGCTTCTGTTTTTGTTATAGGTTACGCGTTTAACCTATTGTAAATGCGCGGGGCAGAGACTACACTGTTATCAGGAAGGAAAAACAGGAAGGGAAAGGGGCTGCTTATGGCACAGCGGGTAAGGATTGCGGATATTGCAGAGGAGCTGGGGCTGAGTACGGCGACGGTTTCCAATGTGATTCACGGGAAGACCAGAAAAATATCGGACGAGACGGTGAAGCGGGTGCAGGAGGTTCTGGAGGAGAGGCATTATATTCCAAGCATGGCAGGAATTTTGCTGGCTCAGAATAACTCCCGGATTATTGGCGTGGTGGTGAACGACCACGAGAAGTATGAGGGGAAGGTATTGGAGGACGGTTTTGTTTCCGCTTCCCTGAATGCGCTGGTATTTGCGCTGGAAAAAGCAGGATATTTTATGATGGTAAAGGCGACGCAGGATTGGAGCGAGGTGGAACGATTCGCCTCCATGTGGAATATGGACGGTATGGTACTTCTTGGTTTCTGTGAGAGCGACTATGAGAAACTGCGGGCGAAGATGCACATTCCCTTTGTGGTTTATGACGGATATTTTGAAGAAAACAGAGCGATTTGCAATCTGACCATCGACAATATGGACGGCGGGCGACAGGTAGGAGAGTATCTTCGGCGGATGGGACACAGTCGGGCGCTTCTGATTGCAGATAATGATATCTGTGTGGACAAAGAACGGATGATGGGATTTCGGGAAGGATTCGGGGATGGCAGGACGGATTTTATGCAGGTGCCCATGAGCCGGGCGGGGCGTTTGCAGTTCTATCTGGAAAATGAGAAGCGAATACGGGATTGCACGGCAGCGTTTGTGGTTTCGGATATTTATGCGGTGGAGTTTATGAATTTCTTACAGGAAAATGGGATTTCGGTGCCGGGTGAAATGTCAGTGGTAGGATTTGACAACAGTGTGTTCTGCGAAAACTGTTTTCCACGGCTGACCACAGTGGGACAGGATGCCGTAAGTAGGGCGGAAGCGGCGGTAAGCGCGTTGAAACGTCTGCGGGAACGGAGCGAGGGGGCGAGGACAAAGATGCTTCCGGTGCATCTGGTGCTCCGGGACAGTGTCAGGGCGGTAGAGGCAGACGACCAGGCGGCAGGGTCAGGCAGCCAGAGGGAGATAAAGGAAGATGAGTAAAGGGAGACGGGGAAATATACAGGAAAGCGCGCAGTGGGAAAATTCTTTCAGAAGGGAGCTGATTGGCATTGCACTGCCTGTTACGCTGCAATCCCTGCTGCAATCTTCTTTTGCCATGGTGGATCAGCTCATGATCGGACAGCTTGGGAGCGAAAGCATCGCAGGCATCGGTCTTGGTGGGAAATTTGCGTCCATTTACACAGTGGTACTGGGTGCGGTGGCCGCGGCGGCAGGCATTATGACAGCGCAGTATGTGGGGGCGGAGGATGAGGAAGGTGTGGGAAGGGGATATTATCTGAATCTGTTTTTGGGGCTTTTGCTGGCGGCGGGCTTTATGGCGGTATGTTGTCTGTTTCCCCATGAAGTTATGCGGCTGTATACCAAAGACGGTGGAGTGAGAAGTCAGGCGGCGAATTATCTGCAAATTTATGCGGTTTCCTTTCCTTTGAGTGCAATATCTACCATAATGGCAGTGTTTTTGCGCTGTATAGGAAAGGCTGTATGGCCGTTGGCGGCAAGCTTCTTTTCCGTATTGCTCAATACCGGCTTAAACTATCTCTTTATTTTTGGCGCAGGGCCTGCTCCGGCTATGGGAGTGAGGGGAGCGGCTGTAGCCAGCGTGATCGCGCAGGCCGCCGGTTTGGTTCTGACTGGGGTGTATTTCTGGCATTTGGGAAAAGAGAGAAGGCCGTGTCGGTCCTTCTCCATGTCGAAGAAATCGTGGGTGCAGTATCTTGGCATACTGATGCCCATTCTGGTCTGTGAGTTCGTCTGGAGTCTGGGAGAGAATGGATATGCAGTTATTTATGGCAGGCTGGGAACAGATTCCTGCGCTGCTATGACCATGACGGGGCCGGTGCAGGGATTGACAATCGGGCTTTTGAGCGGTGTGTCGCAGGCGGCGGGGATTATGATTGGCAGGCGGCTGGGAAAGGCGGCTTACGAGGAGGCTTACCGGGACGGTAAACGGATGATGTTGTGCGGCGTTATGGGATCGGCTGTTTTGTCGCTGCTTTTACTTTTGTTGGGAAGGACTTATGTTTCTGTCTATAATGTGGATTTGCAGGTACAGGCAATATCATATCAGATTTTATTGGTTTTTGCTCTAATCTCTCCCATTAAGGTACAGAATATGATTCTGGGAGGCGGAATTATCAGAAGCGGCGGCATGACGCGCTATGTGATGTGGATTGATATGATTGGAACGTGGGTATTCGGCGTGCCCCTTGGTTGTCTGGCGGCTTTTGTGTGGAAGCTGCCGATCCCTCAGGTGTATTTCATTCTGTCCCTTGAGGAGGTAGTAAGGTTTATGTGCGCCCAGCAAAGGGTATAGTGTTTCATGGGTGGAAATCCCATTCGGTAAGAGTCTAGCCAACTCACCGATAGC
>VSNG01000037.1 GCA_009774175.1 Lachnospiraceae bacterium | reverse complement strand
GTTTAACGTTGAGCACATTTCCGTTTCTCTGTTGAGAAACTCCAATGCACTCAACAGGGTCTATTCGACCCATAAAAGAAAAAGATACCGCCTGCAACTTTCCGGCAGTCGGTATCTTCTGACCTTACGGCTGTTATTGTTCCCCTAAATCGTCCAACAACTTCTGTATCTCCACAAACTTGAAGACCATCTGCGCAAATGCTTTCAACAGATATGCAATAGCGCATAAATCAATCAAAGCAAGCGAAACACCGCATAATACAATGAGTCCGTCCATGTTGACCTCCTTGTGAAAGGGGGTGTCTCCCGACACCCCGCCCCCTGTCTTTACTGCTTCTGTTCTGTTTTCTTTGACTCTGCTCTCTTCTCCGGCTTAGCTGTCCTGCCCTCCAAAACGGGAAGTACCACTTTATCACCTTCCAGTTTTGCCCCGCCGAACACCAGACCCATCGACAGGAACATTTTCAGCATATCCTCTGTCACGACCTTACGTTCCCACTTGGTAGAGATGACCTCATAGCCGCCGTCTGCCTTGCCGGTCACGATGTAAGCCACGTTTGCCACACAGTTTTCATCCTCAAGCATAGGTGTGTAATTGTTTACATGGCGGTGTTCCATCAGATTTCTCATAAAGAAATTTTTGTCCAGTGCCAGTTCCTCATCGTCTCCAACCACCAAACCATGAATCGGATCACCTTTTAACAGTGCCGCCTTGATCTCCTTGGCTGTCATCTCAACGACCTCGCCTTTGTCCTTGTTCCAGAGTTCAAACCCGATTTCCCTGTTTCCCAACATTGTCCTCAATACCGCTACCTTTGTCATGCACATACTCTTTTCCTCCGTTTTCTACGTTTTTTTGTTTCATTTCTTAACTACAACTAAATTCTAACGCTGAAAAAATGTGGTGTCTGTAGTGGGAATAGCCAGAGTTTACGCGCAATGTTGTACGAAGTGACGGCTGGCTTGTTTTCAACCTATCTCTTTCTTTTCATGCGTTTCCCTTTTCTCCCGCGGTGAAATAATAACCCTTTCCCTGCCCCGTTTCTGCCAATCACGCGGGCGCGGCTGTTGCCGGATTTTTCCATATGTATAATCATATCCCGTATATCGCAGCTTATCTCCTTGATCACGCACACCGCATCAGCCGACAGGAAATCTTTCTGTGTCCCCAAGTCATTCTCCAATAACACGGAAACGGCAATCACTTTCTCCATGCCCTTCAAAATCTTTTCCCACTGCACTTCCGACAATTCTATGCTCACTATAATCTGTCCTCCATGTAAAAATTTGATAAACCTGGATAGGTGAAAAGACCGCCCTCCTTCCCTATGCCGGATTGTCGTGATAACCGCATAAACTTTATCACCGATGAATTATAATTGTGAAATACATAGGTATTTTATGATATCAGACTGAAACCATGCCCTTGACACGCTTGCCCATAAGACAATCTTTGTCTCTATTGATTTTTCCCATTTCCCAATTATCCCAGAGAGAATGTATTATAATCTAAATTGACTGGTTACATAAAAATACCCTCACCTATCCCTGTTTCTAACAGGGTGTGAGGGTAACGCTGAATCGTCATAATGGCAACGATTTTTATTATGTGTCTTATATCACAATATTTTGGTTATCTATAAGCCTAATATCTCATATGGCTGCCCAATGGTCTTATATCTTCGTGGCTCCAGTTTTATCACCAGTTCCCTATACAGATACCTCTTTTTCCTTCCCTGTTCCCCCTTACTTAAAACCATAGGTTTCTCTGTATCGGAATCAGGGCTATAACTTCACCATTACCTCCTCCACCGCCTATGACCAGAAGTGGATTCGGGGACGGAACATCTACACAAACGTGGATCGTCTGGTGGATTCCATCTTTGCCAACTATCTTTCCCGTCCCGGCGTGCGCCAGCCCATCTTCACCGCCTACTGCGACGGCAGGAACGTAACCTGCAACGGTCTCAGCCAGTGGGGCTCCAAGTATCTCGGCGACGAAGGCTACACCCCCATTCAGATCATCCACTACTACTACGGTAGCGACATGTATATCAACACTGCGGTAGCCGTCTCCGGCGTCCCCTCCTCCTGGCCCGGTTATAACCTGAATGTCGGCGCCTCCGGAGATAAGGTACTGCAAATCCAGCAGCAGTTAAACCGCATTGCCCAGAACTACCCCGCCATCCCCAGAATTGCCGCCGACGGCATATACGGACAGAACACAGCCAACGCCGTGCGCACCTTCCAGCGTATCTTTAATCTGCCCCAGTCGGGCATTGTGGACTATCCGACCTGGTATAAAATATCGGAAATCTATGTGGGCGTGAGCCGGATTGCAGAACCGGGCTGACGAAAATCACCGTTTCAAAAAAGAATTATATAAAATTTTGAAAACAAAAAGAGACTGGCGCGCCGGCTAAAAAATGTCAGCCGGGCGGCAGCCTCATTTCACGGCATGCAAAAAGCAGCCGTCCGAATGCCCTTAGCATTCCGGCCGACTGCTTTAGTTTACATAATACAAATAACATCTTTTGGCTTTAGTTTACATAATTAAACAACATTTCCAGATTCTCTACTTTGCCAGCAGCATCATAATCTCATTGCTTCTCGCCACAAACTTGGTCATGGCCTCGGGCTCAAGGGGCGCCTGCTGTAACAGCGCCAGATCGTAAAGCTGTTCGCAGATCATCTTCACGTTGTCGCCGTCCTGATGCTCCAGCACATACTGTACCAGCGGATGGTTTGCGTTTAAGATCAGGGTTTCGCCCTCCTTGCCAAAGGCGCCCATATCCATGCCCGGCATGGAATACATCTTCATCATGTCCTGCATCCGGCGGGACTCCTCAGAAAGGGTGATCATGGAAGAAATCTTCTTATTCTTCAACTTCTCGATCTTCACCTTAACGCCGTCTTTCCCGATGGCCTTTTTCATCAGTTTGGCAATGGCTTCAGCCTGTTCTTCCATTTCCTTCTCAGCCTTTTTGGAAGTTTTGGCCTTGAAGGTATCCGTTAAGTCAGCGTCTATCCTCTGGAATTTGATGCCCTCGTTTTTAGCCTCAAGCTGGGAAACAAAGGGCTGGTCAATGTTGTGCGTCAATACAACCGCGTCCATTTTGGCAGCCTTGAACATATTAATGTACTGACTCTGCTGTTTCTCATCGGTCACGTAGTAAATGACTTTTTCCTTCTTCTCTTCTTCCCCATCCTCATCTGCGACGGGGTCGCCGTTCTCGTCAAGCACTTCGCCGTCCACCTTTTCGGCCTCCGACTGTTCGCCGCTTCCATCCGCTGCCTCAGCTTCCGCCGTCTCGCCGTTTTCATCCACGATCTCGGCCTCCACCTTCTCACCGTTCTCATCGGTGGCCGTCTCAGAGGCCTGCGCCTCATCGGGATCAATCTTATTGACCTCCAGACACTCCGGCAGCGTCATATAATCGCCGTCCAGATTCTTAAACAGAATGTAATCCGTCATTTTTTCACAGAACTTATCATCCTTTAAGCAGCCGAACTTGATGAAGGGACTGATATCATCCCAATACTTCTCATACTCTTCCTTTTCCGTTTTGCACATGCCGGACAGCTTATCCGCCACTTTCTTTGTGATGTACTCGCTGATCTTTTTCACAAAGCCGTCGTTTTGCAGCGCGCTTCTGGATACGTTAAGCGGCAGATCCGGGCAGTCGATCACGCCCTTTAAGAGCATCAGGAACTCGGGAATCACTTCCTTGATATTGTCCGCGATAAACACCTGGTTGTTATATAATTTGATGGTGCCCTCGATGGACTCATACTCCATATTGATCTTCGGGAAGTAAAGAATCCCCTTCATATTAAAAGGATAATCCATGTTCAGATGAATCCAGAACAGCGGCTCCTTGTAATCCTGAAAGACCTTACGGTAAAACTCCAGATATTCTTCCCTTGTGCACTCATTGGGATGCTTCGCCCAGAGAGGCTGCGTCTCGTTAAGAAGTTCCGGGCGCTTCCTGATCTTTAACTTCTGTTCGTCCTCCTCCTTCTCCTTCCTGATCTCCTCCACTACCTCATCGGTAGAAAGCTTTTCATCCTCTTTGATGATCTGGGTTTCCGTGGTGTTTGCCTTGGAAAGCCAGATTTCCGTAGGCATAAAGGAACAGTATTTCTTAATGACCTCTTTCGCCTTATATTCATTGCAGAACTCCAGACAATCCTCATTGATGTGGAGGGTGATCTGTGTGCCGACCTCGGTCCGCGTGCCGTCCTCCATATCAAACTCCGTGCCGCCGTCGCATGTCCAGTGCACCGCCTGCGCGCCGTCCTGCCATGACAAGGTGTCAATCTCCACCTCATCGGCTACCATGAACGCCGAGTAAAAGCCCAGGCCGAAATGCCCGATAATCTGATCCTCATTGGCCTTGTCCTTATATTTTTCAATAAAATCCGTAGCGCCGGAAAAGGCGATCTGATTGATATACTCCTCCACCTCGTCCGCCGTCATGCCAATCCCGTTATCAATAAACTTTAACGTTTTCTCCTCGGGATTGACAATCACCTCCATTTTGGCCTTATAGCCGTCCGGCAACGCATATTCGCCCATCATATCCAGCTTTTTCAGCTTTGTGATCGCGTCGCATCCGTTGGAAATCAATTCCCTGAAAAAGATATCGTGGTCGGAATACAGCCACTTCTTGATAATCGGAAAAATATTGTCGCTGTTGATTGATAAATTACCATGTTTCGCTGCCATTTTCTCACTTTCCTTTCTTCCATAGCTGAAATACAGCTTACATACGGCGTTTTCTCCGCCAGCATTTCGCGCTGTGCAAATCCTGTTTTCACAGGATTTATCATCTGGAGAATAGTTTAATACGCGTTATTTCAGAAGTCAAGAAAAAATTAGCACTCATTTGAAGTGAGTGCTAATAGTTCGCGATTTATGCTGATTTACCGCGGGTTTCGGGAATTATAAACTTTTTCTAAACTAGTCTCTGGCGCCCGTCCTTCCCGACACGTCCACGCCCTCCTGCCGCCCGGTTCCCGCGGCCCGATCAATCTCCGAAATACTCTTCATAGACCTCGAAGAAATTCTGCGTTTTTACATCCTCATCATAAATAAAATTCACCGTCTCCCACAGCTCTTCATTCAGATTTCTGGTCAAAGTCTCCACATAGGCGTCATACTCCTGCCCGAAAGCCTCCTCCCGCCGCTGTTCCACGATCTTTACCTTATTTGCGTCGGTCTCTTCCCTGTCAAAGGTACTGATGCATTTGATAATATGATAGCCAAACTCCGTTTCCACGATATCGCTGATCTCTTCCGTTCCAAGATTGAAGGCGGCCGCCTCAAAAGCCTCGTCCATCTCTCCCTTTCCAAAAGAGTAGGTTGTCTTGTCATCCTCGCTGTATTTGCGGATCAGCGCATCAAAGTCTTCCCCTTCCCTTGCCAGGCCAAGCGCCTCCTGCGCCTTCATATGGGCTTCCTTTTTGGCCTCCTGGGTATATTCAATTTTCTTTCCCGTACCATCCAGCGCATAGGTTTTGATCAGGATATGCTGCACGGTGATGGTTCTGGCCTCATCGTCGCTGATTTCGGGATTAATATCCTTAATCGTGTACTGATACATCTTTTCCGCCCGGGCAAGCTCCATATAGAGGGAACGAATTGTTTTTTCATTTACCCCCATCAGCTCAATCTCACGGTCTCCCAGCGACTCATAATAAGCCTGCGCCGCATTTTCCGCCCTTGCCCGTTCCTCCTCGTTCAGCTCCACTTCATAATTTTCCGCCATCAGATTCATGGTTTTAATCTGTGCAATCTGCGCCAGCGCAATATTCTTCACATTCTCCTCAAGCGTCACGCCATCCGCATTTGTCTGCCATATTTCCCTGCCGTAAACGCTCTCGTAACGGTTTTGGATCGTGGTAAGATATACCATAAGCTCCGGCAGACTGCATGAGCTGGTTTCAATCCGAAAAATTTCATCCTTATCAAAGCCCGTGGTAAGAACAACCTTCGTACCGATATCGTCGCCCCGGCCGCACCCGCCAACTGATACAGTCAACATACATGCCGCCAAAATCGCTGCCGCCGCACCCGATCTTTTCATCCGCATTTATTCGATCCTCCGTCCCTGTTTGTCATACCAGTCAACCCCGTCGGTCATCACATAATCCTCGCCGCCCAGAACCGCCTGCACATAATCCTTCCCGGAACACAATTTCCTTTTAAAAGCCATGCCGCCGCCAAACAGATCCGCCACATGAATATCCGATCCTGCCGTCATGAGCAGTCCGTGTTCTTCGGCATAAGCCACCGCTTTTTCATCATAGTCCGGATGGTAATGCTCGATGCTCTTTGGATTGGAATGGGCCGCATTGACTGCCTCCACGCCGTCCACATGCGCAGGATAAAGACGGGTCTTTGGAATATAGGGCGCCTTGCGAAACGGATGGGCGTGTATTACCATGCCTCCCGCTTTGTGCACCAGCGCATACTGCTCCTCCACTGTCGCCTCCTCTATCTCTCTCGTCCGTTTAAGCCACTCCCTGTCCACACCGTAAATCAGAAATTCAGTACCCTGATAACCCGATTCATAACCACAAAAGACGTCGAGGCCAATTTTCTCGCCCTCCGACTTTGCTCCTTCATAGCCTGCCAGAAACTGATCCACCCACTCTTCCCAGGGAAGATTCCTGTCAACCGCCGTATTTCCCGACCAGTTATGCTCCGTCACAAAAATGCCCGTATAACCGTGTTCTTTACAGGCTCTCGCCATCTGTGCCCCTGTGTTGTGGGCGCAGGCGCTCCCCTGTGAAGTGTGTAAATGGGTTTCATACAAATAAGGATATTCCTTTCGAAGCATCTCATGCATACTCTTTTCCGTCTCCTCTTTTTTTGTCATAATCTCTCTGCACTATTTGTCAAACTGCCCCATAAAAAGAGAGATTAAATTGTGTGTCAGATACACGGCAACCTAATCCCCCTCCGTTTTATTTTTACTATTTAATTACATGAATCCAGCCTTTCGGCGCGTCGATCCTTCCCATCTGGATCCCTGTCAGGGTGTCGTACAGCTTCTTTGTAACAGGCCCCATCTCGTCCATACCGCTGGGGAATGCAATCTCCCTGCCGTGATCTACGATCTTTCCTACCGGGGAAATTACCGCAGCCGTACCGCAGAGTCCGCACTCTGCAAAATCCTTCACTTCCTCAAGAGCTACCGGTCTCTCCTCCACCTCGAGTCCCAGATAATCTTTCGCTACCACCATCAGGGAGCGTCTGGTAATAGAGGGTAGAATACTGTCGGATCTGGGCGTTACCACCTTATTGTCCTTCGTCACAAACAGAAAATTCGCGCCGCCTGTCTCCTCCACATAAGTCCTGCTGCCCGCATCCAGATACATGTTCTCTTCATATCCTTCCGCATGGGCCGTAACAATCGCATGCAGGCTCATTGCGTAATTTAATCCCGCTTTGATATGTCCCGTACCGTTCGGGGCCGCACGGTCAAAATCGCTCACCTTGATCGTAATCGGCTTGGCGCCGCCCTTAAAATAAGGGCCCACAGGCGTGGTGAAGATTCGGAACTGATAATCGTCCGCAGGCTTTACGCCGATTACCGGGGAGATTCCAAACATATAAGGCCTGATATAAAGCGTTGCGCCGGAGCCGTAGGGCGGCACATACGCCTCATTGGCAGCCACCACCTCCGTCACAGCCTGTATGAAACGATCCTGCGGGAATACCGGCATCTCCAGCCTCTTACAGGAGTCCTCCATACGCTGTGCGTTCAGATCCGGGCGGAATGTCACAATATGTCCGTCCTCCGTGGTATACGCCTTCATTCCCTCGAAACAGGTCTGCGCATACTGCAAAACGCCTGCGCACTCGTTCATTGTAATATTGGCGTCCGTGGTCAGCGCGCCGTCGTCCCATGCGCCGTTCCTGTAATTAGCCACGAAGCGTTTTTCCGTTTCATGGTAGCCAAAACCGATATTGGCCCAATCCAGATTTTTCTTTTCCATAATGTTTCACTCCTCCCGCTTTTTCACTTTTTATCTATATTATACCTTTGTCTTCAAAAGTCAAGCCCGATTAAAGAACCGCGTTGACTACCTCAAGGGCTATATCATAAGCATAATCCTTAATCGCCTTCTCGCAGAGTCTGAGCATCTTCTTATCTGCCTCCGGCCTCTCGTAGCGTTTCAGCTCCCTGAGCTTGGCTGCCGCGCTCTCTCCGTCAAAATCATCCAGTCTGGCCGCCAGCTCCTCAAGCGCTCTGACCCACTCTTCCTCCGTGATTCTCTCCATACTGTCTTCGCCCTGCGTCTGCGCTTTCTCTTCCCCGGCCTCCTCTGTCTCCAGATAAACCCTGAGACTGTTTCTCATATTATTCATCATGCTGAACAGAATCGGAGACCGCACCGTCACATCCTCAAGCTGTCCTGCCTTTGCCATTTTTTCCAATTCAAAGGCTTCATCCGCAAGATCGTCCGCACCCACGTTTCTGGCGTTTCCTTTCAGGGAATGCACAATAATCGTATAACCGGGCATATCCCCTTTCTGTAAAAAGTCCTTAAGCGCCGTCTCCTTCTCCTGCAAAATGGAATGGAAATCATGGAGAACCTTTCCATAAAGCGTCTTGTCGCCGCCCATATATCTGAGCCCGTTTCTTAAATTAAAGCCCATCAGGTAAAGCTGGCTCTCCCGAATATCGAACTCTTCCGCATCCTGCGTTTCAAGCTCTTCGCTGATCTCTCTGCTGTTGGTCAGATAGACCACATTATCAGGCAGATATTCAATCAGCATATTTTCGAATTTATCCGCGTCAATCGGTTTCGTCAGGTAATCCTGAAACCCCTCTTTCAAGTACAGATCCCTCGCGCCTGCCACCGCGTTGGCCGTCAGCGCAATCACCGGAATATCTCTGGAAGGATTTCCCTCAAGCGCCCGGATGGCGTGCAGCGTCTGCACCCCGTCCATCACCGGCATCATATGATCCATACAGATCAGATGGTATGTCTTTCTCTTGATCAGCTCCAGACATTCTTCCCCGCTGGCCGCCACATCAATTTGCAGCCGGGTGCCCTTCAGAAGCCCCTGTGCCACCGCCAGATTCATGGCGTTATCATCCACAATCAGGATTCTGCCCATTGGCGCAATAAACTTCTCGTGGTAATCCTCTATACTGCGCAGACTCTCCCGGTACTGTTTCTCAAAATCTCCAAGGGGCTCCCTGTCCACAACTTTCTGTAAAATTTTAAAGGAAAACGCTGACCCTTTTCCGTATACGCTCTGGACTTCCAGTTTTCCGCCCATCATCTCAATCAGGCGCTGGGTAATCGCCAGACCAAGCCCTGTCCTGTCATCCTTGCTGCGCACCGTGGAATCCATCCTCTGAAAAGCTCTGAAAAGCTTGGGGATATCCTCTTCCTTGATGCCGATTCCGGTGTCCTTGACGATTACAAAAATTTCAATAACGTCCTTGGACACCTCCTTCCAGCTCAGATGCAGGGTAATCCTGCCTTTCTCCGTATAACGCACCGCATTGGAAAGCAGGTTTCCGATGATCTGCCTGATATGTATCTCATCTCCGAAAAGCTTATAGGGGATGTCCTGTGCAATCTTCAAAACCAGATCCAGCTTTTTCCTACGCTGTTGCAGAGAAATACTGTTAATCAGGTCATTCAAAAGAGAACTGACGTCGTAAATGCCTTCCGTCAACTCCATCTTATCCGCTTCCAGCTTGGAAAAATCCAGAATATCGCTGACCAGCGCAAGCAGAATATTTCCCGCCTGTCTGATATCGCGGGCATATTCCTTGACGGCCTCCTCCTGGGTCTCCCTGAGAATCAGCTCGTTCAATCCCAAAATCGTATTGATCGGCGTTCTCAGCTCATGAGACATATTTGCCAGAAAAATATCTCTGGCATTCTCCGCCTTTTCCACCGCGTTCCTTGCCGCTTCCAGCTCCTGATTTTTCTGATGTAATTCCTCCTTCGTCACCGAAAGCTCTGTCCCCTTATCCGCTGACTTTCTTTTCGTCTCCTGACTCATTCCTGCATACCTTCCTTATACGTCGTTCCTGCCCCGCCTCAGTACTTCCCCGGGCGCACCCCCTGCGCGCCCTTATTTCTTTCTCTCATATTTTACAAAGTAGTAAGGCAGATCAAAGTAAGTCTGTTCCTCACTCTCGCCCGTAATCTCCCATTCCCCGTCCTGATCCAGATCGGGAAAATAAGCGTCCGCCTCATACTCATGGTCAATCTTCGTCACATGCACCACATCGCACGCAGACAGCATCATCCGATAAACGCTTTCCCCTCCGATAATGTAGATATCTTCCGAATCATATTTTTTAAGCTCTTCGTCCAGTTCTTCCCGGCTGTGCACCACCACGGCGCCCTTCACCTTATAATCCGGGTTTGTTGACAAAATAATGTTGGTTCTGTTTGCCAACGGCATTCCCTGCGGAAATGTCTCCAGCGTCTTTCTGCCAAGCACCACCACCTTACCTGTGGTTTCCTGTCTGAAATTTTTGTGATCCGCCGGAATCCTCACCAGCAGGCTGTTCTTACAGCCAATTGCCCAGTTATTGTCCACCGCCACTATTGCGTTCATAACTACCTCCATGCCGGAACTTTTTGCGAGGGCATGCGTCGAAAGTTTGCTCGTTAACGACACATGAAAAACAAATACCGCTTCGCGTCGCTCGTTTTTCCTTTGCGCCTGTTATATCGCGACCGGTATATCCTTCACCTGCGGGCCGGTCACATAATTCTCCACCTTCACATCGTCCCGGGTAAACTGATAAAAATCCGTAATCTCCGGGTTCAGCCAAAACGTCGGCGCATCGTAAACTGGTCTTTCAATCAGTTCCCTGATCAGCGGGATATGCCTGTCGTAAATATGCGCGTCAGCAATCACATGGACAAGCTCGCCCGCTTCCATGCCGCTGACCTGTGCCAGCATATGCACAAGAACCGCATATTGCACCACATTCCAGTTATTTGCCGTCAGCACATCCTGCGAACGCTGATTTAAAATCGCATTGAGCGTCAGTTTTTCATGGCCAGGTTTCTGCGTTACGTTGAAGGTCATGCTGTAGGCGCAGGGATACAGGTTCATCTCATGCAGATCCTGATGCATATAAATATTCGTCATAATACGGCGGCTGAAAGGGTTATTCTTTAAATCATAAATCACCCTGTCCACCTGATCCATCATGCCTTCTTTATATTGATGCTTCACCCCCATCTGGTAGCCGTAGGCTTTTCCGATGCCACCGTCCTCATCAGCCCACTCATCCCAGATATGGCTGTGCAAATCATGAATATTGTTGGACTTTTGCTGCCAGATCCACAGCATCTCGTCCGTAGCGCTTTTCAGGGCAGTCCTGCGAAGCGTCAAAATCGGAAATTCCTGGGACAGATCATAGCGGTTTACCACGCCAAACTTCTTCACCGTGTAGGCCGCCGTTTTGTCTTCCCAATGAGGTCTGACCTTTTCCCCCTCCGTACTGGTCCCGTTTTCCAATATATCCCTGCACATATCAATAAAAATATGGTCTGCTAAACTCACGCTTCTTTGTTTCCTTCCATTTACAAACTCGCGCTTAGCGCTAATTACACTATGTCCGATCCCACCTGTCACACAACGAATTGACCTGATCCGCAAATCTGGCCAGATCCTTGTTTGCGCCTCCTTCGTTCTTGTAAATGACGGCCATTAACCGCTGGCCGCTGGCAACCAGTCTCGCAAAGACAGTGGAAATTCCGTGGGCTTTTTTCTTAATCCTGACAGGCTCCGCCTCATGGATAAACTCGCCGCTTATGAGATCAAACCGCGTACCGCTGTAGGGCGCATATGTTTCCAGCTTGTGCTCCCTTTTCAGACACTCTGCAAACAACATGCAGACCGTATCCTCGCCGTGCACTACAAAAACCTTCTCCGGCTTTTTCTCAAACCCGTCAATCCAGCGCAGAAGTCCGTTTTTATCCGCATGGCCGCTCATACCAACCAGCTTCATGATGTCAGCCCTGACATGAATAGGCTCGCCGAAAAGCTTTACCTCTTCCACACCTTCCACAAGCATTCTGCCAAGCGTTCCCACCGCCTGATAGCCCACGAAAAGTATCGTACACTCCGGCCGCCACAGATTATGTTTTAAATGATGCCTGATTCGTCCAGCCTCGCACATGCCCGAAGCGGATATGATAACCTTCGGCGTATGTTCAAAGTTGATGGCCTTGGACTCGTCGCTGGTGATCGCCAGCCGCAGTCCCGGAAAGGTAATCGGATTAATCCCCTGTCTGACTAACGCCATCGCTTCCTCATCAAAGCATCTTGCCTCATTTTTATGGAAAATTCCCGTAGCCTCCACAGCCAGCGGGCTGTCCACGTAAACCGGGAAATCCTCATGTCCCTTTACCAGTCTGTCCGTCTTGATCTGCCGCAGGAAATAAAGCAGCTCCTGGGTTCTGCCCACTGCGAAGGAGGGGATCACCACATTACCGCCCCGGTCAAATGTGGTTTGCAGAATCTTTGTCAGCTCGCCCACATAATCCACCCGCTCCTCGGAATGCAGCCTGTCGCCGTAAGTGGATTCCATCACCACATAATCCGCCTCTGCGGTATTTTTCGGGTCTCTTATCAGGGGCTGATCACTGTTGCCGATATCACCCGAAAATACAAGCTTCTTTGTCACGCCCTCCTCAGTCGCCCAGACCTCGATGCTGGAAGAGCCGAGTAAATGGCCTATATCTGTAAATCTGATCTTAACATTGTCGCATACCGTCACTTCACTGTCATAATCGCAGGGTACAAGCCGTCTGATCGCGCCGTCAGCGTCTTCCATGGAATAAAGTGGTTCTATTACCTCATTACCCGCACTTCTTTTCGCCTTGCGGTTCTTCCATTCCGCCTCCTGCATCTGGATATGCGCACAGTCCCGCAGCATAATGCTGCAAAGATCACAGGTCGGCGCCGTCGCATATATCTGCCCCCGAAAGCCTCTGGAATACAAAAGCGGAAGCAGCCCCGAATGATCCACATGAGCATGGGTCAGAAACACATAGTCAATCAACGCTTCGTCCACTGGCAGCTTACAGTTCTCAAACACATTTGCGCCCTGTTCCATACCATAATCCACCAGAATATTTTTTTCACCTACACGCAGATAATGACAGCTTCCCGTCACCTCATGATCTGCTCCAATAAACATCAGCTCCATATACGGCCCCCTGCTCTTTATTCCCATGCACGCAAATCCGTGCCTGCCTCTGTTACAGTACTTATATCATATCATTTTTTTCGGAAAGCGTAAATCACTAATTCAACATCCCTCCCGGTTCCCATACAATATAATAAATTCACAATGAGGTGCATTCCCATGCCCTACGCTGTTTCCACCCTGCTTCTCTTTCTGACTGCGGTTTCTCTTGACTCCCTGACGGCGGGATTTTCCTATGGCACAAAAAAAGTGCATGTTTCCATTCTCTCCCTCCTTCTTCTGGCCTGCGTTCCGGCAGTCTTCATCACTGCCGCCGGCAGTATCGGCTCCCTGCTTGGCAGCCTCCTGCCTTCCGGCGTCCTGCCCATTGTCTCTTTTTCCATTCTGTTTCTCATCGGAAGCGCAAAGCTGTTTGAAAGCCTGATCCGCTATCTGGCCAAAAAACGCCCCGGTCTCATCGGAAACCGGGGCTATAAAATCAAGGAACTGAATATTATTTTTACCATCTACCTGTCGCCCGAAGAAGCCAACCGTACAGATCTGCAAATATTGAGCGCAAAGGAGGCGCTTCTTTTAAGCCTTGCCCTTTCCCTTGACAGTATTCTCGTAGGAATGGCTTTCGCCTCCTGCGCCGTTTCTCCGACAACGCTCCTTTTCTCTGCAATCCTTTTTAATTTTCTCCTGTTTCTTGGCGGCTATGCCCTTGGCCGGCTTCTTTCCTGCCTTCTGCAAATGGATCTTTCCTGGCTTTCCGGCCTGTGCCTTCTACTCCTGGCTTTCCGCGCGCTGACATGACGCGCGGTTTCGGACGTCGCCAGCCATTCCCACAACCACCAGCAGTTCATGTACAATAAGCGGCGTCGCAGACAAAAGAAGCAGTCTGATCCACTCTTCCACGCTAAGCCTTACCGTTCCGAAAAGGGAAATGAGAATCGGCACCTCCGTCACGGCCACCTGCAAAAGTATGCCCACCGCAAAGGCCAGCGCCATCTGCGGATTTTTCCTGTGATCCATACAGAACAGGGAACGGTTCACGTCCCGCATACCGATGGCATGAAACAGCTGGCTGATTCCCAGCACCATGAATGCATGTGTCTGCGCCCTTGCCAGAACGGCTGATATTTTCAGCCCCTCTAATATATTATGTAAACTAATTGGCAGTCCCTCCATAACAATGCGGTCGTAGGGCACTTTTAAAAACGCTGCTAGACTAATTCCGCCGATCACCAGCCCGTAACAGACCACGCACATGAGTCCTCCCTTTGCAAAAAGGGAATCCTCCTTCTTTCGCGGCGGCTCCTGCATCAGTCCCTCCGTATCGTTTTCATCCACTCCCAGCGCGAGGGCCGGCAGAGAGTCCGTGATCAGATTAATCCAGAGAATAAACCCCGCCGTCAGAGGAACGGGAAGTCCTGCCACCACCGTTACCAGCATGGTCAGGATTTCCCCCAAATTGGAGGAAAGCAGAAACAGTACGGACTTCCTTATATTTTCATAAATGCCCCTTCCCTCCTGTATGGCGGTGTGGATAGTCGCCACATTGTCGTCCATCAGAACAAAATCCGCCGCGCCCCGGGCCACGTCGGTGCCGCCCTGTCCCATGGCTATTCCGATATCAGCTGCCTGCAGGGAGGGCGCGTCGTTGACACCGTCCCCGGTCATTGCTACCGTTTTATGTAAACTTCTATATCCCTCCACAATCCGCACCTTGTGCTCCGGCGTAACCCTCGCAAACACCTTAATCTGCGGAAGCTTCTGCAAAAAAGCCTGTTCCTTTAAATGATCCAGCTCCCTTCCCGTAATGCATTCCTCCATCCGTCTGGCTATTCCCAGCTGTTTTGCGATGGAAAACGCCGTATCGGGATGATCGCCTGTAATCATAACGGTGGATACCCCCGCCCGCGAAAAGCCCTGCACGGCAGCCACAGCTTCCGGCCTGACCGGATCCTGCATGCTGACAAAGCCGAGAAACAACATCCCTTTTTCCCTCATGCTTCCCTCCGTCGACACCGCCAGCGCCAGCACGCGCCTGCCTTCCCCCATAAGCCGTTTCTGTATCCCGATCAGCCTGTCGCGCTCTTCCCTTGTTAGCTCCGCCGTTTTATCCCCCCGGCAGATATCGCTGCAATTTTCCAGAATCCGCTCCGCCGCCCCTTTCGTGTACGAAACTTCACCCTGCCCTTCCCTGTGCAGCGTCGTCATCATCTTCCGTTCCGCGTCAAAACCATTCTCTGCAAGCCTCGGATGTCGTTCCCTGATCCGCTCTATGACACCGCCGCAATCCGCCGCCATATGAAGAAGGGCAAGCTCTGTCGGGTCTCCGATTCCTTCTTCCCCCGCCCTTGCGTCATTGCACAGCACACACCCTCTTAAGAAACGGGCGGCGCAGGAATCTGTCTCTTCTCTTGCAAGAGACTCTTTAAAATACTCCTCAAAGCGCCCTCTCTCCATCAGCTTTCCGTCCAGAAAGCACTCTGTCACTGTCATTTTATTCTGGGTCAGCGTGCCGGTTTTATCAGAACAGACCACCTCCACGGCCCCTAATGTCTCCACGGCGGACAGCCTGCGGACAATTGTTTTTGCCTTTACCATACGGGACACACTCAACGCCAGCACAATCGTAACAATGGCGGGAAGCCCTTCCGGCACAGCCGCCACCGCCAGGGAAACGGAAGTCAGAAGCATGTCTCCCACATCCCTCTTCTGTAACAGCGCCACCACGAAAAGAAGTACACAGATTCCCACTGCCAGCGCGCTCAATACCCTGCCCAGCTCTCCCAGCCTGATCTGTAACGGCGTCAGCTTTTCCCTGTGACCATGCAGCATGTCCGCAATATGACCGACCCGCGTGTCCATTCCCGTAGCCGTCACCACGCCTCTGCCCCGTCCCTTCGTTATATAGGTGGACATATATGCCATATTGGGGCTGCTGTTATCCGCATTGTCCCCTTCCACATAGTTTGCATCCTTTTCCACCGGCACAGACTCTCCCGTTAGGGTAGACTCTTCTGCAAAAACTCCCAGACTTTCTATCAGTCTCACATCCGCCGGAACTCTGTTCCCCGCTTCCAGTATGACAACATCTCCGGGCACAAGCTCCTGTGCCGGTACGGTTTTCTCCACGCCTTCCCGGCATACCTGCGCATGGGGCTCCGCAATCTGCTTTAACGCTTCGACCGCTCTGCCCGCCTTTCCTTCCTGAATAATCCCCACAGCTGCATTGAGCGCAACCACCGTCACAATAATGATTGCGTCGCCAAATTCATGAAGCATCACGGAAATCGCCATTGCCACCATCAGAATCATGATCAGAGGATCGTTGATCTGCTCCACAATTCTTGCCGCAAGACTTTTCTTTTCCTGATCCTTCAACCTGTTAAACCCATACTTCGCTCTTCGCTCCGCAATTTGTTTCGCGTCAAGTCCGTTCTCTGCATCTGTCTGCAATCCCCGGACCGCCTCCGATACGCTTCGGTTCTCATACATACATCTGTCCTCCTGCTTTTACCTAAGACCTGTCCGACGCCCTCTCCGATACATGTCCTTCTTCAAAACAGGAGAGCTTGTCATTTCTTTTTAAGATATATGCATGAGTAAACCAAGTTAGAAGCATTATATATAAAACATGTCTCTGCACCCGCAACCGCCTGCAGCTGCTTTGACCGCAATGAAAAGGAGCCCCTGTATACTTGCATATACTAGAAGCTCCTTATCTTGTCTGTTCCATCATCCACCGTATTTTCGATGGATTTCACCACCACATGGTAGCCTTCGCCTCCGGCCATTTCCACATGAACGCGGTCGCCCACTCTGTGACCAAGCAAAGCCTTTCCCAATGGCGATTCCGTGCTGATCAGTCCTTCCAGAGAGTTACCTCTCACCGTAGTCACCAGCCTGTATGTTTCTGTAAGATTATCTTCCTCAAAAAAGACTTCAACCGTGTTGTTCATACCGACTTCGTCCTCCGCAGACTCGTCGGACACGATCACAGCAGTCTTTATCATCCGTTCCAGATAGCGGATGCGGCTTTCGTTCTGGTTTTTCACCTTCTTCGCCGCATGGTACTCAAAGTTCTCGCTCAGATCGCCATGCGCCCTGGCCTCCTTCACATCTTCCAGAGCCTGTGGACGCACAACCAGCTTACGGTACTCTATTTCTTCCTCCATCTTACGGATATCCTGCTTCGTCAGTTCATTATGCATAATAATCCTACTTTGCGTTTACCATATAATCAAGCAGGCGGTTTACGTCCTCGGGATCGTGTGCAACAAGCTCCATCTCCGGGATCGCATTGTCCGCAAACAGCTTTGTAAGCGCTACATATTTTGTCAGCTGAGACTTTAAGTTCAGTCTGTCACCCTCTTTTGTCACTAACTCCACCGTGCCCTTGCACTGGTTCACTACCTCAAAAAACTTCTCAGGATTGTCGATGTTCATTACTTTCATTGCTTTTTCCTCCCTTTTTCTCATCTACTCTTCGTTTACACCAACCATAATACACTATTTTCCTTATTTGTCAAATCTTTTTAAAAAAATTAATTTTTTTGTTGACAAAGTAAAACAGCTATAGTATATTAATAGATGTCCGAGCGAACAAGCCGGACAACAAGCGCGAGTGGCTCAGTTGGTGGAGCACGACCTTGCCAAGGTCGGGGTCGCGGGTTCGAGTCCCGTCTCGCGCTCTTTTTTATTCCAGTAAAAGCAGCGGAAACGTTGATAAATACAGCGTTTCCGCTATTTTTGTGTGTCTACAAATCGGTAGACAGTTGTAGACAGTACCTTAGTACCGTTACAATGCCTTTGTTATGAGGTCATAGGTTTCCTTTTCAGTCAATGGATTGTAGATATATTCCAAGGTTGTGGAAAGGTTGCTGTGCCCTAACATTTCCCTGATACAATCCAGAGGTACACCGTTCGCGTTCAGATTGCTTGCATAGGTCTTACGCATTTTATGGGTACTCTTTGTGCGTACCCCCTGTCTCTCTGCAAATTTTTCCAATACATAAGCAATCTGTCTGGACGTAATGCGCTCCCCATCCCACATAAAAGTATACTTCCCCTGCCTTGGTATCTTCTCTAAGATTGATACCGCTTTCGGAATAAGGATAACAAAACGGTCACGGTTTGTTTGGGTATGTTCTACTACCTCATATTGGATACTGATTCAGTTCTTTTAATTCCTCTGTATTGTAAGTCTCTGTCCTACCTGTTTTCTTGTCGATCTGTCTGTACTTGACGTATATCTCTACCTTATCCATAGATTATCAATCAAATATCTTTTCCTTACTATGCGGTTGCATTCCTGCTCTAATATAAGTTCATCACTCTTCTTGATTTTCATATCATGCAGGACAAACGGTTCAAAATATTTGCGGTAGTGTTGTCTGTGCCTTTTAATGGTATTAGAACTGTTTGTAACAGTAGCCTTATATGCCAACCATTCCTCATAGAGTCCGTAAAACGTTAATTTGTCAATGTGCGTATTAGCGAAATATATTGGAATCAGCTTATCCAATAATTTCTCTTTTGATTGTGCCTTGATATTTTTGCGCTTTCCTTTTTCGTCCTTATAGCAGGTCTGCCAACGTCCGTTTTGCAAAGACGGTGGGGTAATAATAGCATAAGGGTACATTTTCAATATATTCTCTCTTTTTGTCGACATACGCATATCAAGTACACCGTCTGTATCTAATATATCGAAATTAATAGCATCTTACACTAAAGACGGTTTCAAATTATCTGTTTTTCTATTCTCGTTCATAATTACACCACTTTTCATAGTGGTGTAAGAAATCGAAATTTTAGCGGTTTATTATTGGTTAGTTAGAATTATTGTTTCATCATTAAGCAGGTTTAGTAATTTTATGATTATCTTTTCTTATATTATTTGTTATGCATTTATTTTTATGTAATTCCTCACACCGAAATCAAGTTCTCGAATAAATTACCGTATCAGTCAGCCGCACTAAGTTCGCCACGATTTTCAGTCGTCATAGTAGCAGTTCTAAATTTATCCAATTGAAAATCTACCTCTCTAAGTGCTTTGTGACTGCCTAGACGCCAAGCAGATTATTAACAAGGAAATATGATTTGACACCGCTCGTCCCCCACTCCCCGGCTTGTACTGGCTGCCCCTATAGCAAGAGGCTATCCCCTTGTATCGGGTAACTATATCAAGAAGTTGCAGACAAAGAAAAGCACCGAGCCGGAACACTGAAAATATTTGTTTTCGCTTTTATGTTATGATATACTTTTTCTGAAATCTATCATGTAAAAGCAAGACGATAATCAGTGTTGGACAATATGAAGTGACCTTACATTTGTAGCAACGTGGATTTACCTGTATACTAAGTTGTTGGAAAAACAATGGTAACAGGGATTACCGCATACAAAAGGAGGCCACCTAATGAAAAGAATACTAGGAATCGGAATGGATGTCCATAGCACAAACTACACCTTATGCGCCATTGAGCCAAGATTTGACGGGGATGACATTATCTACGCGAATATCAAGGTAACACCAAAACCGAACAATATCGTGCAATTCATTGAAAATATAAAGAAAAAAGTAAAAGATGAATGCGATATTCTCTGCGGTTATGAGGCAGGATGCCTGGGCTTTTCTTTATACCACGAACTGGTGAAAAAGGGAATCCGCTGTGTGATTCTGGCACCGACCACAATGATGACACAGCAGGGAAAACGGATCAAAACAGATAAGAGGGATGCGCTTATGATAGCGCAGTGCCTGGCCTAGGGTGGTTACCATGCGGTACACATCCCGACAGATAAAGATGACGATGTCAAAGTATATCTGCGCATGAGGGACGACCATAAACAGGATTAAAAAAAGACAAAACAGAGGATCAGTGCATTCTGTTTAAGCCAGGGATACCATTATGATGGCGGGAAGTGGACGCAGGCGCATTGCAAGTGGCTGAAAGCACTGGAGCTAAGCGGACTGGACAGGGAAACCCTCGGCGAGTATCTGATCACATATGAATACCAGACGAACCGGATAGAGAGTTTTGATAAGAGGATAGAGGAACTGGTGTCCGAAACGGAGTATGTGGAAAAAGTCAAGAAGCTGGTATGTTTTCTGGGAGTAAAAACCCATACGGTGTTATCCTGTCTGATAGAGACCGGGGATTTCAAGAGATTTGCGAAAGGGAACATCTATGCTGCATATCTGGGGCTGGTGCCGGAGGGGGAGGATTCGAGCAGTGACAGTATTAACAGGCTTCCGATTGCCAAAGCGGGGAACAGCCATTTGAGAAAACTTCTTACAGAAGCGTCAGGAGGGATATGCAAAGGGCAGATCGGGCATAAATCAAAAGATCTACAAGCGAGACAGTATGGCAACCCGCCGGAGGTGATCGCCTATGCAGACAAAGCAAATGAGAGGCTGAGAAGAAAGTATTACAGGATGATAAGGCATGGAAAGAAAAGGAATATAGCGGTAACGGCGGTTGCAAGGGAACTTGCCTGCTTCATATGGGGCATGATGGCAGACAAGCGGATTAAGCAGGAAAAACTGCGTAATCCACAGCAGCAAAAAATGACAACAACAAAGTAACAGAGAAGATATCTTGAAGAAGCCTTTTGGGATTTCAAGGTTCGGGTTATCTGTGGTACCTCCATGTCGGCAGTGTAGGAATACATTGATCCACGCAATTGGACAGCAGAACCCACGGCGGACCATTGACCCGAGGTAACCAATCCACGAATAACGGAGGTAAAATATGAGTGATTTTTTGAAAGAAAACCTGCTTTGGGTTAGAGAGCCAAAACAATCTGTAATTTCACAAGATTATGTAGAAATATTTACAGAGCCGGGAACGGATTTATGGCAACGTACCTATTATGGTTTTCAAAATGATAATGCACCTGTTTTACAGGCAAGAACATCTGATAAATATTTTTCTTTTGTTGTAAAAACACATTTTGAAAGCAAACACCGTTTTGACCAATGCGGAATAGCCATGTATTTAGACAGTGAAAATTGGCTAAAAGCCTCTATCGAATATGAAAACCAAGAATATCAAAGGTTAGGAAGCGTAGTTACCAATCATGGATATTCAGATTGGGCTACAACTGATATTTCCGCTAATATAAAAGAAATGTGGTATCGTTTAAGCAGGCGTGAAAGCGATTACTGCATAGAATGTAGCACAGACGGTATAACTTTTAAGCAAATGCGTATCTGCCATATGTGGAAAGGCGCAGAAGAAATTGTATTCGGAATATACGCTTGCAGCCCGGAAAATTCTTCATTTAAGGCTATATTTTCTGATATGGAAATAACAGAATGTAAATGGCAGGAACATAAATAAAATTATTTAACATTCATTTTTTAATATCACAGAGGGAGTAATCGGGACTATGAAAAAAAGTCTGTAAATATGGTATTCAATTTTAGAACTTCTATGATAATGACAGGCGAAAGTTCTATATTTATCATTTATCCCGCCATCAAATTGTTTCGCCAGTGCCTTTCCTAGCAGGAAAATCGACATAATCAATGCAATACATTCCACTGTTATCACCACTCTACCCACACAGCCTGACTTTTCATTAATTTCCACGTCCGATAACTGTAAACGCCATTAATTTGTTGGAGTGGATTTTTATAAATGCCTTCCCCAGCACAATCATCAGTACCGGCAATATGAGATTGCCGACTGTCATAAAAAGCCAGAACCACATCAGATATTCTCCCGCTTTCTATAATACATACGGTTCAGTCTGTTATGATAAGCAACCATCCCAAGAAGACCGCCAAACACCTCCGCCATACACAAATACGCCGCAATAAGTCCTCCTAAGGGCCTCGCGCACACATAACAGACAATAAGCCCCGTCCCATATAAAATCCACATCAGACCATGCTTCCTGTTATAGGCACTCACATCCGTGATTTCCTCTTTCCGGGGCGGCTTCTTTCCTGACCAGAATCCGACCGGCTCTTTGCTCCGATACTGCACTATTCCCAGAATGATCATCGAAATCGTGCCGATCAGCAGCACAACTGCTGAAAAAATGGTTTCTGCCATCATTCTACCTCACATAAATTCCCACCGAACGTATATCCTCTTCGTACGTCAGCCGACGAGGAACGCCGTTACACACAGCCTCCCCGGCATTTATATCTTTTCCTGTATATATGCCCTAATTATCCAGTTTGCCCGCGCATTTAACGCGGTAAATGCGGTTCAGAGACTCGTTGATCCGCTCCTCCGAAATCGTCCCATCCTGAACTGCGGCAAGCACAGCGTTATATGCCGCCTCAAAATCTTCCGGCATAAGCAGCATATCCGCCCCGGCCTCCAACGCCATCACAGCCGCCTCCTCAGACGTATAGTATTCCGTAATCGCGGTCATATCAAGCGCATCCGTAATTACCACACCTTCGAATCCCAATTCTCCCCGAAGAGTGTCAGTAATAACCTTTCCAGACAGGGAGCTTGGCACATTATCCCCGTCAAGCGCAGGCACCGTCGCATGACTTACCATGACAAAATCAGCGCCCGCCTCTATGCCAACGGAAAAAGGCACAAAGTCTGAACTCCTGAGCTCTTCAACCGTTTTACCAATCTCCACCCTGCCTTCGTGGGTATCCTCGGAAGCGCTTCCCAAACCCGGAAAATGTTTCAGGCAGGCGCTTACACCCGTTCCTTCAATACCGTTCACCACATTGGATACCATCTCACCCACAGCCTGCGGATCAGATCCAAAGGAGCGGTTACCAAGTGCGCTCTCCACGCCTTCCTGCGTCACATCCGCGACAGGTGCGAAGTCCAAATTAAAGCCAATCTCATTCAGATAAGAACCAATTGTCTCTCCGGCCGCTAACGCCCGGGAGGTATCCCCTCCTGCACCGATCGACGCCATGTCTTCCACTTCGGTAACTTCAATACCGCTGCCCGCAACCCTGGCAACGTCGCCTCCTTCCTCATCCACCGCCAAAAAGATGGGATAATTACTCATCGAAGCCGTATTCGCCAGCATTTCCGTAATCTGTTCCTTATCCTTAATATTCTGACTAAAATAAATCAGACCACCCACAGCATACTGACTTAACGCTTCCTGTGTGCCATTTCCGGCCTGCGTCGCCGTGGCAACCCCCGTCAGGGCTTCCGGCGTCACCATAAAGAGCCCGGCCACCTTATCTTCAATGGGCATTTCCGAGTAATAGGACACCGCCAGTTCACCGAGAAAATCTTCCTCCGGCTCCGGCTCCACGGACTCCGGCGTGTCAATCACCAGATCTTCTTCATTTTCTTCCTGTTTGGCCGCTTCTTCCAGTTCCTTTGCCAACTCTGCCTCCTGCTTCTTCTGGCTGACTAAAGAAGCTGCCCTTCTTCCGACAGAAACCGCGCCGGCGGCTATTCCGACAGCAAGAAGAGCAATCACAAGATAAGAAATTATCTGGTTACGAATCCTGCGGCGGCGTCTGTATGCACGACGCTCCTCTTCCTCATCTTCCTCATCTTCTTCCTCTTCGTCATCCTCTATCTCGTCTTCATCCTCTTCTTCATCTTCTATCTCATCTTCGTCCTCGCTGTCATCCTCTTCGTCGTCTTCGTCCTCGCTGTCATCCTCTTCGCCGTCTTCACCTTCGTCGTCTATCTCATCTTCGTCCTCGCCGTCCTCATCCTCCATGTCGGCCTCCGTCTCTTCTTCCTCTTTTGCCCCTTCTTCTACCTCTTCCTCCTCAAGCTCCTCGTCCGAATACCCCTTTCTTCTCTTATGCAGCTTTCCCATCGTCCGCAACCATGCCCTTTCTTTAGTCTCACCCTATATTATCATCTTTTACTCCGTACCGCCCTTTTCACCCGGCATCTGATTTGTCCCTCATAATAAGTTTTCACACAAGATATAGTATGCTTAAGTATACTATAACCTATTTTTAGTGGAAAAGCCACCCCCATTTTATGTAATATAAACGCCGCATGAAACAAACCTTTCGGTTTTGCAGAGTACACAACGATTCGGCATCAGATTCATTTTTATATTCTCCCGCATAAATCGAAACGGGTATTCATTCTCTAAGGAATCAATACCCGTTTCTAAAACTCACTGTCCAATGGCCTTTACCTCCGTCTTTTCCCTCGCATCCTCTTTCCATCTCTTCCATCGTATCTCGATACTGTGGCGTCCTGTCCCCTGCCTCTCCCTCGGATGCTTCTCGATCCGTTTCTTTCATCTTCTCTCTTCTTCTGCGGGAGTATCTCTCGGGATCTGTTTGGATTCGCCCTTTCTACCATGTACTCGATTCTGCTCGACTTTTCAGTGGTCTCCTATTCACTTGTACTTCCTGGATCCTTCAGCTTAAGTTTTTGGTGGACCGTACCTCTCTTTCTTTTAATTTATCTATGTGAAGTGTTTCTTTATGAGTTTATTATACCACTTGAGCATGAT
>VSNG01000036.1 GCA_009774175.1 Lachnospiraceae bacterium | reverse complement strand
CGTAAAACCTCGTCCACGGCTTCCGGCTCGCCACTGGTCGCCCGGACAATCGTTTCATAGGGCAAAAGGTTCGGATTTCCCATGCGAAAGCACCTCCATTTTCCTTTGCAGGAGCCGTAAAGTCCTGCGGATTTGATACCCGGTGGTACTCCGGCAGCGTCCGTACATTTCCCCGATTTCCCGCTGTGTGTAATGCCCGAAAAAGTAAAGGAAAATGATTTCCCGGTTCTTCTCCGGCAGAGATAACAGGGCGGCGGCAAGTTCCCCGTTAGTAAGGATAACTGTTTGACCGCATATCGTAATGGGGTATTCTTCATAGGGTGCTTCAAAATATTCGTCTGTTGTGCCTAAAGAGTAAAACTTTTCTTCTGTGAGGTATTCAAGGGATATTTCTTTTTGCCGCCGCCTGCTTCTGTCACGCCATGCGTTGATAGAAGCAAAGCGTATGACGGTCTTGCAATATCCATTGAACGTATACATGATATGTTCCCTGTATGCTTCTGTGCAAGGCATAGATGATTCCTCCTTTCTCCCACATGGGGCGATACATGGTTGAGAGTTACAATTTTAATTCAGAGGGGCAACAACATTTTAAGTCGTCACCCCTTGATTACAAAACCCAAAACTACTGTCAAGTATAGCCTTATATTCTTATCGGCTCACTGGATTTACTGTTTACTAATTTACCTTATACCTCAAAATTGTTTTGAGCTTATCCTCTTTTGTTCTATTAGTTAAATAGATTTCTCTGTGACAATCTGATATGCGTTGTAAACCGTTTTCTTCTGTAAATTTATCCATTTTTTCAAAAGAGAATGGCTCATTGTCATATGAGCCAATATGCAGAATTTCAACACATTTTCCGTCATGTATCGTATCAAAAATAATATCTTCATACAGTCTGTTTGGCTTTTTAATTTTTACCCTTTCCAATGCAGCACGTACCATTTCCGCTGTGATTAAGTCCGGCTGACGTATCATAATGGTATATTCCAAATTTTCTTTTCTGAGTTTACCCGCAGCAGATTCCGTATCACCGTTTTTCTGTTTCCAGATACCCTCTAAAGGATAAACCGTAAAGTCGTGGATTTCATTTGATAAAATATTTTTAGTTGCAGTAGATTTATAACCCATTTTAATAGCATACGCTAATGAAAAGAGAACACCTACCTTATCTGAAAAATCCGTGTCGTTAGGATTTCCGCTTCCCTTAATCATAATATAATTTTGTGTGGGTATATCTACCAAAGCAGGTATAATCTTTGCTCCATACAGGGCTTTTTCGTGCTTTCTCCATTCAAATTTCATATCAGCACCTCCTTATGGAAACAGTGTATCAAATATAACCCGACACCTAATGTCATGTTCTATATTTTTCCTGCATTTTCTGTAATCTTTTTTTCATCTGCTCCCGTATAGACTGTGGTTCTATTACCTCAACGCTATCCGAAAAAGACATCACATAAGAATACAAAACCTCATTGTCGGGTAAATCTATTTGGACATATAAATTTCCCTGTGAATCTTCTGTTATGCTATCTGTAAATTCATCATAAACACGAAAAGCCGCTTGCCTGTCAAATTTTAACTTAACGGCAACAGTATTTTCAACTTGTATTTGTTTTTCGATTTTTGTCGGTGTAAAATCTTGCGTAAAAGTTTCAGACAGCATTTCAAGCTCTTTTATTCTCGTCAACTTAAAAAAGCGGTAATCATTTCTTAATAGGCAAAAAGAATATAAATACCAGCTTTTGCTCTTGAATACTAACCGGATAGGTCTTACATTTCTTTTCTCCTTATTTCCTTTTCCACTAAAATAGCAAAAGGAAATAACTCTCTTTTGGAAAATGGCTTCTTTGATGATATTAAATGTATCTTGCTGTGGGGTACGATGCGCCCAGTCTGAAAAATCAACTTCAATCCAGTTTGTAGAGTT
Organism: Lachnospiraceae bacterium; assembly: GCA_009774175.1. Taxonomy (GTDB): domain Bacteria; phylum Bacillota; class Clostridia; order Lachnospirales; family Lachnospiraceae; genus UBA3282. The sequence goes on along the minus strand of VSNG01000036.1, from coordinate 28,971 downwards.
TATCTGAAATAAACCGCTTAACTTTGTGAGCAATTCATTAGAGTTTTCTTCTGTGGTCGCAACCATTCCTTGTAGTGCTGTTAGCATTTGTTCCTGTTCTTGTTCAGAAAACAAAGATTTATCCAGCGTATAATCGTTAAGGATAGAAATACCTCCCCCTTTTCCCTGTGTTGCATAAATAGGGATTCCAGCGCTGCTTATGGAGTCAATATCTCTGTAAATGGTTCTGATTGATACTTCAAATTTTTGAGCGAGTTCGGGGGCGGTTGCCTTTCCGTTCTGTAAAAGATAGTACACAATTCTAAATAATCTGCTTTCCCGCATTTTCATCACCTCCCGTATATTATAACACATAAACCTGTCAACAGAATGTCATGTTATATAAAATGAAGAGAGGGATTCCGTAGTAGTCGGCATTGTGGAAAAATCTAAACTTTTGGATTTTTACACACAAATCAAAACTTAGAAGAAATCCAAACTTTCCCCTGTAAATCCTTTATTCAAGGCATTTTCTAAAATAAAAATTATTGGTAAAATTAGATTATCTCTTTAGAAATTCTTATATGTCGAAATAGCCTGTATTCGCAGGCTTTTCCGGCAGTTTAGATATGGGGAGAAGTTCTCATATACCCTCATAAACCTTTAGGTTTTCCCTCTGGGTGATAGTAAAAGAAGTAGTAAATCCTGCAGCACAGGTCGCAGGGTAACTGGGCATCCATGTAAACACCCTCTACACATGGATGTCCCGCTTTAAGGAACATCCCACAGAACCCTTTGTCGGCAGTGGCAACCTCCATCAGGAAGATGCCCAACTGCGCGCCCTCAAAAAACGCATTAAAGATCTGGAAGAGGAAAGTGAATTCCTAAAAAAAGCAAGTGCCTTCTTTGCCAAGAACCTGAAGTGATCCGTTATCTTTACATGGAACACAACCGTTCCAAATACCGGATCGCAAAGATGGCGCAATGGCTTACAAAAGAACACGGTTTCATCAGCAGTATTCGAATATATATGGATATTTTATAACCGTAAGCGTATTCACGAGGCAAACGGCTATCTGACGCCGGGGGACTGCTGCCGTAGACACCAGACAGATTTGAAAGCGGCATAGCAGCTTTTGCATAAGTCGTCACACAGGCACAGCGGGCAAGAGAAAAATCGTTCCGCTATCCTGTGAAGATGAAAAAACCAGAAAAAACGATCATAACTAAGAACCGGCTAGAATCCTTTCATTTTAGGTGTCTATGCTGGCGGGGACGGGTCATTCTGTTATTTTAACTCCAAATCCATAACTGCCCTTACTCATTCGCTGGTGCTGTATAATTGCTTTGCACAGCGGCAGGAAGTTCGTCATATTGCACCTCTTTCCATTCAAGAACACCCCTGATCGGCATTACCGTTAAACGGATAAAAGCTCCCTCTTTCAATTCCTTTGATGTTCCGAATGTAATGTCTTTTCCTTTTCCATTCTCATCGTAAGAAAATAAAGTGTATGAGTAGTCCATACTTCCACTAAAGTTAATTACGCCGCTTTTTGATTCGGTCTGTTCTATTTTACTGTTATCAATCTGTGAATAATAGTATGTGCTACCAGTTCCCGAAAGGAACCACATACAAAAACCAATAAAACCTACAATAAGTATTACAACTGCTGCAATCCCGATAGTCAATTTTCTCTTCATTCCTATATCCTCCCTTACCAACCTTTTTTGGTTGTTGTTCTTTTGTGCTTTTTTGCTGCCTTGACTGGCAAGTTTCCTTTTGCAGTGAATACAAAAACAGCAGTAATCATCAATACGGCAATCATACTAAACAGACAGATTAACACATTCCAATGTACCGCTGGATCGTAACTTCGGTAGCTGATCAAGCCTAAACTTGCAGTAACAGGATAAACATTTGCTAACGTAACATTTCCAGAGGCAAACATACCGCCATAGCCATAAACAAAGGCAATAATTGTTCCAAGCATATGTCCGTTTGGTATACGGGCAGCGAACGCAATTACAGGCATGACTGCAATATACAAAAACAGACAGTTGAGAATAATCTGAATAAATGTCTGCAATACTGATGTTACAGAAATTCCCGGAAATCCCATCATCAAATTGGCAATTACCGTGAATGCCGCACTTACCAGCCCAAAAAACAAAGACAGCAGCGCACATACAAGCAGCTTCCCCCATAACAGGCTGCTATTAGAAACAGGAATAGTCATAATGCTTTTCAGCGTATCGTCTTTCCCTTCCCTTGCTATGATATATCCGGCAATGAGGGCAATGCACATGGGGAAAATCGTTGTGGCATTATTTTTGATTACCTGTTCTGTAAAAAAAGAAAATGTCCAAACCGTTCCGTCCAATGCGGTTGTGGAAAAAAGCGTTAATACAACGGAGAGCAGCATTAGGAAAACACCTGCCCATATCATATGATACCGCTTTAATTTCCATATTTCGGTCTTAGCCATGCGAAACATATCATTCATCCCCTCTCTTTTTAAACATATAATCAATCACTATAACGGAAATCAAAGCGATAACGGCTAAAATAATGATTGTCTGAAATGTAGTCGGAATTAAATTTTCCAGCATCCCCACGCCGTCCATAGCGCCATGTGCGGTTAAATTTCCTGCGCTCCATAGGGTTGTAAGCGGAATAGGCATCAGCCAGCACATCACTTTGGGCAGTGCGCCAAAAGAGGATTCGGCTGTCAGGCTCAGGACACTATAAAAGACACATAATAAAACAGAAAATACATAATTCTTACTAAAGAAAACCACAAGAACGACTAACGGCAGCGTTCCGGCTGTAATAAAAATTCCCATTTCCAACGCAAAAAATAATCGATAAACAATGCTGTTTACTTCTGCGATCAGCCCACCGCACAGGATTGTTATAAGAACCGATGTCAGACTGAAAATAATTCCAAAAAAGAACAGGACAATTATTTTTGCCAGAATCGTCTGTGTGCTTGTGATGGGAATAGTTCGCAAGTTTTTAAATGTATCGTTATCCCGTTCCATAAAAAAGAGCATGGCTGCAATCACCCCGATCATGCACGGTAAAAGCAATTCTACCCCATAGCCCATAACCGACTGAAAGTAATCATTGAAAATCGCTATCTTACTGTCATATCGTTCTGCTGTCTGTGGCATTGTCATCAATACGGTTAGCGGCACGGGAAATAAAAACGCAGAAAGAACAACCAGCCATATAAATTTTTTACGCTTTAATTTTGCAAATTCGCATATAACCAGTTTAAGCAATCCCCTCACCCCCTGTTACACGTTTGAAGTAATCTTCAAGGCTTTCTTCTGAAGTTGCGGCTTCCGATACTTCCAGGCCATTTTCTACAAAAACAGTAACAATTCTTCCTATTGGTAAAGCAAGATTATGCACCTGTATATTGTGGTCGTCCTGTATGGTAAACCGGTTCTCATGGAAGATACGTTCTAAAATTCTTGCCGCCTGTGCCGTATCCGAAACAGTAAAGCGGATATGCTTGCTGCTCTTTGCTTCCAGTTCTGCAAGGCTTTCTTCTTCCAGCAATGTACCGTGATCAATAATGCCTATATCGTCTGCCAAAAGTGCAATTTCGGAAAGGATATGGCTGGAAATCAATATTGTTTTTCCACGCTCATTGCAGAGATCACGGATAAAGGAACGGACTTCTGCAATTCCAATCGGGTCAAGACCGTTGATCGGTTCGTCTAAAATCAAAAGCTCCGGGTCGTGCATAATGGCAAGTGCAATCGCCAGCCGCTGCTTCATGCCAAGTGAATATTGGGAAAACAGCTTTTTATCTTTGTAAGGCAGACCAACTAAATCAAGTGCGTTTTTAATTGCGTTGCGGTTCGGCACTCCCCGCAGGGTAGCAAAAATGCGCAGATTTTCGGTGGCTGTGAGATTAGGATAGAAGCCGGGGGATTCAATCAGACTGCCAATACGGGGCAACAGCTTTTTTTCATTTGCCTGTAAGGGCTTCCCCCAAATCGTCACTTCCCCGGAAGTCGGCTGTGTAAGTCCAAGCAGCATCTTCATGGTCGTTGTCTTTCCGGCTCCATTTCTGCCAAGCAGACCATAGATACGCCCTTTTTGAACATGAATGTTCAGATTGGCAACACTTTTTTGTGTTTCGTATTGCTTTGTAAGGTTTTTCGTTTCAATTACATATTTGCTCATTGCGAAACCTCCTTCTCATATCTGCCATTCTATCGCGCCAACCTTGCATTAACCTTGCACCAATCTTGCATTAACCTTGCAATTTGAAAAGCTCAGATTTTTACAAATAATTACTCCCGCCATAAGGGGCGGGAGCTGATTAGTCTATCAAAGGGAAAAACAGGGTGAAAATTGTTCCTTTTCCCGGTGTGCTGTCTGCCGTTATTGTTCCGTTTAATTTTTCAACAAGCTCATGTACGATAGACAGACCAAGACCGCTGCCTTTTTCAGACCGTCCTTTATCGCATTTATACAGCCGATCAAAAATATGCTTTAAGTCCTCCTTGCCAATCCCTATTCCATTATCAGACAGGAGAATCTTTATATTCCTGTTCTGTTCCGATAAAGCGATTTCAATTTTATCTGCATGGCTATGGGAGATTACATTTTGTATCAGGTTGTTTAATATCCGCATATAGCCGTCCGGGTCAATCTGCACCCGGAAAGGCTGTTCTGGAATGTCAATCGAGAAATCTACCTGTGTATCTTCAAATATCGGTATCCAGTCAATTAGTATATTGCGTGTCAGCTCTGTTAAATCAATCTCCGCTATGTTCATGGAAAATTCATTAGAACCTAACTTAAACCAATCAAAAAGCACGTCTATATATTCTTTCAAGTCATGCGCTTTCCGGCGGGCAGTTTCTATATAGTCGTCACGTTCTTTTCCGTCTACAATCCCTTTGTGTGCAGCGTCCAAATACCCAATCAGTGTGGTAAGCGGTGTTCTTACATCATGGGAAAGGCTCGTCATAAGCTGCCTGTTTGTTTCGTCCGTCTGGTGATAGGCAGAAAGCCTTTTTTCATAAGACAGGATAATATCGTTGATTGCATAAGCAAGAGGGGCAATAAGCTCATGTGTTTCTGCTAAAATACGCCTGTTTCCATTCCCGTTTTTTATATCTTCCAAAGCATCAGCTATTTCCGAAATCTCCTTTTTTACACGCCGGACGGTCCGCACAGAACTGCAAACAGAAAAAAGGACAATCACTATTCCAATCACAATGATAGCTTCTGTAAACAACGGTCATACCTCCTTACTGAAACGATAGCCAATCCCTTTTACCGTCTGTATATATTTAGGGCTACCGGGATGTTCTTCTATTTTTTTCCGCAAACGGCTAATGATTGCCATAATATTACTATCATCATACACATATTCCTCGCCCCATACTTCTTCATATATTTGCTGTTTTGTCAGTATTTTTCCTTGATTTTTAGCAAGGAACAGAAGAAGATCAAATTCTTTCGGGGGAAGTTCATATTCTCCATTTATTGTGACAATGGAGCGGCTATTAAAATCAATCGTCAACCCGTCAAACTCAAATCTCTGTGTCTGTCCGTCTTTTTGGTTGAAACTGGTATAGCGTCTAATCAATGAAACAATACGGGCGATCAGCTCGTCCATATCAAAAGGTTTTGTTAAATAATCATCGGCTCCTGCCCGCAAACCACGCACTTTTGAAGCACTGTCATTTTTTGATGTGAACATTAGAATAGGCAGACTGCTTTCCTGTCTAATCTGTTCTAATGTTTCAAAGCCATCGAAACCGGGCATCATTACGTCCAGTATGACAAGCTGGTATTCCTTTTCTTTTAGCTGCAGCAAGCCGGATTTCCCAGAATAGCAACAGTCAGCTTCTATACACTCTTGTAAAATACTTTGTTTGATTAGTGCGCAAAGCTCTCTATCATCATCAATAATTAAAACTTTATTCATGTTTTTTGTTCCCTTCTACTTTCAATCGGGCATCTGTTGGTTTTTCAGCGTCTTTTGGTATCAGCCATAGCCGACTAAATTTTGCTACACCCGGTATGCGGTTTTCCTCACAGAGCTTTTGTACCCGTCTTTCTGAAATGCCCCATTTCTTCGCCGCCTTCGGTGCAGAAATAAGCTCTAACATTTTCGGTCTCCCTCGCTTTCCTGAGTTCTATCACTATAATATATACGGTTAGCCAAATAAATTCAAGAAATTAAATAATGCTTGGCATTTTAATCGTCTTGTACGGTGTTGTAGGTAGTGAGAGAACTATCAAGAGGGTTTGGGATATTTCCCAACAAGCAAATCTGTCCGGCAAGCCGCAGAGGGGCAGATTTACGGAAAAGGATACTCTTTTCCTGTGCTTGCTCCGAAACTTATTTTTTCCCGTCAAAGGAAGAGTGGTTAGGGAAACGAAAAAGAAAGAAAGGCAGGAAAGGAAAGGAAGGGATGGGATGGGAAAGGGTGTTTTGTTAATTGCATTGGATTTTCCAATATTGGGCAAACTCGGTTGAGATTTGTTGGAAAATAGGCATATTTTGTTTCTATTGCGTAACATGAGGGTATAAAAATCGGCGTTCCCGTTCTCCTCATTTTATTACAAAATCAGTGGCTGATAATACAAAAAGGCCGGGTGCTTCATGCACCCGGTCTTTTTCTTCATAAAAATCTGTAAATTATACCAGCTCCAGAACAACTTCCATCGCCGCGTCACCTTTACGGGGACCGATCTTGATAATTCTGGTATATCCGCCTTTACGGTTCGCATACTTGGGACCGTACTCATCAAAAAGCTTATCCGCCAGATTAACCTGTTTGGTGTTCTTCTTACGTCCAGCAGGCGTTGCAGGCACTTCCTTTACAGGATAAAGCACCTTCATAATCTGTCTTCTCGCATGGATTCTGGAGGGCAGATCCTTTTTGATCTCCTTCTCCACTTCGTCATAAACCGTAACGGTCATGCCGTTTTCAATCTTAAGGATCTTACCATCCTTATCGCGGTGTGTCTCAGAGAGCACTGCCTTCGTGTTCTTGTCCACAATCTGCTTCACTCTCTTGCCGTCCTTATCTTTACGGGCTACCTTAGCGGTAACCTTAACGGTCTCAAAATTGTCCTTTTCCTTGACAGCAAGGGTGATCAAATGCTCGGCGATCTTCCGTACTTCCTTCGCTCTCGCCTCAGTGGTCACGATCTTTCCGTTGTATAAAAGAGCGGTAACCTGATTTCTGAGTAATGCTTTTCTCTGGTCAGATGTTCTGCCAAGTTTTCTGTATTTTGCCATGATTGGCTCCTTTCCGAGTGCTCTTCGGGCTTACCTCTATATTACGCTTCATCGCTGGGATTCAGCTGTAATCCTAATTCTTTTAATTTCGCGAGCACTTCCTCGAGAGATTTCCGGCCCAGATTTCTAACCTTCATCATATCCTCGGAAGTCTTATTTGTCAGCTCTTCCACCGTGTTAATGCCTGCTCTCTTCAAGCAGTTATAAGAGCGGACGGAAAGCTCCAGCTCATCAATGCTCATCTCGAGCACTTTCTCTTTTTCATCATCTTCCTTTTCCACCATAACCTCAGCAGTCATAGCGTTCTCGGAAAGATCAATGAACAGGCTCAAATGCTCGCTGAGTACCTTTGCCGCCAGACTGACTGCCTCGTCCGGTACAAGCGTTCCATTTGTGAATACGTCAAGCGTCAGCTTATCATAATCCGTAATCTGACCCACACGGGTATTCTCGACGGTAACGTTGACTCTCTCCACGGGTGTGTAAATGGAATCGATTGCGATAACACCAATCGGAAGATCCTCCGTCTTGTTCTTATCCGCACCTACATAGCCCCGGCCTCTGGTAATGGTCAGTTCCATGTAAAGCTTTGTATCCTTACCGCTCAGAGTCGCGATCACCAAATCGGGATTCAGAATCTCAATATCCTGATCCACCTGAATGTCGGAAGCTCTCACAACGCCCTCGCCCTCATATTCGATGTAAGCGGTTTTCACCTCGTTTGCATCGCTGTTGTTCTTGATGGCAAGGCTCTTGACGTTCATAACGATCTCAGTCACATCCTCTTTTACTCCGGGAATGGAACTGAACTCGTGGAGGACGCCTTCGATCTTAATCTGACTTACCGCCACGCCGGGCAGGGAAGACAGCATAATCCTCCTGAGTGAATTACCGAGGGTAATACCGTAACCTCTCTCTAAGGGTTCTACTACGAATCTGCCGTATTTATTATCTTCGGAGATCTCAACTACTTCTATATTCGGTCTTTCAAATTCAAACACCCAGATACCCTCCTTATTGGTCTGCTAATCTCAACCTCGCGGAGAATGCCCGTTTTGTGGGCGTTCTCCTGTGTGAGACATAGAATTTCTCAGCGAAGCGTGCTCTGACGTGAGCTTTAGAAATTCTTCTCACACGATTACTTGGAGTACAACTCGACAATAAGCATCTCGTTTACAGGAACGTCAATCATCTCTCTGGTAGGAAGATATTTTACGGTTCCCTTCATCGCTTCCTGATCTACCTCGATCCACTCCGGAACAAGTCTGCCGCCGGTCACTTCAAGAATGTCCTTATATCTCTGTAAAGATTTTGCCTTCTCTCTTACCTCGATCACATCCCCAGCCTTAATCAGATAGGAAGGGATCTGTACCGGCTTGCCGTTTACAAGAAAATGCTTATGGCCTACTACCTGTCTGGCCTCTCTTCTCGTTCTTGCAAAGCCCATTCTGAACACGACGCTGTCAAGTCTGCTTTCCAGCATAACCATCAGGTTTTCACCTGTCTGGCCCTTCATTCTTTCAGCCCTGTTATAATAATTTCTGAAAGGCTTCTCCAGCACGCCGTAGATAAATTTTGCCTTCTGTTTCTCTCTTAACTGCAGACCATACTCGCTGATCTTCTTGCCTGCTCTCGCGGACGTTCTGTTGGATTTCTTGTCATATCCCAGAAAAGTGGGATCAAGATCAAGGGATCTGCATCTTTTTAATACCGGAACTCTGTTTACTGCCATGATTACTGGCTCCTTTCTTTTTTGTTTACAGTGCCCTGCATCAACCGGCAAGGTACAGCCGATCCCACACGACACCTTCTTCCAAACTGTTTATCAATTTACACGAAGAATCATGCTTGTTACAATTCTTCAGATCAAAACAAAGAAAATCTTCACGAAACAGCCTCTGCTGTGAGCAATTAGATTTTCTTTTTGATCGGCTAGACGCGGCGTCTCTTAGGCGGACGGCATCCATTGTGGGGTACGGGTGTTACGTCACGGATGCTTGTCACTTCAAGGCCGCATGCCTGAAGTGCACGGATCGCAGCCTCACGGCCGGAACCGGGTCCTTTTACCATAACGTCCACAGTCTTCAACCCGTGAATAAGAGCAGCCTTTGTCGCTGTCTCAGCGGCCATCTGTGCCGCATAGGGAGTAGATTTCCTTGAACCTCTAAAACCAAGACCGCCGGCACTCGCCCAGCTTAAAGCATTACCTTCGTTATCGGTAAGCGTAACGATGGTATTGTTAAAGGAAGACTGAATATGTGCCTGTCCATGTTCAACGTTTTTCTTGACACGCTTTTTTGTCACTTTTTTGGTAACTTTCTTTGCCATAATAAACTAACCTACTTTCTCAGACTATTTACTAATGTTTTCTCTTACTTCTTCTTGTTTGCAACAGTTCTCTTAGGACCTTTTCTTGTCCTGGCGTTCGTCTTTGTCTTCTGACCACGAACCGGGAGACCTTTCCTGTGACGGATACCTCTGTAACAGCCAATCTCCTGAAGTCTCTTGATGTTGAGAGCTACCTCTCTTCTCAAGTCACCTTCCACCATGTAATCCTTCTCGATAACCTCCGCCAGTCTCTTGACTTCATCATCGGTCAACTCTCTGACGCGGGTATCAGGATTTACGTTTGCTGCCGCCAGAATCTTGTTGGCGCTCGGTCTACCAATTCCATAAATATAGGTCAAGCCGATCTCCACACGTTTCTCTCTCGGTAAGTCAACACCTGCAATACGAGCCATTTACATTTCCTCCATTTCCTTTGCATTTTCATGCGTTTCGCGTGCCTGTCTGCACGCGTGACACTAATTGATTGAGGTAGGTTCTACCCAATCGGATCAGGTATCCGATCTTTCCAAACATACAGATTGGTATCAAAAAGTGGGCTCTCTATCAATTAACCCTGTACCTGCTTATGTTTCGGATTTTCACAAATAACTCTGATCTTTCCTTTTCTCTTGATGATCTTGCACTTTTCGCAAATCGGTTTTACTGATGATCTAACCTTCATCTCAAACCCTCCTTTCAAAAAAGACCGTTTTACATTATAACACCAAATCCTGCCAGTGGCAAGACTTTTCTAAAACTTTGTCACTTCGGTCTGGCTGAACTATTTGTCACGCCAGATGATTCTTCCCTTTGAGAGATCATAGGGCGATAATTCCAGCGTTACCTTGTCACCGGGCAGGATGCGGATGAAGTTCTGGCGCAGCTTGCCACTGATATGCGCCAACACCACATGACCGTTTTCCAGTTCCACCTGAAACATGGTATTGGGTAACTTCTCAATTACTGTTCCTTCAATCTCGATTACATCAGCCTTAGACATTTCTTTCCTCTCTTTCCTTTCGATATTCCTTAATGATCCTTTTAATATCCAAATCCTCAAAACCGTTATCCAGTCCCGGCAGGCTTTTCTTTCTGATTAACTGAATATGCTTCCTGTTCTTCCGCTTCGGATTTTTTGTGGTTCTGCCCTCACCGTCAGCTACATATATATATTCGTCGTCCACCCGTATTATCACATATACGGAATCCCTGTCATGCCCGGCCTTGGATGTGGCGAGCATTCCCACGATATTTTCATCCATTTTCATGTTTCCGTTTCTTCTATTTATATGATAAGTCAGCAGGGAAACAAGCGCGAACAACGCGAGCATTTGTTTTCACCTGACTTATCAACGAAAGAATCATAAAGCGCGAAGCGCGGCAGACGCGTAAGCGGCTGGATTCTTGAGTCACAGCAGTGTTAAAATCTCCGGCTCTCCGTCCGTAATAAGCACCGTATTTTCGTAATGCGCGGAAAGCGAATGATCCGCAGCTATCACAGTCCAGCCGTCGTCTTGCCAATCCACCTCGCCCGTGCCCATATTAATCATCGGCTCAATAGCCAGCGTCATTCCAGCCTTTAGACGCACGCCCCTTCTCCTCTGCGGGAAGTTTGGAATATTGGGCGGTTCATGCAGACTTTTACCGATGCCGTGCCCTACCAGATCATGCACGATACCGTAGCCGTGTGGAATCACATAATCCGCAATGGCATTGGAGATATCGTGCAGATGCCGTCCGCTCCGCGCCTGTCTGATTCCCTGAAAAAAGCTCTCCTTTGTCACCGCAATCAGCTTTTCGGCCTCAGGGCTGATCCGTCCCACACCGTAAGTCCTTGCCGCATCCGAATGATACCCCTGATAAATCAACCCGGTATCCAGACTTACAATATCGCCTTCCTTAAGGATTCGATCTCTGGCCGGTATCCCGTGAACCACTTCCTCGTTTACAGAAACGCAGACGCTTGCGGGGTATCCCTGATAATTTAAAAAATTAGGCGTACCGCCGAAACCTCTGATCAGTTCCTCGCAGACCGTGTCAATCTCCTTTGTGGATATCCCGGGACGTATCACTGCGGCAAGCTCCTCATGCACCCGGGCCAACAGTCTGCCGGCCTTTCGCATCCGTTCAATTTCCTGCGCCGATTTGATCGTAACCGCCATATCTGCTCCTTTATCATTCACAGTCACACAAAAGCCTGAACGCAATTCCCGTGCTTAAGCCTGCCCGTTTCGGTCAAGCAGCTCTACAATCCCGTGAAATACGTCCTGCATATCCTGTGTGCCGTCCACGCTCTTTAACACACCCCTTGTTGAATAAAAGTCAATCAACGGCTGTGTCTGCTCCTGATATACCCGCAGGCGGTTCTGCACAGTCTCCGGTTTATCATCATCGCGCAGCACAAGCTCCTGCCCGCACTGATCGCAGATGCCCTCCTTCTTTGGAGGCACATGCTCAATATGATAGGTTGCGCCGCAGGAAAGGCATGCGCGTCTGCCGCCCATTCTCCTGACAATATTCTCATCCGGCACTTCCACATTAATCGCATAATCTATTTTATCGCCGAGCCTGTTAAGTGCATCCTCCAGCACCTCAGCCTGCGGAATCGTCCTCGGAAATCCGTCGAGAACATAACCGTCCTTACAGTCTTCCCTTGCCACTCTGTCAAGGAGAATCCGCACTGTCAACTCATCCGGCACCAGAAGCCCCTGATCCATATACTTTTTGGCTTCCATGCCAAGCTCCGTTCCCTCCTTGATGTTCATACGGAAAATATCACCCGTAGAAACATGCGGAATTTTATATTTATCAGCGATCATTTTCGCCTGTGTTCCTTTTCCGGCGCCGGGTGCGCCCAGCATTATTATTTTCATTTTAAGTTTTTCCCTCTTCCTGTATAGACGCAAGGCTAGGGACGTACCGATTTAACCGCCGTCCCTACCCGTCTTGTCACTCATTAATCATTCAAAAATCCCTTATAATTCCGAACGAGCATCTGCGACTCGATCTGCTTGACCGTCTCCAGCACCACGCTGACAATAATGATCAGACTGGTTCCGCCGAAAGATACCTGCGCGCCGAACACTCCGTTAAAGAAGTAAGGTACCACGCACACAATCGTAAGGCCAATCGCTCCAATGAACACAATATAATTCAGGAGCTTTGAAAGATACTCGCTGGTCGGCTTGCCGGGTCTGATACCCGGGATAAATCCGCCCTGCTTCTTCATGTTATCCGCAATCTCCATGGGATTAAAAGTGATGGATGTATAGAAGTAGGCGAAAAATATAACCAGAACCACATACACCACCAGGCCGACCGAATAAACCGGCTGATCCGGATTACACCAGTAGTTTGAGTTGAGTCCCCTGAGGATCTCACCCCACACGCCTGTACCGTTAATATTAAACAGGGAACAGATCACCACAGGCAGCTGCATCAGTGATGATGCAAAGATAACCGGGATAACGCCGGAGGTATTTACCTTAAGCGGAATGTTTGTCGTCTGTCCGCCCACCATCTTTCTACCCTGTACCTTTTTCGCATACTGTACCGGGATCTTGCGTACACCGTCATTCAAGACGATAACCAGCACCACCATCAGCACAATAATCGCGATAATGATAATCGCTGCCACCACGCCCTTGGCAATGGATCTGCCAATTACAAACTGCGCAAAAAGCTGTGCAATATCCTGAGGCATACGGGAGAGAATGTTAATTGTCAGCACAATGGAAATACCATTGCCAACGCCATTATCGGTAATCCGCTCGCCGATCCACATCAGGAATGCGCTACCCGCCGTGAGCGCCGCTATAACCGTGATAATGTTCATCACGTTATAGGTCTCAAGCAGGCCCTGCCGTCCAAAACCAATCGCCATAACGCCGGCCTCAATCAACGCAAGGGCCACGGTCACATATCTTGTGATGGACGCAATCTTTTTACGTCCGTCCGCACCGTCTCTCTGCATCTCCTCCAGTTTCGGAATTGCAATCGTCATCAACTGCATAATGATGGAGGATGTGATATAAGGCGTAATGTTAAGCGCCAGAATGGACATATTCAAGAAAGATCCGCCCGTAAAAGCATCAAAGAAATTAAATGCGTCGCCGGTCTGACTCTCAAACCATCTTGCAAAATAGGTTCTGTCAACCCCAGGCACGGGCAGCTGTGATCCGAGACGGATCACAACCAACATAAGAAACGTAAAAAATATCTTATTTCTGATCTCCTTGATCTTAAATGCATTTTTTAGGGTTGTAAACATTAGATCACCTCTGCTGTTCCACCAAGTGCCTCGATTTTTTCCTTCGCGGATGCGCTGAAAGCATTTACTTTCACGTCAAGCTTCTTAGTCAGTTCTCCGTGTCCAAGGATCTTGACACCGTCGCGGGGATTCTTTACGATACCTTTTGCGATCAATGTCTCTACATCAACCGTCATACCATTGTCGAACGCCTCAAGCGCGCTCAGATTGATAGCCACGATTTCCTTTGTATTTCTGTTGGTAAAACCTCTCTTGGGAAGACGTCTGTACAGGGGCATCTGGCCACCCTCAAACCCCGCTCTGGGCGCGCCGGAACGTGCCTTCTGACCTTTATGACCCTTACCGGCTGTCTTGCCGTTCCCGGAACCATGTCCACGGCCTCTTCTAAAATTATCGCTGTGCACAGAGCCCTCCGCAGGTCTTAAATTCGATAATTCCATCTATCACACCTCCTTTATGCCTCTTCCACTTTGACCATATGTCTTACTCTCTGGATCTGGCCTCTGGTTGCCGCATTGTCAGGCAGTTCCACTGTCTGATGAAGCTTCCGAAGTCCCATAGCCGCTACTGTAGCGCGAGCCTTGGGCACCTGACCGATCGTAGATCTGACTAAAGTGATCTTTAATTTTTTAGCTGCCTCTTTCTTCGCTGCCATTTTATTTCCTCCTGATCTGTTATGCACGAATCTCTTCTACGGATTTGCCACGGTTTTTAGCCACTTCCTCAGGAGTCTTTAACTGGCTTAAGCCTGTGATCGTAGCCAAAACCACGTTCTGCTTATTGTTGGACCCCAGGGATTTGGTACGGATATTCTTGATGCCTGCAAGCTCGCAAACCACACGGGCAGGACCGCCGGCGATGATACCGGTACCTTCCGGAGCTCTCTTCAACAATACGGAAGCAGAGCCATATTTTCCGACAAAATCATGCGTGATACTGTTCTTCTCATCCAGTGCAACGCAAACCATATTCTTGATCGCATCTTCCTTGCCCTTACGGATCGCTTCAGGGATTTCAGTCGCTTTGCCCAGGCCTGCACCGACATGGCCGTTGCTGTCGCCGACTACAACAAGCGCTGTGAAGCGCATGTTACGACCACCCTTGACAACCTTGGTTACACGCTTGATTGTCACAACTTTCTCAGTGAGTTCTAACTGACTTACGTCAATATTTGTACGTCTCATGTGATCTTTTCTCCCTTCCTAGAATTCCAGGCCAGCTTCTCTGGCCGCGTCCGCTAATGCTGCAATCTTGCCCTGGTATATGAAACCGCCTCTGTCAAAAACTACGGTTTTAATGCCTTTTTCAAGCGCTCTCTTAGCGATCACTGTTCCTACATATGCTGCCGCTTCAACGTCATTGGTCTTCTTAAGCTCGCTTCCAACGCTCTTCTCGAGAGTGGATGCGGATACTAAGGTATTTCCCACTGTATCGTCAATAATTTGAGCATACATATGATTATTACTTCTAAACACAGCCAGACGAGGTCTTTCAGTTGTACCGCTGAAACGGTTGCGCATTCTGTTGTGTTTCTTTACACGAACTTTTTGTCTCGATTCTTTCTTAACCATTTCCATACTCTCCTTATCTGTTATTTCTTACCGGTCTTACCAACTTTACGTCTGATTGTCTCATCGGCATACTTGATGCCCTTGCCCTTATAAGGCTCAGGACGTCTCTTGTCTCTGATTTCAGCCGCAAACTGACCTACTTTTTCTTTGTCGATTCCCTTGACGATGATCAGATTCTGCCCATCCACAACTGTCTCGATGCCCTCAGGGTCTGTCATCTCTACGGGGTGAGAGTATCCTAAGTTCAGTGTCAGCTTCTTGCCGGACTTCGCGGCTCTGTAACCTACGCCGTTTACTTCCAGCTTCTTTTCAAAACCTTCTGTAACGCCGATCACCATGTTATTGATCAATGTTCTTGTTAAACCATGGAAGGATTTCATTTTCTTTAAGTCATTCGGTCTGGAAACCAGTATCTGATCACCCTCCACCTTAATTTCCATCTCTGCGGGGAGCGTTCTCTCAAGCGTTCCCTTAGGACCTTTTACAGTCACTTTGTTATTTTCTGCAACCTCCACAGTCACTCCTGCGGGAATTGCGATTGGCATTCTTCCTATACGTGACATGCCCGTACCTCCTGTTTTTCTATTATTGATATTTCCCTCCGAGATTGCGAAGCACGCTCGCGAGTGAAACATAGCATTTTCTGGCTGGCGCTTCTCAACCTGCGAAGAATGACGCAAGTCATTCTTCATACTGAGCTTGCTCAGTCAATTACCATACGAAGGCTAACACTTCGCCGCCTACCTGGAGCTCTCTTGCCTTCTTATCAGTTACGACGCCCTGATTGGTGGAGATGATCGCTACACCCAATCCACCGAGCACTCTGGGCAGATCTTCCTTGCCGGCATACACACGAAGACCCGGTTTGGAAATTCTCTTGATTCCGGAAATGATCTTATCGTTCTTGTCCTCTCCATACTTTAAGGTAATATGGATGTCCTTGAAATTGCCGTTATCAATCAAATCATATTTTCTGATATACCCTTCCTCCAAAAGGATCTGCGCGATAGCTAATTTCATCTTGGATGAGGGTACGTCTACTGTATCATGCTTTGCAGTGTTTGCATTACGAATTCTTGTAAGCATATCTGCAATCGGATCGCTCATTGTCATGATTTTTCCTCCTAATTATACTCAATTCTCAACCCGCGCAGGATGACGTAAGTCATACTGCCGATCGAACTTGTTCGATCAGTTACCAGCTTGCTTTCTTCACGCCGGGGATCTGTCCCTTATATGCTAATTCGCGGAAGCAGATTCTGCAAATTCCGTATTTTCTCAAATAAGCGTGGGGACGACCACAGATTTTGCAGCGATTATAGGCTCTGCTGGAGAACTTCGGTTTACGCTGCTGTTTGATCTTCATTGCTGTCTTAGCCATGAGCTTACCTCCTTCTATTTGGCGAATGGCATATTAAATAATCTTAATAATTCACGTGCTTCCTCGTCTGTCTTGGCCGTGGTAACGAAGATAATGTCCATACCTCTTACCTTGTCAACCTTATCGTACTCGATTTCGGGGAAGATGATCTGCTCCTTAATACCGAGTGCATAATTGCCTCTGCCATCGAAGGAATTTGCGCTTACGCCCCGGAAGTCACGCACACGGGGAAGCGCAAGATTCACAAGTCTGTCCAGAAACTCATACATCTTGTCGCCGCGCAGTGTGGTCTTACAGCCGATTGACTGTCCCTCTCTGATCTTGAAGTTTGCGATGGAGTGCTTAGCCTTGGTAATGATGGCCTTCTGACCGGTAATGGTCTCCATGTCGCTCACCGCCGACTCCAGCACCTTCGCGTTTTCCTTCGCTTCACCGACGCCCATGTTGATCACGATCTTGTCAAGCTTCGGAACTTCCATGACATTTTTATATCCAAACTTTTTGACCATAGCATCTACGATCTCGTTTTTATACATCTCTTTCAGTCTACTACTCAACGCTTTGGATCTCCTTTCTCAGATTTAGTCTACGATGTCGCCCGTGGACTTGGCATAACGTACTTTCTTGCCGTTCTCGATTTTGAAACCGATTCTGGTCGCTTTGCCCTTGTGAACGTACATCACATTGGAAGCATCAATGGGAGCTTCCTTCTGAACAATGCCGCCGGTCTGATTCGCTACGGAAGGCTTCTCATGCTTTGTAATCTTATTGATTCCTTCCACAATGACCTTGTTGTTCTTTTTATCTACGGAAACTACCTTGCCTTCTTTGTCTTTATCCTTGCCGGCGATCACCTTGACCGTATCGCCCTTCTTAATCTTAAACATTGACATACCGGCACCTCCTATAATACTTCCGGAGCCAGTGAAACAATTTTCATAAACTGTTTATCACGAAGCTCTCTTGCTACTGGTCCAAAAATACGGGTTCCTCTGGGAGTCTTATCATCTTTGATAATAACAGCAGCATTTTCGTCAAATCTGATATAAGATCCGTCTTTACGTCTTGCGCCCTTTACGGTACGCACAACAACAGCCTTCACGACATCGCCTTTTTTTACAACGCCGCCTGGTGTTGCATCTTTGACCGTAGCGACAATCGTATCGCCAATACGCGCATATCTTCTTGTAGATCCGCCCATAACTCTGATGCACAGGAGTTCTTTTGCACCGGTGTTATCAGCAACCTTCAATCTGCTTTCCTGTTGAATCATGTTATCTTCTCCTTTTTACTTAGCTTTCTCAACGATCTCGACAAGTCTCCATCTCTTATCCTTGGACAAAGGCCTTGTCTCCATCACCTTAACGGTATCGCCGATATTGCACTCGTTGTTCTCGTCGTGTGCCTTTAACTTGTAAGTCTTTTTAACGATTTTCTTGTAAAGCGGATGCTTTACGTGATCCTCAATCGCCACCACGATGGTTTTATCCATTTTATTGCTTGTAACCTTACCGGTACGAGTTTTTCTAAGATTTCTTTCCACGATTTGTCTCTCCTTTCCGCCTAGTTCGCAGCCTTGGATTTCTGTGTGATCACCGTCTGGATTCTGGCGATGTTTCTTCTCACATCTTTGATTCTGGCTGTATTGTCCAACTGATTTGTTGCGTTCTGGAATCTCAAATTGAAAAGTTCTTTCTTAGCATCCACAAGCTCCTGTGCTAATTCTGCATCTGATTTTTTATTTAAATCTTCCACATATTTATTAGTTTTCATTTGCTACACCGCCTTCCAAATCTGCCTTAGAAACGATTTTACATTTGCAGGGAAGCTTATGGGTTGCAAGACGCAACGCTTCCTTTGCCACTTCCTCAGACACACCGGCGATCTCGAACATCACACGGCCGGGCTTAACAACTGCTACCCAGTATTCCAGCGTTCCTTTACCGGAACCCATACGTGTCTCCGCAGGCTTTGCAGTTACAGGCTTATCCGGGAAAATCTTGATCCAGACTTTACCGCCACGCTTGATATATCTTGTCATGGCAATACGGGCTGCCTCTATCTGATTGGACTTGATCCAACAGGGCTCCATTGCTATGATACCGTACTCACCATAGGTAATCTTGTTGCCGCGGGTCGCTTTACCCGCCATGGAACCACGGAACTGTTTACGACGTTTTACTCTTTTTGGCATTAACATTATTTATCGCTCCCTTCCTTGTTAGATTTAGTCGGAAGTACCTCGCCTTTGTAAATCCATACCTTTACGCCAAGCTTACCATATGTGGTATCAGCCTCGGCGAAGCCATAGTCAATATCCGCTCTCAGCGTCTGCAACGGGATGGTTCCCTCGCTGTAAAACTCGGAACGCGCAATGTCCGCGCCGCCAAGACGTCCGGATACAGCTGCCTTGATGCCTTCCGCGCCGGCCTTCATGGTACGGCCCATGCAGGACTTCATCGCACGTCTGAAAGATACACGGTTCTCAAGCTGCTGCGCAATGTTCTCCGCTACAAGCTGCGCATCCTTATCAGGTCTCTTGATCTCCTTAATGTCTACAAGAACCTTTTTGTTTGTCAGCTTGGACAGCTCTTTCTTTGTCACTTCAATTTCAGCGCCGCCCTTGCCGATCACTACGCCGGGCTTAGCTGTGTAGATAATAACCTTCACCCTGTCGGAAGCTCTCTCGATCTCGATCTTGGAGATACCGGCACTGTATAACTTCTTCTTCAAATACTCTCTGATATTGTAATCTTCTACTAAAAAGTCAGCGAACTCTCCGTCTGCATACCATTTGGAATCCCAATCCTTGATGATACCGACTCTCAATCCGTGTGGATTAACTTTCTGTCCCATGTTGTTCTCCTTCCTAATCTGATCCTATCTTGCGTCGAGAACGATCGTAATGTGGCTCATTCTCTTCTCGATTCTGTAAGCTCTGCCCTGTGCTCTCGGCTGAATCCTCTTCATGGTAGGTCCCTTGTTTGCATAGCACTCAGCCACATAAAGGTTCTCCGGATTCGGGTACTTCGTGGGATCCTGACTGTATTTGTATTCGGCATTCGCAATCGCCGACTCCAGCAGCTTCTTGATTACGCTGGATGCATATCTGGGATTATACGCAAGGATTCCGAGCGCTGTCTCGACATCCTTCCCCCTGATGGCATCTAACACGAAACAAGCTTTCTGTACAGACACACGTGCATAAGATAACTTCGCCGAAGGTCTGACATCCTTGTTCGCGTTTCTCTCTCTCTTTATCTGGGATCTATGTCCTTTAGCCATAGATTGAAGCCTCCTTTCAAATTAGCGAACTTTGGACTTTCTCTCGTCCTTATCATGTCCTCTGTAAGTTCTGGTTGCTACGAACTCACCGAGCTTGTGTCCAACCATATCCTCTGTAACATATACCGGTACGTGCTTTCTTCCGTCATGAACCGCAAAGGTGTGCCCAACGAAGGAAGGGAAAATCGTAGAACGGCGGGACCAGGTCTTAATAACCTGCTTCTGTCCCGACGCATTCATAGCATCTACTTTTTTCAGTAAGCTCGCATCCGCAAACGGTCCTTTTTTTAATGATCTTGCCATGATCTGTTTTTCCTCCTAATCTACTTAATAGCTCTGCCGTCTCTTCTTCTCACGATCAGCTTGTTAGACGCTTTCTTCTTCTTACGCGTCTTAAGACCAAGCGCAGGTTTACCCCAAGGTGTACACGGGCCCGGGCGTCCAATCGGAGCGCGGCCCTCACCGCCGCCGTGCGGGTGATCGTTCGGGTTCATAACAGAACCGCGGACGGTAGGACGAATACCCATGTGGCGCTTACGTCCCGCCTTACCAATCTTGATCAGGTTGTGATCTGTGTTGCCTACCGTGCCGATTGTTGCCCTGCAGACAATCGGTACCATTCTCATCTCACCGGAAGGAAGTCTTAAGGTTGCGTACTTACCTTCCTTTGCCATCAGCTGCGCGCTGTTGCCGGCGGAACGAACCATCTGGCCGCCCTTACCGGGATATAACTCAATGTTATGAACCAGCGTACCTACCGGAATCTCGGAAAGAGGCAGGCAGTTTCCAATTCTTACCTCCGCCTCGGGCCCGTTCATAACCTTCATGCCGTCCTTTAAACCTTCCGGCGCAAGGATGTATGCCTTCTCGCCGTCTTCATAGCAGATCAGCGCGATGTTTGCCGTTCTGTTGGGATCGTACTCAATACCGATCACCTTTGCGCTGATGCCGTCCTTGTTTCTCTTAAAATCAACATTTCTGTATAATCTTCTGTTTCCGCCGCCATGGTGTCTCACCGTGATCTTACCCTGATTGTTACGGCCCGCATTCTTCTTAACGGAAGAGCAGAGCGCCTTTTCGGGAGTCTTCTTCGTGATCTCGCTGAAATCAGAGCCGGTCATGTTACGTCTTGACGGTGTATATGGGTTATATGTCTTGATTGCCATGATCTTTTCTCCTTTTCTAAATACTTTCATATACCGCAGAGAATCGCAAGCGATTCTCTCAGACAAAGCTGTAGTTGTTCTCAGGCGATTTTTTTATCGCCATAGAATAACTCTTTGTCTTGTTTTCAAAGTCCTGCAAAGATCTCAATATCCTTGCTGTCCTCTGTCAACTGCACGATCGCCTTCTTGGTCTTGGCGGTCTTGCCGTACACCATGCCGCGTCTCTTGGTCTTGCCAACCTGATTCATGGTGTTGACTCTTGCAACCTTCGCACCCTCGAACATCTTCTCCACAGCTTCCTTAATCTGTGTCTTGTTCGCTTCGGGGTGAACCAAAAAAGTATACTTTTTCTCGCTCATACCCGCCATACTCTTCTCGGTGATCACAGGCTTGAGGATCACATCATAATACTGAATCGCTGCCATTATGCAAACACCTCCTCGATCTTAGCTACCGCATCCTTGGTGAGCACCAGCGTATCACCCTTCAGAATGTCATATACATTGATATTTTCCGCAACCGCCGTGTTGACTGTGGGAAGATTCCTCGCGGAAAGAATTACGTTCTCATCCTGTCCACCGATCACCACCATCGCCTTGCCAACATTCAAGTTGTCCATAACCTTCTTGAACTCTTTCGTCTTAATCTCATCAAATTTCAGCTCGTCAAGAACGATCAGCTTGTTATCCTGTACTCTGCTTGTCAATACAGACTTGAGAGCCGCTCTCTTTTCCTTTTTGTTTAACTTGAAGGAGTAATCTCTCGGCACGGGAGCAAACACAACGCCGCCGCCCTTCCACTGAGGCGCTCTGGTCGAGCCCTGTCTCGCATGACCCGTTCCCTTCTGTCTCCAAGGCTTTCTGCCGCCGCCCCTTACCTCGGAGCGGGTCTTTGCCTTCTGCGTGCCCTGACGCTTATTGGCAAGGTTCTGAACAACTGCCATGTGCACAAGGTGTTCGTTAATCTCGACACCAAACACCGCATCATTCAAGTCCATCTTGCCGACTTCTTTTCCTTCCATATTATAAACAGATACGTTTGCCATCTGAATGGTCCTCCTTTCATCTGTGGCTTAACCACTATTTCGCCGCATCAACCTTAGTCGTCTCTTTGATAGTTACTAAGGCTTTCCTGGGGCCGGGCACCGCGCCCTTTACCAGAATGAGGTTCTTGTCTGCGTCGACTCTCACTACCGTAAGATTCTGTACCGTAACTCTGACACAACCCATGTGTCCCGGCATACCCTTGCCCTTAAATACCTTGCTGGGGGAAGAGCAGGCGCCGTTGGAACCCTGATGGCGATGGAATTTGGAACCGTGTGTCATAGGTCCTCTGTGCTGGCCGTGTCTCTTGATCGCGCCCTGGAATCCCTTACCTTTGGAGATCGCCGTCGCGTCCACTCTGTCGCCAGCCTCAAAGATATCCGCTTTAATCTCGCCGCCGAGCGTATACTCGTCCGCGTTATCAAACTTAAACTCTCTGATAAATCTCTTGCAGGAAACGCCTGCCTTTTCAAAGTGACCCTTCTGCGCCTTGTTCACGCCATGGCGGTGAATCACTTCCTTTCTGCCGCCCTTGTCCTTGTTGACGATCTTTTCCTTCTTATCAACAAAGCCAACCTGCACTGCACTGTAGCCGTCATTCTCCACAGTCTTGATCTGTGTCACTGCACAGGGACCTGCCTGAAGCACGGTAACCGGTGTTAATGTGCCGTCTTCGTCGAAAATCTGAGTCATTCCGACTTTTGTTGCCAAAATTGCCTTTTTCATTTCCTTTACCTCCTGTTGTTCTACAGCGGATTCGAAACAATTTACTTCGAATCTTTCTAGTAGGGGTTTTATTTGTTCTTCATCTTAATGTCGATATAAACACCTGCCGGCATCTCCAGTCTCTGGAGCGCGTCTACCGTCTTGGGGGTAGGGGTGATAATATCAATGAGTCTCTTATGAGTCCTCTGCTCGAACTGTTCTCTGGAATCCTTGTACTTGTGAACCGCACGAAGAATCGTGATCACTTCCTTCTTGGTAGGAAGGGGTACGGGGCCGCTCACCTGCGATCCGTTTTTCTTAACAGTTTCGATGATTTTCTTTGCCGATGCATCCACCAGCTGATGGTCATAGGCTTTCAGGGTGATTCTCATTACTTGACTTGCCATAAAAAAAGTCGCCTCCTTTTCGCACTTTTAAAGCTTAAGTACGACAAGCGGTGACTGTACACTCTCCCGTGTGTGTCCTAAACGCTTACGCATCGAATCACTAACACGTCGTTTCCGGCTGACCGGACATTTTGTCTGTACAGTGACTTGTCGTCAGTTTCCTAACTTGACATTCGCTCCACGGAAAACCTGCCACGCGGGCAGCAACCTCACGCTTCACAGCTATCATGCCACAGCACAAATTAGTATAAATGAAGTTTTGGGGAATTGCAAGCGTTTTTTTCGCTAAAATTGATAAAATACCGTTCAGATTGTATAAAATTCAATACACTGCGCCGTTTTTTAACAGCGCAGCGTATTCATACGCCATATCAGGCTTCTTTTCCACGTCGGGTAATCATCCTGTTTTCAGCCGCGGCGAAGTTTCTCCTGCCAATCCCATGATAATATACAAGAATGCAGAAAATTGCTGCAAACGCACAGCATTTTCTGAATATGCCGCCCTTCTTTGCCCAGCGGATAAAGGCCGCCACAAAGACTTCTTTCTCACGCACGGACATGCCCCGTCTTTCTTCCATAAAGCAGAGAAGCAGCCATGTCAGGCCGGCGATCATGGCAAGCGTGGCATAAACCTCGATATAGGAGGCGTCGCCTGTTTTGGGTTCTTTCGCCTGTCCTTCCTTCACCATGTTTTCTGTTTCCATTCCGACGGCTTCCTGTTCGAAAATCTCAGGCACTGCGCCTTTGCTCGCAATATCGACGGTTATCTCTGCGGCGGGAGAGACCTCACCATCCGCATAGTCCGCGCCGTCGTTTCCATTAACGTCGCTTCCGCCATCCTCACCGCCGCCGTTTCCGCCGTCCGTATCACTGTCATCATTTCCGCCGTCCGTATCACTGTCATCATTTCCGCCGTCCGTATCACTGTCATCATTTCCGCCGTCCGTACTGTCTGCACCACTGTCGCCAGTTCCGTCACCGGGAAGCCTGTCTCCGGAAGTATCCCCAGTTCCCGGCTGGTTCTCCCCGCCTGTGCCGCCCTCCATTGCCGGGAGCTTCCATCCGTACCACAGATCGTCGCTTCTGTTTCCGTCGTCCACGCTCCTGTAGGCCGTTATGGCAGCATTCAGATCCTCACCTGTCAGTCTGTCCGATCCATCCGCCTTCAAAAAAATCAGAGTGCGCTCCGCCGCACCATTGTATCTGTCAAACACACTACTAGGATCAGGCAGTGAAACGGGCGTTGCCTTTCTGCCGCCATCCTCCTCCGTCACCATCACTGCAATTTCCAGCTGTGATAAATTTGAGCAATGTGAAAAAGTACCCCGCTCTATGCTTTGTATTCCAACGGGTATAAAAATGCTTTTCAGCACACTGCATTCAGAAAACGTACTTCCATAGCCTAAGCTTTTGACGCTATTGGGTATATTAATATACTCTAAATCACAACATCCCTGAAAAGCCTGTCCGTCAATTTTCGTAAGTCCCTCCGACAGTCTGACCTCTTTTAGACTGCTGCATTGAAAAAATGCCGCGTTCATAATAACAGTAACGCTGCCCGGCACTTCTATTCGCTCCAGATTCTCACACCCAAAAAAAGTGTACGTTTCAATTTTTTTCACACGTGTCGGTATATTAACGCTTTTTAACCCGGTACACCTGTCAAATGCGCCTTCTCCTATTTCCAGGACAGTTTCCGGTATCTGCACCTCCGTCAGTTCGGTGCATTTTTCAAAACCCTTCCTTGAAATCTGCACAACTTCATACTCCTGCCCGTCATATTCCACCCGTTCGGGAATCTCCAGTCTGCCGCTTATATTTTGATCCGCCGCCCCCACTTTCACAAGATATGCAAGCGGATTCTGATCCTGATCCACTCTTACCGCGTAATATTCATAGGTCAACTGGTTAATGGTGAACGATTCTCCCTGCTGTAATATATCCTTCGGCGTCGTTAAAGCCGTATTTGATACCTCCTGACCGGCTGTCTCCTCTTCTGCTCCAGCAGGTACGGGCATTTGATTCATCCCGTCCACCGCTGTATCCGGCAATGGCAATAATGTATCAGGCTCTTCTTCTGGCAGGCCCTGTCCTGTCCCTTCCGCATTTTCTTCTGCCGGTATTTCCCCTTCCGGCTGTTCATCACTTTTTATGTCTGAATCACTGCCATCGTCATTGATATCCGAATCGCTTTCGTCTCCTCCTGTACCTGCACCGTTGGAAGACCCTCCTGTGTTTTCTGTCCCGGGCTGCTGTTCCTGCGAATCCCCGGGTGTTACGCCCGTCCCCTCCTGATCCGCCGCAGGACTGTCACCCGTCCCGGAATCTTTATCTGCTCCTTCTATAAATATATTGTCCGCTGTACTTTCCGAAATTTCAGGATTTTCCGTGGCATAGGCCGAAACCTCCATCTGCCCCGCCAGCAAAACAATGCCCAGCCCCACCGCCGCCTTCCTGTATAATGCGGCCCGCAGCCGCCCGTATTTTCTTTGTCCTCTGTTCTTCCCCATGATTCTGCCCTCTTTGCAGGCCTTCTTATGCTCAGAATGCGACTTCTCACAGCCTGTTTTCCATTTTATTATAGCTGACTGACGGAAATGTGTAAAGCCGCTTTCCTTGAACAACGCGCCCAGGCCCCGAAAGTTTAGTAGATTTAATAAATAAAATATGCTATTCTTATTTCGTTCTATTATTGAAAGAAAAGAGGAAACAGGAAATGTGGATCGCAGACAACTGGAAGGATTATGAAGTAATAGACTGTTCCAAAGGAGAAAAACTGGAACGCTGGGGCGATTTTTATCTGGTGCGCCCTGACCCGCAGGTCATATGGGATGTGCCAGGGACTAACGAACACTGGAAAAAGAAAAACGGACACTATCACCGCAGCTCCAAAGGCGGCGGGGAATGGGAGTTTTTTAATCTGCCGGAGGAATGGAGCATCCGTTACCGAAAGCTTACTTTCCGACTGAAGCCTTTCAGCTTCAAGCATACCGGACTTTTTCCCGAACAGGCGGTAAACTGGGACTGGTTTTCTTCTATTATAAAGGAAGCGAAATCCAAAAATCCCGACAGACCCCTTAAGGTTCTGAATCTCTTCGCCTACACCGGCGGCGCCACGCTGGCCGCCGCATCCGCCGGCGCGGCCGTCACCCACGTGGACGCCTCCAAAGGCATGGTATCCTGGGCAAAGGAAAACGCCGCCGCATCCGGCCTTGCCGACGCGCCCATCCGCTGGCTGGTAGACGACTGCGTCAAGTTCGTGGAGCGGGAAATCCGGCGCGGCAATACCTACGACGGCATCATCATGGATCCGCCTTCTTACGGCCGTGGTCCCAAGGGCGAAATCTGGAAACTGGAAGACAATATCTTTCCCTTTATTGAACTGGCCTCCCAGCTGCTATCCGAAAACGCCCTGTTTTTCCTCGTCAACTCCTACACCACAGGGCTGCAGCCGGCAGTGCTCACTTACATGATCCATACGGCGCTTACACCCCGCTTCGGCGGCCGGGTGGAATCCTCGGAAATCGGGCTTCCCGTCTCTGCCACCGGTCTTGTCCTTCCCTGCGGTGCTTCCGGCAGATGGTTTACATAACGCCGATTATTTTAGCAGTACCGTAGAGCAGCAACAGATGTGCCGGATAAAATCCATAGTAAAAGGGCTTCGGAAGCTGCCGCCCCCGTTTCCCGTTATAGAGAAAAATCGGAATAAAGGCGAACAGGCCGTACATTTCCCGCAAAGAGAAACGGAACAGATACGCCGCCGTAAAGCTGTCCCCATAGCGGATCAGATTGGCCATCCAGGTGCCGGAAAACATGATAATTCCCGACGCGCAAAGAGAAATTCCGGGCGGTTTTCCATGGGTCTGATACAAAACGAAGATCAGAAGAATCCCCATAAACCGATAGTCAAAGGCGAATTGGAACGCTGCCATACAGGCCCCTGTCACAACTACCCATCTCAATTCCCGAAGCCAGACACAGCGATACCGCCCAAGCTGCTCCCACAAAGTTAATGTAAGTGCCCCAAGAAACAGTGTCCAATAAATATTCTGGGCGCTCCAATCCACTGCTTTTCCGGAAAAGGCCAGATCAAAAGGAATTTCCGACAACAGGGCAAATAAAAAAAGCCTCAGCAGATACCGCCCCCTGCTTCCGGTATAAATAACCCCCTCCACAATCAGATAGGCAAAGAGAATAAAAGAAATTCTTCCTACAGCTCTCCCCATACGGTAGACTTTTTCAAGCTGCGGGTCCCACGCACCGTTTACCGGGTGAAGCCTCATATAATTGTAAAACAGAATCGCAAAGAAATGATCTGTCAACATAGTGAAACAGGCGATGTTTTTTAACACAGCGCCTGTCAAAGTATATCTGTTTTGTTGTAACTTATCCATAGTCACCTACACCATTGCATCCACGTTCGCGCCCTCTACCAGCTCCGCCGCCGACTGCCCGGCCTGTGCCGATACCGGAATATCCACACCCTGAATCTCAAGAGATACCGCAGGATTTGCGACTTCCTGCATGGCTGCCTGCACGCTCGCCTGCTTTTCCCGCTCCAGCTTATTAAACATGGATTTTAAATACTTCATATCCGCTTCAACGATATCTTTCATCTCATCGGCACGATGCTTTTTACGAAGATTATTCACTTCCTCAGGCGTCATCTCCTGCTCCGATGCGCCCATGTACTCCTTCATCAAGTCATTGGCGCCTCCGGTAGCTTCCATCTCCTGCATAAGCTCCTCATATTTTTCCAGAAGCTCCTGCAATTTTTCCAGCTCCTCCTCGTTCAGGTTCTCCATATCTTCCTCAAGCTTTTTAACCTGTTCGTCTTCACTGGAACCCGCTCCCTCCTCAACAAGACCTTTGCCGGTAGCGGCCGCCTTCTCCTCTTCTTCCAGATGTTTCTTTTTCCTGCGGGCAATCCGCTCCATCTTTCGCGCATGTATGATGGCGTGACGCAGATCGGTCTCGTCATACTTACCGCTCATCTGTTTGCGCAGAAGAGAAACCACTTCCTCACGGGCTTTCGTAATAACTCTGCGCGCCCCTGACGAAGTATTGTTCATGGTGATCTGCTTTGAAATTTTTTTGTAATTATAATTTAATTTTTTCTTCTTTTTCGATTTACTCTTTTGAATTCTGATGGCCTTCGCCGTATCTCTCGCGGCAATACCGGCGCACTCGTTTTTGATATCCTGCTTTGTCCGCTGTCTGTAAGGATCAGCCGCAGTCGTGTCTGTCTTCGTACCTACTTCCATGCCCATACTCTATCCTCCATGATGCTGTCAATATGGCAAATCCGTTTGCCATAAGATAGTAAGTTGCTGTATTTATTACCCGCAAACCGGCGTTTCCTGTCCGATTCGTCGGACATACGCCTGTCATATAGTATATCGACTCATTTGCCCCAAATGTTTAGGGAATCACAGCCGCTTCATCCAGTTTCTCCGCCTAAAAATAATCACGGACAGGGTTGAGTAGATACGCCCCTTGCAAGGCGTACCCCTCGCAGAACCGAACGTGCGGCTTTTCCGCATTCGGCTCTTT
>VSNG01000035.1 GCA_009774175.1 Lachnospiraceae bacterium | reverse complement strand
ATATTATATAACCTCCCATATATAGTCAAGCACCCGTTTCCCTTAAAGCCCCCTTTTTACAGAAACTCCGACAGTATATAATGGTAAATATTATCATTGTCATAAATGCTTTGGCCAAACCTGTCAAATCTTCTCTGCAATTTATGAATATAAATTCCTTCCATATATTTATGATATGCTTCCGGCGTGTACTTTTCATTCATATGCCAGGAAAGCGAATCAAAATTATTTATATTACTGATCCCCGGGCTCTTTTCAGGCAGCTTATTATACTTTTCCCGTATGTCGGGGTATCTGTTCATAGCAATATCAAGAATATAAGTCACCAGCAGATAGTACTTTGTGGTTTCATAATTCCTGTAATAATGGAAAAAGCCCTCCATGAGAAACCTGTAAAGCTTCTGACCGGGTTTTCCGCCCATAAACGGCAGGCAATAACGAAATTCCCTGATTGTAAACACATCATAATCCCAAAATTTTGGCGGCACCTTCTGCGTCAGAAGTATGGTGGAATCCAGCCAGATGCCCCCGTATTTGTATAAAAGGCTTGCACGGATTACATCGGAAAAGGTAGTCAGGGTGACTCTTCCATCTTCCACTTTGTCAATAAGCCACTGCGGGAAATCCACATAGTCATGGTAATTCTTTTCCGTGATAATGACCAGCTCCACTTCATCCGGAAGATACCTCCGCATGCTGTTGATACACGCCTTGATTAAATCCGGCGCTTCGTCCATTCCCTGCCACCAGCAGCTCCATGCATACTTTTTCCATTGTAAACAGGTTCGTTAAAGCCTGTGCTGTTATTCGGAAAAGCATCCGTAAAATCCGTCATCATATGGTAAATATCATTGTATATATAATCATAGGTCACTACTTCATTGTTAAGCAGCCTCTCCGTCATTCTGACGACGCTAAAGCCGTCTTCCAAAAGCCGGTCCGCCACAGCGGCAATATAGTCATGCGCCAGCGTAAGAAAAATTTTCTCTTCCGCCTTCAGATTTTCCTTTCTGTACGCATGCACGGGAATGCCATCCACATATTCGGGATTTCCAGCCATATCCGTAACCAGAATCTCTTTCACATAGCCGGAAGAATAGCCCAATATTTTAAGCGCCTCAAGGAATAATCGCAGGTTATATCTTGCGCCATATACTGTTATACCCTCGTTTTCCGATAAAAAATTCTGCAATTCCTCTATTTTGTCGATAACGCGCATCCCATACCCCCATTTAAAACTCCAATTAAAACTTTTTCAGCGCAGGGTTTTCGATCCCACGCCGTTACGCCGCCCTGCATGTTACACTGCGTACAGTACCGTTTCCACACCGGCATTACTGTAATGCCGGATATACAGCTTGTATTCGGGAACCAATTCCTTTATGTAGAGCGGAAGCTCCACCAGATCCTCCTTTTTGTGGTACGCGGAAATCGCCAGTCTGGGCCTGTATCTTTGTATGATCTCACGGCTTCCTTTCAATGCTTCCAGTTCCGCTCCCTCTATATCCATTTTGATAAAAGTCACCGGCCCGGCAATGCAATGATCCAGCGCAGCCGTTTTAATCGACGTCCCCGTTTTCTCCTTTGTTATCCTGCTCGCCGCATTCCCGTTCTCTTCAAAATACAGCGTCGTATCCTCGCTCCACAGGCCTGCATGATATAACGTGATGGCGGCGTCCGGCATGTTTTTCAGCATGTCCCTGCACCGCTCATAGGATGCGCCGTCCGGCTCAAAGGCATGTATCCTGTAATTTTGGACATGGCTGTCCCGGCATGCCTCCATAAATCTCATACTCGTCTCCAGATTCAGGGCGCCGGCGTCCACAAATACTTCATCCTCATGAAGCCGAATAATATCCGGGTCAAAATACAGTTCCCATTCCAGTACCGACGAGCAGAAGTCATTATAGCAAAACAGCGTCTCCTCCTTTGCGCCGAGCTCCGTCAGCTGTTTTCGTATCGCATCCGTAACCTGCCGCTTAAAAGGCGTGATCACCACTGCGTCAACCTCTCTGAAATCAATCTTTGCAGGATCTTTTATCTCCAGCCCCTCCAGCATGGTTCCCCACTTATCTTTTGCATTATCCGCATAACAGGTGGGCATCATTCCATGCGCCCGCAAAGTGCCCGGCATCGTTTTTCCATTCATTCCGCTTCCAAAAATAACAATATTTTTCTTATCTTTCAATAGCTCCGGCAGCCTGCTTTCCATGCCCGGATAATAAGTCTTATCCTGCAGCCCGGGAACATACCGCTCAACAATTGCATTGATGGCGCGAAAATCTCCCGTTTCATTGTATTCCACCCTTTTCTGATAAATAAATCTGGACTGTTCATCCTCAAGATACGATAAAACCTTCTCTGTATTTTCCATACTGCTGCCCTCGCCCCTTTTTCTTTTTACGCGTTTCTGCCGTTTTGCCCCGCCAGCTCATAGATACGGTCATATTCCCGCATGGTTTCCCGGTTTGCCAGTTTCATCTTCTCATCCAGCCATCCGCCGTTAAACCGATGAACGGTATAGGTATGCTCTGTCATGTATGTATGCCCGGACATATAATCATAAGGATGAAAATAGTCGAAAGCATAGAGATTCATGCCCTGCATATTCTGCGTAAGCCCGTTGATCTGATAACCGTTTTTTATCGCAGTGTTTGTGTCATAAAAACCGCATGTCATTCTGTTTGTATTGCCCTCAGCATCCAGAAACAATACGTCTTTTCTGGCTTTCAGAAATTCTCCGATCATCCTGTGTCCCTTTATGGCCCCGCTGCATCCGCCAAAATTGACAACCTGCCATTTTTCCACCCCGCAGAACGCTTCCTGACACAAAAGGGGATCAAGGTTTTTTACAACCTCCACATCCGTATCCATATAAATACCGCCGTGCCTGTAGAGAATATCCAGCCGCGCATAATCCGGCACGAATCCATAAGCTCCCTGTTTATAAGCTTCCTTCATATAGACGTGCTTTTCCACATCGTAATTATTCTCATCCCACTGCATAATTTCATAATCGGGACAATATTTTTTCCAGCTGTCAATACACCTCTGCAAGCTGGGCGGAATCTGCTTTTTTCCGAGCCACATGTAATGTATTTTTTTCGGGATCAGGGGCTTGTCCGAGAGAATCGGTTCGCCGCCGGAAATATCGCTGCAAAAATTATGTATGCACATCATGGGCATCAGATAACAGGACATGTCCCGCATACGGGGCATCCGTTCCAGCTGGCTTACTATTTCAGCGTATCTGCTTACCGCAATGATAAGAACCGTATTGTCTTTAGCACCGTTAAGGGCCTTGGCCGGTTTGACATCCACGCTGCGGTCCTGTAAGGTAATCCTTCGGCCCTGTATGTTTGGACCGTTGTCCACATAAAAAGCGACCCGCCCAAGCAGGTCATATCGCCGCAAAATTTCCGGAACCGTTACCGTGCCGATCACGCCCGCACCGAAAACGACAATCGACATATCCCGTCCCACAATTTCCCTCTGCATACCTTCAAAGGATGTGCATTTTAATATCATCTTTTACCTTCCTTCATTTTTCATATACTCCACAACGTCCTTCAATAAAACATCCCACGAAAAATTCTTTTCCGCATAGTTTCTCATTTCAGCAATTACGTCCCTGTTTTGTGCCGTCGCTTCATACAGTTCAATAATCTCGTTCATATCCACAGGCTCCGGCGAATTTGTCACCTGCCTGACATACGGCTCCTTTCCTGTGAAACCGTCGTCTTCATAGCCGTAAACAAAGGGCAGTCCCCGGCTGCAGTATTCCCTTGTTTTAATTGGCGTGGCTGATTTTATGCCCACTTTGTACATACCCATCGGCGCAATCCCAATATCTGCGTTATCATAACAGGAATCCAGCTGTCCGCCCGTCCTAATACCGCAAAACTCTACATACTGTTCCAATCCATATTCCTTCACCAAACGTATGTAATTTCTCTTTTCGTATCCGTCTCCAACCATATAAAAATGAAAATCATACGTTCCGGGATTTTGATAATATCTATATAATCCTTCCAAAACCCTTTCGAAGCCAAGATAGGAAGAAAATCCGGCAACCGCCAGCAAATTAATTTGTGTTCCCTTTTTTCTTACATTCCTAACAACATGTTCCTCCACATTCACACCGTTTTGCAGCGCGATTGTCCGAATTCCATGAACCGTCTCCCCTTTTGCATATGTGGTCGCCAGCGAAACGTATTTCCCGATCTCTCCTCTGTATTCTCTGTCCTCCCGCAGGATTTCCTCGTTTTTAACCTCGCCTTCATACGGATAAGTAGGATATTCCAAAACCACATGCACACCCATCTCCTTCATCTCTCGCAAGAAAGAAATGTACAGACAGGATGCAGGAATAATGCAGCGCATATATGCCCGGCGACAATGATATTTTTTCATCCATTCGCAGTAGCACGCAAAACAGGCTTCCCTTGACAGGGCAACTTCCTTTTCTATTACCTGCTCTCCCTGCAAAAGCCAGGCCATTCCATACGCATAACGGGTAATAAAACATTTCGACAAGTATTTTTCAAATACACGAGTCTGCGCATAAATTTTCTTTTTCACACCAATATTTCCACGCGCATTAAGGTCTTCATTGGCAATATAAAACATGGACTCAGAATAATTCATTGAGATAAAATATCCTTTCTTCATTCCTGTACTGCAAAAGCGTGTTTCGAATCACCTGTGCGTGTTCCAGAGGCGTTATGATAATCGGCAGATCATTGTCTGCTTTAGCCAGATCTTCCGGAAGAATTACCTCAATATCATCCCGTGGTATCATCAGCTCTCCCGCCCGATCAATCACGCCTGCCACATCAATAAACTGACCAAATGCGCAACAGGATTGTATCCCAAGATACGCCCCTCCATAAATATAAACTGACTTCCAGGCATGTTCATCAATGATTCTTTTTACCACATCAGGACTCAGCAATTGTCCCATTAATTCAAATTTGATTCGGAAAAGTTCTTCTCTCCTGACATGAGAATCGAATATATCCCGTTCTGTTTTTGTCATTTCCCGGCTCCTCCTGAAAATACGGTAGTTTCCCAAAGCTTTTGCCATCTGGGCGAAGCGGTATTCCAGGACGACATATCATAAACTATTTTTCTATTAGATGAGCACCTTTCCTGAAATGTCCTGTAATCTGTCACAACCTCCGTTAGTGCCTTTGTCAAATCTGCAATTTCATCTACCGACACAAAAAATATTCCTTTTTCACGCAGATCCTCATACGGCAGCCATTTCCCGGCTATGACCGTTTTCCCGGCATACATTATCTCAAGCATCGTAGAACTTAATTGATCTGTTGTCTGTACCGTAATCAAAACATCCGACATCATCTCAATTTCAGCCATGTCCTGAACGTTCATGTATTCTGTCAATATTCTAAAAGGTATTCCACAGCCGCCAAGGTGTCTTTCTACCTCTTCAATATATCCCTCCCGTCCATTCGGATACGTCATGGGTAAGAGCAGCAATATTTTCTCCTTAACGGATTTATCCATTCCAGCTAATGTCTCAACCAGACCTACATGCCGGTGCGCCTCACTCGCATTATATCCGCACATGACAACTATCACATCATCCGATATATCCAGTCTTCTTCTCCTTTCCCGCGCTTTCAGCCGACATTCCTGCTCCATATATTCCAGGGCTTCAATCCCATAATTAACCCACCTGATCTTTCCTGCTGTAAATGGATATACCTCTAAAAATGCAGAGATAGTTGCATCCGTCTGCGCACTGATTTGGTCTGCCATCTCAATCAGGGACTTCTTATAAATCCGCTCCGCTTTTCTCGATCTGTATAAATCACTGCCGCCTACACCCAAATTCAGACGCTTGCATTTTTCCCGAATGATATTTCTGAAATATACCCATGTATTTTCTATCCACAGTAATTGAAAAACATCATATTCCGGCAGCTCGTTCAGTATCCCATACAATTCGGCATAAGAATGATAAACATAAATGTGATCAGCATAAGCCTTCATTTCATCAAAATACGCTTCCGAGTTGGATAAAATTGAAAAATGGATATCCGGCATCCGTTTCTTACAGTTTCTGATCAGCTGATTCACATAGAGCGTGTAAAATGCACAAAAAACCATCACCTTACAGGTTTTCTCTCCCTCAGCCCTTTCCAGTAGATCGCACTCTCTTAAATTCACCTTTTTCGGTTTCAGCATTTCCACTTCACAGGGGACAATCTCCGCAATCTGGTCGCATACCTGATGCTGTCCCCTGACAATATTATTCTTATCAAATCCCAGCTTTAACAGGTAATCCGCTATTTCCACAAAAAAAGCTTCCGTTGTCGTTACAATTACCTTCCCGTCATATCCCGACAGACTTTCCGGGGCACAAACCGAAATGCCCTCATACTTGGTTCCCCACAGACTCTGATTTCCATCTACCCAAAATAAAATATCAAAATTTTCTCTGATATACGGCAGCATGCTCTTTCCAGCATTCCCCAGTCCATAAAGTACTACTCGCTCCTTTTTATCCTTCATTCCTCAGACTCTCCCCCTCCGAATACCTCAATATATTCGCTGTGCTGATGGACCGGCGCTTTCATAATTGCTTCAAATTCTTCATCAGATATCTTCAATTTCTTTTTGATAATTTCTATATATTCGTCCATCATCTGCTCGTCGTACATCGGCTGCCTTAATTCCTCCAATGCCTCTTCCCGCGTCATCTGACCACTGACTATCATGCTGGATAAGTGAGACGTCCTCTTATCAACGCCAAATTTCCTGGGAAACCAGTAAAGCTGTATAAACGCCGTCAATATATTTTCCAGATGCTTACGCCCATAGTATTCAAACCCGCAAAACTCTTTCAACTCTTTAAACGCTCTTTCCCGGTTATACTCAATATAATCTAAAGGCATCGGCGTTTCTATTCCCAGCTCTTCCTTATCCGCCTTCATCTGTTCACCTGACAAAAACTCCAATTGATCAACAGGTTCTTTTCCGAATTTATTATGTATGGCCATAATATTATCAACATCCATTGCACCATAGGTATTTCCCTTTTGAAGTATGGATTCAAGCGAAAAATTATTTCCCGACAAAAAATATTTTATTCCATATTCCCTCACTCTCTTATATATAAACGCAAAGAGAACATTATCCTGCGGAATCGCAATATTCGGCACGCCAGCCTTCATATAGGCAAGCGCCAGGTCGTTAAACTGCACCGCATCCGGCTGAATCACCTCGTAGTCAAATCCAGTCGCCGCAATCAGCTTCTGTATATTCGATCTGGATATTTCCGTGTCAAACCCGTCATCTATATGTACCGCAAGAATCCGTAATCCCCACCGATATCCAAGATACGCAAGGTACGAAGAATCCAGTCCCCCTGAAATTCCCATAATGCAATCGTACTTTTTCCCTCTTCCATTCTCCTTTATATCTTTGAGGAGCTTTTCAAGCCTACGCGCCCCTTCCTCATCAGGAAAGTATCTCCTGCCGATATCGTCATATGCTTTCGTACAGTAATTGCACTGCCCTTTCTCGTCAAAAAGAATCATGCTGTCGGTAGAATCATTCATAACGCACCTTTTACAGGTTCTTGTCCGCCCTGTTTCCATTGGATCGTTATGATACAAATGGCCATCCAGCATAACATAGTAATCTGTAATTCCCATATTCTTCAGTTGTCTGCCCATCTGCTCATAGGCATCCGCACAGACAATTACATCCACATCCTGTCCCATACAGTCCGCAATTTTATCCGCCGAAACGATTGTAAGCCCGAAAAGACAGGTTCCTGCCAAAGCAGGATTATTATCGGCAAACCCCAAAATCTCATATTTCTCCTTAAGATTCTCATAAGCCTGTCTTCCGTAAAATCCTGCGCCAAATAATATAACCTTATTTTTCATTCTACCCGATCCCCTTCAGTCTTATTTCATCCATTACCGTTTCGTTATTCTTTTTACACATTCCTTCTATATATTTGCTCAACTCGTCAGAATGCATCTTCTCATGGTCAATCTGTCCCATATCATCCGCTATCTGTTTTGCTAATTTTGCATATGTATAATTCTGGGATTTTACCACCCGCTCATAGCAGTTATTGGCAATTTCTTCACAATAATCAATATCTTTCATCTTCTCTGTCACTTCATTAATATTGCCAAACCCTTTATCCAAAACGATATAATCCGTACCGGGCCTTAAAATGTCCTGATAATCCTCCCCGATCAGCACCTGACAGGTTCTCGTGATGGCAGCGTCAAAAATTCTTGGGGAAATTACACCCGTAAGATTTTCTTCTACTTCCGGGAAACAGGCTGCTTTCGTTTCCTCATACGAAGCCTCTGGATGCAGCGTCATATATTCTGCAACCTTTTTCCAATATATTCCCTTAATATCCGCTAAACCAGATCCCCCTAAACAGCCAACCGTAATCCTCGAAGATGCCAGAAATGCAAACCAGCTGTCTCCCAGCATCGCTCCTTTATTATGATCCGTATTTGCCAAATCGCAGACCAAACCGGTATTTTTTAGCTTTTGATCAAAAAATGTGGCCAGCTCATACTTCATCTGACTGTGCTTTCCATAGTTGTACGGCGGCTTACATGCCCTATAGACAACGTCATATTTTCTGTCTCTGTGGCTCTGCAGATGAAGTTTATTGATATAATCCTCTTCTACATATCCCGTCAGAATTACTTTGATCTTAATGTTTCCCATTTTATCCTTTGGATAAAGAATCGGATGATCGCATTCCCGTATTATGGTGTATATAGTATCTGCTTTTATTCCCAGCGCCAGATTCCAGATTCTTTCAGTAAATTTGTAATCATCCTGCGCCATAATGACCTTTTTGCAGGGATACTCTCTCCATACATTTGTCATAAGCTGTAAGAAATTGTTCCATCGCTGATCCAGGCCTCTCAGCTCCATAGCCGTATAGTGAAAAATAACAGCGTCAAACATTTTTTCCTCTATCCAGCTATAATCCTCGGCAAATCTCCCGTTATATATGTTAAAATAAAAATATTCGTTTTTGGTATCATATTTATAAAGACTAAAAGCATGGTCAATATCCGTTTTTCTCATTTTGCTGTCAACAGCACACTGTCTCCAAAGCACTAATATACGCATTTCCCAGATTTTCCTTCCTGTTATTTTGCATTGTTATCCGATTCTTTCGGATATACAAAATATTTCTTTCCATCAATCACAAAATATGCATTTTCAAAAGGAGGGAAATAAAATGCCCTGCTTTTGCGCGCAATATTCTGAGGAGTATCATTCCATTTCATTTCCCTCAGGCCCTGCAAGGAGTTTCGACTGTAAAAGTGTCCCTCCCCCTCCATCGGCTTTCGCGGAAGCTCTTTGCCACTGCTAATATAGTCAATGAACCGTCTGAACACCCATACGCCCTCATCGACAGACTTCAAATATAGAGAATAGGCCGTATCATCATCACGAATGGAAAACTCTTTTGTGAAAATGCAGTCTCCCTTATCTACACGCGCTGACATCCAGTGAAACGTAATGCCATAGGATTTCTCTCCATTCAAAATAGCGTGATTATAGGTAAAATTTCCCTGATATTCCGGAAGCTTCGCCAAATGCAGATTAACGGCCCTATAATCAACTAATTTGAGTATTTCATCGCTTACTATCCATCCATGCCCTACCGATACAATAAAATTAATATTCTCCCTGATAATTACTTCTCTTATCTGATCCTCGTTTCGTTTCGAATTATCTATAAAAATAATATTTTCCTCGACGCATCTTTCATATATCCGATTTCCATTCCACCATACTTCCGATTGATCCCTGTTTGAAACAGCCGCCACAATCCTGTAATGGTCATTCTGCCCGCTCCATAGTTGCTCAAAGCATCTCTCTCCTATCGGTTTCTGGCCCAGAAATATAATCCTCAGCATTCTACTGCTCCTCTTCTACTATTTCTGCAATCACAGGGTACATACACGTAAAATATACGTCATGCCCCAATAAGCTTAAATGCACTCCGTCCGGCAATGTTAATTCCTCTAATCCGACAT
The DNA here is from genome assembly GCA_009774175.1 of Lachnospiraceae bacterium. Classification (GTDB taxonomy): domain Bacteria; phylum Bacillota; class Clostridia; order Lachnospirales; family Lachnospiraceae; genus UBA3282. Next base: position 22,417 of record VSNG01000035.1, on the reverse strand, counting down.
GATGCTCCTTAATGTAGTTGTCAAACACCTGTTCGATATCAACAAACACAATACGGGAATCGTTCTTTGCAACCTCCCTTATGATTTCATTGTAAAAACGATTGCTCTCTCCGTATGTAATATCTGTGTTAATCATATAATCCGTTCTGGGCGACGGATGATTGGTGCGGAGCACCACCTTTTTAACCCCAAAATGAAATGCACGGTCTATAATTTCTTCCAGATTAGCCCGAAACGCATTTGGCGAAACCCTTGGCACACCCTTATCCGTTACCCAATAATTGCAGTCGTTCATTCCAAAACCCACCAACAAAACATCCACATCATGACTCTGAATGTCATAGGGCATTCTTTCCAACGCCATACGAGTCGTATTGCCGTTAATAGAAGTGTTAATAACCGTGGTTTTATCCCTTCCATACTTTTGATGAAGCTGTTGCGCCATCTTATTAACCCATGTCAGGTCTACCGATATTCCCTGCCCAAAGCTGATAGAATCTCCAAAAAAATATAAATTCATTTCGTCTCCCTCAACTTACTTTTATACTCAAATTTTTTATCGTGAAAAATCTGCTGCCACAACTCTATACAGAGCACGCCCCAGATACTTCTTCCAAAATCGCTTTCGGATTCCATTTTCCTGATAACCTTTTTATTATCAATAAGTTGTCTATTCAGAGCGCTTTGGGAACCGAGAACGTCATAAACAAAATCCTTCGCCTCATTTTTAATCCACTGATTAAACGGAATCGGAAAACCCATTTTATCCGTACGCTTTTTAATGCTGTCCGGCAGATATCTGTTCATGGATTTTTTGAATATATGCTTCATATCCCCGGCCTTTAACTTAAAGTTTGCCGGAATCGTCGCAACAAATTCTATCAGCTCATCATCCAGCAAAGGCACTCTCGATTCCAAACCGTGGGCCATACTCATCCTGTCTTCCACCTGCAGTAACGCCGGCAGCAACGTTTTAAAGTCAAAATGCGTCATGTTATCAAAATAACATGTATTTTTCAGGTTCTCGGCATAAAAAATATCATGGAATGTCTGATAGGGATCGTAATCACTCAGCATTTCCTGATGGATACAGTCATAAAGAATAGGCGCTCTGTTAATCAGCTTAAAGTATCTCCTATCGCTCTCTTCAAACAGCCCGGAGCTCCAGAAATCTTTCAACATGGGCTTATAATTTCCAAGCGCCGTTAAATTGGGAATAATGGACTCATATGTCACAATATACTTCTGATTGTCCGTCGTGCCCTCTATCGCCCCTTTGATACACTGCTCAAAGTACGCAACCAGATACCGCGTGTATCCGCCGAATATCTCATCTCCTCCCTGCCCGCCAAGCACTACCTTCCTGTACCTTGACGCCAGCCCGGAAACCATATACTGGCAAAAGGATCCCGGCCCCGCAACAGGCGTATCCAGATGATAAATGACATTCTCAATATGATTCAGGAAATCATCGCAGGTCATATCAATCTGGTACAGGGAAAAATTATGTTCACTGGCCACGTCTTCTGCATACATACTCTCATCATAGAGCCTGCCAATCCCAAATTTTCCCGTAAACCCTGCGTAATTTTCTCCTCCGACCATATCCGCCGCCATCGCCGATATGACAGACGAGTCCACGCCGCCGCTGACGTATCCCCCTACCGGCACATCGCTTCTGATATGATATTTAATTGACTGGTGCAAGAGCTCATCCAGTTTTTCCACAAAATATTTTTCCGTATGATCCCAGTCCAAATCATAAAATACCTGCCAGTAGCGCCTGAACGTTATATGCTTATCCTGTATTGTCAGACAGTGCGCCGGTTCCAGTTCCTTAATCCCCTGAAAAAGCGTATGGTCTCCCAGACAGAACTGAAACGTCAGATAATCCCTGAATCCCTCCATATCCGTTTCAATATCGGGCAGGAACGGAAGTAACGCTTTCATCTCCGAGGCAAAACAGAAAACATCGTCAACAACCGCGTAGTAAAACGGCTTTATTCCAAACCTGTCTCTGGCACAGAACAGCAGCTGTCTTTTCTCATCCCAAACAGCAAGGGCAAACATTCCCTTAAAATGTTTGATACAGTCCTCTCCCCACTTTTCATAGGCCCTCAGTATTACCTCCGTGTCTGTATCCGTCCTGAATTTCCCGCCGATCTCTTCCCTGAGTTCAAGGTAATTATATATTTCCCCGTTAAAGCAGATTACATTTCCCGTCCGCTCATCCCCCATGGGCTGGTGTCCACAATCCGTTAAGTCAAGAATGCTCAGTCTGTTATGGGCTAATCCTATGTACTCATGCTGATTACTCCAAATACCCGTACCGTCAGGCCCTCTGTGCTTTTGCAAGTCGTTCATGACGTTAAGCTTATGTGTAATATTCTGTATTTTTTCATTCCTGATATTTATCATTCCAGCTATTGAGCACATTTATAATATCCCTTTTTATGGTTGGTAGAAATCTAAATGTCTTTCATGCTTTCCGACACATTCCTGTATGACTTCCATATTCGCTCTGGTCCATGCAACGGTCTGTTCGATGCCGTCCTGCAATAATACCTTTGCCGAAAAGCCAAGCTTTTCCCTGGATTTCTCTGTAGACGCAAATCTTTTTCCGGACGTATCCCACTCACGTTTGGGCATGATTTTCAGTTCCGAATTGCTGCCGGTGGCCTGCACAATCTTTTGGGCCAGCTCAGAAATTGACGTTTCGATACCGGAGCCTATATTATATACGTCTCCTGCCTCTCCCTTTACAGCGCATAACATGAGTCCGCGGCAGATATCTTCCACAAAAACAAAGTCTCTTGTGGCAATCCCCCCGTTTTCCAGTAGAATCTCCTGATTCGTCAACGCCCTGTAAATAAAAGTCGGCGTGACATTTCTCCAGATTGTCGCGTAGGTGCCTCTCCAATTGCCTGCTCCCAAAATTTCTCCCGGGCCGTATACATTCTGGAACCGCGCCCGGACAACAGGCAGTCCGTATTGCTTGTGATAATATGCGGAATAAAACTCTCCGATTATCTTTGAAATGGAATAGGGACTGTCCTGATGAAGCTCTATCGGGCTTTCTTCGGTTGTGGCAACCGCTTCTCCAAAGGTTTTTTTGGCCACGGAACATCCCGCAGAAGAATACACAACCTTTTTCAGATTATGAAAATCTTTCAGCCGCTCAAACAGCTTCAACGTTGTCTGCGTATTATTTTCATTGTCAGCAATCGGATCAAAAATAGAGCTCTGGTTGCCGTGAAAGGTCGCCAAATGAAACACATAGTCGATGTTGTCCTGAAGCTGCGCAAGAACCCGGAAATCCGTAACAGACTTTTCAACGAATGTAACTCTTTCATCCTTCGGCACATTTACGATCTCCGCAGATAACAGATTATCTACGATTACAATTTTAATATTCTGCACGTTTCTTAATAAAAGTCTGACCAGATTGCTCCCGACAAATCCGGCTCCGCCGACCACCAGGACAGACTTATCTTCAAATAAACCGTATTCTTCCCGTGTCACTATCTGATCTCTCCTTTTAAGTGCGTATAGGTTTGTGTGATTCCATATCTTTTATACCATTCAATCGTCTTCTTAATCCCCTCTTCCAGCGGCGTCTGCACGTCCCAGTCAAAGTCTTTTTTTACCTTGGTCGGATCAAGAAGTATCGTATAGACGTCATCCTCTCCCCTCTGACGCACTTCAACCGGCTTTTCCAAAGTGATATCAAGCGCCTTCAATGTTGCGTCAAACAATTCCTTGATGGCATAATCTTTTCCACTGGAAATATGATAATAACCGCAGTTTCCCATGCCGTCGATTGCCTTGATAATAACGTTTACAACGTCGTCGACAAATACAAAGTCCCTTCTGGTATCCATAACAAAGCATTCCTTACCATTGGTAAGTCTGTTATAAAATGTCGGAAGCGGACCGCTCAAATTTCTGGGACCATAGGAATTTGCCAGTCTGAAAGACAGAAACTCAATCCCGGACAATTCAATGTACAATTCACCGCCCGTCTTGCTGATGGCATAGCTGCTGCCTCCCGCATATCCGCCTGAAAAATACGGATGTTTCAGGGTAATGGGCTGTTCAATCGGCTTTAACCCATAACAAAGCGCCGTCTGGAAGTAAATAATTCTCCTTACACCCGTTTTTTTAGCAGCCTTTACCAGATTCGCAGCGCCTACTACATTTGTTGTCGCATCCTCGATCCAGTTCTCGGGATCTTTGTAGGAAGCCGCCGCATGTACCAGAACTTCCGGCTGAAATTCCTCAAATACCGCAAATACCTTTTCCGTATTTGCTATGCTGTCCTCTACAATTTTCAGATTGGCATGTTCCTGTAAATTATCCCGTCTGCCCGTCTGGTAATTGTCTATTACCAGAACTTCGTCTCCTCTTTCCAGTAATCTTTCCACAATGTGAGAACCGATATGTCCCGCTCCGCCGGTTACTAATACCTTCATAAATTAATATCCTCCTTACATAAATGTGTTTTTTATCCTGCAACAGTATCGTTTAAAACCGCTTCATATATGGTTTCCCCTATGGATTTACTTTCCTTTCCATCCTGCTTCACCATACTGCCATGCGCTACATCCTTTATATAATTGGGCAATGCATAAAAATCTTTATCCTCTTCATAAACTCTTGCCCATCCGTCAAAATTTTCTCCCGTTTCAATCACGGAATATTTCGCAATCTCATCAAGAATCTCCCTCTTCACGATCATTTTCCTGTAATCTGCACTGCGATCCTCCGGGTTCACAATTACCCACTGATTATTCCAATAGCTGAAAGCCAAAATCACATTTCCGACAGCCTTAGCCCGCGTAAAATATTTTTCTTCAACCCCCTGCTCTTTTTCTGCAATCTCACTGCATTTTTCCAGAATCATTTGCTCCGTATTTAATCTGAAAACCATATCTGATTGCTCCGGAAAGAAATAGATATCTTCGTTATACTCCACAAAATCACAAAACGGCCTGTTTTCAGCATGATACTCTTCTGAAATTCCTTCTAATTTCCAGGTTCTGTTTTCCTTTTCATTCCATACAAGGATTTCATTTCTATTCGCCAATACCAACAGGAACAGATCCTTCACTTTCCTGATACCAAACAACTGTATATCTTTGCCCGAAATCTGTATTTTCTCGTATGTATCGCTGCGCATATCATATTTATAAATATGATTTCCCTCCGCCTCAGCCATATAAATACAGGAATCGGATACTTCAACAGGTGACTCAATAAATAAACCACTTTTTTGTTCTTTAAGTTTTCTTTCGCAAACAATCCTGTTATGAGCAACATCGTACTTCATAACCCGATTTTCAAACGCAGGCAGCATATAGATACATTCGTTGTAAACGGCATACGCTCCAAACTTTATGCTCTTTCCATACTTTCCTGCCTCCAGCTTATCAAACCGCCTCTCCTTCAAATCCAATCTGATAATCCATTTCCCGCATCCCGCAATCAATACAAGATAACCGCCTGCAGCTGCCAGCCGGTATGACATGTATTTCCCCAGTGTATTACCATAGGGTATCTTTATGATTTCAATCACTTCAAAGGTATCCAAACTCATTACAAATAAAATATTCATTGTGGATGAAAGAAACCACACATCCCTTCCTATAACCACGAAATCTGTAATATCAAAGGACAATTCTTTATGCCGTTCATAGACATTATTATTTTCATATAATACAGGCTTTTGTGCCGCCTTATACAGCTCCGCAACCGAACTCCAGGTTCCATAATAGGCATCCGATATCGCAATGGCCCTGTTTAAATCCACACTGTCATCCAAAATTCCAATCTTCTCTTCCTGATACCATCTGCGTACTTGCTTATACTCTTCCTCCAGTTCCGGAAGCATGGACTGCAGCGTACTTATTTCAAGGGGATGAGGCCGCCACCAGAGTACGACTTCCGGGTGTTCCTTAAAAACCTGAAATACCCACTTCATCTTTTCAATCCGCTTTTTCCGTCCACCCAGCAGACTGCTGACGCCTGTATTATAGAGAATCACTCTTTTCTCCTGAACAACTTCTCTCCAGTTATCAGGAAAAATCCCATTTCCTTCCATATTCCCTTACCCGGCCTTCTACTGAAATCTTCCGATAAAATCCGTTGTAGCGCAGTCGGACAGCGGCAGTTTCACAACGCTGTTCTCCGCTGCGGATTTATAAATCGCCAGCACCAGTTCCAGCGCCCGCTTTCCATCCATCGCCGTTACATAGGGCTGTCTGTCATTCTTCACGGCATTGATCACATCCGCATAAAGCGGCGTATGGCCGTATCCATAGACATTCGGCGGATTCTCATGGAATCTTTCTTTCACCGCCTCAGGATCGTCCAGCAAATCGGAAAAACGCCACTCCTCAATCACGTTCACGGACTGTCCGCCCGCCTTTACCGTCCCCTTTTCCCCGAACAGATAAAGCGTCTCTTCCAGATTCCTTGGGTAAATATCCGTGGTTCCCTCCACAATCCCGTAACTGCCGTTTTTAAACTTGATCAGGGCGATGCCCATATCTTCCGCCTCGATATAATCGTGGTTCAGCTTATCTGTCATACCGACTACTTCCTCGATTTCATTTCCCATCATCCACCGAAGCAAGTCAATATTGTGAATGCACTGGTTCATCAGCGCACCCCCGTCCTGTTCCCATGTACCGCGCCAGGGGGCTCTGCTGTAATACTCGTGATCCCGACACCACCTGATATGCGCAGTTGCGTAAAACATCCGTCCGAACCGTTTCATGTCTACCGCTTCCCGGATGATCTGCACCGATTTGTTAAACCGATTCTGATGGCACGCGCTGACTTTTACATGATGTTTGACCGCCGCGGCAATGATGGCGTCGGCGTCTTTTATCGAAAGAGCGATCGGCTTCTCTATGATACAGTTAATGCCGTGAGCAATGCACTCCAACGCGATCTGCGCGTGTTTACCGCTTTCCGTACATATGGCGACCAGTTCCGGCTTCTCTGTTTCAATCATTTCAATATAATCTATATATCTCTTTACTTCTTCCCCGAGACCGAATTTTAAAGCTTTATCTTCCATACAGGACGGGTCGATATCGCAGATGGCCGCTATTTCAAGTTCATTATTTTTTGCCGCGGCGATATGATTGGGTGATATTCTGCCGCAGCCGATTAATGCGTATCTCATATTCTCTTTAGCTCCTCTCTATTGATCCATTATTTTTATCAGCCGTTTACACAGATATCTGTAATCATACCTGCCAAGCTCCTTTTGATTCGGTTCGTACTTTGTCTGTCCTGTTTCCACAAAAGTCTGATACTGTTTTTTTATGTATTCTTTCAGTTTTACATAATCGTTTTCGTGGCTGGACGCCTCGTATGCCATCCCGATATTTGTCTTTTCCACAATTTCCGTCAGCTCGCTGTGCTCAATGTCTCCCATCATAATGGAGATAACGGGGCGTCCAGCCGCCATATATTCGTAAACCTTCCCCGTAATCACGCCGCCTTCCTGCTCCTTATAATCATAGGAAGCAACCAGAAGAATGTCTGAGCCCTGTTGCAGCTTCAACGTATCCAGCCTTGACAGCTTCCCGTGCATCACGCATCTGTCGTCCAGCCCAAACGCCGCCGCCTGACTTTTAAATATCTCAAAGGCAGGCCCATTGCCCGCATAATGGAAAGAGATACGTTCCTCCTCCATCTGTCCGTCCCGGATCAGTTCCCGCACCGCTTCATAAAGAACGGTCAAATCGCGTATGCCGCCATACATGGATCCTGTGTAAGTAAAAGTCATTTCCGAGGCACAAATTCTGTCTCCGCTCACCCCCGCCATATCCGCCAGATCAAACCCGTTTGTCAGACAATGTACTTTTCCACGGTATTTTCGGGGAACTCTTTTGCATATGCCTTTCGATATTCCCGTAATGCAGTCCGCATGTTTCCAGATGTAACGCTCATACATTTTGGGGATAAACCCTATATAATCCGGCGTAAATTTATAACGGTAAACAGCATCCCTGATATCAAAGATCCATTTCGTATCTCTGTGATATTTGTGGAAATACCGCCCCGCAAAATAGCTGAACGCATCGCCGTATGAAGTAATCACATAATCATAATGTCTTTCTGCTCTCAGCAGTTGTCTTACGCTTCTGAACAAATCAATCTGCTTTAACTGCCCTATGATATAATCCAGACTTCCAATCAGCGGATACGCCACTTCAAATGTATAAAACTCTACATTTCCTGTTTTGGGATTAACCCTTTTCCTGTTTTCCAGATTATCGAACCGTTTCTTTTTATGCGGTCCGATCAGTTTTTCATATAACCCGCGGAAATGCATATAGAACGGAGAGTTCTCCGCATAGAATACCCGAATATCCTCAACGCCATTTTTCAACAGCCCGTCTTCCCCGCCGTCCTTCTTTTCTGCAAGAACTTCCACCTCATACCCGTTTACTTTCAGGTATTTTGCCAGCTTGCTCGTCCGCACGGCAGCAATGGCGTGATCCGGCGCAAAATAATTACAGATAAGCAATACTCTCTGTCCCATAGATTCCCCCGCTAAATGTAGTCTTCCTTTCTGGCGCTCAATACCTTATCGATTTTTGGTGAGCCCAGCCCCAGGAACTTCTTTTCCAGAACCTTCCTGTCCACATATTCCCCTGACAGTCCCATCTCCCTGGCCGCTTTGATAAATTCGTTAATATAGATCTGACGCATATTTTCCGACTGGACGACCACCCGGTCCGCATAGAGCGTTCCCGGTACAAAGCAGAAATGCTTCATATTGTCAACCGCTTTCTGGTTGTCCGGATCCACCTCGTTTAATATAAAATATGGTATATATACTAACTGATCTGTAAAGTTTTTCAGTTCCCTTGCATAAAAGCGAGGGTGCACACTTGTCACATGATTGCACTGATCATAGGGATTATGGATATAGATTACATCCGGACGCTCCGCCGCCAGATCATACGTTTCCCACGAAATAACAGGCACATAATCGGGGTACTGCTCTCCTTCATAATGCATTCTGCTAAAGCTTCCGTCAGGATTCTTGTCAAAATAGGGAATCGGTACAACATACGCGTCGCAGTCAGGATCAGCGTCCGCCGCTTTCCAGATACTCTCCAGGGAATCCCACATGGACGCCTTATAGGGCAGAAACAACACGCTCGCTCTGACCGGAATATCGTTCTTTACGCTGTTTTCAATGCGAATCAATTCCCGCCGCAGGCTTTTATATACCTTTCCTTCATTCACAGGCTGTCTCTGCCGTATTATCTCATAGGTCTGATAAAGCAGCTCGCAGTAATTTTCCAGAAGACCCACCGTTGCAAATCCTTCTCCCTCTGTGGACTCGATCATACCGCCAATCTGAATCGCGCTGTCCTGGCACTGCTCCATCAGCGTCAACGCCCCATCGGCATTTCCCGTCTCCATGGCTTTCCTGAATGCGCCGTGGGCCTTATCAAGCAGACCGACAACCGATAATATTTGATTTTTCTGTGATTTTCTCATTGCACCGGCCCGTCCTGTTACAAGAAATATAATACTTTAATATTTATCGGCAAAGCACAGGGAAAACTTTAATTCCGTTTTTCTTCACTTTTTCTCCCCTTCCAAACCCAAATACTACACGTTCCCTTTTTCGGATTTTACTTTTCGTTGATTTTTTATCCAAAACTATTTATTTTATATGCGTTATGTATATTTCTATTTTCTTCTGTGTTAAATATTGTACAGTGGAATCAAAGCTTTAACCTGTTTAATGCAAGATTAATACAAAAGAAACGACAGTGCATACCGGTGCGCTGTAAGGACACATGGAGAAAAAATGGAATTTGGTGAATTTCTGGCTAAACTACGCAAAGAAAGAGGAATCTTACAAAAGGAGCTCGCCGCTTACCTGAACATGACCGTGGCGACTGTCTCCAATTATGAAAAGGGCGTCCATACACCCGATATTAAGACACTGATTAAACTGGCGGACTTCTACGACGTCTCCACCGATTATCTTTTACAGAGAACCAATTATAAAGCAAATATCAGTACCCTCAACACGCAGCTGTCTCCCGAATATACATTGAGCGATCTTATGAACACCACGCTGGAACTGGACCGGCATAATACCGACGCGCTACTTGACTATTATGAGCTTTTAACCATGCGCAACGCCATCAAACATCCTAAATAAACGCATTTTTCCTGTCAACCCGACTGTTTATAAAAATTTCACACAAACACTCTGTTTCCTTCATTGACATCCTTTTTCGGACTACTTATCATATTTGATAGAAAGTCAAATACCACTCAGATTATTGCACGCCGCAACGGAAATCACCTCCGCCGCAGGCGGCAGGAATAAAACAACAGGGAGAAATGTATCATGTCATCACACGAAACAGTCGGAGAAGAAATCAGAGAAGTGCAAAGACAGGCATTTGCAACCATGAACTTTAAGGAAAAGCTTGCCTATTTCTGGGACTATTATAAAGTACATACCATTGCGGCGATACTGGTCATTGTTTTTCTTATAAGCTTTATTAACGCCTACCGCTCCAATAAACCCTACGCTTTTTATGCTGTTCTTTTAAACGCCGCCTCCACGGAGGCAAATCATGACACTTCTGTCATATTAGCCGATGAATTTATGGAGTATGCAGATATCGACCCGGAAGCTTATCAGGTCAATATCGACACTACCGTCTACATCTCCGCTGACGGAGGCTCCCAGTACGAAGCAGCCAACCGCCAGAAAATGGCGGCCATGATGCAGCTCGGAGATATTCACGCCATCGTGGCGGATACCGAAGCCTTTGAAAGCTACGCAGGTCTGGAAAACTTTTATGTGCTCACCGATATTTTCAGCGAGGAAGAGCTGGCCCCTTTCGCCGACAGTCTCTATTATACGGACGCCGCCGCTTTTGACGAGGAAACCGGCGATACCCTGGAAGAGCTGGAGGCAGCGCAGAAAGCGGTCTACGAAAAGGTGATCGACCACGGCGACCCTTCCTCCATGGAAAAGCCCGTGGCCGTAGGCGTGCGCATTCCCAAAACAGGTAACAGGCTGGCGGATGCCGGCTACTATGCCTATCTTGATGAAAACAATTATACCTTTCAGGGATACCCCTGCGAGGTCGTAATCGGCATTCCGCTGTCGGTTGAAAATCCCAGCCTTGTGTTGCAGTTTCTGCATTTTTTAGAGGCGGAAGGCAGCTGACTACAGCAGCTCCTTCAACATCCGATTTACCGCACCGGGATCGGCTTTGCCCTTCATGGCCTTCATGGTCTGCCCTACAAGGAACCCAATCGCCTTTTCCTTTCCGCTTCGGTAATCCTCCACAGACTGGGGGTTCGCTGCGATTACCTCCTCCAGCACCTTCTTAAGAGCCCCCTCGTCGTTTACGGTCCTTAAACCCTTTTCCTCCACATAAGCTTCCGGGTCTATATCCTTTTCAAACATGACTTCAAAAACTTCCTTCGCCACAGAGCTGTTGATCACCTTCTGATCCGTAAGACCGATCAGCTTCGCCAGGTTTTCCGGGGAAAAGCACAGGTCGGAGGCGTCCGTCTCCCGTTCCTTCATCAGACGAAGGGTTTCGCCCATCAGCCAGTTGGAAACCTTTTTCGGCTGGCCGCCAAACGCCACGGTGGCCTCAAAAAGATCCGCCAGCGGTTTATCTCCTGTGATTATTTCTATATCGTAATCGGGAATATCAAATTCTTCTTTGTACCGTTTCATTTTCTCCGTTCGAAACTCCGGCTGTTTCGCCCGTATCTCGGTCAGCATTTCCTCGCTCACACTGACGGGGGGCAGATCGGGATCCGGAAAATAGCGGTAATCCTGCGCGTCCTCCTTGCTCCGCATGGCATAGGACTCCCCCTTCGCATCATCCCATCTCCTGGTCTCCTGCACCACGCTTTTTCCGGCTTCTATCAGATCAATCTGTCTTTCTCTCTCTCCCTCAATGGCTCTGGTAATGGCCCTGAAACTGTTCAGGTTCTTCATCTCCGTCCTGGTGCCGAACTCCTCTGCTCCCTTCTTTCTGACAGACAGGTTTACATCGGCGCGCATGGAGCCCTCCTGCAGCTTGCAGTCGGATGCGCCCAGATACTGAATCACCAGACGAAGCTTTTCCAGATAGGCGATCACTTCTTCGGCGCTTCGCATATCCGGTTCTGAGACAATCTCAATGAGCGGTACGCCGGAACGGTTGTAATCCACTAAAGAACAGTCCTCCCACTCGTCATGGATCAGCTTCCCCGCATCCTCCTCCATGTGAATCTCATGGATGCCCACCGTCTTTACGCCGCCCTCCTCTGTCTCAATCTCCACACCGCCGTTTTTGCAGATGGGCAGATAAAGCTGTGAAATCTGATAGTTCTGCGGATTGTCGGGATAAAAATAGTTTTTCCTGTCAAATTTAGAATATCTCGTGATATCGCAATTAGTGGCAAGCCCCACTGCTATGGCGTATTCCAGAACCTGTTTATTCAATACAGGCAGCGTACCGGGCATTCCCGTGCAGACCGGGCAGGTCTGGGTATTGGGCTGTGCGCCGAAAGCAGTGGAACAGCCGCAGAATATCTTTGTTTTGGCCGCCAGTTCCACATGCACTTCAAGACCGATTACCGTTTCATACTCTCTATACATGACAACATCCTCCATTCTCCAGCGTGAGACTCAGAAGTTCTTTGCAAAGCCCCCTCTGCTGCAAGCATTATAACCTCTTCGCGCACAGTTCATAAGTATACGCCGCCCGAATCAGCTTCTTTTCCTGAAAGCAGTCTCCGATCAGCTGTAACCCGATAGGCAGCCCTTTCCTGTCCTGCCCGCAGGGAAGGCTGATTCCCGGCAGGCCCGCCAGATTAACGGCAATGGTATAAATATCTCCCAGATACATCTGAATGGGATCCGCCAGACTCTCCCCAAGCTTTGGCGCGGTGGCCGGCGCAACAGGCCCCAGAATAATATCATATTTGGCAAAAGCCTGGTCGAAGGCTTTCTTAATCAACGCCTTCACCTTCAAGGCCTTCAGATAATATGCGTCATAGTAGCCGGAACTGAGAACGAAAGATCCAAGCATGATACGGCGCTTCACTTCCTCCCCAAAACCTTCGGAACGTGATTTCTTATACATATTATGGAGTCCCGCGTAATCCTCTGTTCGGTAACCGTACTTGATACCGTCAAACCGCTCCAGATTGGAACTGGCCTCAGCCGCCGCAATGGTATAATAGGCCGGAATCGCATACTCCACAAGGCTTAAGTCAAACTGCTCCACAATCGCGCCCTGATTTTTAAGCGCCTCAGCCGCCTGTAAAACGGCCGTCCGCACCTCATCATCAAGCCCTTCCCCAAGATAATCGCCAGGAATGCCAATGCGAAGTCCCTTCACGTCCTCCTGTAACGCCGAAGTAAAATCTGTGTCCTCTCTGGAAAGGGATGTGGAATCTTTCTCATCGTGGGAAGCCAGCACTTCCAGCACTGCCGCGCAATCCGTTACGTCCTTCGTCAGCGGGCCGATCTGATCCAGCGAAGATCCATAGGCAATCAGGCCATAGCGCGACACCGTGCCGTAGGTTGGCTTCATCCCCACAACGCCGCAGTAGGAAGCCGGCTGCCTGATGGAGCCGCCCGTGTCGGAACCGATGGCATAAATGCATTCTCCCGCCGCCACCGCCGCCGCAGAGCCGCCCGAAGACCCGCCCGGCACATGCTCCGGATTCCGGGGATTCTTCGTAGGTCCGTAGGCGGACGTCTCCGTGGTGGAACCCATGGCAAACTCGTCCATATTGGTTTTACCCAGAATCACCGCCCCAGCCTTTTGCAGATTTTTCACCGCTTCCGCCGTATAGGTTGGTACAAAATTATGCAATATTTTAGAAGAACAGGTGGTAAGCAGCCCTTCCATGCAGAGATTGTCTTTCAGCGCAACAGGCACGCCGGCCAAAGGGCCGGTAAGCTCGCCCGCCTCGATGCGCTCCTGCACCTTTTTTGCCTGCGCCAGCGCGCCTTCCCTGTCGACCGTTACATAACAATTGTAATCTTTATCTGTCTTCTCAATCTGCGCAAGCACCGCCTCTGCGGCCTCCACCGCAGTGGTTTCTCCCGTCCTGATCGCCGCGGAAAGCTGTACCGCAGTCATTTCTGTTATTTTCATATCCTTTACTCCCTTTGTCACACAGTTATTCGAATGTCCGCGGCGCCATAAACATGCCGTCCTTCTCCTGTATGGCATTCGATAACATCTGCTCTCTTTGATTCCCGTTTGTCACCACGTCCTCCCGAAACACATTCTGTACGGGAAAAACATGGGACATGGGCTCCACGCCTGTGGTGTCAAGCTCTCCCAGCTTATCAATATAGTCGAGCATTCTGCCCATGTCGGATTTGGCCTGTTTCTTCTCCTTTTCCGACAATTCCAGCTTGGCGAGAATACCCACATATTCTATTGTCTCGTCGCTTATGATATTTGCCATCGTAATTCCTTTCTATGCTCTCACCTTAATATGCACTTCCCTAAGCTGCTGTTCCGTCACTTCCCCCGGCGCGCCGCACATCAGATCCTGCGCGGAACCGCTCATGGGGAAGGCGATTACCTCTCTGATATTTTCCTCGCCCCGAAGCAGCATGATCATACGGTCCACTCCCGGCGCCATACCGGCGTGGGGCGGCGCGCCAAACTGAAACGCATTGTACAGGGCGCCAAATTTTGTTTTTAAGGTCTCCTCATCATAACCCGCAATGGCAAAAGCCTTTTCCATGATCTCCATATCGTGATTTCGCACCGCGCCGGAAGAAAGCTCCACACCGTTGCAGACGATATCATACTGATAAGCCAGCACATCCAGTGGGTCTTTCGTATTAAGCGCCTCCAGACCTCCCTGAGGCATGGAGAAGGGATTATGGGTAAAGCCGATCTGCTTTGTCTCCGGGTCCCGCTCAAACATGGGAAAATCATTGATATAACAGAAACGGTAAGCGTTCTTCTCAATCAAGTCAAGCTTCTCTCCCAGCTCCGTACGGATCTGCCCCGCGTAATAGGCGGCCCGCTCCTCCTTATCCGCCATAAAGAATATCGTATCCCCGGCGGCAAGATCGGCCAGTTCTCTAAGCTCTCCCTTCTTTTCTTCAGGTATAAACTTGTCAATGGGGCCTTTGTAGCTTAGATCTTCTGCCACCTCCAGATAACCGAGTCCGCCCATGCCAAGATCCGTCGCGAATTTTAACAGCTTTTCATGAAAGCCCTTGGACATGTCCGCATGCACCTTAATGGCACGGACGGTTCTGCCCTGAAAAGGCTTAAAGGTACAGGTCTGGAAAAACTCTGTCAGATCCAGAATTCGCAGAGGGTTTCTCAGATCCGGCTTATCCGTGCCGAACTCCAGCATAGCCTGCTTATAGCTGATGATCGGATACGGCGCTTTTGTCACCGCATACCCCTCTGGCGCAAATTTCTCAAAGGTTGCCGAGAGCACTTCCTCGCCCACCTGAAACACATCTTCCTGGGTGGCAAAGCTCATCTCAAAGTCCAGCTGGTAAAACTCGCCGGGAGAGCGGTCCGCTCTGGCATCCTCGTCCCGGAAGCAGGGGGCAATCTGAAAATATCTGTCAAAGCCGGACACCATCAAAAGCTGTTTAAACTGCTGCGGCGCCTGAGGAAGCGCGTAAAATTTCCCCTTATACTTTCTTGACGGCACAATATAGTCTCTGGCGCCTTCCGGGGAAGAAGCGCACAGAATCGGCGTCTGAATCTCCAGAAATCCCATTTCTGTCATTTTTTCCCGCAGATAGGCGATCACCTGAGAACGAAAGATAATGTTATCCTTCACTTTCTGGTTTCGCAGATCCAGATAACGGTATTTTAAACGCACATCCTCTCTCGTCTCCCTGGACGTCATAACCTCGAAGGGAAGCTGTTTGTAGACCCGGCCCAGCACATCTACCCTATGGGCCTCCAGTTCAATAGTCCCCGTAGGGATTCTGGGGTTATAGGTTTCCGCATCCCTTTTTTCCACCAGACCCTCCACGGAAATACTCATCTCTCTGGTAAGGCCATCAAGTAAGGAGGTATCCCGCATCACCACCTGCAATACGCCGTACATATCCCGCAGATCCACGAAAGAAACGCCGCCGTGGTCCCTGATATTTTCAATCCAGCCCGCCACGCGAAGCTCCCTGCCGATATCGTCCTCGCTGATTTCCTGTAACGTCACGTCTCTGTACTTGTTTTTGATTGTCATATTCTTCTACCACCTTTCCCTTATGCCGTGTTCCGTAAATTAGAATTTCCATATCCAGAACATAAGAAAATCCCGGAACACATTTCTGTATTCCGGGACGGACAATTTTTTTATCCGCGGTACCACCCGCATTGGCAAACCGAAATCTCTGACAAGATTTATATCCGCTTTGCCCTCTCTTTCACTTAACGCGTGTAACGTACTGCCCTAACCCAATTTTGACATTCGTGTCATTTTACGGCCGCTTTCCTTTGTCCGCCGTCGCTTCTCACGCATATCCATGGTTCAGACAATCTGCTCCGGAGTGTTCCCGTCCCTGGCTTTCACAAACAGCGTTCTCAGTCGGTGACGCCGTATTCCTGTCGCTTCCCTCAGGGTGAGTCTCCTTCATAGCATTTTGTATACATATATACATTTATACCTTTATATCATATAATTATGCAAAATGCAACCTTTGTATCGGTAAAAAAACAAAATTACTCTCTTTTTCATCCGTCGAAATCGTCCTACATATAAATCTTCGCCGCCTTCCCGATCTCGGCCGCATTTGTCTCCACAAACGCCTTCACCCTCTCGTCGTACCGGGCAAAACAGCTTTTGCCATCCACATAGCGAATCCCGTAAAGACAGCCCTGCTCAACGCAGGCCGCCCGCCCGATATAGGGAATCGTCTCTTCGGAAACCGCCTCCAGAAGCGCGAACAGCACCGCCCCGTGGGCTACCAGCAAAATCCTTTCCGCGTTCTTATGGGTATTCACAATCTTACGGAATGCCCGTCCCGCTCTCGCCACCAGATCCTTCTGGAGCTCCAGACCCGGAAAATCGCAGCCGGGATAGCGGATCTCTCCTTCCTTAATGGTCAGGCCTTCCCCTTCGCCGAAATCCCGCTCAATCAAAAGATTTTCCACCACAATGCTGTCTCTGGGATAATTTAACAACGCCGCCGCAATCACGGCGCTTTCCTGCGCTCTTTTCAGGGGACTCGAAACCATAACATCCATACGGACCCCCATATTGCGCAGTATCCTGACCGTTTCATCCACCTGCACTCTTCCGCGTGCATTCAGCGGAATATCCGCATGGCCCTGTAAACGTCCCGTCTTATTCCAATCAGTTTCCCCATGTCGCAGTAAATAAATGTCCATAAAACCGATACTCCTCTCCCGCTTTCCTTTCCAAAGCGGTTTTTTTATTCAATACTATATCACTACTATATTCTAAAGGGAAAGCTTTTTTATTCTGTCTACCGCCTCTACGGTATTTTCGTAACTGCCAAAGGCTGTCAGCCTGAAATATGTTTCACCGCTGGGCCCGAAGCCGGAACCGGGCGTGCCGACCACATTGGCCGTCTCCAGCAGATAATCAAAAAATTCCCAGCTGGTCATGCCGTTTGGCGCTTTCAGCCAGATATAGGGCGCATTGACGCCGCCGGACACCTGAAAGCCCGCCGATTGTAGCCCGTTTAAAATGTAGGACGCATTCTTCATATAATATGCCACCAGCTCTTTCGTCTCCCGCTTACCTGTCTCGCTGTAGACCGCCTCGCCCGCGCGCTGGATGATATAGGGCGCGCCGTTATACTTGGTGCCGTGTCTTCTTGCCCAGAGCGCGTGCAGGGACACATCCCCCGCTTTCAGCTCCTTTGGAATCACGGTAAATCCAAGACGCACGCCGGTAAATCCCGCATTTTTGGAAAAAGAGCGAAGCTCAATGGCACAGGTCCTGGCCCCCTCGCACTCGTAAATGCTGTGAGGTACGTCCTCCTCGGAAATATAGGCCTCATAAGCCGCGTCATAAATGATCACGGAGCCGTTTCTGTTTGCGTAATCCACCCACTCCTGTAACTGCGCCTTTGTAATCGTTGCCCCGGTAGGATTGTTCGGAAAGCACAGATAAATCAGATCCGGCACAGTCTCCGGCAGCTGTGGTGCAAATCCGTTCTCCCGGGTGCAGGGCATGTAGATCACATCGCTCCAGTTTCCCGTCTTTTCATCGTATACGCCGGTTCTGCCCGCCATTACGTTGGTGTCCACATATACCGGGTACACGGGATCGCAGACCGCAATTTTGTTATCCGTTGCAAAAATCTCCTGAATATTGCCGGAATCGCACTTCGCGCCGTCGGAGACAAATATCTCGTCCGCCTCAATCTGACATCCTCTGGCCTTATAGTCGTTGTCCGCAATGGCGGTGCGCAAAAACTCATAGCCCAGATCAGGCGCATAGCCCCGGAACGTCTTTTCCTCCGCCATCTCATCCACCGCGCTGTGCATCGCGCCGATAATGGCGGGCGTCAGGGGCCTTGTCACATCGCCAATCCCCAGCCGTATAATCTTTTTATCCGGATTGGCTGCCGCGTATGCGTTCACCTTCTTTCCGATAGTGGAAAAAAGATAACTGCCGGGCAATTTTAAATAATTATCATTTACCTTGACCATGATATAAAATAACCTCCGTTTTTAAATTTCTCCTTCAAAAACCGTAGTCGCCGGCCCGGTCATATAAACCAGATCCGCCTCCCTGTCCCAAGTTACGGTAAGATCGCCGCCAAGCAGCTTCACCGTTACGTTCTCCCGGGTCAGCCCGTTTAAAACACAGGCAACCACCGTAGCGCAGGCCCCCGTGCCGCAGGCAAGGGTCTCTCCCGTTCCCCGCTCCCAGACCCGCATCTGCACGGTATCTTTGTCAATCACCTTCACAAATTCCGTATTCGTCCGTCTGGGGAACCGCTCGTGGTTCTCAAAAAACGGGCCGATTTCCTCTATGGCAAGGGATTCCACATCGTCCATAAATACCACCGCATGAGGATTTCCCATGGACACGCATGTCATTCTGTAGTCCCGGCCCCGCACCTGAATGGGTTCGTCCACAGCCTGTTTTCCATCACAAACCACCGGCACCAGCCCGGCCGCAAGCTCAGGCGCTCCCATATTGACCCGCACCGTCTCCACTTTCCCGTCTTTGGCAAAAAGGGTCAGATATTTTACCTTTCCCGCGCTTATGACAGTTATGTCGTTTTTTTCCGTAAGACCCTTATCATAAACAAACTTCCCAACACAGCGGATGCCGTTCCCGCACATCTCAGCCCGGGTGCCGTCCGCATTGTACATTTCCATCTCAAAATCCGCTTCGGTCGAAGGATTGATAAAAATCACGCCGT
The DNA here is from genome assembly GCA_009774175.1 of Lachnospiraceae bacterium. Classification (GTDB taxonomy): domain Bacteria; phylum Bacillota; class Clostridia; order Lachnospirales; family Lachnospiraceae; genus UBA3282. The sequence continues at coordinate 2,997 of VSNG01000035.1, read as the reverse complement.
CCCCGCCGACGCCAAAATGCCTGTCGCTTAAACGCCGTACCAATTCCGGCTTTTCCTCCGCCAAAATATGCTGCGCCCCGCCGTCAATATAAACATAATCGTTACCGCAGCCCTGCATTTTTGTAAATCTCATCGCTACCTCCTTATCAGAACCCTCTCCCTTCCCCGCCATTTTGGCCGGATTTCGGCGTTTCCAGATCCCTGTCCCTGATACGCTACCCAGTATAACATATTTTTTCCAGATTCGCACTAACCATATTTTCATCAGGTTCGCATCATAACAAGTACCATGCGCGCCTCCTCCACCAGGTTGGTGCCGCTGTCCATACTGCATTTTTGCAGATAACGGTGGGCCTCCTCCTCCGTCATATGATTTCGGTTCATCAGAAGCTCCTTGGCCTCCTTAATCGTTCCTTCTTCCTCGGCGCTGCGTTCTTTCGGCCGTTGTCTTTCCCGCTTTTTACGCCGCTCAATGGCCTGAGTCATCATATCTACCGTATTGATCAGGTCATGCACCTTAAGGGGCATGGAAAGGCTCATGATATCCCGGCAGTCGCACTCCTGCAGCATATTGGCTGAGGCGATAAGCAGCATCTCAAATCCCTTCGGAAGGCAGGCGTGTAAATCACTGTACATCATATCCGACATTCTGTAACTGCAAATCACGATGCCGCCGCTTAAGTCGTCCATCCTGCTCAGCGCCTGCGAGCCGGTGGTGCACACGCTGTCCACCCGAAAGCCGTTCTTCATCAGAAGGTTTCGGAGTCCTTTTGCATCCTCAGACCTGGGCAGAACTACTATAATACTGATCACACGCTCACCTCCCTTCTTCCAGTAAAAATATCAAGTGTTCTTTAATATTGATTCAGGTATTCGTTGATCTCCCAATCCGTAACCTGGCTGCGATAACGGTTCCACTCCTCCTTTTTCAGAGCGATGTACTTTTCAAACACATGACTGCCCAGCGTCTCTTTCATGAAAGCATCCTTTTCCATGCAGGCAACCGCCTCCATCAAAGTCCCCGGCAGCTCTTCAATGTTCCGCTCTCTGCGCTCCCTCTCGCTCATGTGGAAGATATTGCAGTCCACACTTGCCGGCGCAGCCGTCTGTCTTCTGATGCCGTCCAGCCCGGCCCGCAGAATCGCCGCCAGTGTAAGATAGGGATTTGCCGCCGCATCCGGGCAGCGAAGCTCCATCCTTGCCGCATCCCCTGCGGCCGCCGGAATCCGGATCAGCGCGCTTCTGTTTGTGGCACTCCACGCAATATATACCGGCGCCTCAAACCCCGGCACAAGTCTTTTATAAGAGTTCACAATGGGATTCGTAACCGCAGTCATGCTCTGCATATGCTCCATAACGCCGCCAAGAAAGGCATAGGCCGTCTGACTTAACCCGTTTCCGTCGCTCTCATCCGCAAATACGTTTACCCCATCCTTTAAAAGGGACATGTTGATATGCATTCCCGATCCGTTCATGCCATACCGCGGCTTTGGCATAAAAGTAGCGTGAAGGCCGTGTCTGCGCGCAATGGTCTTGACCGCCAGCTTGAAGGTCATGATATTATCCGCCGTGGCAAGCGCGTCGTCATAAAGAAAGCTGATCTCATGCTGGGCAGGCGCCACATCGTGGTGGGACGCCTCCACCACAAAACCCATGTCCTCCAGCGTAAGCACCATATCTCTTCTGGCATTCTCCCCCAGATCAACAGGCCCCACATCAAAATATCCCGCCTTCTCGTGGGTTACTGTGGTGGGCATACCGTTTTCATCCAGATGGAAAAGGAAAAACTCACACTCCGTCCCCACCCGGAACGTATACCCCATGTCCTCCGCTTCTTCAAGAGCCCGCTTTAACACATAGCGGGGGTCTCCCGCAAAAGGCTTTCTGTCCGATCGGTACACATCGCAGATCAGCCGCGCCACTTTTCCCTGCTGGGGCCTCCACGGAAAAATCTCCAGGGTGTCCAGGTCTGGATACAGATACATATCCGAATCCTCCACATCGGTAAATCCCGCGATGGAAGACGCGTCAAACATACACTCATTGTCAAGCGCCTTCTTAAGCTGCGCCGCCGTAACCGCCACGTTTTTGAGATTGCCCAGAATATCCGTAAACTGGAGTCTGATAAATTCCACATCCTCCTCTTCAACCAGATTGATAATATCCTCTCTTCTATAGTTTTTTTTCATTCCATACCGCCTTTCTACGCATAAACCATAATATAAAAGGGCGTTCTATCCCCATAAGAACGCCCTTGTTCCGTATTATCATAGCAGTATTGGGATTCTCCTGTCAACCCTGTACAGGACGCAAAAACCAACGCATAAACTGCCGCCCGGCCACATAAACTGATAAAAAAGAATTACTGTGGGGATATTTGTATGAGTTCTAAAACCAAAATTGTCGTGCTTCATGTAAAAGAGTTAATATATACCGGCATCTTTGCTGCTCTTGGTATCCTTTTTATTATCCTGCTCATTATCATGTTTCTGCCCCGGGAAAAGAAACAGGAGACCATGTCCACCGTAACGCAGACCACGACAGACACCTATGTGCCCGGCGTATATACAACCTCGCTGATTTTAAACGACAACGTGGTGGAGATCGAAGTAACCGTGGACGAAAAGAATATCAACGCTATCCGTCTGGTAAATCTGGATGAAGCCGTCACAACCATGTATCCTCTCATCCAGCCGTCCTTCGAGGATCTCGCCGACCAGATCATCAAAAACCAGAGTCTGGAAGGGATTACATACCCTGACGACAGCAAATACACCTCCATGATCCTCCTTGACGCCATTACTACTTCGCTGGAAAAGGCTTACGAGAACGACGGGGATGTGGAGCTGGAATAATCCGCCCACGGCTTTTCCAGGCGGCGCTGCGCATCCCTCTTATTTCACAGGAGGCATTTTCCCATGAAGTCGCCCCCACCCGTAAAACGGGTGGCTAGGGACGCGGGCTCTAAGCCCGCCCTACTTGGCTGCGTCTCAAGAC
>VSNG01000034.1 GCA_009774175.1 Lachnospiraceae bacterium | reverse complement strand
ACGTTGAGCACATTTCCGTTTCTCTGTTGAGAAACTCCAATGCACTCAACAGGGTCTATTCGACCCATAAAATAAAATACGGCCGGTTTCCCCGTTGGATACCGGCCGTAAAAAATGCAGCTGCCCTTTACATTCCGAAAAAAAAATTCTATGATTACATCATGATTACCGCCAAGCCTGTTATGATTGTCGGTAAGACTGTTGTGCAGCCGGAGAAACGCTCCAAAGGAGGATATCATGAAGATTCTAAAGAGAATGACGCTTGCATCGGCCGGCGTTTCTGTAATGTACATCGCGCTTGCGGCGCTTCTTCCGTTCACGGAGCTTTCCTTTCGCACCTGGGCTGTCATTCTGGGACAAATGATTACCTTCCTTCTGACGCCCCTTCTTGGCATTTCCATTCTGATTGCCCTTTTATGGAAAAACGAATACGCGGGGGACGCCATAAAAGGCGTCGTGACTCTGTTTACCGTGCTGGTCTGCGGACTGGGTTCCTTTTTCATCTGCATTGTCATTCTGCTGCTTGCGGATGATGAGCGGCCGCTTACCAGACATCTTCTTGTTGTAAGGAAAGAATACGAAAACAGCATGTACTATCGCCCCATAGCTCTCTTTTTCAGAAAGCAGACCGTAGTGACAGACGAAGACAAGCTGGACTATCTGTCGGAAAAATATGACCGAACCTTTTTCATGGAAAACGGAAACGGCAGAATTTACGAACCGAATCATACCGAGTTGACCATAACTGTCAGACTGCGGGACGTTGTTTTTACCGACGATTATGTGGAACAGATGACTGTAAGCTATTTGCTGGAAGGATACGAAATGCTTGACATGGACAGGCCCTGCAGCATGATTGAAGCAGGTGCGGACTCTTACACGTTTCTTTGCCTGAAAGGCGAGGGCTACGACGATATCGAGCCTCTGGCAACGGATATCTCCACACTGTGCGGCTACGCTATGGCCATGGCGGCCGTAGACAGCGGGACAAGCGTTTACGAGGAACACTTCGGAAACATTTTCTTTACCTTCGGAGAGGGCGACGATGCCTGGCTGGAAAATGTCAGCTTCCCTGACGCCCAGAACGATCTCGCCGGGCTGGAGGCCCGCGTGCGAACCGCCTGTCAGCGGGAATTTGACAAAAGAGCCCGCCAGAACGGCAGTCATAAGAGCGACGCCTCAGACACGACCTCCCACGCTGAAAGTGACAACGCCGATAACACGGCCTCGGCTGGCGAAGGAAACGACGGCACGCAGACAGACCCGCAAATCGACGCCGCCAGAGCCGTATATGACGCGTTTCTTGCCGCGGAAGGCTACTCCTTTGAAGTCTGCTATAACGCCAAGGGAAATCTCTATATTGATCTGGGAAACAAAACCGACGAAGAATCCGGCCAGCTCTACCACTACCGGCTGGTATATGACCGCCCCTCCAAAAACGACCGATGCGAACTCTTTGTTCTGTACCGTTCGACAGAAGGCTCAGAGGAGGCGATCATGGACATGTTTGCCGTGGAGCGCGGCTCCGGGCGGGTGGTAAGCTCCGGGAAGAAGGCCTGGGGCGACGTGGGGACGGAAGAATACCGGGAAATTACCGGGGAATAATCTACAGTTCCTCCAGCTCCTCCAGCCAGATTTTTGCGCAGGCGTCCGAGGGCATGCGCAGGTCGCCCCGGGGGGAAAGCGCCACGCTGCCCACCTTGGGGCCGTCCGGCAGACAGGATCTTTTGAACTGATGGGCGAAGAACCGTTTATAAAATATTTTCAGCCACTTCAAAATGACAACATTGTCATAAATTCCCACAAAGGCCATACAGGCCACCCTGTACACCTTTGCCGGCGTAAATCCGCAGCGAAGCGCATAATACAAAAAGAAATCATGCAGTTCGTAGGGCCCCACCAAATCCTCCGTCTTCTGGGCAATCACCCCGTCCACAGGGGGCAGAAGCTCCGGGCTTACCGGCGTATCCAGCACGTCCATCAAAAGCTCTCTAAGCGTATCGTCCGCGCAGGTATCCGCATAATAACGCACCAGATGGCTCACCAGCGTCTTTGGTACGCCTGCGTTCACGCCGTACATGGACATATGGTCCCCATTATAGGTCGCCCAGCCAAGAGCCAGCTCCGACATATCTCCCGTACCGATCACCAGGCCGCCCGTTCGGTTCGCAATGTCCATCAGCACCTGCGTCCGCTCCCTTGCCTGTCCGTTTTCATACGTCACATCATGACAATTTTCGTCCTGCCCGATATCTCTGAAATGTATGTTCACCGCTTCCCTGATATCCACTTCCCGCAGCGTAGTCCTGAGCCGGCCGGCCAGCTTGCAGGCATTGTCGTAGGTTCTGTCGCTGGTGCCGAAGCAGGGCATCGTGACACACGTTATTTTATCTCTTTCAAGCCCCAGAAGATCGAACGCCCTCACCGTCACCAGAAGCGCCAGTGTGGAATCCAGTCCGCCGGAAATCCCGATCACAGCCGACTGGCATCCCGTATGCTCAAACCGCTTTTTCAAACCGTAAGCCTGAATGGACAGAATTTCCTCACACCGCTTTTCCCGCTCCCCGGTCTGATCCGGCACAAAGGGCCTTGCCGAAAAACGCCGCTCCACAATAGTTTCCTCCTGTTCCATATGAACAGGCAGCACCCGATGCTCTCTGGCTTTCTCCGTGTAAGTGCTCATTCTGCGCCGCTCATGGCAAAGTCTGTGAATGTCAATATCCGCATAAACGGTTCCCGTGGTAAAACGTTTGGCCTGCGCCAGAACCGTTCCGTTTTCCGCAATGATATTGTGTCCGCCGAATACCAGATCCTGCGTGGATTCCCCATCCCCTGCGGAGCTGAAAATATAAGCGCAAATTTGTCTGGCGCTGGCTGATTTTACCAGCATCTCCCGGTAAACGTCCTTTCCTGCCGTCTCGTTGGAGGCGGAAAGATTCACAATCACTGTGGCTCCGGCCAGCGTATGCGCCGTTCCCGGCGTTTCGGGCACCCAAATATCCTCGCAGATCTCACAGCCCACCGTCATTCCCTGCACTCCATCCACCTGAAAGAGAATATCGGTTCCGAAAGGAATCTCCTTATCTTCATATAGAAAAGGTTCCGGCACAAGATTGCCCGGCACAAAATACCTTGTCTCATAAAACTCCGCATAGAAAGGAATGTGCCTTTTCGGAATAAAAGCCAGCACTTCTCCGTCCTGTAATACAGCCGCCACATTATATAACTTATGTTCTTTAATAATGGGAAGTCCCACAAAAACAAGCGCGTCAGTCCCTTCCGTGGCCGACGTCACCTCTGAAAGCGCCGCAAGCGCCTGCGTCAGCAAAAGCTCCTGTAAAAACAGATCGCCACAGGTATAACCGGTAAGGGACAGCTCCGGAAAAACTATGACTTTGGCGCCCCTCTCGGCCGCTTCCTCAATATGCCTGCAAATCTCCTTCGCGTTATAGCCGGGATCTGCCACTTTAATTTTCGGCGTCACTGACGCCACTTTTACAAACCCGTTTTTCATATTCTGCTTCCGCCTCTCTTTCCACTGTCATTTCCCGTTTTTTATATCTGTCTTTAAGCCTCCGATACCCATGGTTTTCCATCAAACACCTTTTTCCAAAAAAACGAAATACCGATCTTGATTTTGTGTTAAATCTTGTTTTACTTTTTGCCGTTCATTCCCGGGCGTAAAATATTGACGTTCGTGTCATGAAATTGGCGTAACATATGGTTTGTCAGTGAAACTCTTTTCTCTGCTCCGTGTGCGGATTTTCAACCTTGTCTGTTTTCTTTTCATTTTTATTTCAAGACCACCCGCTATTTAAATCATTCCGCGACTTTTCTTCCCGCTTTCTTCGCTTTCCACACGCATCAATATTCTTCCCTGTTTATCAGTGCTTTATCCAGATACAGGTTGTAATTGCAGCTGTTTCTTTTTAAACAATCCCTTAAAATCCGCTACCGAAGCAAGTCCGATAATACGTCTTTTCTTTGTTTTTATTTAAAACATTAAACTTTGTTTTAACTTTTCGTTTTTGAAGAATCGGCGGTATCAGACGCTTTCATAAGCTCTTCCACCTCCTCCACAGAAAAAGTATACCTTTTGTTGCAGAAATGACAATGCATCTCCACCTCTTTCCCTTCCTCCGCCAGCTCCTGCAATTCCTTTTTTCCAAGACTTAAAAGCACCTTTTCCACCCGCTCCCTGTTACAATTACAGGAAAAAGCTACGGGAGTCCTGTCCGTAATCTCCACACCAAACTCACCCAGCACAAGCTCCAGTATTTCTTCCGGCGTACTGCCTGTTTCCAGCATGGCCGTCACAGAGGAAAGCCCGGAAAGCTTCTTTTCCAGACGATCTACCATCTCATCCGGCGTAAACGGCATCAACTGCACAATAAAGCCGCCCGCCTGCCGCACCGTATTGTCCCTGTTCATCAAAACGCCCAGCGCCACAACGGAAGGCACCTGCTCGGAGGCTGCAAAATAGTAAGTCAGATCGTCTCCGATCTCTCCCGTCTGCAAGTCCACAGTGGAAGCATAAGGCTCCTTCAATCCCATGTCCTTCATGACCTGCAAAACACCCGCGCCGATTACGCCTCCCACATCCAGCTTTCCCGCGCTGTTTGGCGGCATCATGGCCTGAGGCTGATCCGCATAGCCCTTTACATGACCCGCCGCATCCGCCGTCACCGTAAGGCCGTGCACCGGGCCTTCCCCGCGAATCCGCAAAGTCAATATATCCTCTTCGCCTTTCAGCATTCCCCCCATCATGAGAGCGCCCGTCATAAGCCGCCCCAGGGCCGCCGTTACCACCGGGCTTGTATTATGAGCCGCCCTTGCCGTCTCCACAAGTTCTCTGGACGTCACCGCAAAAGCGCGTATCTGCGCGTCGCCTGCCGTGGCCCGTACCATGTAATCTTTCATATGTTTCGTTCCTTTCGCAATTACTTATACTTTCTGGTTTGCCTTCATCTCCCCGCCCCTGCGCGCCACCACATAGATCCGCTCGCTCTCGGCCCGCACTTTTTTGTGGGTATCCGCGTCCTGCGCCTCCACAAACACAAGCCCCGCTTCTGCGAGAAACTCCTTCATCTGTTCCAGACAGAATCCTCTCTGGTAATGCACTTCCTGAAACCGTCGAAACCGCCCGCCCTGCACCGTTTCACCCCCGTCTTTCCGCATCGCGTCCGCACCATGCTCCATTCCCTCTTCCCGCGTCACGTCCATACCCTGCCTCATCCTGTCTTCGCTGACAAAAACCGTCAGATCGTACTCATTGATCTCCTGCTCCTCATGATAATAGTTTTCCCAGATGAAGCTGCAATCCTCCCGGTTTTCCGCGATGGTGGCGTCGCCAATGACCGTTGCGTACTTATACACGGTATTAAAATCAAAGACAAAAATACCCTGCGGATATAAATAATTGTTGACCAGGCGGAAGGTCTGCACGATATCCTCCTTTTCAAGGAGATAGTTTAAGCTGTCACAGACGCTGACCACCGCCCCCACTGTCCCGTAAAGCTCAAATTCCCGCATATCCTGTAAAAGATACAGGATGGGCAGGCCGGAACGCTCTCGCTTCTCCATTGCAATCTGCAGCATCTCCTGCGCATTGTCCACGCCGATCATGTCATAGCCTTTCCGGGCCAGCAGTTCCGTCAGGGTGCCTGTTCCGCAGCCAAGGTCGAGAATTGTATTGCGCTCCTGCCGGAGATTTTCGGCTCTTTCACCAATTTCCCTGTCCGCTTCATTCCCGCCGTCAGCATCAGACTTTATGACGCCATCGTCAGTTCTACCCGGTCTGTCACCTTTGGATATATCGTCCACTCCGTATTTTTCAAACACTTCCATCAGAAATGCGCACCATTCCTCATAGGGCGTGTCGTCCATCAGTTCATCATAGACTCCTGCAAAATCCGTATATGCTTCCATTCCGTCCCTCCTGTTGTTTTCGGTTTCACGGATTCAAACTCATAAATTTTCTGAATATTAGCCTTCCCCTTACAAAAACACTTTCCTTTACTGTATAACAACCCCAACGCTTTCGCAACCAAAAAGCGGCAATTTTCCATCCGCCAATTTACCGTATCATAAAATTATGGTATATTTTGTGTCACAAAGCCAAAAGAATGTTGTCTAATAATACAGAAGCGTATATGGAATTGTTTCCTGCACTTAACGCTTCGGAATGGAGGAACGGAAGATAATGGATAAGAAAACGAACGAAGAACTGAAAAAACTGGTGGATCAGGCCGTTGCCGGGGATAAGGATGCGCTGGAAACCGTCATACTCAGCGTGCAGGATCTGGTCTTTAACCTTTCCCTGAGAATGCTCGGCACTTTCCCGGATGCGGAGGATGCGACGCAGGATATTCTGCTGAAAATTATTACCCATCTGTCCTCCTTTAAAGGAGACAGCGCCTTTTCCACCTGGGTATTCAGCATCGCCGCAAATCATTTGAAAAATTATAAAAAGCATATGTTTGCCCAATTTCCCTTAAGCTTTGAATTCTATGGAAACGACATCCAAAATGCAAAAACAGACGATGTGCCGGATCTGACGCAAAATGTGGAAGCCTCCATTCTGGCAGAGGAGCTGAAAATGTCCTGTACCAATGTGATGCTGCAATGTCTTGACGCCGAGAGCCGGTGCATCTTTATTCTGGGCACCATGTTCAAGGTTGACAGCCGGATCGCCGGAGATATCCTCGGCATCACACCCGAGGCCTACCGCCAGCGATTATCCAGAATCCGGGGCAAAATGGCGGATTTTCTGAAAGAATACTGCGGCGAGTACGGACAGGGGACATGCCGTTGCGCAAACCGGGTTAATTACGCCATCCAAAACCACCGAATCAGCCCTGACAGGCTGGATTTTACCTCCGCCGTCCCCGCTGAGACAATGGCGCAGGTAAAAGAAGCGATGGAGGATATCGACGGTCTTTCGCAGCATTTTTCTTTCTGTAAAACCTACCAGTCTCCGGCCAGCTTAAAGGCGTTCATTCAAAAATTTTTAGACGGCACGTCCTTTTCAGTCGTCCATAATGCATAAGGAGGAGGTATTAACAAATGGATTTATCCCTGATTTTAAAGTATCTGACCGATTTGAGCGAAAACAACAACCGCGAATGGTATCACGCCCACAAAACAGAATATAAAATGGCCAATGAAGCATTTGAATCGCTGATACAAAACCTGATTTTCAGCATTGGCAAATTTGACGCAAGCATCCTGCATAACGATCCCAAAAGCCTTACCTTTAAGCTGGTGCGGGACACCCGGTTCAGCCATGATAAGTCTCCCTATAATCCGGCCTTTCGGGCCCACATTTCCTCTATGGGAAAACTGCCGGTTCCCGTCGGTTACTATCTGATGATCAAGCCGGGAAACCAGTCCTTTCTGGGCGGCGGCCTGTTCGCCGACATGTTTAAGGACGCCACGGCCATGGTGCGGGACTACATTGCGCAAAACGGAGCAGAATGGGAAAAAGTAATCAACGATCCGGCCTTTACCAAATATTTCACGGTACAGGGCGCTTCGCTGAAGAATGTACCCGCAGGATACGACAAAGAACACCCGCAGGCGGAATTTTTAAAATATAAGAGCTGGTATCTGGAATATCCGTTAAAGGATGAAGAGCTTGGCGACGCGCAGGCCTTTCTTGCGAAGGCTGCTGATATTTTCCACATCATGAAGCCTTTTAACGACTATCTGAACCGAGCCCTTACAGACTTTCAGATGCCCGCAAGATAACAGAACCGTTATTCGACGTTCTCTGTCCGCTGACAGACAGCGGCCCGTAAGCTTCCCAGGCCTCCTGCACCACCGGCTCCGGAAGCTTACGGCCTATCGAAAGGTCAGGCTTTCATGGGAACTGAAATTTACCTTCCACTCCACCTCCCCGTCAAAGCATCCCGTCTGCGCGCCCACTCTCTGCAAAGGAAAGACAAAGGTCGCATACTCCTCGAAAGGCTCCCTGCTTCCCAGCGCATCCACCGCCTCGATCGTCTCGCCCTCCACAGAAAGAACCGTCCTTCCGGGCACGCCCCAAAGCGTGAGATTCACCCATTCGCCCTTGGGCAGGGTAATATCAAAGGTATAGGTTTTTCCCTCTCTGGTAAAGCCGACCTTTCCCGTCTCCTGCTGTGCCGCATGAAAAGCCCATTTGCCGTAGGCGCTGTCCCCTTCCGCGAGAATCTGCTCCCCTGACGCATCCGCATCCAATTTCACCTTCATCTCAATCTCATAGCCCGGCTCCGCCGCTTCTTTCTCCGCGTACAGATAAGAATCGTCGTGGCCGTCCGCCTCCTCAAACATTCTGGGAAGATACATATCCCCCGCGGCAAGCCGGATCAATGACTCATGGCCGGACTCCCGTCTTTTTTCCGCAAATTCCTCCAGCTTCGACGCCCCCCACAGCTTCGCGGAAAGCACATCCAGCGGCCCCCTGAACCGCAAAAACTGATCGTACTCGCAGATTCCCAGATCCAGACTGCCGCTCATATCATTCCAGATCATATAGGAGGCCCCCAGCATCTGCGGGGAATAGGCAGGAATGGTTTCAATCCGGTTGTAGTCGTAAAACCGGTTGGGCGCCCAGTTCTCATACAATTCTGCGGCGTCCAGACAGTCATAACCGCCTCCCGGTATGATATAAAGATGGTTGTTCTGCATATTAATCAGAGAATAACCGGCCCTGTACATCTCCAGCGGATCCGCCCACACCGTACTCCAGATGTTCATTTGCAGATTTTCAGGGGAAGGCGCGGTTGTACCCCCCATATTGCTCAGACTCCCCCACAGCCGCACAGCCCTGCCAGTCTCCTGCACCAGACTGTTAATCCGCGCAAGATACTGTCTATACTGCTCTCCGTCTCCGTAATACTCGTCCATGCCTATATTTACAATCTCCGCCCCCCGAAACGCGCCGCTTTCCTCATCAAGCGCCTCCCGCCAGAGGTCTTCCACAAGGGCCACAGCCTTTTCGTTTCCCAGATCAATCTGATCCGCCGACTCGTTTGTGGTTTGCAGGGCGTATTCCGGGTACAGCTTTGTGATGGAAAGAGAGTGGGCGGGGGTGTCAATCTCCGGCACCACCGTCACGCCATAGGTCTTCGCCACAGAAATAAACTCCGAAAACTCCTCCTTCGTGTAGGCGTACTCCGCTGAGGTCAGGGCCGCACCCTTTTCATTCATCAGAGAGGATTCGAGTCGGAAAGCGCTTCCTGCCGTCATGGCCTCCTCCACCGAGCCGGTAAGGCCGCTGGTGGCAAGAATCTCATTATCATTCAAATGAATGGTCAGATCATTCATCTTATACCATGACATGGTTTCCATCATTCGATAGAGCGTGTCCAGCGACATCGGCTTTCTGGCCACATCAATGCCGAAGCCCCGCACTTCATAGAGCGGATAATCCCGAATCTGGCCCTGTGGAAGGTTTGGCCCCCGGAACAGCATCTGCATCATGGTAACAGTGCCCCATCGAATCCCGGTGGCGCTCTCAGCTCTTATGACACATCTGTCAGTAATACCGCAGGTATATCCTTCCTCTCCCAGACCGTTTACTTCTTCTGCATAGCCCAGATAAATATCTCCCGGCCCCACGTCTTCCAAGGTTCCTTCACACACATCCGCCTCATACTGAAAACGGCTGTTTTCACACTGCTTTCCAAAAAGCGACGCTGCCTCCCACAAGGCCTGCGCGTCCGCATTTTCCGCCCTGCCTGTCTGCACATCCGTTTCTGCCGCATGCGCGTCTGTCCCCGCCGCAGCTTTTTTGTCCTTTTGGGGTGGGCGGCTGTCCGTATCCACAACTATCCGCAGACGCTCCTCCGAAGCCAGATTAAAAATCCCCCGGCCGCCCCGCCACTCCGCAATGGAGGGAACGACCCAGTAGGGGCTGTCGTTTATCTCGTCCCCGTCCTGTCCCGCTCCGCCAGCGGCATCGGACGACCCGTTTCCTGCCTCCTCAGCCGTAGCCGACGACCCGTTTCCTGCCTCCTCAGCCGTAGCCGACGACCCGTTTGCCGCAGGAACCGCGACTTTAAAGGAGACCTCTCTCGCCTCTTCCCGGCCTCTTGTGTCTTCCACAAAATACCCCACCGTCACTTCCTTATCCTGAATGGTGTCATAAACCCTGCCGTCCGCGCCGATCACCTGCTCCAGATCAGCGCCGATCAGACTGACCCGAAAACCCTCCGGCGTTTCGGGCATGACAAGCCGCCGTTCCCCGTTCGCCGCAGTTTCTATAACAGGTGTTTTTAATTTATAAGCCGTAGGCTTGTCCCCGTAAACCTCAAACTCATAAAGAGATACATTCTGGTAAAGATCGGAAAAATCCGCCTCCTCCTTTGCCACTGCGTATGTGGACAGCCGCAGATACCGCGCCTGCACGGGCTCTTCCAGCACGATTTCCTGTTTCAGCGCTTCCGGCGCCGTCTCAAAGCTTTGCAGCGTTTCAAATTTTTCGCCGTCCACGGAGCTTTCCAGCGCATAGGAGATAGCGTTGGCCCGCTCCCATTTCAGCACAACAAAAGAAACTGAAATTTCTTCGGGAAATTCCAGTTGTATATAGTGGGAGGCGTCCTCTCTGTTATTCTCGCTTGACCAGCGGGAAGCGCGGTCCGTATCGTTTCCGTCAATGGCCATGGCCGCAGACAGCGCCTCCTGCTCCACACTGTCACAGGTGGCCTTCACGCCTCTTTTCCGCGCAAGATTGGGATTGGCGTCCCCGAAAACCTGTCCCCTCATAAGGACGCCGATCAGCCCTGCCGCCGCCAGAATCACCGCAATGGCCGCACCTGCAAACATGTATTTTTTCCTATCTCTTCTCTCCTTCATCCACGATCCCATTTTTTCCTATCCCACCAGCGCAGCCAGAAGTCCGTAGGAAAAGAAGGACATAATCACCGTAGCGATCACAATACCCAAAAGCTCCGCCAGAATCGCCTTTTTTAAGTCCACATCCAACAGCGCCGCAATCAGAGATCCCGTCCACGCACCCGTTCCCGGAAGGGGGATTCCCACAAAGAGCACCAGTCCCCAGAACTCATAACGCTTGATATTATCGCTCTTGCTCATAGCCCGGTTTTCCAGTTTTTCAATAATGCCGCGGAAAAGCTTAATCTTTTTGAGCAGTTTAAAAATCTGCTTGATAAACAACAAAATAAAGGGAATCGGAATGATATTGCCGATAATGCAGATCGGAATTGCCGTGGTAATCGGCACCTGAATCAGCTGGGAGACAATCAGACCGCCCCTGAGCTCCAGAATCGGTATCATGGAGATTACAAAAACCACAATCTCCTTACTCACATATCTTCCCAATGTATTGGCAAACGCCACCGCTAAACTCTCCATATCTTTCCTCTTCCTTTCCTGTTTTTCCATACCGCCCGCTTTTTCGTGCGGCTATTATAGTATATGTATAAAATTTGGGGTCAAAACCTTTATCGCCAAAATCTCCTATCCGCATATCCCGTCCAGCGCCCGGTAAAGCGCTTCCATCTGCTCGTCCGTGCCAATGGTAATCCGCAGATAGTTATTGATTCTCTCTTTATCCCACCATCTGACATAGATGTCATTTTCTTTCAGCGCCTCGAATATCTTCCGGGCGGGCACGCTTTTATGGGAGGCAAAGATAAAGTTGGCGCAGGATTTCGGAAAGACAAAGCCCCGTTTTGCAAGCTCCTCTTCCGCTCTTTCCCTCGTTTTTATAATCCTGCTACAGCATTCCTGAAAGTACGCCTCATCCCGCACCGCTTCCGCTCCAAGTGCAAGCGCGGCCGTATTCAAGGTGTAGGAATTGACGGAATACTTCACATCATTGAGATAACGGATCAGCCGGGGCTGTCCCATGGCATATCCAATGCGCATTCCGGCCATGCATCTGGACTTGGAAAAGGTCTGCACGACAAGCAGATTGTCATACTTTTCGATCAGCGGCAGCGCGCTTGTACCGCCAAAATCAATGTAAGCTTCGTCCACGATTACCACAGCCTCGCGGTTGTTTCTGACAATCTCCTCCACCCTGTCAAGGGGCATCAGCACTCCCGTAGGCGCATTGGGATTAGGAAAGACCACGCCGCCGTTTGGCTGCATGTAATCTCCCGGACAAATCTGAAAATTTTCATCAAGCGCCTTCGTCTCGTAAGGTATCCTGTGCACATCCGCCCACACGTCGTAAAAGGAATAGGTTACGTCAGGGAAAAACACCGGCCTGCCCGACTGGAAAAAGGTCATAAAAGCAAGCGATAATACATCGTCCGAACCCACGCCGATAAAAATCTGATCCGTTCCGATATGATACTGCGCCGAAAGCGCCTTCGCCAGATCCGTCTTTTCTGGAAATGCCGGATACAGACGAAAACTCTCCGCATCCAGACCGGCCAGAGCCCGCGCCACCCCCGGCGCCGGCGCATAAGGATTTTCATTGGTATTAAGCTTGATGATTCCTTCCTTTTGCGGCTGTTCCCCGGGTGTATAAGGCGTCACCCTGCGCACGTTTTCTTCCCATTTCATGTTGCTTTGTCCTTTCTTATATATGCCATTCCAACGCCAGCCGGGTATATTCCGCCGCCTGTTCCTCATTGCCGAGAGCCTGATAACAGGCCGCCAGCCCCCTGAGCGGAAGATCGCCCCCGCTGTGAATATTCAAAACGCTCTCCGTCTCATAGGCCGCATTATACAGCCAGATAATGGCTTCGTCATAATCCCCTGCTTCCATGTAAAAGCTGCCCAGTTCACAGCAGATCTCCGCACACCCCTCAGACGCGACCGCCTTCATGGCATACTTGAAAAAATCCGACACATCCCCGGCGATTCTGGCCGCTTTTGCCGCCACACAGGCCGCCTCCATAAGCTCCTCTTCTCCCCGTTTGCCATCCGCGCAGGAAGCCTTAAAAAAGGCCCGGGCCGCCAGAAAATCCTTTGCTTCCCCGGAAATAAACAGCTCCTTCGCATAAATGTTGTGCAGCCTTTTATCCAAAGGCTCTCCAGCCTCCACAAGGCGCGCAAAAGCCGCCAGATCCCTGTCCTTGTGATTCTCCTCGGGCAAATGCTGAATGCAGATTTCGCTGTCGTAAATAACGGGTGTAATTCCAATCTGCTCGTGAATCGCTCCCTGCCAGCGGAAAGTCCTGTTCCTCTTAAACAGCTTTGGCCGAAGCTCCTTGTCGTAGTTGTATATCGTGCCGTTCAAAAGCTGATTGGCATAATACATCTGCACAATCTCAATCTCCGGAAGCAGCACCCGCTTCATGCGCAGAAACGCCGCCCTGTTTTCCTCATCCAACACCTCGTCCGCATCCGCCGAGTATATATAATCCATACCGGCTTTTGAAAAGGCGAAATTTCTCGCCTCCGAAAAATCCCCCGTCCAGACAAAGTCATAAATCCGATCCGTGTACGCCGCCGCAATTTTTTTGGTTGCATCCGTCGAACCCGTATCCACAATAATGATCTCGTCCATCAGCCCTTCCAGACTGTCCAGGCATCTTTTCAAAATCCGCTCTTCATTTTTCACGATCATACACAGGCTGATAGTGACCATTTTCAAACCTTTCCCAAAGCACCGCCGTATCTGTCCGCCACGCCTTTCCGCACCGACCCTCAAAGACACACGCCCCTGCGCATTCATCGGTAGACATACAGCACATCCTGCCGCATTCTCTCCTCCACAAACAGCCATGCCTTTGCCTTTCCCGCCCGAAAGAGCAGACTTTCATAACGGTGTTTCTTCACAAACTTCCGGGAAGCCAGAAGAAGATATCTCGTGGTAAAGGACGCGTCTCCCAGCTTTTCCCGCATATTTACGACATACATGTCATTTACTTTTCGCAGCCGCCCTCGTCCCAGAAAACGGAATCTTTTTCCGTCCCAGTTATAAATTCGTACCGTATGGTACGTCAGATCATGCTGCAGCGCCGCCAGAGCAGCAAGCAGCAGAAGCAGCGCCGCGAAAATCCACAGCGGGCCGCCGTTTACAATGTAAAACCATTTTCCTGTCATTGTGCCTCCTTACGGGCACATCTCTCCGTACAAACACTAGAGTATCATACTCCCCTGCCGATTGCAATTCAAACCCGCATAAGCCTATGCCTGACGGCGCACAGAGACGCAATCCCCCTTTGTAACAGCAAAGGCAGAGCCACCCCCGCCGCCAGGTATACCATCTTAAAGGCCTCTGAGCCTTTTACCAGATAATAATAATCAATATTTCCGTAAAACTCTGTAAAATCAAAGTCCGCCAGATACCCCGTATGGGCGGCGATTCCCGCCAGAATCATTTTCACCAGCATAAAGGCCATGATATGATGCATCATCACCGCATAGGTGTTACGGCCAAGATACAGGAAAAAACCGCACCTTCGATCCCCTCCGCAAAGCGGAGCCAGAATTTTCGCCGTCCGCAGCCAGAAAGCAACACCTGACATCACTGTCACATATGGAATCACCGGCCCGTTGGCAAAGCCCGTGCACCAGACGCTGCTGTAAGCAAGACCGTTGCAGCACAGATGCAGAAGCACCTGTATGCCGATCACCACGGCAAAGTAGGGAAGATTCCCGATTCTGTCATGAGCTTCCAGCTTTTCCTTATAAAACCGTCCCATCTGAAAACAGGAATAGAGAAACAGAATCCGCCCCGCCGTCTTATAAAGCCCCCACACATGACCCCCGATGGAAAGCTGCACCACCGCCACTCCCACCGCCAGAGAACCAGACAGAATCAGCCATTCTCTGTCAAGCCTGAGTTTCCCAAGTATCATCCGCATACACAGGTTCATCATCTCTATCAGAAAAAGCGCCGGCACAAACCATGCCGCAAAGTTATAGATGAACTGATAGCCATGAAGAAACGGGTCTAAAAACAGGCTCTTTAAGGAAATCCCATCTCCCATGGAAAACCCGCCAAACGTCCGCAGCGCTAAAGAAACCACCCCGTAAACAAGATTCCAGATAAAGTAAGGCAAAAGAAGCCGTTTCGCCTTTTTCTTTACATAGAGAAGCGGTTTCTCTTCCTCCTCTTTTCGATAAAAGTAACCTGAAATAAACAGAAAAAGCGGCACGTGAAAGGAATAGTAGGGAAACAGGCCGCCCACCGTCAGAATGTCATAGCCCGCATGGCCCGCCACGATCATGAGGATGGCCAGGGCCGAAAGAAGGCCGAAAGTTCTATTGTAATCAGCATCTATTATGTTTCTATTTGTTTTCATCTCTCGTGACATATACATAAACTAAGATATTTCATATATCTACTTTCTGGAAATAAACGCATCCACAAGGTCAGCACCCGCCTTATCTTTATTAAAGTATTGTATCATGGCATCCTTTTAATATCCATAAAAAGTTATTGAATAAAAAATTCCAAGCCGCTAAAATGATCGTAGGGCAAATCAGTATTAATAACTGCCTGTAAATGAAAGGGGCAGAACCATGATCAAAAAAAACCTTATAAATAAAAAACACCTGCTATCATCCTTTATCTTCGCCCTGTCTCTTCCCCTGACGACCTTTCTGCTTACGGCCTGCGCTCCGAAGACCGCCTCCACGTCCGCCGACACGGAACCGGCCGCCAGTGCGGACACTGCCGGCAGAAACGCTCCGGCGAAGCTCCCGAGCGCAGAACATCTGCGGGCCTTTGATCTGGTACTGGATATGGAAGGGGCAGACTTCTCTCCTGTTTCCGCCGAATCCGTTCCCCAAAATCCTTTTCCCGATCTGAGCGTCCCCACCTATGTGACAAAAACAGACGATACCTGGTTTCTTGTGGACTGTTACCACAATCAGGTGATCTACCACGACAATCTCTCCGATCCCCTGACCGACTGGCAGGTTCTGACTGACGAGATTGACAAAGGACATACCATTGCCAGCGACGGTACCGTATATCTGGTGGATGACACAGAGGGAAACCGTATCCTTGTCTTTGAAAAAAGGGAAGGCGTTTTCTACCACACCCAGACGCTGGATGAGGTTGGAAACCGCCCTCACTATATTGTCTATGACGCCCCCACGGACACTTTTTATGTATGGAGCTCCATGAACGGCGAGATGTATCTGTGCCGCCACGATCCCGGCGACACCCGGATGTACCTCACCGAAATCCGCAAAACAGAGGCCCTTGCGGACACTTACGTGCGCTCCTTCACCATTGACGGCAGCGATATCTATTTTGTCTCCGGCATCCCCGGCAGTCCGGCCATCCTGCGGGCCGATCTGTCCACCTTTGAGGTAAGGGAAGCCTATCCCGTGCCGGATGTCATGGCCGGCATGGTGCAGCTTACCATCGCCGACGACAGCTACTACATTACCGTCTCCACGGATATTGCGGGAAATCAGGAAGCCGCCACCATGATTCGCACAGAAGATCTGTCGCAGCTCACAGAAGGAAGTTACGAGGACGTCTATGCCAATTTCATCGGCGGCGGCACACCCTATTACATTACCCATATAGATAACAGCTATTATTTAACAGAACACCGCATTCCCGGCCATGCCCTCTGGAAATTCGACATTACCGAAAGCGGCATATCCAACGTGGAAGCCGTTTACTGACACCAACGTCATGATTTTTCCAGACTTCCGCTCCTATTCCGCAACACAAGCAGCGCCGCTATCATCAGCACAACGCCCACCGGCAGCGCAATCCATGCGCTCTGTACGAAACCGGCTACGATATAGGTGATAAAGGAAATCACGGCCGCCAAAACCGCATAGGGCAGCTGGGTGGTAACATGATTCACATGCTCGCACTGGGCGCCTGCCGAAGCCATAATGGTGGTGTCGGAAATCGGCGAACAGTGGTCGCCGCACACCGCGCCTGCCATACAGGCGGAAATGGAAATAATCATCAGCTGCGGGTTGCTGCTCTGGAAAACCGCCACCACAATGGGAATCAAAATACCGAAAGTTCCCCAGGAAGTGCCTGTGGCAAAGGCAAGCAGGCATCCCACCACAAAAATAATTGCGGGCAGAAAATTTAAAAAGGCGGCCGCGCTGGACTGCACCAGTCCGGCCACATAGAGATCAGCCCCCAGACTGTCCGTCATTGCCTTAAGCGTCCACGCAAAAGTCAGGATCAAAATAGCAGGCACCATGGCGCGGAAGCCCTCGGGAATACAATCCATACACTCCTTGAAGGAGAGCACTCTGCGAATCTGATAGAGCACAATTGTGATTACCAGACCAAAGAAACTGCCAAGGGTCAGGCCCAGAGAAGCGTCCGAATTGGAAAATGCCGTCACGAAATCCGCTCCCTCAAAGAAACCGCCCGTATAAATCATGCCGATTACACAGCAGACAATCAGCGCAAGAATGGGAATCAGAAGATCCATAACGCCGCCTCTGGGACTTACTTTCTCTTCCTTCACATTCTCGTAGGGACGGCCCGGCGTGGTAAACAGATCGCCCTTCTGTGCGTTCTGCTCATGCACCTTCATCTTACCAAACTCCGTCTTCGTCAAAATCATACCCACCATCATCACAATCGTCAAGATCGCGTAAAAGTTATAGGGGATAGCCCGGATAAAGATGGAAAAGCCGTCTTCTCCCTCTACAAAGCCCGTCACAGCCGCCGCCCACGAGGATATCGGAGCTATGATACACACCGGCGCCGCCGTAGCGTCAATCAGATAAGCCAGCTTTGCACGGGATACCTTAAACTTGTCCGTCACAGGACGCATTACGCTTCCTACCGTCAGACAGTTAAAATAATCGTCGATAAAGATCAGCACACCGAGTAAAACAGTCGCCAGCTGCGCGCCCACGCGGTTTTTGATCCTGCTTGCGGCAAACTGCCCGAAGGCCGCCGAACCGCCCGCTTTGTTCATCAGGCTGACCATGGCGCCCAGTATCACCAGGAACACCAGAATACCCACATTGTAGCTGTCCGACAAAACGCCGATAATACCGTCCACAAAAATATGGGTAATCGTCATTTCAAACCGAAAGCCCGAATACAGAAGGCCGCCCATCAAAATACCCACAAACAATGAACTGTACACTTCCTTTGTGATCAGCGCAAGGCCGATCGCCACAACGGCGGGGACAAGCGCCCAAAAGGTCGCGTGGAACTCCGAAACATACTCGGCCTCTTCCTCCGCCGCAAACACTGTCGTGGAAAACGCAAGCGCCAGCAGAAGCACTGTGGGCAGAAGCATCATCCACCTTTTTTTCATTTGTCTCATAACATTCTCTCTCCTTCTTCATAGAATTAATGAAAAAACCACAAATACGCTGCCCCATTGCCACGCATTTGTGGTTTTTATTTCTGTCTTTCTGATTCGGGCTGTGGCCGCCCTCTTTTGACACGAACAAAATAAAGTCGCACTATATTTTACACGATATTAGCGTATATGTCAAACATTTCATTTGTACCGAACCGGCATTCGCCCTTGACAACTTTTCCCAACACGCATAAAATCAAATTTAAGTTTTATGGTAAAATATACGGAGGACAAACCATGTTGGAGCTAATCATTGCCGTTTTCCCTGGAACTGCAGCATTCTTATTATATAAATTCTCTCATCAAAAATTTAACCCCAAAAAGATTTGCGCTTGGATTTTATTCTACACCGTGACAGTCAATCTCTGTATTATTGCCGGCCTGAAACTCATCGGCATGCAGCATTTCAATCTGTTTGAAATGAGCGTACGGTTTAAAATCAAATGGATCATTCTGGAAGCCCTGCTGTCGGCATTGCTTACCCGAGTGATCAAAAAGATCCGCGAAACAAATCCGGCCGTATTGAAACAGATTACCCGCAGGCTTTTTCCAACGGCGTTCTTTTTCATTGTGACCTGTATCATTTTTACTCCCAGTTCTCTTTTTCTCGGAAATATCGATGAATTTTCCATTCGCTACATTGATATTGTTCCCATCCTCCTATGCACGGCAATTGGGGTTTTCGCCATAATATTTGTGTTCGCTTTCTGGCTTATGCAGGAAAAGGCGCTGCCCTATTATATGGCATTTATCTTCTCTGTTACTGTAGCCGCATACATACAGAGCAATTTTCTCAATGCGTCGCTTCCCATACTGGACGGCGCCCTCATTCAATGGGAAAAATACCGTACGCAAAATCTGATCAGCGCCCTTGTCTGGATTCTTTGCTTCGTCTTTGTATTTTCCTCCCTCTGCTTCAAAAAAAAGACGACGGAAAAGTTCATGAAATACACCTCTCTTTTTTTCAGCGCCGTGCAGTTAGTATCGCTGGCCGTCCTGATTCTTATGAATCCGCTTGACAAAAACGCCTCCTTCGGATTTTCCAAGGAAGCGGAATTTACGGTCGGTTCGAAGGAAAATATTATTGTATTCGTCATTGACACCTTGCAGGAAGACGTCATGGAGGAATACCTTGCGTCCGACGCTTACAAAGAAGACGGTTCTCTGGACGGTTTTATCCTTTTTGACAACGCGGTATCCGGCGGCGCATCGACTCAGTTCGGCATGTCACTTCTATTGACCGGCATGGAATGTGATCCTTCGCAAAAGAATTATCTACAGGACGCATGGGATGAAACTACGCTGTATGATGATCTGCATCAAAACGGCTATGACGTCCGCCTCTATTCTGAACCAAACGAATTTCCCGGCTTTCACGACGAATATTTTGATAATTATAAGTTTATAGGAAACAGACGGATTGAAGACTACTTCGGATTTGGTAAAGATTTATATCGATTGGTAAGTTGTCTGCTCATGCCGCAATTTATGAAAGAATCTCTCTGGCTCTCAACCGATACGCTTTTATATCATATCAAAAGCGCCGGTTATGAGTTAAACGATATCTATCTCCACAACGACTTTTGCGCCGTCGAAGAAACGCTGCAGACCGATTATGAAAAGGCTCTCAGAATCTATCATATGAACGGCGTTCATCCGACCTACAAAATGACGGAAGACTTTGAAAGGGTATGGGACAACGGCGTTACGGAGCAGGTGGTTCTCCGGGGCGACATGCGAATCATCTATACATATATTAACGCCATGAAACAGGCCGGCATATTTGATACAAGCACCATTATCATCACCGGCGATCACGGACGTCATTCCGACGGCAATCCGGAAACCAATCCGGCAGTCCTGATTAAATTTCCGGGAAAAGGAGATCTGCACAAGCTTGTACGCAGTTCAGCCCCCATACACTTTAGAAATATTTATGCCACAATAGCGGAGGCATTTCTGGAGGATTACTCCTCCTACGGACCATCGGTTTTTGACATCACGCAGGAAAGCGATGTGGAAAGACTGCATACGATTAATGAAACGATTACAACGCAACGGCTCCACCTGAAAAATTACGATACCTCCATAAAAGAAGCGCGGCTCATTGTTCTTGGCAAAGCGTCTGAGATGAAATACCGGCTCTGGAATCCATATGAAATCAACTGCGTTGACTATCAAATCGGCGATGTCATTGACTTTACTTCCGACAATTCCTATGCGGATCAGATCAACTACCGCCTCTATAAGGAAAACGATGCGGCGACTGCAAGCAACGAGCTGAGCATCTGCTTTCATCTGCAAAACAGGAAGTCAGAAGATTTGGAGTTCCATTTTGTATACTCCGGAATATACTCTGATTCGCAGAAAGTACAAGTGTATGCAGGAGGCAATAAAGCGGATCGTATTGTTTTGCCTCCTCCCCGTAAAAATAAGGCAGCTAACGAAATTACAGTCAAAATTCCCAAAGACAGCATTCAAAACGAATGCCTGCTGTTACGGCTGGTCTTCCCAAACGCACTGACACCCAACCAGTTAGACAGAAATAATCCCGACAAACGGGTTTTGTCTGTCACATTTGACTCTATGTGGCTGGAATAAACCAGCCACATCCACATCTTGCGTGCTTTACTTTCCCCAGACGCATCTAGCCCTTTATCTCCCCGTGCAGCTCCTGCAGGGACTTCACCTCGCTGCCTTTGTGCGTTTTCAGGTAATGGATACCCTCAGCCGTCACTCTGGCCGCCGCCACCGTAGTGATATAAGGCGCCTTCGCCTTAATCGCCGCCTTACGCAGATAACTGTCGTCGTGCACGCTGTCCTTGCCCACAGGCGAGTTGATAATCAGATCGAAATCTCCGTTGGTGATCATATCGTTTACGTTGGGTCTGCCCTCGTAGATTTTTTTCACCTTCACGGCCGGAATATCCGCCGCTGTGATCAGATTGTACGTGCCTTCGGTGGCAAAAATTTTAAATCCGTCCTCCGAAAGCCGCCTCGCCACCTCAACCGCTTCGTCCTTATCCTTCTTGTTAACGGAAATCAGCACCGTTCCTTCAAGCGGCAGCTTTGACTGCACTGCCTCCTGCGCCTTGAAAAAGGCTTCGCCGTAGGACCCTGACAAGCCCAGTACCTCTCCCGTAGAACGCATTTCCGGCCCCAATATGGGATCCACCTCCGGGAACATATTGAATGGGAACACCGCTTCCTTCACACCGTAATAGGGAACCGTCTGCTCCGTCAGCCCCGAAATCGGAGAAGGCCGTCCTGTAATGTCCGAAGTGATGATATCTGTCGCCAACGGCACCATACGGATATTGCAGACCTTGGATACCAGCGGCACCGTGCGGGATGCTCTGGGATTGGCTTCCAGCACAAACACCTTGCCGTTTTCAATAGCATACTGCATATTCATCAGTCCCCTGACATGCATTTCCTCCGCAATCTTTCTGGTATATTCCTTAATGGTCTCCACACTCTCCGGCGGAATATGCACGGAAGGAATAATACACGCCGAATCGCCGGAGTGAATACCCGCAAGCTCGATATGTTCCATTACCGCAGGCACAAAGGCATGCGTACCGTCACTGATGGCGTCCGCCTCGCACTCCAGCGCGTGGTTCAGGAATCGGTCGATCAGAATCGGCCGGTCCGGCGTCACGCCCACTGCGGCATTCATATATTCCGTCATGCTCTCGTCGTCGTAAACCACTTCCATGCCTCTGCCGCCCAGCACATAGGAAGGACGAACCATGACGGGATAACCGATCCTGTCCGCAATGGCAAGCGCCTCCTCCACCGTGGTTGCCATGCCGGATTCGGGCATGGGAATGGAAAGCTTCTCCATCATGGCACGGAACTGATCCCGATCCTCCGCCAGATCAATGACGGAAGGAGAGGTGCCTAAAATCCTGACCCCGTTCTTTTCCAGCTCCGATGCCAGATTTAAAGGCGTCTGACCGCCAAACTGGGCAATCACGCCAAGCGGTTTCTCCTTATTATAGATACTCAGCACATCTTCCAGTGTAAGAGGTTCAAAGTAAAGCTTATCGGAGGTATCGTAATCAGTGGACACGGTCTCCGGATTACAGTTTACGATGATCGTCTCAAAACCGAGCTTTTTTAACGCCTGCGCCGCATGAACGCAGCAGTAGTCGAACTCGATGCCCTGCCCGATCCGATTGGGGCCGCCGCCCAGAATCATGATCTTTTGTCTGTCTGCGTTCACCGGGTTCTTGTCCGGCCCATTGTAGGTAGAATAATAATAGGCGTTATCTTTTGTCCCGCTGACATGCACGCCTTCCCAGGCTTCCTCCACGCCAATCGCAAGACGGCGGTTCCTGATTTCCTCCTCCGATATTTCCAGAAGCTGGCTTAAATACTTATCGGAAAATCCGTCCTTCTTAGCTGTGGTCAGCATATCGTCAGGCAGCATTTTGCCCCGGTACTGCAAAATAGCTTCCTCTTCCTCCACCAGTTCCTTCATCTGCTCGATAAAATACGCTTTTACTCTGGTGATCTCAAAGAGTTCTTCCACCGTCGCGCCCTTGCGCAGCGCTTCATACATGAGAAAATGCCGCTCGCTGGAAGGCGTTGTAAGCCTGCGAAGCAGCTCCTCCTTCGGCAGCGTGTCGAAATCCTTCGCATGGCCAAGGCCGTAACGTCCCGTCTCCAGAGAACGGATGGCCTTCTGAAACGCCTCCTTGTAGGTCTTGCCAATACTCATTACCTCGCCCACCGCGCGCATCTGCGTTCCCAGCCGGTCTTCCACTCCCTTAAATTTCTCAAAGGCCCAGCGGGCAAATTTAATCACCACATAATCGCCGTCCGGCACATATTTATCCAGCGTCCCGTACTTGCCGCAGGGAATGTCCTTAAGGGTAAGGCCTGCCGCCAGCATGGAAGACACCAGCGCAATGGGAAATCCCGTGGCTTTACTTGCAAGGGCCGAGGACCGGGAGGTACGAGGATTGATCTCAATTACAATGATACGGTCTGTCACAGGGTCATGGGCAAACTGCACGTTCGTGCCGCCGATCACCTGTACAGACTCCACAATTTTATAGGCCTGCTCCTGCAGCCTCTTCTGACACTCCTGCGAGATGGTAAGCATGGGCGCGGAACAGAAGGAATCTCCCGTATGAACGCCAAGAGGGTCAATATTTTCGATAAAGCACACGGTAATAATATTGTTGTCCGCGTCGCGAACCACCTCAAGCTCCAGCTCTTCCCAGCCGAGAATCGACTCCTCCACCAGCACCTGTCCCACCAGACTGGCCTGCAGCCCTCTGGCGCATACTACCTTTAACTCTTCCTTATTGTATACCAGACCGCCGCCTGCGCCTCCCATGGTATAGGCGGGACGCAGCACCACCGGGTATCCAAGCTTTTCAGCAATGGCAAGCGCCTCGTCAACGGAATAGGCCACCTCGCTGCGGGCCATCTCAATTCCCAGCGCATTCATCGTCTTCTTAAACTCAATGCGGTCCTCGCCGCGCTCAATGGCATCCACCTGCACGCCGATAACCTTCACATTGTATTTATCCAAAACCCCCGCCTTATTTAATTCCGCGCATAAATTCAGGCCGGACTGCCCGCCCAGATTGGGAAGCAGCGCGTCGGGACGCTCCTTGGCAATAATCTGTTCCAGCCGTTCTACATTAAGGGGCTCGATATACGTCACATCCGCGGTCTCCGGATCCGTCATAATTGTCGCCGGATTGGAATTGACGAGCACAATCTCATAGCCCAGCTTCCGAAGCGCCTTGCACGCCTGTGTTCCCGAATAGTCAAACTCACAGGCCTGTCCGATGATAATCGGCCCCGAGCCGATGATCAGTACTTTATGAATATCTGTTCTGCGTGGCATACTTATCCTCCATTCTCATCCCATCGTAATCTGCTAAAAATAAGTATACAAAAAAAACTGCATTTTAACAATGCAGTTTTCTTTGTAACTGATGTAATTTTATGCACTCTGGTACTTTCGTTCTACCTACACGGTCTTATATTTCTCAATATAAACAGGGAATGTGTCGGTGCCTTTCATCTCCTTACCGGCCGTAATGGTAACGTTCTTGTCGGTAATGAGATATTCCACGTTGGCGCCTGCCTCTACCACCGTATCCTGCATCAGGATACAGTTTTTGATTTTAGCGCCCTTGCCGACCGTAACGCCGCGGAAGATCACGCTGTTTTCCACTTCGCCCTCGATCACGCAGCCGTCAGCCATCATCACATTTTTAACTTTGGCTCCGTCCTTGTAATGGGTCGGGTTATCGCCTCGAATCTTCGTATATATAGGAGCCGAAGCAAACAGCGCGTCCAAATTGTAATCGTCCAGAAGCTTCATATTCTCTTCAAAATAGCTCTTCATACCGCAGATGCGCGCCACATAGCCCGTATACTTGTAAGCCTGTACGTTCAGCTTGCCCAGCTGCGGCATAATCACATCGCGCATAAAGAAGGATTTACCTTCCATGTATGCAGTGCTGACAAGATCAATCAGAAGCTCGCGCCCAATCACAAAAATATTCATGGCAGTATTCTGTACGCCTTCCGTCTTCGGATTGATGCTCACTTTGCGGATACGTCCCTCTTCAATGTCAAAGGTGTAATAGAAAATCTGGTCGCTGGTCTGATAATCAAGCAGCTCCTTCGGCAGTTCCTGCTCGTTGTAAGCAATGGTCAAATCTGCGCCGCTGTCCATATGCGCCTGCAGCATCGCATTGAAATCAAAATTGACCACTATATTGGTGTCTGCCATGATCACATATTTTTCTTTCTGGGACTTTAAGAAGTCCAGAAGATTCGCCAACGCTCCGGCACGTCCCACGTAAGGGCCGCCCACCTGCTTCTCCGCAAAGGGCGGGAAAATGTGCAGGCCGCCGTTCTTGCGAACCAGATCCCACTCGCGCCCGGAGCCAAGATGATCCATCAAGGAATGATAATTCTTGTTTACCACAACGGAAATATTGTCAATGCCGGAATGGGTCATGCTGGACAGGATAAAATCTATGATACGGTAACGGCTGGCAAAGGGGATGGAAGCCATCAAACGCACGCTGACCAGCTCCGGAATCAGAGCGTCATAACTGTTAGGAAAAATAATACCGATTACATCTGTGCTTGATTTTATCATACTGCTTCACCACCTTCCACATTATTCCTGACCATGGCGTCAGGGCCTACCACCGCATTCTCCCCAATGGTAACGCCGGAGCCGATGGTTGCTACGCCTTTTTCATCCTCAGTGGGCATTGCGCCTACCACTGCATTCTCGCAGATTGTCACATTTTCCGCCACGATACAGTGTTTTACCACTGCACCGGCCTTAATCGTCGTACCGCCCATGATGACAGCATCCTCTACCACTGCGCCAGCTTCTACCTTTACGCCGCCAAACAAAACGGAGTGCTTAACCGTTCCCTTGATCCGGCATCCGTCGGTAATCAAAGCGTTTTCCACCACTGCGCCCGTGTTGATCTTATGTCCTGTCATACCGGCATTACGGCTGTAGATCTTCCAGCCCTCATCAAAAAGATTAATACCGCTGTGCTCGGGGTCAAGAACCTCCATATTTGCTTCCCAGAGGGAAGAAATAGTTCCCACATCCTTCCAGTAGCCGCTGAAATGATAAGCGTACATCTGCCGTTTGTCGCGCAGCAGATTGGGAATGATGTTATTACCGAAGTCATTCTCGGAGTTGGGGTCCGCCTCATCCTCCTCCAGGTACTGTTTCAGGATATCCCAGTTAAAGATATAGATACCCATGGAAGCCAGGTTTGATTTGGGATCTTTGGGCTTCTCCTGAAATTCCGTGATCTTGTCATTCTCATCGGCTACCATCAGGCCAAAGCGGGGCGCTTCCTCCCAGGGCACTTCCATCACGGCAACGCTGAACTCAGCGTTCTTTTCTTTGTGGAACTCAAGGAAATCGCTGTAATCCTGTTTGCAGATCTGATCGCCGGAAAGAATGATCACATATTTCGGATCATAGCGCTCGATAAATGAGATATTCTGATAAATCGCATTTGCCGTGCCCTTATACCAGTCTGACCCGTGCGCCTTCTGATACGGCGGCAGTACGTGCACGCCGCCATAAAGCCGATCCAGATCCCATGGCTGGCCGTTACCGATGTACTCGTTTAACTCTAACGGCTGATACTGGGTCAGGATACCTACAGTATCAATGCCTGAATTAACGCAGTTAGACAGCGGGAAGTCGATAATACGGTACTTGCCGCCAAAAGGAACTGCAGGTTTTGCAAGCTTCTCCGTGAGCGCGTAAAGACGCGAGCCCTGTCCGCCGGCAAGAAGCATTGCAATCATTTCTTTTGCCATAATACGATTCCTCCTATTTTTCTTGATATTAAAATTATATTACATTTGGGAAGTTTTTTATAGAAAATTTAAAGAAAAATTGTAAAATTTATGCAAAAAATATATATTGAAAAGATTTTTTTGTGCACTCCAAACAAGAACTGCATTTTTGCAATGCAGTTCCTGCAATTCCATATCATTCTTTTATTCTCCCGATACCTGTGTCCCGTCGGCCTTCATATGGTACTTATCCCTGTAAATCAACTGAGAAATGGGCACGATCTCATACCCCTTCTCCTTCAATCCCGTAATCACTGCGTCCAACGCGTCAGCCGTATATTTTGCACCATTGTGCATGAGAATGATAGCCCCGTTATTCAGCTTATCAGATTCTACCACTCGTCTCACGATATCGTCCGCGCCATAATCTTTCCAGTCCAAAGAATCAATCGACCATTGAATGGGGTAATAACCGCACTTCTGCACATTCTTTATGACATGATTGTCATAATCTCCATAAGGCGGACGAAACAGAAACATTTCATAGCCCGTCAGCTCCTGCACCCTGGTATGTACTTTCCGAATTTCCTCCTGACACTCCTCGTCGGAAATCTGGGACATGTTTTTATGATTTTCGCTATGATTTCCAAGATCATGGCCGTCCGCCAGAATCGCCCTCACATCCTCGGGATAAGATTCCACCCATCCGCCGGTCATAAAAAATGTCACCTTCACATTATGCCTTTTCAACGTCTCCAAAATCCGTCCCGTATCCTCGTTCCCCCACGGTGACGGTAACTTGCGGAAAAATCAACAAAAAAGGCAGCCGCATAAAGGGCTGCCTTAACCTGTTTTTATCCGCTTTTCTCTACCGAACTATAGTTCGGATAACGCCGCTTCATCCGCCACCAGCGTGACGTCACCATGAAACTGTAAAATAGATGCCTGCACTTCGGGCGTAACCTCCCCATAAATCACTTTTTTCAAGATGGGAGCCTTATCCGCCCCGCTGACCACCACAAGTATTTTTTTCGCCTGCATAATGGTTCCGATCCCCATGGTGTACGCCTCTTTCGGCACCTCGTCCGCGGAAGCAAAGAACCGCTGATTCGCCTTGATCGTTGATTCCGTCAGCTTCACGCAATGAGTCTGCGCCTTGAAAACCGGGCCGGGTTCATTAAATCCGATATGCCCGTTATGCCCAAGTCCAAGAAGCTGTAGATCCACGCCGCCTGTTTCTGCAATCACCCTGTCATAATCCCGGCAGGCTTTCTCACTGTCCGCTTCCGTTCCGTCCGGCAGAAAGGTGCGTTTCAGCTCAACATTTACTTTGCCGAACAGATTATCGTGCATAAAATAGTAATAGCTCTGGTCATTGTCCCGGCTGATACCGCGATACTCGTCCAGATTCACCGTCGTAACCCCCGAGAAATCCAGATCCCCTTCCTCATACCAGGAAACAAGCTGCTTATAAACGCCTATGGGCGTAGATCCGGTTGCCAGTCCCAGAACACAGTTCGGTTTCATAATCATCTGGGCCGAGATGATGTTTGCCGCCTTCCGGCTCATGTCGTCGTAATCTTTCGCTCTGATGATCCTCATAAAATCCTTATTTCCTCCTTTATCATATACCTTATAGTCAAATCCCCCGCCACAGGCAGCGGGCGGGAAAAACAGATAACAAATGCAAGGGACGGAGGCCTTACAGACCCCCGCCCTGCCGGGTTATCATACCTTCAAAGCTCTTTTTGCTCTCATCCTTTTGCCGTACTGAAAGGGATTTAGAGCATCTTCTTCATTTCATCAGCCACAAACTGAACTTTAGTGCCTACAATAACCTGCACCGCAGTCTTGCTGGGTCTCATAACGCCTGCCACTCCGGCAGATTTGATCTTCTTTTCATCTACAAGTGTATAGTCTTTGATCTCCAGACGAAGTCTTGTGATACAGTTGTCGAGAGACTTCACATTACCCTTACCGCCGAGACCTTCCAGAATGACGGAAGCCACTTCGGTGAAATTGCTGTTGGAAAGAACCGCTTTCTTCTCTGCCTCTATATCGTCATCCTCTCTGCCGGGTGTCTTTAAGTTAAACTTCACGATAGCAAAGCGGAATACTACATAGAATACTACAAATGCTGCAATACCCAAAGGAATGATCATCCAGGTATTTGCCGCAGCCGGCAGCGGCGCCGAGAACACAAGATCCGTTGCGCCAGCCGAGAAGCTGAAGCCTGCACGGAAGCCAAGCAGCACGGTAACCGTCGTGAAGATACCGTAAAGCAACGCATAAATCAGATACAGGCCCGGTGCCAGGAACATGAAGCCGAACTCGAAGGGTTCGGTAACGCCGCAGACAAATGCACAGAGAGCCGCGGAAGCAACCAGACCGATCGCCACTTTCTTCTTATTGCTCTTCGCCGTGTGAACCATAGCAAGCGCCGCACCCGGAATACCGAACATCATACAAGGGAAGAATCCCGACATATACATACCAAGGCTCCATGTAACATCCGCACTGGTCTCGCCTGCCCAGAAGTGAGACAGATCGCCAAGACCGATGGTGTCAAACCAGAATACGTTATTCAGTGCATGGTGCAGACCTGTAGGGATCAGCAGTCTGTTCAGGAATGCATATATACCTGCGCCTACCGCGCCCATACCCACAATAGCCTCACCTACTGCAATCAATGCGCCGAACACGATCGGCCATACAAACAGCAGGATTGCCGAAGCCAGAATGGAAACCACACCTGCTATAATTGCCACACAGCGCTTGCCGCTGAAGAAGGAAAGCCAATCCGGCAGCTGTGTGCTCTTAAATTTGTTGTAGCAGCTTGCACCGATGATACCTGCCAGAATACCGATGAACGGATTCGCAATTTTTCCGAATGCAAGAGATTTGTTCACATCATCCGCAACAGAAGGCATAAGCGCCGTAACCGTGCCGACTGCCAGCAGGTTCGTCATCATCAGCCAGGATGCCAGTGCCGCAAGGCCTGCCGTGCCGTCATGATCATCCGCCATACCAACGCCGACACCGATTACAAACAGGATAGCCATATTGTCAATCAAGGCGCCGCCCGCTTTCACCAGGAAAAATCCCAGCAGATTCAAAAAGCCGTTCATGTCACCGCCCTGCATCGTCGCCGGACACAGCGCATAACCGATTCCCATCAGAATACCGCAGATCGGCAGACTCGCCACCGGCAGCATCAGGGATTTCCCCAATTTCTGTAAATATTTCATCATAAGCTCTACCTCCCAATCATTTTATACTTTTATAAGTTTTCTTCAAAGAATTTAGCGAGCGCATCATGCGCGGCGTCCTCGTCCTCCCCCTCAATCCGGCAGACAACCTCCGCGCCCTGCTTGATTCCGAGTCCCATCAGCTTGATTAATTTCTTCGCCTCGGCGCTCTTTCCCCCGGACTCAACCGTAATACTGCTGGTAAATTCGCCCGCCTTCTTTACCAGCAGACCCGCAGGTCTGGCATGCAGCCCTACCGGATCCTTGATGACATACGTAAATTCCTTCATTTCCTATACCCTCCCTCTCACTTTAATTTATACGTGCCTTCGAAGTCCCTCAGAGCCAGGTATGAGGCGGCTCCAAAAGCCCCTTTATGGCAGCGCTCTCACCGCCCCACGTACCTTGAGTACCGCAGATGACGCAACGCTCAGCTCATCCACGCCAATCTTCAAAAACCACTCCGTCAGCTCCGTATCGGCGCCAAGCTCTCCACAGATGCCTGCCCAGATGCCCGCCTCATGAGCATTCCTTACAGTCATCTCAATCAGCCGAAGCAGCGCTTCATGGTGGGTATCGCAGATGCTTTCCAGCTTCTGGTTCTGTCTGTCTACCGCCAGCGTATACTGTGTCAGATCGTTGGTTCCTATGCTGAAAAAGTCCACTTCCCTCGCCAGCTTATCGGAAATCACAGCCGCCGCAGGCGTCTCGATCATAATGCCAAGCTCCGCCTCCCCTACGGGATAGCCTTCCTTTGTAAGCTGCTCCTTCACCATCTCCACAATCTGCCTGATCCGCTTCACCTCATCCACGGATATAATCATGGGGAACATGATCGCCAGCTTTCCATGGGCAGCCGCACGGTAGAGCGCCCGAAGCTGGGTAATGAATATCTCCTCCCGGTCCAGACAGATACGGATCGCCCGATAACCGAGCGCCGGATTTTCTTCCGGCTCCAGCCCGAAATAATCCACCTTCTTATCCGCCCCGATATCCAGCGTGCGAATCACAACCTTCCTGCCTTCCATCTTTTCAAGAACAGCCTTATAGCTTGCGTACTGCTCCTCTTCCGAAGGAAAATTCTCCCTGCCCAGATAGAGAAATTCGCTTCTGAAAAGGCCGATTCCTCCGGCATCTGCCGCACAGGCCGCGTCCGCATCCTCCACATTCCCGATATTAGCAAAAATATCTATCCGCTTCCCGCTCTGTGTGACATTGTCCTGTCCCTTCAGTTTCTCAAGGGCTTCCAGATCCGCCACCCACTGGTTTTTCCGCACAACCTTTTCGGACAGTATCTCCTCCTCGGGCTCCACCAGAAACTCGCCCTCAAATCCGTCCACCACACAGCTCTTTCCGTGCAGCTCATCCGAAAGGTCGATATCCACGTTCACCAGCGCCGGCAGATTCATGCTTCTTGCCAGAATGGCCGTGTGGGAATTAGCCGATCCTTTCACCGTCACAAAGCCAAGGATTTTCTTTTTGTCAAGCTTCACCGTCTCGCTGGGCGTCAGATCCTCCGCCACCAGAACCACCGGTTCCTCCGAGTCAATCTCTTCCTCCGGCAGATCCAGAAGAATGCGGATCACTCTCTGGGAGATATCCCGGATATCCGCCGCGCGTCCTCTCATATACTCGTCATCCATCGCCGCAAACAGCTCTGCGAACTGCGTTCCCGCCTGATCTACCGCATACACTGCATTATAACCGTTCTCTATCTCTCCCGCGGCCGCGGCCAGATAGTCTTCATCCTCCAGAAGCATCCTGTGTACGTCAAAGATAGCGGCATGATCCTCTCCCACGTTCTGCAGAGCCTCGTCATAGAGTTTCGTCAGCTGTGCCTTCGCGCCATCCACGGCGGCAAAAAACCGTTCCTTCTCAGCCGCTGCATCCGCCACCTTCCGATCCGTCACCTGAACGTCGACCTTTTTATATAGGTATATCCGCCCTATGGCGATTCCCCTCATAACGCTTTTTCCAATATATTTATCCATCCCCGCCTCCGCCGAATCAAAACCCTTACTTTTTGAGCGTCAAAACAGTATCCCCGGCCTCCACATCTTTTGCTTCCGCCATCGCGACTTCCGCAAAATCGTCTGTGTTGCAGATAACGATGGGAGTAATGATGTCATATCCGGCGGCCTTAATCTGTTCCAGATCCGCCTCCAAAATAAGATCCCCTCTGCTTACCTTCCGTCCTTCTTCCGCATGAATGGTAAAGTGCTCTCCGTTCAGCTTCACCGTGTCCACCCCTATATGTAAAAGCACCTCCGCTCCGTCGTCTGTGGTGATCACCGCCGCATGCCCGGTGGGAAAAATCGTGGTAACTGTACCATCCGCCGGTGCGAGAAACCGATTATCATCAGGCATGATTGCCGCCCCCTGTCCCAAAATGCCGTCCGCAAAAGTAGGATCGCTGACCTCACTGATAGGAACCAGCCTTCCGGCTACCGGTGCGCAGATCTGTATGCCTTCCTCTTTCTTGCCGCTCCCGAAGATATTCTTAATAAGTCCCATACCGTACTCTCCTTTCTGGTCATTAATAAAAAAGCCGGGCGTCCGCGTGCGCTCGGTTATACAAGCTACGCGTTCCCATTAATAAATTATACACCTGTCGTCTTTGCAATATATACAAAACAAAACGCGAAAGCTTTCCTTTTTGCATTTTTTATATTTTTATGCCTGTATTTTTCTATTACTATAGCATTTTAAACATTTTTTGTCAACAGTACGAAACTTTTGTCGTTATATTGACGCGTTTTATTTAAAATCTATTATTT
>VSNG01000033.1 GCA_009774175.1 Lachnospiraceae bacterium | reverse complement strand
GGGATTCGAACCCACGCGCCCTTGCGGACAAACGGTTTTCAAGACCGCCTCGTTATGACCACTTCGATACCTCTCCGTGTTCGCATTGCGCCCGCTCTCAGGTCAAGCGCAAGAATTATTCTAGCAAAAATAAATTTTCATGTCAACATGTTTTTCCATATTTTTTATTCTTCGTTATAATACGCCGATAAATCCATACCTTACGCCGTCTCCACTTTCTTTATCACCGCGTTAGCTGAATCGTCATATTGATTGGTTCGCAGGGTGATATCGCCGTCAAATGCCATCGCTGCAGATCGGCTTATGATCCCAGCAATGCCTCTGCAATCCGTAAATCCTCCGGCGTGGTAATCTTAATATTCTCATAAGATCCCTGCACCAGTTTCACCTTACACCCTGAAAAACGTTCCACGGTCATGGCGTCATCCGTAATGGAAACGCCCTCCTGCATAAGCTTCTCTTTTTCCTGCATTAATTTTTCATAAGAAGAAATAATGAGCGACGCGTCAAATACCTGCGGCGTCTGTATCTGCCACAGCAGAGCACGATCCGGCGTTGTGTCAGCAAATCCATCCCCGTCCGCAAGCTTGATCGTGTCCTTCACCGGCATTCCCGCCACGCAGGCATGATGCTCCTCTACCGCATCATAACAACGCCTCAGAATTTCCTCCGTAAGAAAAGGACGGACACCGTCATGAATAAAAATATAGCCGTCCCTGCCTGGAACCGCCATATCGTCGTCGGCAATCACCTTCAATGCCTGATATACAGAATCATATCTCTGCGCACCGCCCGCAACAATGGTATCCACTTTCTGAAACCCATAGCGGGCTACAATCTCATCCCGCATATATTCTATGTCGCTTACCTTTGTCCCGGCAACAAGAATGCAGTCGTCTATAATATCAGATTCTTCTATGGCATGCAGCGCATACCAGATAACGGGCCTGCCCCGCAAAAGCATATACTGCTTGGGCACGCTGCTTTTCATACGGCTGCCCTGCCCCGCCGCCAGCACAATAGCGGTGCATCGTTTTTTATTCATATTCTCCGCTCCCCAGCAATCTTAGCAGGACTTCATGTCTTGCCCCAGTTTCAAATTCGGCACTGCATTCAGATCAAATCCGTGCCGCACACCCTTTCTGTATTCATAATAGGCCGCCGTACCGATCATGGCCGCATTGTCCGTGCAAAGCAGGGGCGACGGATGATAAAATGCAATCCCCCTCTTTTCACACTCCCTTTCCAGCGCGCTGCGAAGCGCCGAGTTTGACGCCACACCGCCGGCAATGGCAAATTTTTTCATTCCGCAGGCGGACAGCGCATGCATGGAATGCTCCGTGAGCACATCTACCACCGCCTTCTGAAAGGAAGCCGCCACATCGGCCTGACAGATCTCAATTCCTTTCATCTCGCAGGAATTTAAATAGTTCAGCACAGCTGACTTTAAGCCGCTGAAGCTAAAGTCATAGTCGGAGTCTCCCACTTTCGCCCGGGGAAACGCAATCGCTTCCGGATTTCCTTCTCTGGAAACCTTATCAATTTTAGGGCCTCCGGGATAACCAAGGCCGATGGCTCTCGCCACCTTGTCAAAAGCCTCTCCCGCCGCATCGTCTCTGGTGCGGCCCAAAATTTCATATTCGCCGTAATCCTTCACCACCACCAAATGCGAATGTCCGCCCGATACAACCAGACAGACAAACGGCGGTTCCAACTCTTTATTTTCTATGTAATTAGCGCTGATATGACCCTCGATATGATGGACGCCGATTAACGGAATGCCTGAAGCAAAGCTCACCGCCTTCGCCGCGGAAACCCCTACCAGAAGGGGCCCTACAAGGCCCGGACCATAGGTAACGGCAATGGCATCCATGTCGGCAAGCTGCATCCCTGCGCTGCAAAGCGCCTCCTCCATCACCTGATTGATCTTTTCAATATGCTTGCGGGAGGCAATTTCCGGCACCACGCCGCCGTACAGCGTATGAAGGTCAATCTGAGAAAAAATTACATTCGACAACACTTCCCGGCCGTTTCGGACCACCGCCGCCGCCGTCTCATCGCAGGAGGATTCTATGGCCAGAATCGTCACATTTTCACCGCTTCCGCTCATTGCCTATTCCTCCACCAGCTCCCAGCCGAGTATTTTCCAATGGCTGTCCTGATCCTGTCTGAGCACAAACCGTTCCAGTGAAGACACCCTGGTGCCGCTGCTTGGCTGCCTCAGATAATAGGTGCAGTACAGTCTTGCGCAGGAGTCTCCGTTCTGCGTAAAATACTCCACATCGGTGCTGGCGGAAACCTCGTAACTGGCAATGGTATATTTATTCTTCTTCATGTCGGCAATCTCATTGCGAAGATCCTGCATATACTGCTCCTGAGTCTTGTTCGCCACCAGCTCCGCATCATAGAGATATTGAATTTTATTGGCCAGCTGCGTCAGCTCCTCGTCAGAGTACTCTTCATTATAAAAGCACTCCGTAATCTCGCTGTAATATTTCACAACCTCCTTGGGCGTGGGGGGATAGTTATACTCTAAATCCCGCATCAGCACACTCTGCACCACCGTAGCCGCCACCGCCTCCTC
This sequence comes from Lachnospiraceae bacterium, assembly GCA_009774175.1. GTDB lineage: Bacteria > Bacillota > Clostridia > Lachnospirales > Lachnospiraceae > UBA3282. The sequence continues at coordinate 31,824 of VSNG01000033.1, read as the reverse complement.
GGTCTGCTGTCTGTCCCTGTTTCCGAGATAATAAAAATACCCCAGCACAATGGCCGCCAAAATAATCCCGATAATCACAATCTTAATCCCGCTCGAACGCTTCATATTCCCCTCCTGTATGCTCCTGCCTGTTCTCTACTCTTCCTCATTCGCCAAGTCACTCTGTCGCCTGTTCTCTACTCTTCCTTATTCGCCAAGTCACGCTGTCGCCTGTTCTCTACTCTTCCTCATACGTCAGGTCTACGCTTCTGCCGTCTCTGGCCGCCACCGCATTTGGAAATATCTTCCAGACTTCCTGCATATAGTCGTCCGGACGAATCAGTGACGGGCTGTAATGGGTCAGCCAAAGCTCCCCCACCTCAGCGCTTTTCGCCATCCGGGCCGCCTCGTAAAATGTCATATGCTTGTATTCTCTGGCCTTCTGCGCCTTATCCGGCTCGCCGTACATGCCCTCGCAGATAAACAGATCCGCGCCTTTTGCATTTCTTACAATGCCTTCCGTCGGCCTTGTGTCCGTGCAGTACGTGACCTTGAGTCCCTTTCTGGGCGCTCCCAGAACCATATCGGGCGTAAGCGTCCGCCCATCCAATTCTATTATCTCACCTTTTTGCAGGGGATTCCAGTAGTTTCTCGGAATATTTAAAGCCTGCGCCCGTTCCACGTCGAATCTGCCGCTGCGCTCCACCACGATATTGTAGCCGTAACAGATTACATTGTGATTGACCCGGTACGCCTCTATGCGAAAATTCTTAAAAGGAAACGTCTGCTCCGGCTCGGTAATCTCCACGCAGTTGATCTCAAAGGGCAGCTCCGGCGCAATCACCCGCAAGGAATTAACCACTCTGGTCAATCCCTTCGGCCCGATCATGAGAAGGGGATTTGTACGCTCCGCATTGCCCATGGTGAGCAGCATGCCCGGAAGGCCGCTGATATGATCCGCATGAAAATGAGTGAAGCAGATCACATCGATGGGTTTCGGGCTCCAGCCCTTCTCCTTCATGGCGATCTGCGTGCCCTCTCCGCAGTCAATCAATATGCCTGTACCGTTATACCGCGCCATCAGCGAGGTAAGCCATCTGTGGGGCAGGGGCATCATCCCCCCCGTCCCCAACAAGCAGATATCCAACATGTTTACAACAGTTCCTTTCTCTCCCGGCTCTCAACCGGCACACAAAAATGGGCAGTCAGTTTTTCATAACAGGCCGCGCACAGGTCGAAGCGTTCGCTCTCCCCGTCTTTTTCGCCAAAAAAACCGAAATCGTGCTCCACATGGATACACTCTTCCTTTAAAATGCCATTTTCTACCAGCAAAACCTTTCCGCAGGCATTGCAGACTACCTTGGTCAATTCATTACCATTTTTATACTCGCGCATGACAATCCTCCCGTTGTTAATACTGCCGCAGCATAAAAAAGCTAAAGCTGCTATCCTCATTCTAGCAGACAAAAGAACTGACAACAGTGGTAATTGTTCCATGCGCTGCCTATCTCTTCCACATAATCACAGCGTCTTCCACAGGCTTTTCATAAAAATTCGGACGAATCCCTTCCGACACAAATCCAAGCTTTTCATACAGGCTGATAGCCGCCTCATTACTGACCCGCACCTCCAGCGTATAGGCGCTCAAACCGGCCCGGTCACCCTCCTGCATCAGATAGGTCAAAAGCCCCGTGGCCACACCGCGTCTTCTGGCTTCGGGAACCACCACCACATTGGTAATATTCCCTTCCCCTGCAATGAAAAGAAGACCGCAGCCGCCAAGAAGACGCCCGTCCTCCTGTGCCACAAAATAGGCCGTATCCTCCTTCTCGATCATTTGCAGAAAAGAGGCCTCCGACCATGGCATGGAAAATGTCTCCTCCTCCAGCCGGCTGATAAAAGGCACATCCTCCCTTTTCATCCTCCGATAACAGATCATAAAGACGCCTCCTGCCCGGCCCGCTCCCGCTCCGCCTGTGAAAGACGCAGATAGCACGGCGCAAATTCCGCCCCGCTGACCGCTTTTCCCTGGCGGTAATAACGGCTGCCCAGCGCGGCCACCGCCGCCGCCGACTGTCTGGCACGATGCAGAGGGGCCGCCGTATAAGGCACCCGCATAATCTGCGCCATCCGCTCCTGAAAGACCGGCACGCCGTCTCCCAGAAATATGACGCCTCTGTCAAGTCTGTTTAAAGCCTCCGCAATCTCATCAAAAGCCACAGCGCACTGCTGCCTGATAACACGCATGTCATATGCAAACTGACCATCCTGGTCAGGGACAAATTCATAGATTCCCGTATATACCTGACTTCTTCTGGCATCCATAATGGGACACACCAGTTCCCCCGCCCCATACATCTGATAGGCTAGACCGTCCACGGTAGGCACCGGCACAACAGGCTTATTCAGGGCAAAGGCAAGTCCCTTCGCCGTGGCCGAACCGATCCGCAGTCCTGTAAAAGACCCGGGCCCTGCCGCCACCGCGACAGCATCCACAGTGTTAAGATCCAGTTCTACCATCCTGCATATTTCCTGCAACATGGGAAGCAGTGTCTGGGAATGGGTTTTCTTATACTGTACGGTATACTCCGCAATTAAGTTTTCATCCTCCGAAAGCGCCACCGAAGCCACCAGCCCAGAGCTGTCAAGCGCCAGAATCCTCACGTTCTCACCTTCTTCCGCCAACTGCACTCCTATTATCTTTGTATCGTAATCTTACGGTAATCGAACCCCTGCGCCAAATCCTTCTCAATGATAATCCCAATGCAATCCTCCGGCAGAATCTCCCGGATCAGTTCCGCCCATTCGACCAGACAGACGCCCTCCCCGTAAAAACAATCCTCATATCCGATCTCTTCCATCTCCTCCACATCTCCAATGCGGTACACGTCAAAGTGATAGAGTGCAAGCCTGCCTTCCTCATAACTGTGAAGAATGGTAAAGGTGGGACTGTTCACCGGTTCCCTGACGCCCAGTCCGGCCGCAAAGCCCTGCGTAAACACGGTCTTGCCCACGCCAAGATCTCCTGTCAGAGAGTACACTTCTCCAGGTAATGCCTTCTCGCCCAAAGCCTTTCCGTATGCAAATGTCTCAGCCTCGCTGTGACTTTCCAATATCTCAACCACGAATTTTCACCTTCTTCGGGGGCATATGGGTGGAAATAATCTCAATCGCCTTATATTTTCCATCTCCCAGATCGTTTTTCGGAAAAATGCAGGCGTTCACCGCCGTCGTATAAACCACAATGCTTTTCGGTGTGGAAACAGCCTTTACCATACCTTCCCACGCCATCTGCTCCGTAGTTCCATCCTGAGACACCGCAATTCCCTCCTCCGACAGTCTGTAATGGAGGGGCTTTTGAAAGGCCGGCGTGGCCTTCGCCTGCGAGGCCGCCCGCAAAAAAAGCGTCCATGGCAGATAGAGCAGAATCACCAGCGCGATAATCAGAATGAGCGGCTGTCTGTTCGCCAGAAAGAGAAACAACATAAGCACACCTACAAGCGACCCCATAAGTCCGGGCAGCCGCGAATAGGTGTGCTGCAACATGTAATCGTATAATATTCCCGTTGTTATTTTTACGTCAAATTCGATTTCCATACTGAAATCTATTATACTAAAAATTGCCGAGAGTGCAAGAAAAATATCTACTCGTGCCGCAGCGCCTCAATCGGGCTTAACTTCGCCGCCTTTTTCGCCGGATATATGCCGAAGAAAATACCTACCCCGGAGGAGAAAGCCGCCGCCACAATCACCGTGGAGACATTGATCTGGGCCGCAAAGCCCATGGCGCCGCAGACCGCCCTGGCTCCCAGCGCGCCAAGCACGATCCCGATCAGACCGCCGATCAGCGTAATGATGCCCGCCTCCGCCAGAAACTGTAACAAAATCGACTTCGTTCTGGCTCCCAAAGACTTTCGGATGCCGATTTCCCTTGTCCGCTCTGTGACGGACACCAGCATGATATTCATAACGCCGATGCCGCCCACCAGAAGGGAAATAGCCGCCACAAAGGAAATAAACAGGGTCAGCATTCCCAGAATCTGATCATACTGAGCCGAGTAGTCGGCAAAGCTTTCCATCATAATCTTGTTTTCACCCCGCACGTTATAACGGTTTTCCAGAAGCGTAATGGTATCCGCCGCTACCTGCGTCACATACTCGGAGCTTTCCGCAATCACATAAAGCTGACTGAACTCGCCGATCCACAACCCAAAGCCGGAGGCCATGGCCGCAAGCGGCATCTCCACCTGCAGGTAACCGCTTCCGCTCATGGCGGAAATAAGACCCGCCGGCGTATCCTGTCTGATGCCTACAATCCGCACGTCCTGACTCACATCCCAGAGGGTAATCTCAAAACTCATACCCACCACATCCGTAGTGCCAAACAAAGATCTGGCGCTGCTCTCATTGATGACGCAGACCATGCTTGCCGACTCGCACTCGCTTTGGGAAAAGTATCTGCCTCTCACAATAGGCTCGTTTCCGATGGCATACTGCAAAGCCGTATTACCGCCGTTAAGGGTTGTCGAAAAATCCGCGCCCTTGCGTCCTCTGGCCGTGGCGCCCCAGTAGCTGTACTGTGCCGTCGCGCCTTTCACATGCTCCACCTTTTCCTTTATCAGCGCGAAATCCTCCTCCGTAAATCTCACGTCGTTTCCTTCCACGTTCTCGTTCGTGTAAATGGCGATCAGGCCGCCTCCCATGTTTTCCAGCTCTTCATTGACGGAGCTTCGCACCCCGTTACCGATGGAAATAATCATGATCACCGATGCGATACCGATGATAATGCCCAGCATGGTAAGAACCGAACGCCCTTTATTTGTCCTAATATTCATTAAGGCAATTTTTATGTATTCCCATATCTGTCCCATTTTGCCCTCGATCCTACTGCATCGGCATCGCCGTCACTGCGGTGCCCTCTTCAAATTCCATGCCGTTTGCCATAATTACATTTTCTCCTGCCGCAAGCCCCTCCTTAACTTCGCTGACGCTGTCGGAAGAAATACCGACGGTGATACGCTTCTTCGCCACCGTGCCGTTCTCCTCCACATACACAAAATCGCCGTCCCTGTCGCTGTTAATGACTTCAAGGGGAACCGTAACCACGCCCTCCACCTTGGCCATATGGACATAAACTTTGGCTTCCACGCCTAAAAAGATGTTTTCATCAGGATTATCAATGTTGATATCCACACCAACCACCATGGCGCCGCTTTCGTTTTTAGTCGCCATGCCGTCGATCTTTGTCACTGTTCCTTCGTAGGTTTTTCCGGCTATATCAATATCCGCCTTCTGTCCGACGGCGATCTTTTCCAGATCGTACTTGGAAACGCTAAGCCTTACATATACTTTCTCCGTACTCTCTATGGTAACTAACTTTCCATCTTCTGTCGGCGGCTGACCGGCCACTGCTTCCATCTCCGTAACCACGCCGGCAAAATCAGCCTTCAAGCCGTTCTCCACCTCGCCGATCGCGTCCAGCTTTTCCTGATTGGTCAGTTTTTCCAGAGCCGTATCCGCCTCCAGCTTTTCCCTGCCGCCCTGATCCAGTACGCCGTTCTCGGAGCTTTCCTTCTGGGATTTCATTTCGGCTTTATATTCTTTATAGGAAGCGATCAGATCTTCCACATCCTTCGCCTGTCTCTGCAAATCTCTGACTTCCTTATTGTTCTGCTCCTCGTAGGAATTGTACTGAACCTGTTCCTGTAAATTTAACAGAACCTCCTCGTCATAGGCGATCTGAGCCTTGGCCGCATCGTCCTTCTCCTTCTTCTCCTCGTCGTCGGAATCCAACTGCTGCTCCGCCTCCCACGCATGACGCTCTTCCATCTTCTGCTTTTCGTCGGCGATTTTCTTCTCCTGCTCTAAAATGGTGGCCTGTAAGGCCGCACCGTTATAGGACCAGCCCGCCTTCTTGTCCTCGATCTTTTTGTTGATCTCCTTCAAAAGATTCTCGTTGTCCGCGATCTGCTGATCCAGCACCTCCAGATTGACGGTGGCCTCCGACAGATCCGCTAAGTATTGGTTATTTTTGTAAATGGAGCTTGTATAACCACCGGCATTGGCGGCCAGCTTATATTCCGCTTCCAGCTTTTTCTCCGACAAAGCCTTCTCATCAAAGGTAAGAAGCACCTCTCCCGCTTTCACCGTATCCCCTGTGGACACCATCACTTCGCCCACCTCCACGGATACCGGCGCGAAATAGGTTCTCTTCTCGTCGCTGTTTACCGTGCCGCCGGTGCTTAAAATCTGCTCCACGTCACCCGTCTCAGCCGCCACAGTGGACACCATGGGAGCCGTGTTCTTAGCCATAAGGGTATTTCTCGCAAAAAAAGCTACAGCCAGCACAGCCACAACCCCCAGAATTACCCGGCGGCGGATTTTTTTCTTCTTTTCCTTATCCATGGGACCCTTCTGCTTTTCGGGCATCATTTCCGTAATGTCCTCATTTCCCGCCTTATTCTTCGCTTTCCCAAACATTTTCATAGTCCTCCTCAATTTTACCGTCCATAATTTTAATCACCCGCTTCGCTCTGGCTGCAATTTCATTATCATGGGTAATCAGAATCACCGTCCTGCCCTCCTCATGAAGCGCCCGCAGGATATCCATGATCTCTTTGGTCGATCCAGAGTCCAGATTGCCGGTAGGCTCGTCCGCAAGAATAATAGGCGGCGCCTGGGCAATGGCTCTGGCAATGGCTACTCTCTGCTGCTGTCCGCCGGACATCTCCGAAGGCTTATGAGTCTTTCGCTTCGCCAGACCCACTTTTTCAAGCGCCCGCTCTGAAAGCTCCAGACGCTCCCTTTTTCCCACGCCCCGATAAATCAGGGGCAGCTCTACGTTTTCCACTGCCGTCAGGCTGGGAATCAGATTAAAACCCTGAAAGATAAACCCGATTTCCTGATTGCGGATGTCCGACAGCTCGTCGTCCGTCATGCTTCCCACATCATGACCATGCAGAAAATAGCTGCCGCTTGTGGGCACGTCAAGACAGCCAAGCATATTCATCAGCGTAGATTTCCCTGAACCCGAATGCCCGATAATCGCCACAAATTCGCCCTCTCCGATGGTCAGGCTTACATGGTCAAGCGCCTTCACCTCATTTTCCCCGGGATTGTAGACCTTGCAAATATCCCGGATTTCCACCAATGTCCCCATGATACTGCTTTCTTCCTTTCTGTCATCCTTTTTCTCTATATTCTATATATATAACGAAACAGGCGGCCGTTTGGATTCACCTGATTCAAGTTTTATCATTTTGGCCTATATCATCATAACAGGACTTTCTTAAGAGAATCACATTAAATTCTTAAATCAATCTTAAACTGATCAACCGATCTGAGGAAATGCGGCGCATTTTCCCGCAATGGTTACATTACGGTTCTCCTAATGCCTGCACACAATTATAACAACAGATTCTTACGAAAATCTTACAACAGCCTTACAAAAAGGAAAATACTACCTCTCCGCAGAAAAGTAGTATTTTCACCGTTTACTTATATTTTATTACATCAATCCCCCTTCGGACCGAAGACATTGCCAGTCTCAGGCGTTCCCCGACTCGGATACGCTGCCGGCGGGTCTTTCCATAACAGGATTCGCATTTTTTAAAATCGGGCTCAAAGGCTTATAAATCATCATGGTCACCGCTGAAGCCGCCACGCCCTTGATCACATTAAAAGGCGCCACTGCAAAAACAGCAAAGGTCGCTACGCTGTGAATATTGCCGTTGATCTCAGCTCCCGCCGCAATAATCGCATCCAGCGGCATCCCGAACAGTTTGGAAAACGCGGGAAGCAGATACACACCGTTAAAGGCGGAACCAAACACCGTCATAATAACCGTACCCGCCACGCAGGCCACAACAGCCCTCTTCTTTGTCTTCCTGAACAAATAAATCATGGACGCGGGCAGCACCAGAGAGCAGCCGATCACAAAGTTTGCCAGATCCCCGACAAAAGCGGTGCTTGTTCCCTTAATCACCAGCTTCAGCAGGATCTTACAAAACTCAATCATCACACCCGCCACCGGACCGAAGGCAAAAGCGCCTACCAATGCCGGAATCTCGGAAAAATCAAGCTGATAGAATCCCGGCGCTAAAAACGGAACCGGAAAGTCCAGCATATGCAGAATCACTGCCAGCGCGGAAAAAAGCCCGATCATAGTGATCTTTCTGGTGCTGAGAATCCGCTCCGTCACCCCGTTTTTCTTCTGAACCTGTTTCTCCGTCCCATAGGCGATCAAAAACAATGCCGCCGCCACAGCCACGCAGACAAGAACAAAAACCACATTGTCCGCAATACTCTGTAATAAACCGTTACCCATTTTCTTTTCCTCTCTTTCCGAAGCCGTTCCGCTCCATTGATTTTGGGGAAAGTTCTTCTGACTCTGCTCAGGCTTATAAAATAAAAAACCCCGAAGCTCTCGTTCCGGGGTTTACTACTCGCTAAGCAGATGCTGTGCCGCAGACGCTGCACAGGCTCCTGTCTGACAAATATGACACATATGTCAATTTATCTTTTCTTCTCTCATCCAGACTATACTGTCGGTTCGGGAATTTCACCCAATCAGCCGTCCTGCGAAAACGCGGGTAAACGCTTCGACAAAACGGGTCGCGGACTGTAACCGCCGGTAGGGAATTTCACCCTGCCCCGAAGAACTTTTCTCATATTATGTTTTTATTTTGCACTCGTTATCATACCACGGTCATTCCAGCATGTCAACTATTCTTCCTTCCCGCATAACGGCAATACGGCCGGCAACCTGCCGCACTGCGGAAAGATCGTGGGAAATAAACAGACAGGTCAATCTGCATTTCTCCTGCAATTCCCGAAACAGCTCCAGTATCTGCGTCTGTACCGACATATCCAGAGCCGATACCGGCTCGTCGCAGATCAGAAAATCCGGGTGCACCATAAGCGCCCTTGCAATTCCCACGCGCTGCCTCTGTCCGCCGGAAAGCTCATGGGGATATCGGTTTACATAACTTTTGTCCAGCTTCACCAGCTCCAGCATTCCCATGATCTGCTCCTGCCGCTTTCGCTTATCCCCAGCCATCTTATGCACGTCCATGCCCTCCCCCACGATATCGCCCACCGTCATGCGGGGGTTCAAGCTTGCGTAGGGATCCTGAAATACGAGCTGCATACGTTTCCTGATTGGAAACATTGGGGCATACTGCCTGTTTTTCACATCAAAAATCACCTGTCCGTCAAAGACAAACCGTCCGCCCATGGGCTCGTAAAGGCGCAGCAGAGTTCTCGCCACAGTGGTTTTACCGCAGCCGGAGGCTCCCACCAGTCCCAGCGTTTCTCCCCTGTCTATATAAAAGGAAAGATCCTCCACCGCCCTGCTGTACGTCCGGCCCTTTCCCCATCCGCCCGCGAGGAAATACTGCCGCAGATGCGACACCTCCACAAAATGTCCGTCCATAAACTTTCCCTGCCTCATTTGATTCCGGGCCGCGCAGCGGATCCCGTGCGGTTAGTCTTAAAGAGACTTACCGCACTTCATGGTGAGCCCGATCCGTTTCTTCGCCACATCCACGGTTAATACCTGCACGTCCACCACGTCGCCCACGCTGACCGCCTCCAGCGGATGTTTGATATAACGGTCCGTAATCTGGGAGATATGTACCAGACCGTCCTGATGTACGCCGATATCCACAAACACGCCGAAATCAATCACGTTCCTGACCGTCCCCTTCAAAATCATGCCGGGCTTTAAGTCCTTCATATCCAGCACATCGCTTCTGAGAATCGGCGCGGGCATATCGTCTCTGGGATCTCTGGCGGGCTTTTCCAGCTCCGTCAGAATGTCTACAAGGGTGATTTCTCCGATACCCAGCTCCTCGGCCAGCTTCTTCTTATCCTTCACCCGTTTTGCCAGATTGCTTACCGCCGTCTTTCCTTCCCCCTCTGCGGGAGCATTTGTGACGCTTCTGTCATTTTCCATGGGCATGTCCATCCCGCCAAGGGCTGCCGCCAGCGCTTTTCCCATAGCCGTATCGGTATTTCTAATGACAGGCTTTTTCGGGCGGGGCTGTTTTTTCTCCTTTACGGGAGCCGGCTTTTTCGCTGCCGCCTTCTTCTGCGCCTCCTTCACATCCTCCATGGTAAGGCCCAGCTTTTCCATCAGCTTCTTTGCCGCTTCATAGGATTCCGGATGCACGCTTGTAGCGTCTAACGGATTGTCTCCATCCGCAATCCGCATAAAGCCCGCGCACTGCTCGTATGCCTTGGGGCCCAGCTTGGCCACCTTCAAAAGCTGCTTTCTGTCCGTAAAGCGGCCGTTCTTTTCCCGATAATCCACAATATTTCTGGCGATCACCTTCGTCACGCCGGAGACGTACTCAAGAAGGGAGGCGGAAGCCGTATTCAGATCCACGCCCACCCGGTTTACACTGTCTTCCACCACCCCGCCAAGGGCCTCGCTCAGTTTCTTCTGGTTCATGTCATGCTGGTACTGTCCTACGCCAATGGACTTGGGATCAATTTTCACAAGCTCCGCCAGCGGATCCTGAAGCCGCCTTGCAATGGAGGCCGCGCTTCTTTGTCCCACGTCAAATTCCGGGAACTCCTCCGTAGCCAGTTTACTGGCTGAATAAACGGAAGCCCCCGCCTCGTTCACAATCACATACTGCACCGGCGTATCCAGCTCCTTAATCAAATCCACGATCACCTGCTCGGACTCTCTGGACGCCGTGCCGTTTCCCACGGAAATCAGGGAAACATGATATTTTTTAATCAGTTTTTTCAGTTCCGCCTTAGCCTGTTCCACTTTATTCTGCGGCGCAGTCGGGTAAATCACCTTTGTGTCCAGAACCTTTCCCGTCTCGTCCACCACCGCCAGCTTACAGCCCGTGCGGAAAGCGGGATCCCAGCCAAGCACCACTTTCCCCCTGATGGGCGGCTGTAAAAGAAGCTGCTCCAGATTCTTGCCAAATACGGAAATCGCGCCGTCCTCCGCCTTTTCCGTCAGCTCATTTCTGATCTCTCTTTCAATCGCGGGCGCAATCAGTCTGTCGTAGCTGTCCGCAATTACTTCCTCCAGAATTGGGGATGTGACAGGATTGTCATTTATAATAGTTTTCGTCCGTAAAAACTGTAAGATCCGCTCCGTGGGCGCCTCCACCTTCACAGTCAGGAATTTTTCGTTTTCTCCTCTGTTAATGGCCAGCACCCGATGTCCCGCCACTTTGCTGACAGGCTCCTCATAGGCGTAATACATTTCATAGACGCTCTCCGCTTTCTCATCCTTAGCGGCGCTTATAAGTTTTCCTTCCTTCATGGTGACGTCACGGATATAACTGCGGTAATCCGCCTCGTCCGAAATCTGCTCCGCAATAATATCCCTGGCTCCCTGCAAGGCCTCCGCCGCCGTGGCGACAGACTTTGCTGCATCCTCGTCCTCATGAATATATTTAGCGGCTTCCTCCTCGATGGGCATGGTAATCTCCTGCGCCAGAATCGTCTCGGCAAGGGGCGCAAGCCCCTTCTCTTTCGCAACGCCCGCGCGGGTCTTCCTCTTCGGTCTGTAGGGACGATAAAGATCCTCCACCACTACCATAGTCTCCGCCGCCAGAATTTTCTCTTTCAATTCGTTGGTCAGTTTTCCCTGCTCCTCAATACTGCCGAGCACCTGTTCCTTCTTTTCCTCAAGATTTCGCAGATAGGTGAGCCTTTCATGCAGAGTTCTGAGCACTTCATCATTTAAGGAGCCCGTCTTTTCCTTCCTGTATCTGGCGATAAAAGGAATCGTATTGCCCTCGTCAATCAGGGCGACAGCCGCCTCCACCTGCCATTTCTCTACTTTCAGTTCCTCTTTTAATTTCAAAATAATATCCATGGTTCTTTGTCGTTTCCTCCATATTATTACAGCGGCGTTTTTCCCATAAACTGTGCAGTCTGCGACGATTATACCACAAAATCCACAAACCCGCCACAGGAAATATCCCCGCAAAATACGGGACACAGATTTCAGGGCCGGCTCTGGTTTTTTCGCTGGAATTATGATATACTGACTTACACAGGAGTTGCAAACGTATGGACAGTGAAACGAAAGAATTATTCAATGTTCTGATTGACTGACTTGACCTGTACGCATTGTATAACCAAATTGGAAAAAAGAATGACCGAATTGGAAAAGAAAGTATCATAGACAAGAGGTAATTTAAATGGACTACCAACCCGGCAATCCGCAAAATGGCCCCGGCGGCGGATATAACCCCTACAACAATAACCCTTCTAATAATCCGTATAACCCTTACGGCGCACCCCTACAGCCTGCGCCAATGAAATCCCGGGGAGACGGTATGGCCACTGCTTCCCTGATTCTGGGCATTATTTCACTGGTCAGCCTGCTTCTTTTACGTATAAGCACCCCTTTTCTTCTGGGAGGCGTCGGCATCGTTCTGGCAATTCTCTCAAGGGGCGGCGCGAAAAAGATAATCGGCAAGGCAAAGGCCGGTATTATATGCGCCGCAACAGCCATTGTGCTTGATATCGCTTTTTGCGTATTTGCCGTATGGCTGACATTTGTTCTTCCCAATCACTCTCCCGCGTTTCGGGAGCAGATTAACAAAATCTGCGAAGAGCAGTACGGCGTTTCCTATGATGAAATTATTGAAGAGCTCGACGATCTCTGGAACGGTGATCTGGACGACTTTGAATAATGAACTGTTACAGCATGAGAATAAACAGTATTTATCATAAAGCAAGAAAGGCAAGGTGATATTTATGATGATTTCTCCGATTACCGGAGCTTCCGGTTCCGATCCGTACGCGGCATACAGCGCTTATACCGGCTCTGTGGAGCCTGCCAGGGATGCGCATCAGCCGGTTCGCAATCCCGGAGAATCCACAGAAAAACAGGCAGGCAGGAAATCTTCCCCCGCCGAATGCGAGACCTGCAAAAACCGCAAATATCAGGACGGATCCGATGAGGGCGACGTGTCCTTTAAAGCCGCTGCCCACATAGATCCCAGATCGGCAGCGTCAAGAGTCAGAAGCCATGAGCAGGAGCATGTCAGCAACGCTTATGAGAAAGCCGCTGAAAAAGACGGCAAGGTTGTTGCCTGCAATGTGTCCATTCACACCTCAGTCTGCCCGGAATGCGGCCGTACCTATGTGTCCGGCGGCACTACAGCCACGCAGATTAAATACCGCAACGAAGAAAATCCCTATCAGAAGGAAATGAAATCTTCCGACGCAGCCAACAAGTATCTGGGCATGAATTACGACGAAGCGGTTTAGCCGGATATGATATTTTTCAGAAAGGTAACCTTTTAAAATGAATCAATTTAAGTCTTCTGCGGAGCTGAAAGCCTCCGCCAGAGAACATTTGCTCGGCCACTACGGCGTGGCTGTCGGCGCTTATCTGATTATGGGCTCTCTTGTCTGTGCGATTGCCTTTGCCATAACCTTCATCGTTGATCTGACTACCGTAACCGGAACCGTGATCTACTACGCCTCCATGTTTCTGGTTTCTGTCCTGATGGGACTTTTCGTCTCGGGCATCTGTTATCTCTATCTGAAAATCAGCTGCGGGCGCCCGGTTTCTGTGGGAGATTTGTTTTACGGCTTCCAGCTATGTCCCGACAAGGCCATCATCATGCAGGCATGGCTTACGCTTATTACCTATATCGCAACCCTGCCGCAGATCGTTATCGGCTACATGATCAACAAAATCACTCTGGATGAGGGCATGGTTCTGGCCCTTACGGAAAGACAGCTTACACAGCTCACAAAATACCTGGTGCCCTTTGCGCTCTCCTTCATCCTTGCGGAAGCAGTCTCGGTCATTTTGGGGCTGATTTATGCGCAGGCCTTTTATCTGCTTCATGACTTTCCGCAGTACTCGGCGGCGGAGCTGTTAAAAAAGAGCCGGCGCCTCATGGTACATCATAAGGGCAGACTCTTTTATTTAAACGTCAGCTTTATCCCGCTCTTTCTGCTGGGCATCCTCTCCTTTGGCCTTGCGTTTTTATGGATACTGCCTTACATGACGGCTACAGAGACGGAATTTTTCCTGGATTTAATCAAAAACAACACGGAGGCGGCAGTTTAAACTGCCGCCCCTTTTTCTGTCTAAGTGTTAATCCACTTTAAGTAAGCGTTAATAAAGGGATCAATCGCACCGTCCAGCACGGCGCTCACATTGCCCGACTCCTCTTCCGTCCGATGATCCTTCACCATGGTATAGGGCTGTAACACATAAGAACGGATCTGATTGCCCCAGCCGATCTCCTTCACATCGCCGCGGATGCCCGAAAGCTTCTCCGCATTTTCTTCCTGCTTTAACATAAAAAGCTTTGCCTTCAACATCTGCATCGCCTTATCCTTATTCTGGAACTGGCTTCGCTCGTTCTGACAGGTCACCACAATCCCCGTGGGAAAATGCGTGATTCGAATGGCCGAGGACGTCTTGTTGATATGCTGGCCGCCCGCGCCGCTGCTTCGGTAAGTGTCGATACGGATATCTTCATCCTTTATCTCAATGTCCACATCCTCTTCAATATCCGGCATTACATCCAGCGAGACAAACGAAGTCTGCCGTTTGCCCTGGGCGTTAAAGGGTGAAATACGCACCAGACGGTGCACACCCTTCTCCGATTTCAGATAGCCGTAGGCATTCTCTCCGTTAATCTGAAACGTTACGGACTTAATGCCTGCCTCGTCGCCATCCAGATAGTCGATCACCTCCAGAGAATAGCCCTTGCGCTCCGCCCATCTGGTATACATGCGGTAAAGCATACTGCACCAGTCGCAGCTCTCCGTCCCGCCTGCGCCTGCATTCAATTTCAAAATCGCATTGTTCCTGTCATACTCTCCCGACAGAAGCGTGCTGATTCGGATATTTTCAAAAGTTTCCTTAAAGGAATTCAATTCCTCCTCAATATCCGGAATAATCGCAGGATCGTTGTCCTCATACCCCAGCTCAATCAATGTCAAAATATCCTCATACTGGCCGGACAGTCCGTCCATGGTCTCCACCACGTCCTTAAGCTGCTTCGCCTCCCGCACCTTGGCATTTGATTTTTCAGGATCATCCCAGAAATCGGGCGCCTGCATCTCCATATCCAGCTCTTCAATCCGCTTAACCTTATCTGCCAGGTTAAAGTGAATCCCTCACTTCCGCCAGGGGACTCTCGTATGCGAGAAGTTCTGTTTTCATATTATCCAATTCTACCACCTAACGTCACCTTCTTTCTGTTCTTCGTTTTGCGTGTACTCTTTTATGGATACCCATTCCAAACCATGGGCAGCCTTTTATTATTATACGGTATCTGCTGCCGACTTATCAACTGATTTTTCTCTCTGCCATTCAGCTGTTTTCATTCACCCTGCATTTTTGTTTCATTTTCGGAATCCCCGGAGCGAGACGTTCCACTCGATGCCCTCCGGGCAAAAGAATAATTACAGATTCTCCAAGTGTATTCAAAATATCACACCAAACCAGATGCCGCAAGCCTGAAAGCACAAAAATGGGGGCAATCAAATTGCCCCACGCTTTTGTCACTTCCGCCCACAGCATTGCTTGTACTTCTTCCCGCTTCCACAAGGGCAGGGATCGTTGGGATACACCTTCGCCTCCACGCGCTTCACGGGCCCCTTCTGGAGGGTATCGTCCTTGTTTGTGCCCGTCACTTTGGCAACCTGTTCCCTCTCCACCTTCTGTTCAATACGCACACGGAAAAGCAGACGAACCGTCTCCTCCCGGATGTTCTGTGTCATCTCGTCAAACATATCGTAGCCGTTTAACTTATATTCCACAAGCGGATCTTTCTGTCCGTATGCCTGCAGGCCTGCACCCTGCCGAAGCTGCTCCATATCGTCGATATGATCCATCCACTTTCTGTCGATCACCTTCAAAAGAATTACGCGCTCAATCTCACGGATTGCCTCCGGCTCGGGAAATTCCGCCTCCTTGCTCTCATAAAGTTTTACGGCTTCTTCTTTTAACTGCTGTTTCAGACTGTTTTTCTTAGGCTTCAAAATCCGGTTCGCATCCACGGGCTTTAAAGGAATGGTAGGAAGTAAAAGAGTATTCAGCTCATTATAGTCCCAATCCTCGAAATCCGTATCGTCGCCGATGCAGATATCCACACAGTTTTCCGTGATATCCGTAATCATCTTGTAAATGGCATCCCGCATACTCTCGCCGTCCAGAACGCGCCTTCTCTCCTCGTATATGATCTCTCTCTGCTCGTTCATGACCTGATCGTATTCAAGCAGGCTCTTTCGGATACCAAAGTTGTTGTTCTCAATCTTTTTCTGAGCCGTCTCAATGGCCTTTGTCAGCGCACTGTGCTCAATCTCCTGTCCCTCGGGAATCCCCAGCGCGTTAAACATGCTGATCATGCGGTCGGAACCGAACAGCCGCATCAGATCGTCTTCCAGCGAAATATAAAATCTGGATTCTCCGGGATCTCCCTGACGGCCGCTTCGGCCGCGCAGCTGGTTATCAATACGTCTGGACTCATGCCGCTCCGTTCCGACAATCAAAAGACCGCCAGCTTCTCTGGCCTGCTCGTCCAGTTTAATATCTGTACCACGTCCGGCCATGTTGGTTGCAATGGTAACTGCTCCGTGGATACCGGCGTCAGCTACGATCTCCGCCTCCAGCTCATGGAACTTTGCGTTCAGCACCTTGTGCTCCAGACCGTTTTTCTTAAAGATGGCAGAAAGCTCCTCCGACGCGTCGATATTGATCGTGCCGACCAGCACCGGCTGCCCCTTGGCATGAGCCTCCTGCACCGCCTGTAAGATAGCCCTGAGCTTTTCCTTTTTCGTTTTATATACCGAGTCCTGATGATCCATGCGGATCACGGGTTTATTGGTTGGAATCGCCACCACGTCCATGCCGTAAATGTCACGAAACTCCCTTTCCTCCGTGAGAGCCGTACCGGTCATGCCGGCCTTTTTGTCAAATTTATTGAAGAAATTCTGGAAGGTGATGTTGGCAAGGGTCTTACTCTCCCGCTTCACCTTTACGTGCTCCTTGGCTTCAATCGCCTGATGCAGTCCATCCGAATAGCGGCGTCCCGGCATGATACGTCCGGTAAACTCGTCCACGATCAGCACCTGATCTTCCTTGACCACATAATCCTGATCCCGAAACATCAGATTGTGAGCCCGCAGAGCCAGAATAATGTTATGCTGAATTTCCAGATTCTCCGGGTCGGCCAGATTTTCAATCTGGAAGAACCGCTCCACTTTGCCGACGCCCTGAGCAGTCAGGTTCACCACCTTGTCCTTCTCGTTTACAATAAAGTCGCCGGTCTCTTCACGCTCCACACCCATAATGGCGTCCATCTTGGACAGCTCCTCCATATCCTCGCCGCGGGTAAGCTGCCTTGCAAGAATATCGCAGGCCTCGTACAGCTTTGTGGACTTGCCGCTTTGACCTGATATAATCAGCGGGGTTCTGGCCTCGTCAATTAGCACCGAGTCCACCTCGTCGATAATCGCAAAATGCAGTCCTCTGAGCACAAGCTGTTCTTTATAGATCACCATGTTATCGCGCAGATAATCAAACCCGAGCTCATTATTGGTCACATAGGTAATATCACAGTTATAGGCTTCCCTGCGCTCCTCGGACTTCATATCATTGAGTACGCAGCCAACCTTAAGGCCAAGAAACTCATGCACCTGTCCCATCCACTCCGCGTCACGCTTCGCCAGATAGTCGTTGACCGTAACCACGTGGACACCTTTACCCTCCAGCGCGTTCAGATAAGCCGGCAGAAGACAGGTCTGCGTCTTACCTTCACCGGTTCTCATCTCCGCGATACGTCCCTGATGCAGAATAATGCCGCCGATTAACTGTACCCGGTAGTGCTCCGTGTTCAAAACTCTTCTGGCCGCTTCCCTGACAAGGGCGTAAGCCTCCGGCAGAAGATCGTCTAACGTCTCCCCCTCGGAAAGCCTCTTCTTGAACAGCTTCGTCTTTTCACGCATCTGCTCGTCGGAAAGCTCCATCATCTCGGGACGCAGGCTTTCGATTTTATCCACCAGACCGTTGATGCGCTTGATTTCCCGTTCGCTGTGGGTGCCAAATATTCTTTGTACTACGCTCATATTTTCTCATTCCCATGTGTCCCTTTGCCGGACGCATGCCTTTCTCTCAAAAAATCCCTATCATAACAAAACACTGCATTATATTTTACCAGATATAACCGTTTAATTCAAGCAAAACCACGAGTGACTCCACCCG
This sequence comes from Lachnospiraceae bacterium, assembly GCA_009774175.1. GTDB lineage: Bacteria > Bacillota > Clostridia > Lachnospirales > Lachnospiraceae > UBA3282. The sequence continues at coordinate 13,628 of VSNG01000033.1, read as the reverse complement.
TGGTTTTCATTTACAGCTCTGTAATTTCAAAGATTCTGGCGCTGATCTTTTCGGACAGCTCCACCGTCAGCTCTCCCAACGTATTGTTCCAGGCAAAGCGGCATCCCCGTCCATCCGCCGGATAAGCGCAGACAGCCTCCGCCTTCTTTCCTCTCAGACACTTATGGGGCAATGTCACTGTGCTTTCCTGACTGCCTCTTCTCCAAACCGCCATGTAGGTTTTTTTACCACTCACAATGGCAACCGACGCCCAGCCATCCTGATAGGATGCAGGGCCAAGCGGCCAAAAGGGCAGTCCCTGCCGCAGATCCCTTCTGATTTTCTTATAATAATCAATGCCTTCCTTTACCAGCGCAAACCGTTCCCTGCTGATCTGTGCAAGATGGCCGCTCTGATGAATACGAAGAAGCATGGCGTTTACCATATTGAAAATGGCTTCCTCGTCGTCTCCCTCTTTTAGCGGATAACTCCAGACGGCCGCCTGCTCCGGCGTAAGGGCCGAAGGCGCATTGGCCGCAATGGTGGAATACTTGATATAGTCTTCCGTATCTGATGTAGACTGAATGCTGTAGCGGGAAAGCATGGCATAGTCCATCCGCAGTCCCCCCGAAGAACAGTTCTCAATCACCAGCTGGGGATACTTTTCAAAAATACCTTCCAGCCACTCAAGATATGCCCTTTCATGGCCCAGCAGCCCTTCGCCAAAGCTGTCCGCACCGATCTCCGTGCCAATGCCCGGCTCGATATTGTAATCCATCTTAATGTAGCCCACGCGATAGTCTCTGACAAGCCTGTCTATCACGTCGGAGGCATATTTTTGTACTGCCGGATTCCTGAAATCCAACTGATAACGGCTTCTGTCTGAAACCTTCTTCCCGTGTCTGATAAAATACCAGTCCTCCGGCACCTGATCCGCCAGCGGGCATTTTATGCCCATAACTTCAAGCTCCAGCCAGACGCCGGGAACCATTCCCTTCTCGACGATACGGTTTGTAACCTCTTCAAGGCCGTTTGGAAACCGCTTCGCGGAAGGAAGCCATTCTCCCACATAATCCCACCAGAAACCGTCCGCATACCAGCCTGCGTCAATCACATAATATTCGCAGCCCGCCTCTTTCGCTGCCTCGATCAGCGGCAGTTCCTTCTCTGTCGTGGGATCGGCAAACAGGCAGTTCATATAGTCGTTAAAAATGACGGGCAGATTTTCATTATCCGCGTTTGGTCTGCGGATGGCCCGGCGGTATTTCGTCAGTTCGCCCATGGCCTCGTCAAAGCCGCCAATCAAAGAACCTACGCTTACGGGAACGCTTTCGAAACTCTCCCCCGGTGTCAGATTTTTCCACCAGTGGGATTGATGCTCCGTAGGACCGCTTAATTTCAAATACAGATGGCCGTCCTGATCCGCAATTTCCCAATACCAGGAGCCGTTATGCTCGATCTGCCAGTACAGCGCGCTGCCGGCCTCTTCGTTGTAAAGATATCCCATGGGAATATACTCTTTTGTGGACCAGTTTCCGGCATTGTTAATCCCGATTGTCTTGGACGTCCGACGGATCGCCTCAGGCTGGGTGCTGCTCATGCCCAGTTCATCCAGACGATACCGATTCCAGTGCAGTTCCCTCTGCCAGCCGTTATGGGGAATCCAGAGTTCCAGCTTATCCTCCGGAAGTCTTATGCCCTCCTTTTCAATGCCCGTGATGGCAAATGAAGAAACGTACTCAATCCCCAGATCTTCCTTTCCGCCGTTATACAGCGTCGTCCAGGCGCGCACCACCGCAATCCCGTCATAGAACTGATAGTGGCTGGTCACCACAAGTCCCGTCTCCTCATCCTGCGTCTCCACTTCAATCTTTCTGCCAGCGGCATTCCTGTCGTCGCGAAATTCTTTCAGCACAAGCCTGTATCCCGGCGACGTGCGCACATACTTTGTACCGTGCCGCTCCCCCGCGCGGTCAAGGCCGGAAACCTGCACCTCCACCACATTGAAGGGCTCCGTTTTTCCCCAGGATGAAATATCGGCATCCGAAAAGGGGGATGCCGAAAAATGGAGGAGCTTGATTTTCCGCTCCTCCGTCACCTCAAAAAGCATGAGGATTCCATTTTCGTAAACCTCAATTCTTTTCATCAATACACCTTCAACTCTTCTTCGCCGCGAAGGATACGTAAACCGCCCTGCACCAGAGCCATCAGCTCATCTTCACCGGGATAAATGGTCATGGGAGCAATCCACCCCGCCTTCTCCTTAAGTCCCGCCGTCACCACTTTATCATAAGCGATACCGCCGGTCACAATGATCTGATCCACCTTTCCCTGCAATACGCAGGCCATGGAACCGATATCCTTTGCCACCTGCGTAATGAAGGCCTCTCTTACTTCCTCGGCTTTCTTATCGCCGTCCTGCACCATTTTCTCCACATCCCGCATATCGTTGGTGCCGCAGTAAGCATTGAATCCGCCGCCGCCTACAAATTTCTTGTAAACCTCTTTCTCTGTATACTTCCCGGAAAAGCACATCTTTATGAGTGCGCCGCTTGGTACCGCGCCCGCTCTCTCAGGTGAGAACGCGCCGTCGCCGTCAAGGGCGTTAAACACATCCACTACGCAGCCTTTCTTATGCGCGCCCACAGACACGCCGCCGCCCATATGCACCACAATCAGGTTCAGGGAATCGTATGCCTTGCCCTGCTCCTTCGCGTAACGCTTTGCAACCGCTTTCTGGTTCAATGCATGGAACACGCTGGTTCTGGGAAGCTCCGGCACGCCCGAATACCGGGAAACAGGCTCCAGCTCGTCAACCACCACAGGATCAACGATATAGGAAGGCACCCCGATGGAGTCCCCGATCTCTCTGGCCAGAATACCGCCAAGATTGGAAGCATGCGGCCCCTGCACGCCGATCTTCAGGTCCTCCAGAAGATCGTCTGTCACCGCATAGGTGCCGCCCGGAATAGGCTTTAACATACCGCCGCGGCCTACCACCATATTCAGGGACTTGATATCGAAATCCTTCTCTTTTAACAGATTCTCAATGATATTTCTGCGGAAGTCTTTCTGATCCACAATTTTTTCATACTGTGCGATCTCCTCCGTAGAATGTCTTAAAGTCTCCTCGAACAGGAGAGTTTCATCCTCAAATACGCCAATCTTTGTGGATGTGGAACCCGGATTAATAATTAAACTTTTAATTCCCATATTTCTTACCCCCTAGATCATTTTTCATTTTTCTGACAATTCAGCCCACGCCGCCTATCTGCCGAGGCTGCGAAGCAGTCCTCGAGATCGAGTCCTCATCAATCGGAGCATTAATGCAGACGCTCCTTCTGACCATCATTCGTCTTTTGCTTTATGCCGAGGCTGCGAAGCAGTCCTCGAGATCGAGCTTTGCTCGATCAGTTCATCTTTGCCATCGCCGCCGCCATAACAGCGCCAAGCGCAAGCGAATTTACCTTTGTCTCAAAATCATCGGAACGGGAAGTCAGAATAACCGGGGCCTTCGTGCCGGTCAGAATATTGCCGTTCTTAACCTTCGCCGTATGTACCAGACACTTATAAACCAGATTGCCCGCGTGAATATCGGGGAAAAGCAGCACATCTGCATCGCCCACGATCTTTCTGCCCTCTGCGCCTTTATGCTTGGCTGCCTCAGGGTCAATCGCAAGATCCAGAGAAAGGGGCCCATCTACAACACAGCCGGAAATTTTGCCTTCCTCGCACATCTTTGTCAGTTCCTCAGCCTCCACCGTAACGGGCATCTTGGGATTTACAACCTCCACTGCCGCAAGGGGCGCCACCTTCGGATTCGGAATACCGCAGGCATGGCAGACATCCACCGTATTTTCAATGATATGTACCTTATCTTCCAGTGTGGGATACGTCATAAACGCCACATCGGACAGGAATAACAGATGGTCGATTCCCTCCACCTCAAACACGCAGACATGAGACAGCGCCTTGCCTGTTCGAAGACCCACTTCTTTATCCAGAACGCTCTTTAAGAAAGATTTGGTATCAATCAGGCCCTTCATGTACATGTCGGCCTTGCCCTGATGTACCAGCTGCACCGCCTTTAAAGCCGCCTCATAATTATCTTTCTCATCAATGATCTCAAATCCGCTCACATCCACATGATCGGCTGCCGCGACCTCCTTGATTTTGTCAGCGTCACCCACAAGAATTGCCTCGGCAATACCGCGCTCCTTGGCTGCAACCACTGCCTCAAGCACCGCGCTGTCCTGAGCAACCGCTACCGCTACCTTCTTCATTTCGCACTCAGATACCTTCGATAACAAATCCTCAAAACTTTTACTCATTGTCCCTTCTCCACTCCTTTATCTTTTTACTCTTTTATCTTTGACTCGCAAACCCGCGCTGCCGCGCTGTATGCTTATCTGATACGGCGTATTCATCATACCACTTATACCCAAAAAATGCAATTAATGATGGAACAGCCGAATCCCCGTAAAGCACATGGTCATGCCGTACTTATCGCAGACCTCAATCACATTGTCGTCGCGCACCGATCCGCCGGGCTGAGCCACATACTGCACGCCGCTTCTGTGCGCCCGCTCGATATTATCACCGAAGGGAAAGAACGCGTCGGACCCCAGCGCCACGCCGCTCATCCGATCAAGCCACGCCCGCTTCGCCTGGGCCGTAAACACCTCAGGCTTCACCTTGAAAATCTTCTGCCATGCGCCGTCAGCCAGCACATCCATATAATCCTCTCCGATATAGAGATCAATGGAATTATCCCTGTCCGCACGTCCGATACCGTCCACAAACTGTAAGCCGAGCACCTGCGGTGACTGTCTGAGGAACCAGTTGTCCGCCTTTGTGCCCGCCAGCCTGGTACAGTGGATTCTGGACTGCTGCCCCGCGCCAATGCCGATGGCCTGTCCGTCCTTCACGTAACATACAGAATTGGACTGGGTGTATTTCAGTGTGATCATGGCGATGGCCAGATCAATCCTTGCCTGTTTCGGCAGGTCTTTGGATTTCGTCACAATATTGTCAAAGAAAGCGTCGTCGATTTTCAGCTCGTTCCTGCCCTGCTCAAAGCTGATGCCGTACACCTGCTTTACCTCCACAGGCGCGGGCACGTAGGATTCGTCAATCTGAATCACATTATAAGCGCCCTTTTTCTTCTCCTTTAACATTGCCAGCGCCTTCGGTTCATAGCCTGGCGCGATCACGCCGTCGGAAACCTCTCTCTTAATCAGACGCGCCGTATCCACGTCGCAGACATCGGAAAGCGCAATGAAGTCGCCGAAAGAAGACATTCTATCCGCGCCTCTTGCCCTCGCATAGGCACATGCAAGCGGGGATAATTCTCCCAGATCGTCCACCCAGTATATCTTCGCCAAAGTCTCCTCCAGGGGGAGACCTACCGCCGCTCCGGCCGGAGATACGTGCTTAAATGAAGTAGCTGCCGGAAGCCCCGTTGCCTTCTTCAGCTCGCTGACTAACTGCCAGCCGTTGAATGCATCCAAAAAATTGATGTAGCCCGGTCTGCCGTTTAAGACCTGAATGGGCAGCTCGCTCCCGTCAGCCATAAAAATACGGGACGGTTTCTGGTTCGGGTTACAGCCATATTTCAATTCCAATTCGTTCATCGTCTCTGTTTTCTCCAATCGTCTCTGTTATCCTGTCATTACATCTTGTGATTTTGGCCGTTTCACCGCACGGCTTCCATGGCTTCTTTACGCTGTTTCCGCTGTCTCCCCGTACGCTACTGGTTTTTGTTTACAATTCTTGTCTCATATTTTCCCGTAGCGATCTCAATGTAACGCACAAACAGCGACACCTTGTTGTCCTCGTTCAGATTCTCCCACACGGTCTTTGTAAAGCTGTCGATATCGCCTGCGATATCCACCAGCGTCGGTTCTCCCTCAAAGCTGGGAAGCGGATCGCCGTCCCCCATGTAGGTATGGATAAACCTTCCCTCTCCCGCCGCCGGGCTCTCGTACGCGAACGTATATCGGTTGCAGGAAGCCGGATCGCCGTTATTACTCTTTAAAATCGACATGGCATAATTGTAGCCGCCGTTTTCCAGATGCATGATCCCGGAAATTCGGGGCGTGTAGTTGGGCCCATCCGGCTCAAATTCTCTGGTGCGCAGCGCCTGTTCAAAGGTCTGCTGTCTATCCATCAGCTCATAAATCGTATCCGTCTGATCGCCATTTGTAACAATGGTCTTATTTCCCAGCACCCGCACGGGAGCGTAGATAATCAGACTGGGATCCTCCAGTTTGGAAGGATCGAAAGCCTGTGTACGGATGCCCTCTCCCTCCTCAACAAAGACCCGGTTTCTGCTGTTGCCGCTGCGTCCCATAATAAAATAGGCCGTTACCGCATACTTACCGTCAGCCGACTTTCCGATCACAATGCCCCGGCCCGGATATGCATTGCCCGCAAGTTCTTTCGCTAAATTTTTCTTTTCCACAATCATTTTCTCCTATATCATTCATCCACACTGTAGTTCGGCGCCTCTTTGGTAATATGAATATCATGAGGGTGGCTTTCCTTTAAGGACGCCGCCGAAATCTTAACGAATCTGCCGTTTTCCTTTAACTCCCCTATGGAAGCGGTGCCGCAGTAGCCCATACCGGAACGCAGACCGCCCATCAGCTGAAATACGGTATCCTCCACACTGCCCTTATACGCCACACGACCCTCTACGCCTTCCGGCACCAGCTTCTTGGCGTCAGTCTGGAAATAGCGGTCCTTACTGCCATTCTCCATGGCCGCAATGGAACCCATGCCGCGATATACCTTATATTTTCTTCCCTGATAAAGCTCGTAGGTTCCCGGGCTCTCCTCACAGCCAGCAAACATACTTCCCATCATGCAGACGTCTCCGCCCGCCGCAATGGCCTTTGTCATATCGCCTGAATACTTAATGCCGCCGTCCGCAATAATCGGCACGCCATGCTCCCTGGCCGCCTCGTATGCATGCATAATTGCCGTAATCTGCGGTACGCCGATACCGGCAACCACACGGGTGGTACAGATGGAACCGGGTCCGATACCCACCTTAACCGCGTCGGCGCCCGCCTCAATCAGCGCTCTGGTGCCCGCTCCCGTCGCTACATTACCGGCAATTACCTGTAAATCCGGGTATTTGTCTTTAATCATCCGCAGACATTTCAGCACATTTTCTGAATGGCCGTGGGCGGAATCAAGCACTACCGCATCCACCTTCGCGGCGATCAGCTCCTTCACCCGGTCAAGCACGTTGGACGTAATGCCAACGCCCGCACCGCACAGGAGCCTTCCCTGGCTGTCTTTTGCGGCAAGCGGATACTTAATGGTTTTCTCTATATCCTTAATGGTAATAAGACCTACCAGATTATAATCGTCATCCACAATCGGCAGTTTTTCCTTTCTGGCGGCTGCCAGAATTTCTTTTGCCTGATCCAGCGTAATGCCCGCTTTCGCTGTAATCAGATTCTCAGAGGTCATGGACTCCTTGATTTTCTTCTTAAAATCCGTCTCAAACTTCAAATCACGGTTCGTAATAATACCAACCAGCTTCCGTCCCTGTGTAATCGGCACGCCGGAAATACGGAATTTTGCCATCAACGCATCGGCATCCGCCAGCGTATGCTCCGGAGTCAGTGAAAAAGGATCTGTGATCACGCCGTTCTCAGAGCGCTTTACCTTGTCTACTTCCTCAGCCTGCGCCTCTATGGACATGTTTTTATGAATGATACCGATACCGCCCTGTCTAGCCATGGCAATGGCCATCCTGTGCTCCGTCACCGTGTCCATTCCCGCGCTCATCATGGGGATGTTCAGCCTGATCTTCTTCGTAAGATTCGTTGTCAAGTCCACCTGATTCGGAATCACCTGAGAATAGCTTGGCACCAAGAGCACATCATCAAAAGTAATTCCCTCTCCAATAATCTGACCCATTTTCTCTCCTCCTGTGTTGTAGTGATTGTTGTCCTTCCGTTGCAGACCCCGTCTGCGACAGCGCTATGTTTTTCTTTTGCGGCTTCTATATAGTAATACTGCCAGCCCTTCAACTGACAGTATTCCTTCACAACTTTAATATGCTAATCCGTAAAAACCTTACGGGGCGCAACGCTCTGAATAGCCTTAACCATCTCCGCATTGGGCTCTAAAATAATCTTCGTATCACCATTCCAGATCATCATGTATCTCTTTTCCGGCTGCGCAGCAATGCCCGAGCTGTAATCCTGCGTCTTAAGCTGACGGTTTCTGTAAGAATCCAGTCGATGAGAATTCAGGGGCGCAAAAATTTCCATCTGCTCCAGAGAATAGCTGCCCGCCTTCTTCCTGCGGCTTTTGGCCAGAACCTTGTCAATGCTGATCTCCTTATCCACATACAGATACTCATACTCAATGCTGGCGTTCAGATATACAAAATAAGCTCCCACAGCCGTCGCAGCCGCCACAAGGAGCCCCGGTATCCCCGGCATAAATATAAATCCGACCAGAACAAACACTACGGTCAGCATAATCAATAACGTTTTAAGAAACTGCATCACGAAAGACGGCTTCCTCGCCACCAGACATTCCACGTAAGATTCGCTCATGACACTTCACTCCTTTAGCTCTCAGAAAATATAGGATTATCATATAACAAATCATGGAAAGTTTCAAGGAAAATAATCGGCCCTATAATTCCCCAGATACCCGGCGTCATAATTCCCCATCACCTCACCATCACCTTACCGTACTCTTCCTTCTTATCCTTCATCACCGCAAGCCCCCGGTCCAGTTCCTCCAGAGAAATCCTGTGGGTGATAAACGCTGCCGGCGAAACCTTTCCGTCGCCCAGCCTCTCCAGCACATAGTGCCAGTCGTCGTCCACGTTGTGGGTAAAAGACGAATTCCATGTGCCAAGCACCGTCAGCTGGTTTCGCAGAATCTTCCAGTAAGTTTCTTTGGGAAGGGTCATATCCGAAGCCGGATTGCCCACCAGCATCACCCGTCCGCCGGGAGCCGTCATTTTGACCGCCTGCGCCACCGTCTCGTTTCTTCCGACGCATTCAAAAAACACATCCGCTCCTGCGCCGCCCGTTCTCTCCGCCAGCCACGCCTCCGCATCCTGCTTCCTGCTGTCACAGAAAGCCTCCGCGGGCAGACCAAGCCGTTTCGCCATTTGCCGCTGAAATTCCTTGTTGCCTATGGCATAAATGTTTTTATGCCCGGCTTCCAGAAGAAACATAAGTAAAAACAGGCCGATCGTCCCCAGACCGCAGATTGCAATGCGCTCCCCCAAAACAGGCCTGATTTTTCTCATGGCGTGAACCGCCACCGACATGGGCTCCAGCATGGCCGCCTCCTCAAAGCTCACGCCCTCCGGCAGCGCAATCAGGTTCTTTTCAGGCACCGCTACATACTCGGCAAAACCGCCGTCCCTGCGGGAGCCAAGATAACTGTACTTCCTGCACATTTCGTATGCTCCCGCCCGACAGGGCGGACAGACATGGCAGGGTATCAGCGGAAATACGCCAACCCGCTGTCCCTGCCATTTTTTATCCACACCGCTCCCAATTTCCGCCACCTGTCCCGCAAATTCATGCCCCGGTATCAGCGGATAAGAATAGGTTCCCGTATAAAAAATCCGCGGAATATCGGAGCCGCAGATCCCCGCCGCCTTCACGGAAAGCAGAATTTCATCGACTCCGATATCAGGAACCTTTACGTCTTCAAATCGAAGATCATTAACGCCATGTAAAACCCAAGCTTTCATTTTTTCTCCATTCCGCAGCATCACAAATTCCCGATTGAGTTAAAACCCTTTCGGTAAACCAAACCGCCTGTTGATTCAGGCTGTCCCCACACGCTCCTGAAAGCGTATCAGATCCGCCTTTGTGGTAATTTTAAAATTCCCCTCGTCCCCCGGTATCATGACAATATCCATTCCCGCCATGACCGCCGGCTCCGTAGAGCCGTTTATCTGTAAAATCCGTTTGGGTAAAAGCGCCCGGTTGGCCTCATAGTACTTTCCCAGCAAAAAAAGCTCCGGCGCCTGCCCCGCAAAAATCCTGCCACGATCCAGAAGAGAGGCAATCTTTTTCCCGTTCTCGCTGAAATATACCGTATCCTTCATGGGTAACGCCGGCAGTACGCCGTCGTGCCCTGCCGCCGCCTGCAGGCAGTCCGTAATCAGCTCCCCCGAAAGCAGAGGCCTTGCCGCGTCATGGATCAGCACATAATCCGCATCCCCGGCATATTCTCTGATATCTTCCAGACCGTGCAGAATAGACGTCTGCCTGTTCCTGCCCGGCCGGGAAAAGCCTTTAAATTTACTGATTGCGCCCGCTGTCTTCTCCGAAATCGTCTTTTTCGAAATCGCCGCCTCACGCCCATCATCCCGTATCTGTTCCATAGAAGATAAAATCGTGTCCCGCCACATTTCATCCGCCACAATCTGCACTGCGTCAATCCCGTCATGGGAAAAAAGAGTTTTCAGACAATAGGCGATAATCGGTCTTTTCTCTACCTCTATGTACTGTTTCGGCGTCTCCACACCCATTCTGGTTCCGGTTCCCCCGGATAAAACCAGCGCTGTCACCATATCCGCATCCCCTTTCGCAGACCCCGTCTTACAATACCCGGCATATCAATACCCGCCCGATTAAAAGCGCAGTTCCCGAATATTTTTCAGCGTCTCCCCATAGGGCTCTTCCTTGCCAAAAAGCAGCGTCGTCCCAAGTACGAAGCCCTTCACGCCTCTGGGCGCATAGGTTTTGATCTTGTCCGCTCCGCAGGCGCCGTCCCAGTAAATTTCAAAATTAGTATCATCCTTTAGTGCCAGAAGACGGGTGATCTTCTTACTAACATAAGGCATATACATTTGACCGGCATTCCCCGGATTCACCGCCATCACCAACACCTTTTTTACGATCACAAGCATCTCCATTACCGTCTCGATACTGGTGCCCGGATTGATGGCGATTCCCGGCGTCATTCCCGCATTGATGATTTTCTGCAAGGTCGTAGAGGGATGATATTCCGCCTCGGGGTGGATGTAAACGGTATCTCCCTTTCGCAGATTTTCCAGAAAAATGTGAATATTATTATTGGGATGTTCTATCATGAGATGCACGTCCAGCGGCTTATTCGTCGCCGAAGCAATATACTTCATATCATTTAAGGACATGGCGAAATTCGGCACATACCGGCCGTCCATAATGTCTATATGGAAGGAGTCAATGCCGCCCTCCTCCAAATCCCGCACTTCCTTCTCCAGATTTCCGTAATTGGCGCACATCATGGATGCTGTTAATTCAAAGTCCATTGGGGTCCTCCAAAAGATATCTTTCCATTTTGACTGCAGATATAAAGATTATAGCATATCGGCAAACGATTCTCAAACGCTTATAAAAAAGCCCCCAACTGTCATTTCCCCGGCTGACAATTGGAGGCGCTCTGAAAATCAGGTCTCATCATCCTAAACGGCTATATTCCTAAAGCCTGTATCGTATATTCGCTGATAAATGCCAACAACATATCAAGCGACAAATACCCTCTAAACAACTCTCTAAGTTCATCTGTCGTCTTTCCTTCCCTCAAAGCAATACATTTTTCCTTTTTTGCATTGATCCTGACTTCAAAAAAATCAGAATAGTCATTAAGAAATGCTTTGGTTCTCTCCTTGGAAATAATCAATACCGCTTCTTCTTTCTGTGCATTCAGCGTCTCAATAACAAGAGCGCCATACTCATTCAATTGTTCATATGTCACTTCTCGATTTTTCTCATCATTATCAACCAACTCAATCAACGCATTTGCAACCAAATCTGCTATTCCAATTTTAATACTCATACGCCACCTCGATAATAAAAAAGTTCAGTAGGGTTTAGTTATATTATATCCAAATTCATTGCCTTGTACATAGTAAATCTGACTAAACTTTATTTTCCTTTATTGTTTGCTATATCTGCCAGCCCCTGAACAAGCGCCTCTGCGTCAATAGATTTTTTCTGTTCTCCACATGATTCCCTTCTGTAAAATATATAAAAGAAATCATTTTTTTCTGTTTTTTCCGCATTTATGCTATTAACAATCTTTCCAAAATTATTTGTACGGTTCCTGTCCGGAAACAAAATCGGCAGCTGAGCAAACTCCTTTTTCACAAAGCCGCTATTAAACTGGCTTGCTCTCAGGATCAACAAGTCAAATACAACTCCGCTTTTTACCGTTATGTCATACATACATTCAAGAACACTTAAATGTTTTTTGGCTTCTTTTAATAATTTCGCAACTTCTTCTTTTTGTTTTTTTCTACCTCCTTTTAACTTACTGTTTAATTCTTCAATCTGTTTCTTTAAAGCTTCTATTGTAGATTCGTCAATGGTATCTTTCCCGGTTATATTAATAACATATTTCGATAAATCGTCAATTTCTTTCTCTATAAAATTAGTGATATCACTATCCGCTCCCGCTCTGCAATAAAACAGGCTTTTATATTCAGCCTCTGACTTCCATATCGGATGTCTTCGATTTTGTCTGTTAAAATACTCCTTTGTGGTCTCATCCGAGCATACATTTTTCATTAAATAAACCAAATCGTCGTCCGCCAGTAAAGAAATGTGGATATTTTCATCCAGTTGATTTCCTTCTTCCGTCAACGTCTCATATGAAAACAACCTATGATCAGCCTTTGAAAACCGACGATTCACTTGTTCAATTGCATGATTCAATATATAACCTTCATACTGCACCACAGGATGATTCTGTATCCAATGTCTCTCCGCATCATGAGCAAACACCACATTCTGAATTACACTAAGAGCCGATTTATGAAAAACTAATTTCCAGATCCCCTCCTCCTCGTCTCTCCATAAGCAGATAGCTCCCAGCAGTCTGATATAGTCAATCTGCACCGTATCAAATCCCGTTATATATGCATCTCTGATCAGATAATCCAGTTTATCTACATCTATTACATCAGCATTCAAAAGCCGTATCAGACAATTCCATATGTCCTGATTTTTTGTCAGATTCGTATAGGTGTAGCCAGTAATACATCTGGCAAAAAAGGACCGTTCCCTGCTATTTCCAAACAACGCGGGAAATTGCCTTAACGCTACAATAGCGCTCATTATCTCATGAGGTTTTGCCGATTCAAATCCCAGTTTTATACTCTTAACATCAGCTTTAAATTGCGCATTCCCTACTGCTTCTATAAGCATATTATGCAGCTCATCATACCGTTTACTGTCTTTTTCCTGTAAATTTAAATAGTATTCCTCTCCTGTATGAGAAAACGGTGCATGTCCTACATCATGAAGAAGACATGCCAACCGAAATAACTCTCCATATCTTTCTAAATCTTTTAAATTTTCAATTTCCTGATTATTCCGAATAGATTTACAAACTGCTCGATATGCAATTTCTCCTAAATGGTATACTCCCAGCGAATGAATAAAACGATTATGAACCGCTGCAGAATAAAGAGGCGCGTAGCTGGTCTGCACAATATTGCGCAAACGTTGAAATGCGGGCGTATCAACTACATTATGCATAATTGACTCTTCAATTTCAATGTAACCATATATAGGATCTTTTAAACTTTTAACAGCCATCCGCTTTACCATCTTCCGTCATCTATAAAACTACAATTTACGTTCTTTCATTATATATTATAT